>NZ_CBFCWJ010000039.1:0-75868 GCF_965601605.1 Gilvibacter sp. | reverse complement strand
ATTTAGATGTGAACGGCCTGCCAGAAGCCCCTAGCGGCATGCAGTATCAATTGTGGTCTCTTACTCTGGATCCACTTACTCCAACGAGTTTAGGGGTATTAGAGCAATCAGAAGATGATCTGAACCTCTATATCATTGAAAACGAATTCACCACAGAAGCCTATGGAATTACCCTTGAGCCAGAAGGTGGAAGCGAATCTCCAACCCTCGAGAATCTTTACGTACTCGGAGCTGTTAATACTGCACCATAAAAAAGCGCCTACCTCCGCGGGGGAGATAAGCGCATAACCAACCGAACAAAAAACACTTTAAACTCTTTAGAGGGCCATTACTTGTTTAGTGGCAATAGGGCCGAGTTCAAAGCTTGCTTCTTCTAGTTCTTCTTTAAGCTCATTTACTGCGGATAGTTTTCCTGCAGCTTTTAATATTTCTGCGCTGTGTAATAACAGTACAGGCTCTTCTGATTGTCCAAGCACCTGAGCTTCGGTAATTTTTAGGGCACTTTCTATATCTCCAGCAGAGAAATAGGTCCAAGCCAGAAGGTCATAGGTCTGTGGTGTTGCTCTGTGGCTAACTTCCATACGAGCTAATTGCAAGGCGAGATCAAAATCCCGCTCATCTATCGCGATTTGAGTCAGTGGCATGCGGTACAAAGTTTCTAGGCCTTGTTCCTGCACCACCTCTTTAAACTGATTCAAAACTTCAGTGCGTTGTTGCAGCGCTCCTGTATATTCAAAGATGTCTGCTTTGAGTAGCAACAGATCAGGGTTTTGGTCCGCGTTGGCGATACCGTCAATAATACTTAGGGCTTTTTGGGGATCTTTGTCGTTTGCAAAGGCGATATACGCAATTCCTTTTTTAGCGTAGGTAGAAGACGGGTCCAGTGCTAAGGCCTTCAAATAAGCCGCATAGGCTTTTTCAATGGTTCCTGCATGGCCGTAATAATCACCCAAATTAGACACTGCCCAGAATTCAAGGGAGGTATTATTACGCTCTTTGGCCCAAGCCAAGACCTGTTCCAGTCTAAAGATCGCCTCGTCTAAATTCCCCTTATAATCATTCCATTTGGAATAGCGGATCAAGAAATCCACATCACTAAAATCTTCGGTTTGTTTGAGCAAATTTTCAGCCACGTCATACTGAGCCAATTCCATGGCCACATCAAAACGCATCAATTGCGTTGCGCGTAAACCTTCTCCAAGTTTTTCTGCTTGTAGTAATAAGGATGCTGCTTGCTCAAATTCGTGTCGGCTTATGGCATTACGAGCCGCCGCTCTTAAAAAGCCAGCTTCTTTAAAATGCGTTTGTTCATTGACCTCCGCCCAGAGGGTTCCAGCTTTGAAAAGATCAGCAAAGACCCTTGATTTTGAAAAGCTCAAGCCATAAGCTCCAGCGAGCTTAGCCTTATAGCTAAACTCGCCTGGAACTTGATCCAATTTGGACTGCCAAAAGGCAATATCCTTTTGTAACCAATCTGGATTCTTTGGGGCAACTTGGAGACTGTCATCGATATCTTGCAACTTAGCTATTGGGGCCTGTTCTGCTGTAAATACATAAAGCAGAATGCCTAAAGCAAAAAGTGCAAGTCCAATTCGTGTTTTCATGTTGCTTGAATTTTACCAAGGAGAGGCCAAGTAGGGGAATGAGCTAGAAAAAGCTGCATCATTGGCATCTACATTGTCGTTAGAAAGTCCTGGGTTTTCCATAAAGTCTTCCCCGCCAAAGATCAGCAGTAACTCTACAGTGATCACATCATCGGCAAGGGCACGTCCCGTCAGTACGTTGGTACCGTCAAAGAAGGTAGTTACTCCATCAAGACTCACATTGAGTACATCTGTGGCCAAAAGCGTTGTAAAGCTCTCTGCATCCAATCCCAAGGCATTGGTGTCTCCGGGATTTGTGTAGGCTGGACTTAGGGCTTCTAAATTGGCTTGGAACATCGCTTGAAAAGCAGCTTCTTGCTCAGAAGGGATAGTGGTATTAAAACTGTCCTTGGAAGCCGAGGATACAAATACAGTATTCACTGCAGGTCTTCCCATTTGATCGGCTTGGGTGAAGGTTCCGCTAAAGTCGATCTCGTCATCCATCATCATGGTGTCGTCGTCCATCATGATGGGTGCGGTGTTGTCGTCGTCGTTTGAACAGGCCGCAAAAACAGCCATAAAGGCAAATAGGTATATGAATTGTTTGATTTTCATGATTTCTGTTTTAATTATTGCTTACTGTTTGCAGTTACCCAGAAGTTTATAGTTCCGCTGCCACCCAACATACTCTTAGGCATTTCTACCACTACTGAGAGTACATTACTGCCAGCAAAAGTGTCGCTTCCTGGGTTGTTGAATTCCGTTGCATCGCCATTGATAATAGCGGTGTACTGTGCAAAGTCCATAAAAAATGGATCGTCTCTTGGGCCTGCAAAAAACTGCATCCCAGCGTTAGTAGCGGTAATGGCCGATTCTCCATAAGGCGTGATCATCACAGAAGATTCTGTGGCGTCTACAGCAACGCTACTGTTAAGGCCTGTACTCGCGGGGGCAGTCGGACCAAAAAAATACATGGTACCGTTTCTTGGAATGGCCTGTAAAACTTGATCTTCAACAGCATCGCCATCCAGGTCAAAATTGAACTCCAACAGAGTGTTCTCATCAAAGCTCGCTCCCGCGGTAGCTCCTGGACTCAATAGACCTTGCAAGTTGGCAACAAAGACAATATTGTCTGTGTTCTCACCTTGAAAGGCGTAAATGTCGGTGATGTCGGTGGTCTGTCCTTGAACTGCAGGTGCATCAATGTGATCGGCTGCGATCAGTCCAATAGCAAGCAGACCCAGACAGAAAAGGCCGTACTTGATTTTTAGATTTTTCATCTGTAATTGTTTTGGTTTATATCCTACTTACGTAAGAGGTTTCCTTTTGGTTTTACCCAAAGCACTTTTTTTTACAAATTCATACTCGTAACTTTAAACAAACCGCCATTATGGACCACCCAATTCAAACTATTCATCAGCTTTCACAGTACCTTGCCGCCGCCGCTATTTCCTTTATGGAAGCCGCTCCAGACGACAGTCATACCAATTTGGGCTTCGATAGCGCTGCTCAAAGTTTGTACACGCATCCTTTAAATAATTTAGGCGTTCAGCTGTGTTTTAGTTATGCTGATTTTTCTCTGTTTTGGAAGGGAGAAGGATTGAAATCGAGTATCACCTTGGATGGTAAAACCCATGAGGAGGTATTAAATTGGCTCATGTCAACTGCTGAAGCTTTGGGTTTCTATACCCCTTATCGTTATGAATTTCATTATGATTTACCCTATCCAGTTGAAGAAGATCAGCTTTGGGTTGCGCCAGAGGACAAGGTGCTGAATGAGCTTAGTGATGCTCGGACAAAAGCACAACTGGCTTCCGAAGCCTTTGCAACTGAGCTCGGTAAAGAAGTAGCGATTAGAATCTGGCCGCATCATTTTGACACTGGCGGGTACACAGCCTTAGCTGATGGACTAGGAGTGGGTTGGGGTTTGGCCATTCCAGACTCGGTAGTTAATGGGTCATACTATTATATCAGTTATTATAAGGACGGAAAATCTTATCTGCCTGATGATCTTCCGGAACTGCCTTTAGGCGATTGGTATCGCGATGGATTCATCGGTGCAGTATTGCCATTTAGGGATTCTGATGATGATAGTTTCGTCTTTTATAAGCAGGTCCATGACCGGATTATGTCGCACTAAAATCAGCGGAGAAAAGTTTCACAAAACCTTGACAGTTCTCGCGCTGAATTTCGACGGATATGTTATAACTTCATAGATTAAATGAAAGAAGAGCTATGCTAAATTGGAACGACATCATTCGATTTTCTGTAAAAGGAAATCCCACGCCAGACCGGCGTGTTGAAAAAACTCCGGAGCAATGGCGTGAGCAATTGACGCCTGAACAATATAGAATAACCCGCCAACACGGAACGGAAAGGCCATTTTCTGGTGAACTCTGCAGTGTTTATGAAGCCGGTGAATACAATTGTGTTTGTTGTGGCACTCCCTTGTTTGATTCCACCATTAAATTTGACTCAAGCAGTGGTTGGCCGAGTTTTACGCAGCCCATAAAGGAGAATGCTATAAAATACATAAAGGATACGTCCTTTGGCATGGTACGCGTTGAGATCCAATGCAATACCTGTGATGCACATTTAGGCCATGTTTTTCCAGACGGGCCTGCGCCTAGCGGCTTGCGTTATTGTGTAAACTCCTTGTCCATCGATCTAAAAAAGGAAGCTGCTCATGACTAATCAAAATGAAATAGCTGTAATTGGCGGCGGATGCTTTTGGTGTGTGGAAGCCGTTTTTAGAGAAGTGGAAGGCATTCATTCCGCAGTATCTGGATACAGTGGAGGAAAGGTTCCAGGGCATCCAACTTATAGAGAGATCTGTAGCGGATTGACTGGCCATGCTGAGGTGGTTCGCTTGGAGTTTGACCCCAATGTGATCTCTTATAAAAAGATATTAGAGATCTTTTTGACCACGCATGACCCAACGACGCTCAACAGGCAAGGTGCTGATGTGGGTACCCAATACCGCTCCGTGATCTTTTATCAAGACGAGCAACAGAAGCAAATTGCAGAACAGGTCCTAGTAGAAGTACAGAAGTATTATGAGGATTTTATAGTCACCGAATTGGCAGAAGCCATGCCGTTCTATGAGGCTACAGAGGACCATCAGAATTATTACAACAAACAACCCAACCAGGGGTATTGCAGCTATGTGATCACCCCTAAATTGCAAAAACTGCGCAAACTGCACAGGGAGCAATTACGTATATCTTAAACATGAAAACAACAACCATCGAGATTGCCAAATCAGAAGGCAGTCTGTTTGCCCGATTAGAAGTGCCTGCCAACGGCAAGGTGCGGCATTATGCAATATTTGCACACTGCTTTACATGTAACAGTAATTTGAGCGTAGTGCGCTACATCAGCAGAACGTTGACCAATCACGGCTTTGGGGTGGTTCGATTCGATTTTACAGGTTTAGGCCGAAGCAGCGGTGAATTTGCCGATTCTAATTTCTCCGGAAATGTCCAGGACTTGATCACGGTGGCTCACTATCTGGAAAAGCAGTATGAGGCTCCAGCCATGCTTATTGGACACTCTTTAGGAGGCGCAGCTGTTTTGGCTGCAGCCGCTCAATTGGATTCCATCAAGGCGATTGTGACCATAGGAGCACCTGCAGAGGTGGATCACGTGACCCACTTATTTGCAGATGGTTTGAATGAAATTGAGCAGACGGGTTCTGCAGAGGTGAATATTGGAGGACGTCCTTTTAGGATCAAAAAGCAGTTCGTGGACGATCTTAAAGCCAGGAATTTGTTAGATACTGTCAAAGGGTTGAAGATACCTTATTTGATCATGCATTCCCCTCAAGACTTGACCGTGGGTATTGAAAATGCGGCCAAATTGTATCACGCAGCCTTTCACCCAAAGAGCTTTATTTCTTTGGATGGAGCCGATCACCTTTTGACCAATAAGGTAGATGCTGTTTATGTTGCGGACATGATCGGGACTTGGGCCGGCAAGTATTTCCCTGAGTTGGATGAAGACCTGATCTCTACTAAAGGTGAACAGGTGGTGGTTCACCTGGACTTAGAGAACAATTTTACCTCTGAGGTGTTTACACCCCATCATACTCTTATCGCGGATGAACCTAAATCCGTAGGCGGAGATGACCTTGGGCCTTCTCCTTATGAACTGCTCAATGCTTCTTTGGGAGCTTGTACCGTCATGACCTTAAAAATGTATGCCCAGCGCAAAGGTTGGGATCTACAGGAAGTATTTTGCTATTTGACCTATTCTAAAAAACACACCGATGATCTGCCAGAAGACCTGGAAGTAGAAGCCATAGGGCAGATCGATCACATTCAAAAGACACTGGAATTTGTTGGAGACTTGGATGAAAAACAGCGCGAACGCCTCAAGCAGATCGCTAGTAAATGTCCGGTTCACAAAACATTGACCTCACCAACTATCATCGACACTAAACTCATTTAATATGCTCAGAGAACGGTTTCTCAAAACGCGTGCCCGTACCCAACAGATATGCAGTCCCTTAAAGATTGAAGACTATTCGGTACAACCCATGACAGACGCCTCGCCGCCCAAATGGCATTTGGCACATACCACTTGGTTTTTTGAACAGTTTGTCTTGGTTCCTTATAAGAATGAATATTCGGAATTTGATAAGGATTTTGCGTATCTGTTCAACAGTTATTACAACAATTTGGGGGATCGTGTTTTGCGTCCAAACCGAGGCTTAATGACGCGCCCTGTGGTCTCTGAGGTTTTGGATTACCGCGCCCACGTGACTGACAATGTCGCAGAGCTACTCGCGCAAGACGATTGCCCTGATGTGGTTCACGAGTTGGTTGAGTTAGGAATCAATCACGAAGAGCAGCATCAGGAGTTGTTGGCCTATGACATTAAAAGTCTCTTTGGAAATCAACCGACCTTTCCGCTTTACGGTACGGTTTATTGCCTTCCGGAAGAGGGTAAAGCCCAGGATTACATAAAGGTTCCTGAAGGACTATACGAGGTGGGCTATCAAGGAGAAGACTTCCATTTTGATATTGAGAAGGGGCGTCACAAGGTATTTTTAGAAGCCTTTGAGATTTCGAATCGTTTGGTGACCAATGGGGAGTTTTTAGAATTTATTGAAGCTGGAGGTTATACTGATTTTAATCTTTGGCATGCAGAAGGTTGGGAATTCATCAACCAACACGAGGTGAGAGCGCCTTTATATTGGCATAAGATCAAAGATCAATGGCATCGCTATTGTTTGGAAGGCTTAGTTCCGGTCAATCCCAATGAGCCTGTGATGCACATCAGCTTTTATGAAGCTGCAGCCTATGCAGAATGGCGCGGTTTACGCATTCCTTCTGAGTTTGAATGGGAAGTAGCGTCCAAACAACTCGATTGGGGAATTTTATGGGAATGGACCAGCAGTGCTTTTTTACCTTATCCAAGGTTTGAAAAGAAGCCTGGAGCTGTAGGCGAGTACAACGGGAAATTTATGATCAATCAAAAAGTACTTCGCGGAGCTTCTGTCGCTACTCCTGAAGGCCATAGTAGAGCGACCTACAGAAACTTTTTTCACCCGCATTTGCGTTGGCAGTTTGCAGGATTAAGACTTGCACGCTAATGAACGCCAATACTGTAAACGAAATATTGCAGGGCCTAAGCGCCCCAGAAAAATACATTTCCTCCAAGTTCTTTTATGACGATGCAGGAAGCGCCATTTTCCAGCAGATCATGGAGATGCCGGAATACTATTTGACCAATGCAGAACAAGAGATCTTAGCTCAGCAAGCTGGTGATATCATCACTGAGACTGGTTTTAAAGGCCCTTTTAATGTGGTAGAATTAGGTGCTGGTGATGGCAGCAAGACTTTTGAGCTGCTGAATTATTTGGACAAGCAAAACCGAGAGGTGACCTATGTTCCCATTGATATCTCTAAGGCAGCAGTGGATGGTTTGGCTGCGGATTTTGCCCAGCGATTGCCCAACTTGACCTTAAACCCCAAGGTGGGAGATTATTTTGAAGTACTCAATGGCCGATTAAAAAGTGAAGCCAATCCGAGCTTATTGCTCTTTTTGGGCAGTAATATTGGCAATTACATTCCGGGAGATGCTTTGGATTTACTGCGTTTGTTTCATAAAAATATGCGCGATGGAGATGCGCTGCTATTAGGTGCGGATCTGCAAAAAAATCCCGAGGTCATCCGCAGAGCCTATGATGACCCGCACGGTATTACGCGAAATTTTAATTTGAATCTCTTAGACCGATTCAACAGGGAGTTGGACGCCAACTTTGTCAAAGAGCAGTTCGACTTTTATTGCCATTACAATCCACTCAGTGGGGAAGTCCGCTCGTATTTGATTAGTTTGTCAGATCAAATCGTAGACCTGGCAGACCAGCAGATAAGCTTCAAAAAGGACGAATTGATCTGGACCGAGCTTTCTAAAAAATACAGTTTCCCTGAATTGGAAGGCATGGCGGTGACGGCTGGTTTTGAAGTTCAAAGACACTTTTTAGATTCACGCAGCTATTTTACCAATAGCCTCTGGATCAAATAAAATTAGTTCCAAAGTTCGTGGGCCAGACGGTAGGTATTGGCATGCGCCTCTAAAATGATCTTGATGTCAGGAGAATAACCACCTCCCATGCTTATTTGCACTGGAATCTCTCTTTGGTAACAAGCCTCTAGAACCATCCGATCTCTAGTTTTGCAGCCTTCCATACTGCAGCCGAGTTTTCCCAATTTATCCGTGGCAAGAATATCTACTCCGCTGAGGTAAAAGATAAAATCAGGCTGGATTTTATCAATCAATCGCGGAAGATGAAATTCTAAGATCTCCAAGTATTCTTTATCTTCAGTGCCGTTAGGTAGTCCAATATCCAAGTCTGATTTTTCCTTGCGGAAAGGGTAGTTGTGCGCCCCGTGCATAGAAAAGGTAAAGACGCTATCATCTCCCTCAAAAATCTCTGCTGTGCCATTGCCTTGATGCACATCTAAATCGATGATCAAGATTTGTTTTGCTTGTGCATTTTGGATGAGGTTTTTGGCCGCAATCGCCTGGTCATTCAGCAAACAAAAGGCCTCGCCACTGGCTTTAAAGGCGTGATGAGTCCCACCTGCAATATTGAGCGCGCATCCGTGCTTCAGGGCAAACTGAGTAGCTTCAAGTGTACCTTGGGCAATAGTGAACTCGCGTTCAATGAGTTTTTCAGACATGGGGAACCCCACTTTTCTGGCTGCTCTTGGTTCTATGTTTTGCGCCAACAGATCTTCCACATACTGCGGATCATGAACAGCTTTTATGGCTTCCATATTCGGTTTCCCAGGCACAAAGAATTGTTCCGGGTCGCAAGTGCCTTCATGCAAGAGTTGCCGATGTAACAGCTCGTATTTTTGCATCGGGAAACGATGCCCTAAAGGTAGCGGATGCTTATAGATGGGATGATAAGCAACGCGAATCATTTAGCTGATGCTACTGCCGTTTTTAACAGCCTCTTCCGGAGACATGAACACCAATTTACCGTCGGCATCTTCTGCTAAGAGAATCATCCCTTGACTTTCTACACCACGAAGCGGTCTCGGTGCTAAATTGACCAATACGGTCACTTGTTTGCCTACCAATTCCTCAGCCGTATAATGCTCCGCTATACCAGAAACTATGGTGCGGGTATCAATACCTGTGTCTATTTCCATGACCATGAGTTTTTTGGTCTTGGCCATTTTTTCAGCCTTCATGATCGTACCTACGCGCATGTCAATTTTGGTGAAATCATCAAATTGAATGGTGTCTTTCTGTGGTTCCGCTTGGGCGTTTTCCATTTCGTTGGCTTTTTTAGTAGCTTCTAGTTTGTCCAATTGTGCTTGGATTTGTGCATCGTCAATTTTCGAGAATAAAAGTTGGTTGGTCGCAATTACATGACTTGCTGGCAAATAGGTACTGCTCTCTGAGAGGTTTTGCCAGTTCACTGTTTCTGTGTCTAGGTGAAGCATATTGTTGAGCTTTGCGCTGGTATGCGGCAAGAAAGGCTCTGATAGTACTGCTAAGGCAGCAGTGATTTGAGCGGCTACAAACATTACAGTTTGGGTGCGCTCTTGATCGGTCTTGATGCTTTTCCAAGGTTCTTGACTAGCCAGATACTCGTTTCCGCTTCGGGCTACCTTCATTAAAATGCTTAAAGCTTCGCGGAATCTGTACTGTTCTAATGAGGATTCCATATCAGCCTTTAGGGTTTTAATTCCTTCAAGCACTTGATGATCCGCTTCTGTAAAGTCCGCTGGACTAGGAATTGCACCGTCGTAATATTTATGGGTCAAGACCACCACGCGGTTCACAAAGTTTCCAAAAATGGCCACCAGCTCGTTGTTATTTCGCGCTTGGAAATCTTTCCAAGTAAAGTCGTTGTCTTTACTCTCTGGTGCGTTTGCCGTCAAGGTATAACGCAATACATCTTGCATGTCTGGGAAGTCCTGCAAGTATTCATGCAGCCAAACTGCCCAGTTCTTTGAAGTAGAAAGTTTATTGCCTTCTAGGTTTAAAAATTCATTTGCCGGCACATTGTCTGGCATAATATAATCTCCTGCAGCTTTTAAGATACTTGGGAAGATTATGCAGTGGAACACAATATTGTCCTTGCCAATAAAGTGCAGCAATTTGGTGTCCTCATCTTTCCAATAAGGCTCCCAGTTGTTTCCGGTAGCTTCTGCCCATTCTTTAGTGGCTGAGATATAACCTATCGGTGCGTCAAACCATACGTAGAGTACTTTTCCTTCACCGCCTTCCACAGGTACAGGAATTCCCCAGTCCAAATCGCGAGTTACTGCTCGAGGCTTGAGCCCGTCCATGATCCAAGACTTCACTTGTCCGTGCACGTTGGGTTTCCAATCCTTTTTATGTCCCTCCACGATCCACTCGTTGAGCCATTCTTGATATTGATCAAGCGGCAAGAACCAGTGTTTTGTTGATTTTAAGGTTGGAGTCGTTCCAGTAATGGCGGACTTTGGGTTGATAAGATCGGTGGCATTGTGGCTGGTTCCGCAGTTTTCACATTGATCGCCGTAACTAGCCTCGTATCCGCATTTTGGGCAAGTCCCTATGACAAAACGGTCTGCAAGGAATTGATCGGCCTCAGCATCATAAAGCTGTTCGGTAACCTGCTCAATGAACTTGCCGTCCGCGTGCATTTGTTTAAAGAATTCACTGGCAGTATCATGATGGATTGGCGCGGATGTGCGTGAATACACATCAAAGGAAATCCCAAAATCTGCAAAGGAGTCTTTGATGATCTTGTGGTAACGGTCTACTACTTGCTGTGGAGTAATTCCTTCCTTTTTAGCTTTAATGGTGATCGCTACACCGTGTTCGTCGCTACCGCAAACAAACACAACGTCTCGTCCTTGTAAGCGCTGATAACGCGCGTAAATATCCGCTGGAACGTATACGCCTGCTAAATGCCCAATATGAATCGGTCCGTTAGTATACGGCAAAGCAGCCGTTATTGTATATCTTTTGGGTTGTGCCATGATTCTCAAAACAAAGCACAAAAATAGGCAAAAAAAAGCCGCGACTAGCGCGGCTTAAGGTCTTATCGTATCACGATGGATTTACTGAAGTTCTGTTCACCTACAGTAATTCGGTAGATGTACTGCCCGGTATGTAAACGAGTGTTTGCAGAATTCTTCACATCGATCTCATGAGCTCCTGAGAATTTCATGTCATTGGTTAAGGTGGCTACCTCCTGTCCAACAATATTATAAAGCACCACTTTGACATGCGCAGAGAACGGCATATTGAAGTTGATAAATGTACTGTTGTCTCGGTAGGTCGCGGTATGCGCAAAGCGATTGACATCCTCAAAATCATTGACAGATGCTGTATTACATGCAAAGCCAAGATCAACTAAAGAGTAATCTGTGTTGAGCAAGGCGGCATTCACAGTAGTCTCGTCAATACATAGCCATTCAATCATGATGGTCGCATAGATGTTTCTAAAATCCTGGTTAAAGATCAAATTCCCAAAGGGATCTGTTGCGGTCAAACTCGGGTGTGAGCCCACAAATCCGCTTTCACCTAAACCACTTCCAAAGAGCATCATCGTAGAGGCCGATCCGTGGTCCGTTCCTAAACTTCCATTTTCAAAAGGACGTCTTCCAAACTCAGAGATGGTCATGGAAAGCACCTTGTCATCCCAGCCGGCCGTGGCTAGATCGTCATAAAAATTCTTAACGGCCAATGACAAGTCGTTCATGATTTCATTGTGTGTTACCAACTGATTGGCGTGGGTGTCAAATCCACCAAGAGTAACCATAAATACTTTGGTTCCTAAACCTCCTTTGATCAATCGAGCTATGATCGCCAATTGATTGGAGAGATCTCTGGTGTCGTAAGGGGCATCGTTTGTAGCTCCTTCGTAAGCCTCGTTGATTACACTCGCATAAGCAAAGGTGGTATTCGTGGCGGCTCTCAAAAATTGAAGTTGATCTCCGTAATAGCACTCAGGAATATCCGTCACATCATGAACAACTCCGGTAGAGGCAATGGAACTCAGTTGATCCGGATTGGCCACAGTAAAGGCATAGTTACTATTCAATCCGTCAAAAATCAGGTTGCCAATACTTCCAATTTGGATGGCTGGAGGCACCTCTGGAGGATTCACCAAATAATCTGGATAGAGCTCTTCAAAATAGCGTCCCCACCATCCGGTTTCTCCCGGATCTGAGGTATCTGTATTGGCCCAAATATCTGAGGATTCAAAGTGCGAAAAGTTTTGATCCGGATAACCGACTCCGTGAACCACCTTCATGCGTCCGTCTCCCCAAACAGATTGGAGCGGACTCATAAAGTCAGGAAGCCCAAAATCAGGGTCTAGTGCGTAAAGCGAACTCTCTGCCAAGCGAATGTTTGGTCTTAAGCCCGCATAAGTATCGTAGTCGTAAACTGGAACAATGGTATTAAGGCCATCATTACCCCCTTTAAGGCGGATGATCACTAGGATATTATCGTTCTCAGATTCTGTCAAGGCCATAGCCAAAGGCGAAGGATTAGAAACCGTCAAATTGGTTCCCCCTAACATAACCGTTCCACCACCAAGAAGCCCTAATGCCTGAATGAAGGAGCGGCGACTCCAGTGGTTGTGTTCTTGTTCGTGCTGCTTATCGTGCAGCTTCTTATAGTTTGATGAAGAGAAGTGATTGTTACACATAGCAGTTTTATTTTAGTTGGAACTCTGGGGCTTTCGCCAAGTGAATCAATAAACCGGCAACTTGTCCTGGCGCTGTGTCCCAATACAAATTCCAGGTTCCGTCGTCATAGTACCCTTGAGGAATATCGCCTTTGAAAATATCAATGGCCACTTCATAATCAGAAAGGGTATGGAAAGGTTTGCCTATCAAACGATCTGCAATCACAGTTGTGATGAACTCCGGATCGTTGCTATCTCCAGAAAGCGAGATGGCTAAATTCCGTAGGTCTTCTGGGTAATTAGAGAGTATATAAAACATATACAGTTCAATGACTTGCCAGCGACCGGTCAGCGTACTGCTGGAAATCCAATCGTGATCCCGTTGCCATCCGGCGACATCAACAGGCTCATACATTTCTTGCCCTAAAACTGCGGCGTAATAAGTCAAACCGTTCAAAATGGCATCATCATAGGTGAGTTCGGCTTCCGTAGTAAAGTTGAATAAAAAGTCAAAAGGACTTTTTACCACAACTCCTTGGGCTAATTCGTCAAAGAAATGCTCGCTCTTAAAGAGTTGGCGTAAAACGGGAGCCAATTCAAAATCACTAGCGATAAACGTATCTGCCAAAGGCGCGATGATATCAGTCAAGGCAAACTCAGACACTTCATGACTCACAAAGAATTTATAGAGTTTGGTACAGATAAAAGTTGCAATCTCTGTTGGACGCTGCTCAAAGAGAATAGTGATCACGTCATCATACTTCCAAATTCCGGCTTGTCCAAAGATGTTCTTTACGCTGGGGTCCCAGGTAGATTCGTCAAAATAAATAGCGTCTCCCACTTCTGCCCAGTGATTCCATCCGGTCAATGCCTTGGAGGCAAATTGAATGTCTGTCTCCGTATAATTGTTGTCTAAACCTAGGGTGAATAGTTCAAAGAGCTCGCGGGCGTAATTCTCATTAGGCTCAAAACGCGTGTTCTGAAAACCGTTGAGGTAGAACAGCATGGCACCAGTTTTTCCAATGTCCGAGACAAAATCGCGGAAGTTGCCAATGGCATGCGTCTGGTTAATATTGTAATACTGGAACATATAGGGCGAGTAGAAATAGGTTTCCAACTCAGTCACAAAATGATTCATCCAGAAAAAAGTCAAACGATCCCTAAGCTTATTTTGGATCAAATCCGTGGCTGTTTGGGTGCGCCAAGCTTCAATGAATTCGTTGTTTTCCGTGTCGTAATCACTAAAATTTGTGAGATTCCAATAACCCCAAGGCGGAGTGGCTGTGGGTTCCATGGCAACGGCCTGGTCCACCAGCTGATCAATAAAGGCATCTGGAGTTAATGTAAGCGCATTGTCTAGCTCCAATTGATTGGCACCAAAGGCAAGTCTGCGCGTCACGTGAATCGCTTTATTCAGGTCCCAAGGGTTCTCGTCTGTAGGAACAAAAGGGGTAATAGGCGACGTATTGCATAGAGTAGTAGCTTCCATAGGCAATTTGGCTTAGTAGGTTTTTTGTTTCAATGTACTGAAAATCTGATAAATGACTGGATTAATAGCTCAAATTTTGAGTATTCTTATCATTTCTGCATCTTTGACGTAATTCAATTACGGATGGTTACACCTCAATTTTTGACTGCTGGAGATCGCGTGGGTTTAATTGCCCCTGCGCGTTTTATTACTGAGGAGCATTTAGAACCTGCGCTGAAGCTCTTGGAAAGCTGGGGTTTACAAGCCGTTTTGGCCGATAATATTCACGAGCAACATCACCAGTTTGCGGGAGACGATAAACGCCGTGCTGCCTCAATGCAAGCCCTTGTGAATGATCCAGAAATCAAAGCTTTATGGAGTGTCCGTGGCGGTTATGGCAGTATTCGATTGTTGGATCACTTGGATCTCACCAGTTTTAAGCACCATCCAAAATGGCTTATAGGTTACAGTGATGTGACTGTTTTTCACAATGTCCTTCACATTTTAGGGATGGCAAGCATTCATGGTACCATGCCGATTGATTTGGCTGAGCTACCGACGGCTTTAGGCAATCATCCACAGGCTTTGGAAAACTTGCGGTCCATCTTGTTTGGTGAGACTCCTGGTTTGGAATTTGCTCCAAGCGCAGAGAACAGATTAGGCGTTGCCAAGGGCCTAGTAACTGGAGGCAATCTTTCCATGCTTTACAGCATGTGTGGAAGTCCGTATCAGGTGCAGACTGCCGGGAAAATTTTGGTAATTGAAGACTTGGATGAGTATCGTTATCATATAGATCGAATGCTCAGAAACTTAAAGAACAATGGGCTTTTAAGTGATCTCGCCGGGCTCATCGTAGGTGGATTTACCAAAATTCACGACAACAGCATTCCTTTTGGAAACACGGTTAAAGAGATTATCTTAGAGCTTGTAGATGGCTGTGACTATCCCGTTGCTTTTGATGCTCCGAGCGGTCATATTCATGAAAACTATCCGCTGATCTTTGGTCAGCAAGCACAATTCGAAGTTACTCCCCGAGGTGTAAGTTTGAATTATTTATGAGTTATAACAACCAACTGGGTCGCCGCGGAGAAGTCGTAGCGGCAAAGTTTCTTCAAAAAGAGGGCTATGAGATCTTAGCCCGCAATTACTATTACAAAAGAGCAGAACTAGATTTGATTGCCTTCAAGGATGAGTTAGTGGTCATTGTTGAGGTCAAAACCCGCAATTCTGATTTCTTCGGAGATCCCCAACGCTTTGTCACGCCCAAAAAGATCAAATTAATGGTCAGAGCCGCGGATGCTTTTGTTCAGCAAAAACAGTGGAGTTACGAGCTCCGATTTGATATAATTGCTGTAGTGCTCAATAGCAAACAACAACAGCTCACACACATTAAGGATGCGTTTTATCACTTTTAAGTTGACGGTGTAGTGGACTCAAGGCTGCCAAGGCCTCAGAAATGGATCTAATTGTACCAAAGCGCAGCAGTAATTTCAAGCCTGTACGGGTTTGCTTTTCATTCATGCTGATTTTATCCGGCTGTTGCTGAACATAACTCAGCACGGCTCCAAAACTGTCGCTTTGGTAGTAGCCTGATTGTTGATCGCTGATGAAGTATCCGACCATTTTGTCCTTTTTCATCAAGACCCGTTCCAGGCCTAAATCTAGGGCCATCCATTTTATGCGGACGCTGTTGAGCAGGTCCTCCACTTGCTCGGGCAATGGACCAAAACGGTCTTCCAATTCCTTTTGGAATCCTTGGAGTTCTGCTTCGGATTTTAACTCGCCCAGTTTGTGATACAGGTTGAGACGTTCGCTTATGTTGTTGACGTATTCCGATGGGAATAGCAGTTCAAAGTCGGTGTCGATCACCGTTTCTTTGATCCACTTTTTGTCTTTCTTTTCTTCTCCTTTGTAGAGCGATTTGAACTCTTTCTCCTTGAGTTCCTCTATGGCTTCTGCCAAGATTTTTTGATAGGTCTCAAAGCCGATCTCATTGATAAAACCACTCTGTTCTCCACCCAAAATATCTCCAGCCCCACGAATTTCTAGGTCTTTCATTGCAATCTTAAAGCCACCACCCAGCTCTGTGTATTGCTCTAAGGCTTGGATTCGTTTACGCGCGTCTGTAGTCATGACAGAATAAGGCGGAGTGATGAAATAACAGAAGGCCTTTTTATTGCTACGCCCAACACGCCCGCGCATTTGATGCAGATCAGAAAGTCCAAAGTTGTTGGCGTTATTGATAAAGATGGTATTGGCATTAGGTACGTCCAAACCGTTTTCAATGATGGTGGTGGAAACCAAAATATCAAACTCTCCGCTCATAAAGGCGAGCATGAGCTTCTCTAATTTTTTGCCGTCCATTTGACCGTGACCCACGCCAATTTTAGCATCCGGTAAGAGGCGTTGCAACATTCCGGCAACTTCTTGAATGTTCTCAATACGGTTGTGGACAAAGAATGCCTGACCTCCTCTAGAGATCTCGTATTGCATAGCGTCGCGGATAGCCTCCTCAGAAAAACGTATTACTCGAGTTTCAATCGGGTAGCGATTGGCAGGTGGTGTATTTATGACTGATAGGTCTCTGGCGGCCATCAAACTGAATTGCAGCGTTCGCGGAATAGGTGTTGCTGTTAAAGTGAGCGTATCCACATTCTCTTTGATGGTCTTGAGCTTGTCTTTTACGGCTACGCCAAACTTCTGCTCTTCATCAATAATCAGCAGTCCCAGGTCTTTGAATTTGATCCCTTTATTGACCAATTGATGCGTCCCGATCACGATATCGAGTTTTCCACTGGCCAGATCCTCCAAAACTTGATTGCGTTCTTTGGTGGTTCTAAACCGATTCAGATAGTCAATATTGACTGGCAAACGCTTCATGCGTTTGGAGAAGCTCTTGTGGTGTTGAAAGGCCAAAATGGTTGTTGGAACCAAAACCGCAACTTGTTTGCCATTATCTACGGCTTTAAAAGCAGCACGGATTGCTACTTCTGTCTTACCAAATCCAACATCCCCGCAGACCAAACGATCCATAGGGCGTTCGCTCTCCATGTCGCGCTTAATATCTTCAGTGGCTTTGGATTGATCTGGAGTGTCCTCATAAATGAACGACGATTCCAGCTCGTGCTGTAGGTAAGAATCCGGAGCGTACTGAAAGCCTTTTTGCAAACGGCGTTTAGCGTAAAGTTCAATAAGGTTAAAAGCAATTTCTTTGACCTTCTTCTTGGTCTTTTGCTTGAGTTTTTTCCAGGCGTTGGAGCCCAATTTGTAGATCTTCGGAGCGGTGCCGTCTTTACCATTGTATTTAGCAATCTTGTGCAAAGAGTGAATGCTCAAATACAAGATGTCTCGATCTCCATAAATAAGCTTAATGGCCTCTTGAAATTTGCCTTCTACCTCTATTTTTTGCAAACCACCAAACTTCCCAATTCCGTGATCAATGTGGGTCACATAATCGCCAACTTCCAGGTTAGTTAATTCTTTTAAGGTAATGGCCTGTTTTTTGGCATAACCGTTTTTAAGGTGGAATCTATGATAGCGTTCAAAGATCTGGTGATCGGTATAGCAGGCTGTTTTAGATTCAGCATCTACAAAGCCAGAATAGAGTGAGAAGACTGCAGTTTGGTATTGCACATCATCCGCGGCGTCTTCTAAAATATCTTCAAAACGTTTGGCCTGTTGTACGGTGTCACAAAAGATATAGTTTGTATAACCTTTCGCGTGTTTTTGCTGGAGGTCTTTGATCAGAACCGGGAACTGCTTTTTAAAGGGCGGTTGCGGTTGTGTTTTAAATTCGATGGTCCCATCAGTAGGAACTTCTGCCACATGGGTAAAGGATTCCAGCAGTTCAGAAAAAGTGGCACCGTTGATAAAAAGTTCTGCAGGTTTGAGTTGTTTTACCGTCTGATCGAGTTCGGTAAAGGCCGTCTCCGCTTTCTCAAAGAAATCATCCAGTTTTTCTTCTATCAAGCGTTGGTTGGCAGTAAATACTACGGTCTTTCTGGCAATGTATTCCAAAAAAGAAGCGCGCTTTTCTTCCAACATTTTGTTGGCCACATTTGGGATGATTCCGATGCGTTTTATTTGTTCGGTGGAGAGCTGGGTTTCTACATCAAAGCAACGAATACTGTCCACCTCATTGCCAAAGAATTCCAAACGATAAGGCTCGTCATGAGAAAAAGAAAAAACGTCTAAGATCCCACCACGTACTGAAAACTCTCCAGGTTCAGTGACAAAATCAACACGTTTGAACTGATAGGAGAATAGCACTTCGTTTACAAAATCTAAAGAAAGTTCGTCACCAACTTTAACGCTCAGAGTGTTGCGTTCCAATTCTTTTCGGGTCACTACCTTCTCAAAAAGCGCTTCGGGATAGGTGACAATAAGAGCCGGTTTTTTGCGGGAGTTGATCCGATTCAATACTTCGGATCTGAGCAGTACGTTTGCGTTGTTGGTTTCCTCAATTTGATAGGGACGGCGGTAGCTCCCCGGAAAGAACAGAACTTCCTGATCGCCTACTAATTGCTCCAGATCGTTGAGGTGATAGGCGGCTTCTTCCTTGTCATTAAAGACGCAAAGGAAAGGTCTTTCGGATTCTTTAAAAAGCTGAGCAACTACAATAGAAAAGGCAGAACCGTGAAGGCCCGATAGTGTTGTTCTCGCTTGATTTTTGGATATAGCTTCCCCTAGTTTTCTTAGTGAAGAAGACTCTTTGAACACCGATTGTACCAGCGTTTTGCTCATGGGATGGCAAAGATACTGCCTTCCTTTGGGAATTTAAAACAACTTGTAAAGCAAAAAGTGAATTTTAACGCTTGCCGTAGTATTCCAGCAGCTTGAACAGCGGGTTGGTCTTCCAATTCTTCACGGCGTGCAAAGTGCTGCTTCCAATTAAAACACCCATAACCAGCATAGCTGTATTTGCAATGAGTTCTTGGGTGTGCCAGTTGGCCACGGCAATCGCGCCCAAGGCCCAAGCACCAACCAAGGCAAATTCGCGCATATTGCGCTTCCAGGTAACAGCCAAGTTGACGGCTCCCGCGACAAGTATCACTATGATGGTCCAAGTGACTTCAGAGAGGCCCAAACCGTCCCAATTGGTTTTGTGTAAATAGGCCGAGATATTGGCAATGCTCGCCACGGTGATCCATCCGCTGTAGATTACAAAGGGCCACCATACAAAGGCAATGGTCGGGATAGCAGCGTCATAAAGTTCCATGCCATTTTTAACCACTATTACGAGCAGCGCAATTAAGATCACAAACATGCAGACCACAGACCATCCAGTCCATTCGTAGAGCCAGCAAAAGATCCACGCCATATTGGCTCCGCAGGAGAGTAAGAACCAACCGGCCGTTTTTTCCAGAAAAGAATCGTCACGCACTTTGCCAAAGGCAGCGACCAATCCGTAGATCGCAAAGCCAATAAGCAGTAAATAGATCAGTCCCCAAATAGCAAAAGCATAACCTGCAGGGGTGAAAAGGGTGTTCAAATCGTCAGAAACACCACCAATTGTTTTACCAGCTATAGCTCCAGTATTGGACAGGTAATTGACATAAATAGTTGCGACTAAAGCAACCGTATTGAGGAGTGCGTAAATTTTTTTCATCTGTTTAAAGATACGCAAATTAGGGCGTCTCGTGAAGGGCCATAAGTTCGCCTTCGGCAATGGCGTAAATGCGGTCACCACTGCCCGGACGCAATACATGTTTGCCTGTAAAACTCCCAAAAGCGGGCAAGATCATTTGCTTGCCGCTGATAAAAAAGCACGGCAAGCTTATGGACTGTCTTCCCACACCGCGCAAGCGCACTCCGGGATGTATGTGACCGCTAATGGTGAACTGTTCTGGCTTATCTTCTGGTATGTGCGTGAGTTGAAGATCACCAAGTGCGCCGACCTCACAAGTAGTTATTCCTAATGCGTCATATCGACTCAAGGGGATGATATCGTGATTACCCAAGACCAAGGTAGTTTCCGGCTTTCGATCTTGGGTCCATCGGGCAAAATAATCCCACTCTTTGTTGGTGTGGCTGTGGAATAGATCGCCTAAAAAATAGATGCGATCGGTTTTAAAATCTTCCATAGCGATGTCCAAACGATCAAAATTGGATTGAATAGCTGCCGTCGGAACTGCAGCCCCGTGTTTTCTAAAATGACTCACCTTGCCCAGATGTACATCGGCAATCAGAAGGCAATGGTATTCTGGAACATACAAAGCACCACTGGCGTGTCCAACACAATCCAATCCGCCGAAATTGAACGCTAAAGTCTTCATGGAATTAGTCTTCATATTGCACGCGCATGCGTTTGATTCTATCACTGAGTTTTTCCGAGCTCATCTTTTCGCGTAACCTATCGGTAATGATCGGGAAGCTAAATGGCGTTGGCTTTTCACAAGGGCGCCATACCATGTCCTGATTGCATATACGCTCTAAAGCAATGCGCAAACGGCCTTCTTCCAGCTCGTGCTCAAAGGTCTCTCGGTAGGCTTGCTGCAAAAGTAAATTATCGGGCTCAAAATCCTTAAAGACCTTAAACAGCAAACGCGAATTGCTTTGCAAATGTTTAGTCTTGACCGTCTTGTTGGGATAGCCTTGAAATACCAAGCCACTGATCACCGCAATGTCTCTAAATTTTCTACTCGCCATTTCTGTGGCGTTAATACTTTTTTCCAAGTCTTGTAGTAAATACTCCGGAGTGAATAGTTCGTTGTCAAAGATGAGTTGCACATCCCAAACCTGATCTGACAGCAATTCAAAACCGTAGTCGTTATAGGCCAAAGAGAAACTGATGGGAATCAGCAAACTGATCCTGTAGGCCAAAATATGACTCAAAGCTTCGTGTACAAATCGACCTTCAAAAGGGTAGAAGACTACGTGGAAACCTTCTCGAGTTTCAAAGGATTCTATCAAAAATTCATAAGATGCAGGCACTATAGATTCCTGCAATTGTCGTTCAAAAATATGACTCAGGGCGCGTAACTCTCGCGTTTGAGATTTGTACGCGCTACTGCTTTGCAGCTCTTCCCTAAGCAGTTGACTCATTTGGGAGGAAAGTGGCAAACGCCCACCCATAAAACTCACTACATTGCTGCTACGTTTTTTAGATTTTCTAACCTGAGCGGTCATGTTTCTCAAGCGGACCAATTCTAGGGTTCGACCAGCAAAGACAAAGGTGTCTCCAGGTTTCATCTTACCCAAGAACCATTCTTCTACTGTCCCGATAAAACCACCGCTCACGTATTTGACCAAAAGCATGGCATCGCTCACAATGGTGCCAATTGACAAACGATGCATCATGGCGATCCTGCGATCGGTGACCTTGAAAAGTCCGTCTTCTTGAATCAATACTTTTCGGTATTCGTTATAGGCTTCTAAACTTTGACTGCCCTTTGTAATAAAATTCAAACACCATTGCCATTGCTCTCCTGTTAGGCCTTGAAAACAAAAGGTGCGTTGTACTTCTGGAAAGATCTCCTCCGGTTTAAAACCATCACTAACAGCCAAGGTGACCAAGTATTGGATCAGGACATCAAAGCAGAGTAAAAAGGGCGTGCGGTCTTCCATTACGGACTCTGTTACTGCCCGTTTTAAGGCTGAGGCTTCAACCAATTCCAAAGCGTGAGTGGGCAAGAAGTAGATCAAACTCGGTTCTCCTGGGCGGTGGTTGGAACGCCCGGCGCGTTGTAAAAATTTAGCAACCCCTTTTGGACCTCCAATTTGGATGATGGTCTCCACCGGAGCAAAATCCACGCCGAGGTCTAAACTAGAAGTAGCCACTACAGCCTTGAGGGATTCATTGCGAATGGCTTGTTCTACCCAAAGTCGTGTTTCTTTATTGATACTGCCGTGATGCATGGCGAGTTCGCCTGCTAATTCTGGGTGCTTTTCTAAGATCTTCTGAAACCAGATTTCGCACTGTCCGCGCGTGTTGGTAAAGATGATGGTCGTTTTGCTGGCTTCAATGATGGGAATGATCTCTTCCAATAAATGTAAACCCAAATGGCCGCGCCAAGGGAAGGTCTCCATTTTCTTAGGGATTATGGATTTGACTTTGACCTTGGGTTTGCGCTTGGCCCTGATCAGTACTCTGGGTTTTTCCTGCTCAGTGGAATCGCCCATCAAAACATCCATGGCTTGATCTAAGTTTCCAATGGTGGCAGAGATGCCCCAAATACGCAGTTTTGGGCAAATGGCCTTTAAGCGAGACAAGGCCAGCTCCATTTGTACTCCACGCTTAGAACCAAGGAGTTCATGCCATTCGTCAACCACTACGGCTTCCAAGGTTTTAAAGAGTTTGGGATAGTCTTTACTAGCCAAAAGCAGCATAAGACTCTCGGGAGTAGTGATAAGCAGATCCGGCATCGAGCGCTTCTGTTTGGCGCGTTCTGCTTGGGTGGTGTCTCCAGTTCTAATGCCAACGGTCAAGCCAGTTTCCAGTTCATCGGCCATACGTTGTGCCGCCTGTTGGATTTCTACAGAAAGGGCACGCAGCGGAGTGATCCAAAGGGCTTTGATCCCTTTTTTGTGTTTGGTTTTATACTCCGGATTGGATTTGATATAAGACAAAACGATGGGAGTCCATAGGGCATAGGTCTTTCCACTTCCGGTAGGTGCATTCAGTAGACCGTGCTTGCCTTGTAAATAGGCATTCCAAGTTTGTTTTTGAAACGGAAACGGATTCCATCCACGGCCCTCAAACCAGCCCTGAGCGATATTTAAAAGTTCTTCGCGTTTCATTTTGGAATGAGTGCTTTTAGATCTTCTAAACTGTTTGCCTGATCAGGCTTTTTGTCTTTGCGCCAACGGTGAATTCTCGGGAAGCGAGTGGCAACGCCACTTTTATGACGTTTGCTGGCAGCAATACCTTCAAAGGCGATCTCAAAAACATGCTGAGGAACCACGGAACGGACCGGTCCAAAGCGTTCCAAAGTATTCTTTTTGATCCAACTGTCTACCTCTTTGAGTTCGGCATCAGTAAGGCCACTATAGGCCTTGGCAAAAGTGACCAGAGCCCCTTCATGCCAAAGGGCAAAGGTGTAATCTGTAAAGAGGTTGGCCCTACGTCCGTGCCCTCGCATGGCATAAGTAAGTACAGCATCTATGGTAAAGGGATCCACCTTCCATTTATACCAGTCGCCACGTTTTCTGCCTACGCCATAATGCGAATCTTTCCGTTTGATCATCAGGCCTTCACTGCGTTTTTCTCTAGAACGTTCTCGCTCTGCAGCTGCCTCTTCCCAATTTTTAAAATTCATGGTACTGCTGAGGTAAAGCGGTGAGCCCTTTCCAATTTTCTTTACGAGCTTATCCAAAAGTTCACGTCGCTTAATAAATGGAGTACTTCTTAAGTCTTCTCCCTGCCATTCCAGTAAGTCATAGGCAATGAGGATCACGGGATGTGACTCTAGAAGCTTTTTGCTGATGTTTTTGCGTCCGATTCGTGTTTGCAACAAATTAAAATCGCCAATTTGTCCGTCGGGAAAACAGACAATCTCGCCATCTAAAACGGTTCCTTCTGGAATTAGGTCAAGGAGTTTGTCAAATTCTGGATACTTGTCGGTAACCAATTCTTCGCCCCGACTCCAAACAAAATGAGTTCCAGCTCTAAAGATCACTTGGGCACGAATCCCGTCCCATTTATGTTCAAAACTGTATTGAGAAATGTCTCCAAGCTCCTCAACTTCACCTTCTACAGCATGAGCCAAAAAGAAGGGGTAGGGTCTGGAAACTGCCGCAGCTTCCGAAGGAGCTATGATCAATTCTTCAAAACTTATGGTCTTTGGGTTCCAATTTCCCATGAGTTTAAAGGCGAGCTCATCCGTATCAATACCCGTGGCCTGTCCAAGGGCACGTGTCATCAATTTTTGACTCACACCAATTCTGAATCCGCCGGTGATGATCTTGTTGTAGACAAAGCGCTCGTAATAGTTGAATTGATCCCAGCGTTCTAATATGGTTGCTTTTTTGATGTTCTCATTTTCACTGCCGAGCGCAGCAATTTCATTGACCACCGCTGTCAAAGACATTTCTGTACTGCTTTGAGGGTGTGGCAAAACCAAAGCGATTGTCTCTGCCAGATCACCCACAATGTGATAGCTTTCCTCAAAAAGCCAAGCAGGAATATTAGCCAGTTCAGTTGCCCAACTTCTGAGCAAGGTAGTAGTAACAGGGCGTTTAGGACGGCGGTGAGAGAGCAGAGCGATGGTCCAAACCTTATCGCTGTCTGCAGCTGTGGTAAAATAATTGGCGAGAGCCGCAACCTTTTGGTTGGTCTTGTTAGTGCTGTCTAAGGCTTTTATGAGTTGAGCAAAGGCTTTCATAGAATTAGGCAGTTTCTTGAGTTTGATCTATGGTTTCTGCCTCATAAGCTGTTGCCTCTGTTTTAGCGTCTAAGCCTAATTCTTCGCGGAGGTAGCGGGAGAAGATTTCTGTATAGCCGTGTGTTGCGATAACTTGCTCGCAACCTGTAGCTTTTACTGCAGTGAGCAGATCTTGCCAATCTGCGTGATCACTCAATACAAATCCTTTGTCTAAGGCGCGTCTTCTGCGAGCGCCTCTAAAGGTCATCCACCCACTGGCGGCAGCCGTAGTTTGTGCTCCAATCTTTCTGATCCATGCAGCGTTTTGAACTCCTGGTGGCGCAACAATAAGTGATCCTTTCAACTCCGCCTTATCCATCGTAGTATCGAGCAAGGTGAATTCCGGCAGGTCAAAGTCTTTGGCCATGGCTTTGTTGAGGTCGTAAATGGTTTTGTGCACGTAGATTGGGCCGATGTCGGCATTGACATTTTTCAAAATACGTTGCGCCTTTCCTAAACTGTATCCGAAGAGCAAAGAAGTAACATCATTGGATCTATTGGTAGCCCACCAAGAATCGATCTCATTGAAAACCTCTTTTTGTGACTCCCAAGAAAAGGCGGGTAAACCGAATGTGCATTCGGTTATAAAAGTGTTGCATTTGATAGGCTCAAAAGGAACGCAGAGACCGTCATCTTGCAATTTGTAATCTCCTGTGAAAACCCAAACCTCGCCTTGGTATTCTACCCGCACTTGTGCAGAGCCCGGAATATGACCCGCGGGATGCAAACTAAATTTAACTCCATTGACCAAAAGCGTCTCGTTCCAATCCAAACCTTGGACTTGAAGTTTACCCAAACGGTGTTTAATAATTGGAATATTGGTCTTGTGGGTGATATACTGCCCGTGACCGTAACGCGCATGGTCTGAATGCCCATGAGTTACAATGCATTTGGGAACCTTCCGCCAGGCGTCCAGATATACGTCTGCCTGCGGACAGTAAATGCCGTTTTTATTAAAAACCAATAGGGGCATGGGAGTAATTTTTGCTCCCTATAAAAATACGACAATTCCCGCGGTAGCCTTGCTTGCATTTTTAGCAAAATTGGAGGCCGATAGCCTGTTAGAAATGAGAAGATACTGCTATATTTGCAGCAATTAAGTAAAACTATGTCGTTTAAGAATCTTTTTCAGAGTTACGAACACTCAAGAAACCTTAGCCACTTTGCCGCTTTGGTGAGAATTGCCGCAGTAGATAACGAGCTCAACGAGCAAGAAATGGCCCGTTTGGATCGCTTTGCTAATAAATTGGGAATCCACGAATCTGAGCAGAAAGCAGTCCTTAAAGATCCGTCTTTGTATCCGATCAACCCACCGAACTCTCACGAGGTGCGTTTACAACTGTTACACGACATGTTCTCCATCATCTTTGCAGACAACCAGATCGACGAAGACGAACACCATCTATTGGTGCGTTACGCAACTGGTCTTGGATTCAGTGATGAGCAGGCGGAGAAATACATCAAACGCTCCATTCAGATCTACACTGGAGGTTTAGACTTCGAAGACTACCAATATTTGGTGGAAAAGTAAGCCGAGCGGCCTACTTCTCCTTTTCTTTAAACGCGGCCTTGATTGCTTTAACGAGCTCTTTAGGCTGATACGGTTTTGTCAAATAAGCTGAGATACCTAGAGCTTCAGCTTCTTTTTGATATTCTGCTCCAGCCATGGCTGTAAGCACAACTACTGGAATCTTTTTGGTTTTTCGTTCTGCACGCAAACGTTTCAAGAATTCAATTCCATTGAGGATCGGCAAGTCCAGATCCAACAGGATCACATCGTATGACTTTAGATCGATCAGCTGTAATGCCATTTCTCCATGCAGGGCTAAATCCATCGAAATAAAACCTTCATTGATCAGGATCTTCATGATCAACATCTGATCCAATTCCGCATCGTCCACACAAAGCACACGAATGCGCTCATCTACGTCAATTGCCTTTTTACGAGCAGGTTTTTTCTCTTCGCGCAGCGGAACTTCAAAAGGTAATGAAACCTCAAACTGCGTGCCTTCTCCCACCTTGCTTTTTACCTTGATCTTTCCTTTTTGAAGTTTCACCAGATCATCCACTATTTTAAGTCCGAGACCTTGTCCTTCTGTTGGAGAGAGGAGTTGGTCGATCTGATAGTAAGAATCAAAGATCTTAGGAAGTTCTGCGTCTTTAATCCCGTAACCGGTATCTGAAACACTAAAGCGTATAGAGGCCTTTTTGGCGCGTGAATAGTCCACACTGATATCGAGCAAGACCTTCCCTTTGGGAGTATTCTTAAAGGCGTTGTCTACCAAATTGATCAGAATCTGCTTAACGCGAATGGGATCTCCAATGAGCACCGCAGGGACATTGTCATGCATATTGACTTCAAATTCAATCCTCTTAGTTTTGGCCTTGAGACTGAACATATCTTTCAAATGCTTGGTAACGTCCTTCATTTTAAAGGACACGCTTTTCAAGTTCAGGGTTCCCTGACTGATCTTGGAAATATCCAACAGATCATTAAGCAATTCCTCAATATGCAGTCCGGTTTGACGTACAATTTTGAGCATTTCTGCCTGATCGTAATTCAGGTTGCTGTCTTGTAGTAAATTGACAAAGCCCATCATATTGCCCAAGGGTTTGCGCAATTCATGACTGAGCTTGGATATAAAGCTATTTTTTAGAGCCTCCTTTTCATTGGCTATGGCTTGTTCAACCAATAATTGGTTTGCCAGAATAGTGTTTTCATTCTTTTCTTGAACCACCGGATGCGATCTGCGATAATGCTCCGTAAAGTCATATAGGATAGCGATCAATTCTCCATCTCCATAACGCAGTTCAATGTCCAAGACGAATTCGTCCTGGTCTGTCTTTAGGTTGATACAAGGAAACTCTAAAAGTTCGGCATCTTCACTTACTAAGGGGACAATAGCTTCAAAAAAAGGATCTAGATCCTGCAAGCTACTTCCTTTTTTAAGTGGGATCAAGGCATCATCAGAAGCCGTGACTTTCCCCGACATATCGGTGGTAATGATCTGAACTCGCTTTTCCAGCAAGTCAGATTTAAAACTCTTTAAACTCATAAATTACAGCAGTTCTCTGGCCAATTCTTCAAAGACCGTGGCGACATTGGTTCCTTCCTTGGCGCTGGTGGTTATGACTTGTTCCAGTTTGTTTTTAGTGAGAAATTCATCCAGATCGTTTCCGTCAAAAAGGTCGGCCTTGTTCCCAACAATTTTAATTGGGGCCTTAGGATATTGCTTTTTGATAAACTCTAGATTTTCGTTGAGGTTGTTAAAGGTGATCGGACGGGTCAGGTCAAAGACGTACAGGAATCCATCGGTTCCTAACATATAGCTTGAACGCATGTCTTCTACTTTAGCGTTTCCTTCCAGATCCCAGATGATCATGTTCACCTGATTGTCGTCCAATTCGATCTGTTTTTTCTTTACCTGAACCCCAAGGGTTACCAGATAATCTTCGCTAAAAGCGCTATCAACATAACGTCTCACTAAGCTGGTCTTTCCAACTCCGAAATGCCCTATCAGCACAATTTTTTTAGATACTTCCATCTAATACGTGGTAATTTTAGTTGTCAATGATTTGCGTTGCAATTTGTGTTCCAAACTTAAAATTAGGTGTTGTCTAAATAGTCTTCAAATATAGAAGCTAAGAAGATGTCTACGTTTTCACGTTGCGCGTTAGTTAACAACTCACTCAAGGTGTCGCTGTTTTCAAGGATTAGGTCTTCAATTTCGTTTTCGAACTGCGGCGTTAGGTTACCGGAAACCACTACGGCCATATAGTACGAATGAAAATTTTGAATTTGGATTTTGTAGAGCTCGTAGTCAATACCTTCCAGGTTTTGGCTTTCGCCCTGAAAAGCATCTTCCACAAAACTCTTAATGGCAGTCAACATGCCAGAGATCAAGTCTTTGTCTAGAGTCTGTTGGTTGGAATAATTGCCCAAGAGCATTCCAGACCCTTTTTTAATGACAAACACTTCCATCAGTTCTGGAGCATCCAGTTCACTCAAAATAATGTCGCTTTCCTTCACTCCGGTAAACAGGGCTTTGAGTTTGCGTTGTAAGCCCTTAAGGGTAAAGGTATTGTTGACCTTATTATTGATGTTCTCTGATAGTAGTGCCAGTTCATTTTGTATGTAACGCTTCACCATTTTTCCCAAAATAGGATAGAGCGCTTCCACCACTTGATCTTTACTATTTGCGATCTGTTCTTTGAGGGTTTTGGTGATCACAGGACCCAATCGCGTGGGGATTTCCTCCACAAATTGTTCCATGTGCTCCTCAAAGATAGGATCGACTTTTTTTGCTAGTTTTTCTTTGGACTCGAGGGTCTGTGTAATGGTATCGAGGCGTTGGGATATGGCATCGGCAACCTCCCTGTCATCAATTAACAGGATATCCCGAAGCAGGTTGAGTTTATCCTTTTCCTCGACCATAAATGGATTTTCTTAGGAGCGTAGCTTTTCTCCCAATTTGATCAGCAGATCTCCGAGTTCGTCTTTATTGACCTTAGATTTGTCAACACCTTCCGTTTTGTCGTTGAGTGCATCTTCAAGGTCAGTGATACGAATATTGATGTCTGTGGTCATGGAATCAATAGATTGCATGAGCTCATTGCGAACCTGATCTATATAATCCTCGAGTTCTTTTTTGCGGTCCTGAATTTCTTGTTTTAGCGTATCGAACTCACTGTCGTATTGTTCGATATTCTCTCCAAAGATCAGCTGCTTAATCGCTTCAATCTTGGAGCCAGAATCCATGTCTTCACCTTGGGGGGTTTTTGTTTTTTCCTTCGCCATAATCTTACGTTGAAAAGTAAATGTACTAAAATTCGTGTTCTTTAAGCCTTTGCAGCCTTTTTCATACAAGATTCTGCCTTTTCGACCATAGAAGTCGATCCGCAGAAAAAGGGGACACGTTGATGCAATTCTGTAGGTTCAATGTCTAGAATTCGCTGGAAGCCATTGCTGGCTTTTCCTCCGGCTTGTTCCGCCAAAAAGGCCATAGGATTGCATTCGTATAGCAAGCGCAGCTTGCCGTCAGGATTCTTTGCAGTGCTCGGATACATGTAGATCCCACCTTTGATCATATTTCTGTGAAAGTCAGAGACTAAAGAGCCAATATAACGAGAAGTATACGGTCTATCGCCTTCTTCCATCTGACAGTATTTGATGTAATCTTTCACCCCTTGTGGGAACTGGGAATAATTCCCTTCATTGACCGAGTAGATCTTTCCATCATCTGGAAATTTCATATTCGGGTGGGATAAATAATAGGTTCCAATCGCTGGGTTTAGTGTAAAACCGTTAACTCCATGGCCTGTGGAATACACGATCATGGTAGAGGTACCGTAGATGATGTATCCTGCGGCAACTTGTTTGTTACCCGCTTGGAGAAAATCCGCTGCGGTCACTGGCGTCCCAACAGGCGTTACGCGTCTGTAGATAGAGAAAATAGTACCCACAGAAACATTCACATCAATATTAGAGGAACCGTCTAAAGGGTCAATCAAGACTACATATTTGTGTTGGTTGTTTGGGTTTCCGTCTTTAATGGCGATGAAATCGTCTTCTTCTTCACTGGCAATCCCACAAACAATCTCTCGGTTGGTCAAGGTTTTAATAAAGGCCTCGTTAGCAAATACGTCTAATTTTTGCTGATCTTCCCCTTGAATGTTCATATCACCCGCAGCGCCTAATATGTCAACCAGACCGGCTTTGTTTACCTCGTGGTTGACCACTTTTGCAGCAAGTCTTATGGAGTTGATGAGTCTTGATAATTCGCCGGAAGAGTATTTGAATTCACTCTGATTTTCGATGATAAATTCGCCCAGCGTTTGGTTTCTGATAGCCATGGAAGTAGTTGATGAGAATTTAGAGCAAATATCGTTAAAATTCACAAATAGCCCCGATATTTGTGGTATTACAAAATCATTAAAAATGATTCGAGAAGCCCGAAAAGAGGACGCCCCGGCAATGCTAGCCTTGATCAAAGAACTGGCGGTTTTTGAAAAAGAACCTGATGCTGTTCTAATCGATACCCAAACCTTAGTAAGGGAAGGATTTGGGGAGCGACCACTTTTCAAGTGTTTTGTGGCCGAGATAGATGGAGCTGTGGTTGGTATGGCCTTGGTCTACTTCCGATTCTCTACCTGGAACGGCCGCGGACTCTACTTGGAAGATCTTATCGTCACGCAAGCCATGCGCGGTAAAGGTCTTGGGAAGGCACTCTTGGATCGTGTAATCCAATACGGCAAGCAAGAAGATGTTGGTCGTATTGATTGGGTGGTTTTGGATTGGAATGAATCAGCCATACAGCTTTATGAGTCCATTGGAGCCAATCTTTTAAAGGATTGGTATATCGCTCAGATGGATCGAAAGGCTATTGCTAATTATATGGAGAAACATGCGAATATTTAAATTCGGAGGAGCCTCTGTCAAAGATGCTACAGGGGTCAGAAACTTAAAACGAGTGTTGGAGAATACCGGCAGCAATGAGCTGGTAGTTGTTGTATCGGCAATGGGTAAAACCACCAATGCCTTAGAGGCAGTGGTTAGCGCCTATTTTAAAAAGGACGGTTCTGCAAAAGCGGCGATAGAATTTTCCAAACAGTACCATTCAGAGATCTTAAATGAGTTGTTTCCCAATAAAAGCCACGGCATTCATCAAACCATTAAAGACTTTTTTGGAGCTCTAGAGGATTTTCTGGCCCATAACCGCTCGGAGACGCATGCTTTTGTTTACGATCAAGTGGTAAGTTTTGGAGAGTTGATCTCTACCACGATTGTATCTACTTTTCTCAACGAAAATGGCCATAAGAATACGTGGCTGGATGTACGCAGTTGTATAAAGACAGATAGCAATTATCGCGATCCCCGTGTGGATTGGCAAATGACTCAAGAGCTTATCAAAAAATCGGTGGACCGCAAAGGACTTACCATAACCCAAGGATTTTTGGGCTCGGAGGTCAACAACAACTTTACCACGACTTTAGGACGAGAAGGTTCGGATTACACCGCAGCGATCTTCGGTTATTGTTTGGATGCAGAAAGCGTGACCATTTGGAAAGATGTTCCTGGTGTTCTGAATGCGGATCCACGTCATTTCTCTAAAACGCAATTGCTGAATCATATTTCGTATCGTGAAGCGATAGAATTGGCCTTTTACGGAGCCTCCGTAATTCACCCAAAGACGCTACAACCCTTGCAGCGCAAAGAGATTCCGCTTTATGTGCGCTCTTTCATTAAGCCAAAGGACCCTGGAACCTGCGTGACCAAAGGCAAGGCGCTAGACCCTATGGTCTCTTGTTTTATCCTTAAGAAGGATCAAGTACTTATTTCCCTTTCTTCATTGGATTTTTCTTTTATGATGGAGGATCACATTGGAGAAGTCTTCAAGCTTTTGCATCAGTATAAAATGAAGGTGGAGTTGATCCAGAATTCGGCCATTAGTTTTTCTGTGGTGGTGGATAACAAATTCAAACGCCTGCCTGAACTTTTGACGCAATTAAAACAACAGTTCAGTGTAACACATTATGAAGGGGTGACTCTTTATACTGTCCGCCATGCCAAACCAGAGGAAATCAAGGCTTTAGTAAAGGGGCAACAAGTCCTTCTCAAGCAGGAAGCACAGGAAACCGTTCAGGTGGTTATCGGGCAAAGTTAGATTCCCTATATTTGGGGGCAATACTGCCATGGGATTAGTTAACGCAAAAGAGGTAGCCACGGCCGTTGGGCTCAAAAAATTCGGTATTCTTGGGACTTTTATGGGGTGGACCCTCATGAAGATCCTAAAGATCGATACGCTCAACAAAATCTACGATAAACACAAGCACCTCAATGATCTGGAATTTGTCACTTCACTATTGGATGAGTTCGAGATCAAATTTGAAATCCCAGAAGAAGACTTAAAGCGTATCCCAAAGAACGGGCCTTTCATAACTATTTCTAATCACCCGTTAGGAGGAATTGACGGCATTCTATTGCTCAAACTGCTCTTGCAAGATCGTCCTGATTTTAAGATCATCGCGAATTTCCTTTTACACAGAATTGAACCATTGAAGCCCTATGTGATGCCGGTGAATCCTTTTGAGGATAGAAAGGACATTAAATCTAGCGTTACCGGTTTTAAAAATGCCATAGGACATTTGCGCGATGGTCATCCGCTAGGAATTTTCCCTGCAGGAGAAGTCTCTACCTATAAGGATGACAAGCTTATGGTAGACAAACCGTGGGAAGTTGCTGCGATGAAACTCATTAAAAAAGCCGAGGTGCCTGTGGTGCCGATCTACTTCCACGCTAAGAACAGTAAACTCTTTTACCGTTTGGCCAAGATGAGTGATACTTTGCGTACCGCTAAGCTTCCGTCTGAATTGTTGACTCAAAAAGAACGACTGATCAAGGTGCGAATCGGGAATCCGATCTCGGTTAAAGATCAGCAAGAGCATGAGACTCTGGAGAATTTCACAGAATTCCTCCGCAGAAAAACATACGTACTGGCCAATCCTTTTGAAAAGAAAACCCTCATTGAGAGTATTCCGAAGACCTTAAAGATCCCTAAGGCTCCCAAAAAGATTGCCGGACCGGCTTCAACAGACGCCATGCTCAAGGAAGTAGAAGCCCTTACAGCAGATGATAAACGCCTGCTGCAAAGTAAAAATTACGAGGTGTTCTTAGCACCTGCCGCACGGATTCCGAACATTTTGCAAGAGATCGGGCGATTGCGAGAGATCACTTTTAGAGAGATCGGGGAGGGGACCAACAACTCTACAGACCTGGATAAGTTTGACAGCTATTACCACCATATGTTCCTTTGGGACAATGACAAACAAAAGCTGGTTGGTGCTTACCGCATGGGACTAGGTTCTAAAATCTTTGCAGAATATGGAATTGACGGGTTCTACTTGCAGGATCTCTTCAGATTTGAACCGGAACTCTACCCCATGATGAGCAAGTCCATAGAAATGGGCCGCGCCTTCATCATTAAGGAATACCAACAAAAACCTATGCCGCTCTTTTTGCTGTGGAAGGGAATTGTGCACACTACGCTGCGTTTCCCAGAGCATCGCTACTTGATCGGTGGGGTGAGTATCAGCAATAAGTTCTCTGACTTCTCTAAGTCTTTGATGATCGAGTTTATGAAGTCAAACTATTACGATCCTTACGTGGCCCAGTACATCAATCCAAAAAAGGAGTACAAGGTAAAACTCAAGGATGCCGATAAGGACTTTATTTTTGATGAGACCGAGGCTGATCTGAATAAGTTTGACAAACTTATTGATGAGGTGGAGCCGGGGAGTCTCCGTTTGCCGGTGCTTATTAAAAAGTACATCAAGCAAAACGCCAAGGTGGTTGCCTTTAATGTGGATCCTCTGTTTAATAACGCGGTTGATGGTTTGATGTATATCAGAATTGCAGACTTGCCAGAGAGTACGGTAAAACCAGTAATGGAAGAGTTTCAGGCAGAACTGGAGAAGAAGTATGGCCTCCGGTCTGAGGAGGAATAGATTCCCTAGAGCGCGAAGACCTGTAAAGGTTGCGCAATATTGTATCCCTTATTAAGTATAGTTTTTGTTGCTTCGGATGAAGGGTCGAGCGCTGGATTGGTGTGGTTGAAGTGAATGAAATTCACACGTGATTTCAACGTGTCTGTCAAAGAATCAAAAAGCGCCATGCTCTCTTCAATAGACGGATGCGGAATCTGCGACATATCGCGTCCGCCGAGTTCATCACCGCTATAAAAGGTAGCGTCCAAAAAGGCGTAGTCGACTTTTCCGATCCAGTCAGTGATAGACTCTTGCCAAAGCTTCCATTTGTCAATGTCTGGTATGAAAAGCGCAGATTTATTGGGTCCAACGATATGATAGCCCACCGTTTCTGAATACTCATCGCGATGTGGAACCAAAATAGGGGTCACTCGCAGTTCTCCGGAAAGATCCACTTTTGTAGAATCCATCCGTTGCAAGCTGATGTTGTTGTTTTCACTCAACGCACTCCAAGGTGCATTAGTTCTGAGGAATTGATCCATTCTAGGCATGACGTAAACAGGAACCGATTTTGTAGAAGCAGCTTCTTTTCCCAGATGCATCAAACCCGAATAATGGCCAATATGCGCATGAGTCAAAAAGATCCCTGCAGGAATTGGGCCACTACCGGGATTGGCTTTTTGCAACCAAGCCAATTGCTTGCTAATGTCTGGAGTGGCTTCAAAGAGGTAGTTTTTCTGTGTGTTTGAATCCACCAAGCCTAAGGAAACAACGGCATCTAAGGGGTTGGGATTGTCTATTTTATGGACGCAACAGGATTTTTGACATCCTAATTGAGGAGCGCCGGCATCTTGTAAATTCCCCAGTACAATTAGGGAGGTCTGACTCACGACAGGTACGGATACAGCAGGAGCAGATTGTTTTGTAAGCTCTTCGCTGCAGCCCATCAGCAATACACCGATCCATAAAATAAAAATGCGCTTCACCCTATGAAGATAAGGCTAAGTTTTAAAAGTGTGTTGAGGCGAAGTTATCGATGTAAGCACTAATTTCATCGCGGGCCTTGTCAAAAGCAGCACGAGTATCTTCCTCAGAACCTTCAAACTTAGATGGATCGTAGAAATTGTGATGCAAACGCTGAGCATTTGGAGCAGGGATAAAGGGGCAATTTTCATAAGCGTGATCACATACAGTAATGATGAAATCCCAGTCAATTCCAGCATACTCATCTACGTGATTTGAGGTGTGGCCCGTAATATCTAAACCAGCGCGCTGCATAGTTGCAACAGCTCCAGGATTGAGGCCGTGGGTTTCAATTCCAGCACTGTAAATAGCTGCTTTGTCACCGAGTTGTTGGTTTAAAAATCCGTGGGCCATTTGTGATCTGCAACTGTTACCGGTGCATAAAACCAAGATGTTTTTCATTTGAGCTAAGTTATGTCGTTTCTGTGTTCCATTAATACGTTATCGTACCATTTGCCGTCTCGCTTTGCAATACGCTTGCGAACTCCAACGATGCGAAATCCGCATTGTTCGTGCAAATAAATACTGTGTTTGTTCTCTGCAAAGATTCCTGCTTGAAGTGTCCAAAACCCAGCAGCTTTGCTTGCTATAATGAGGTGTTTGAGTAGTTTGCGTCCAATGCCTTGTCCTCGAAAATCAGAGGCAATGTAAATAGTGCTTTCTGCAACGCCTTTGTAAACCTCGCGTTTAGATGCTGGATTCAGGGCGCACCACCCAACAACTTGGTTATCCTTTAAAGCTACAAAGCGACAGGGCTTCATAAACTTCTTCTTCCAAGTTTTCCAATCAGGGACCTCCGTCTCAAAAGTGGCAATACCCGTGTCTAAGCCGTCACTGTATATCTGTGCGACTTCTGGATAATGCTTCTTTTTGAGTTGTTGTATTTCCATTGTTTAGCAACATCCGCTCCCAGGACTGCAGCTATTAGATGCTTCAGCCACTGCAGGCTCAGGCACACCGCAAATGTCTTTGGCTTTACAGTCTGTAGGAGCTACCGCTAACTTAAGCAAGATCTGGTTGCCTCTGATTTCGTAATCGTTAACAAAAAGTTGTGCCGTGTGAAAAACGGAGTTTCCATATTCAAAGCGGACCACGGAGTTCATATCATAGGCGCGCATTTGCCCAACTTTTTTTAGGATCCCTAATGCTTTGAAAGCGGTCATATATTCGGTTTTACCGAGTTCTTCAGGGCTTTCCCAAAGTTGGATCACCGTTTCGTTCCAACCGTCGGCACGGGCTCCACAGTCTACAGAGTCAATGACAACGTGCTTTACTTCTGTAATATGATAGTTTGCTCCTACGAGCTGCCCTGGGCTGTATTCAAAGAGTAGGGCTGCGTTTTTATGTTGGTCCAGTAGGTTGAATAATTCTTGTGTGTTCATAGTTTAAGGTTTTAACAACATTTGGCCTCTGTAGACTCAAAGAAATCCTGAAAGAGTTCTTTAAGCAGTGTAAGCCTGGATTTGTTGATGGTGTAATATTGGCTTTTCCCTTCAAAGCGACTTTTGAGTAAGCCTGATTTTTTAATTACCTGTAAATGCTGAGAAGTGGTGGGCTGAGAAAGCCTGATCTTTTCGGCAATGTCTTTGCAAAGGCAGCCTTCGCAGTCTCCGATATAATTAAGAATCGATATCCGAGCAGGATGTGAGATGACTTTTGCGAGGTCTGCGAGTTGATTGGCCTTTACCGAATGTATATGTCTTTTAGATACTCCCATAATGTTATATTGCAATATTACGATAATATACTTTAAAAACAAAGCCTTTCGTTAAAAAGGCTTTTCATGTTTTTAGAACCAAGGTCGCTTGTTCTCCTGATAGGTATGGTAAAACTCTGCATCTGACTTGGTGAGGTAAATGATTCCTTCTACTAAGGTCACTACCCAAATTGCCCAGGCAAACAAACCAAAGGTGATCACACCCAGAATCAAGGTGCCTACTAAAAGCATGATTCCTTCTTTGTTGTATCCTAAAACAAATTTGTGGAGTCCAAATCCACCAATAACAATGGCTAAAACACCAGCTAAAACCCGCTTGTTGTCTTTGGATTCGCGCAGTTCATTCCAGCTTTCTTTGATATTTCTGGCTGCTTCTTCTGCAGCATCACCTGCCTTAGAGGCCGCTTCACGCGCCTTTTCCGTCGCGTTCTCAAAGCCGTCAAAAATGTCGTCTGTTTTGTTTTTATCTGATTCGCTCATGGCTGCTTGAAGTTTTACCTAAAAGTAGCAATTTTATAAAAAGGCGCTGTCAATAGGTTCCCACAATTCGATCTTGTTGCCTTCATTGTCTAGGATCCACCCAAACTTGCCGTAATCATAGGTTTCCATCTCGCCAACCACCGTGACGCCTTCTTCTTTTAAGGTCTTTAGCAATCCTTCCAAATCGGCGACTCGAAAATTCATCATGAATTGTTTCTCACTGGGCTTAAAGTACTCAGTGTCTTCTTTGAATGGACTCCATTGGGTGCTGCAATCGTTTCCCTCGGCGTCTTTCCACCAAAAAGTGCAACCATAGTCATCGGTGTTTAAGCCTAAATGCTGCTTGTACCAATCTTTAACTGCTTTTGGGTCTTTGGTCTTAAAGAAGAATCCTCCAAGACCCGTTACTCGTTTTTCCATCTTATGCTTTGCGTTTAAGGATTAGGGCAGAGATCAAAGTAATGATCATACCTACAAACATGGCTATAAAGAACATCAGTACGCCTAACATGGATGTACTGTAAACTTCTGCTTCCACGCCTTGGGCTTTCATTTCTTCGGCGTAATTAACCGCCCAATCTGGATCAATGATCCCAGTATAGATCATATCCGCAATGGCGATTCCCAAAGAACCCATGGCGCTAATTCCCAAACCGACTAAAAGGGCATTTCCAAAACTTACTGTACCGCCATTCACGCGATCCCTATAAGCTTTGATTCCAAAATAGATCATAGATAGGGCAATGATGATTCCGGCATAACCCAAAAGTTCACTGTTGCCAATTTCAAACTGTAATGATAGTAATAGGGTGATTCCAAACAGAACCAGGCCGGCGATTAATGATCTGATTCCGTACTTGATGATAGTTGATTTCATGTTAGTTGATTTTATTGTTGAACTTGAGCTTCTCTCATTAGAAGCACAATTCAAAAGTATGTTGCCGCAGTTTCAGGCGGCTCATACTAAAGTACCAAATTCAATTTTTATGAAATTATTGGACTCCTACTTTGGTAGGATTTGTAGCTCCTGAGCCCGCTTGAGCGCTTCAGTTCGGCGTTTTGCATCTAGTTTGACCAAGAGATTAGAAACGTGGGTTTTTACCGTGCTTTCAGAAACAAACAACTGCGCTCCGATCTCTTTATTGGAAAGACCATCGGCTAGCGCTTCTAATACTTCTAACTCTCGTTTGGAGATTCCGAGCTTATCAATCATGGCCAAATCTTGGGTCCAAGCTTGAGCCTCTTTGGGTTTTGCTTTAGAGTATTGGGAAACCCAAATTCCTATTCCAAAAAACACCAAGGCGAGAACCGCTAAGATCCATTCGGCCTGAAAATCACTGCTGAGCCAAATGCGTTTGCTGGTTTCAAAAAGCAGCATGAGCAAAATCACAATCGCGCCAAAGACCAGAATGATTCGCTTCATAATTCTTAATTATCAAAGGCGTTGGTAATCTTGTCTACAATGGTTTGGGCGAGCTTTTCTAAACTCTCCACCGTCCAGCCAGCAATATGAGGGCTCAGTATTACTTGATCCATTTCTAAGAGTTCTGCGAGTGCTTGAGGCATCTTATCGGCTTCAAATAATGACTCAAAAGAGCTCTTTTCATATTCCAAGACATCCAATCCTGCGCCTAGTACCTTGCCTGACTTAATGGCGTTGACCAGATCCGCAGTGACTACAGATTTGCCTCGAGCGGTATTGATTAGAAAAAAGGGATTACTAAAACCATTGATAAAATCCGCGTTCACCATTTTATCAGTAAGCGGCGTCCAAGGCGTGTGCAGGCTGATCACATCGGCTTCCTTTTGCAAGGTTTGAAAATCTACTTGCTGGGCATTTTCATCGCCTACGTCAGTTAAAATGTCATAACAGAGTACACGGCATTCAAAGCCGCGAAGTTTGCGAGCAAAGGCTTTTCCCATGTTGCCGTAACCAATGATTCCAACGGTGCGATAATCCAACTCCAAGCCGCGGTTGGCCTCTCGGTTCCACTGACCTTTTTTGATCTGCTGATGCGCGGGTATAAACTTATTCAACAAGGCAAGCAGCATGCCTAAGGCATGTTCACCCACGGCATTGCGATTGCCTTCTGGAGCCGAGAAAAGCTGAATTCCCTTTTCATGGGCAACTGTGGCATCAATGCTTTCCATTCCTGCGCCAACGCGTGCGATGAATTTCAAGCGTTCACCTGCTGCCAAGAATTCCTGGTCAACCGTGATGCGACTTCTTAAAACGACTCCGTCAAAATCAGGAAGTATGTCTAAGGCTTCTGAGCGAGATAGGGTATGGCCTTCTGTGTTTTCATGGCCAGCAGCCTCGAGCTGCTCGGTGAGCAAAGGATGGTTCTTATCTAGATGGAGGATTTTCAAAGCTTAGATCTTTGGGTAGGAGCTACGTGTTTTTTCATGCTGCACGTTACCAGTGTGTTTGGTGCTGAGTTTTTCGAATAGCAACAGCTGTACTTCCTGACCGTCCAAGGTTTTTGGGCAATGTTCAACGCCTTTTGGAACTACGATGATCTCGCCTTCATTGACGGTTTCTACGCGATCTCTAAAATGCATTAAAAGTGTTCCCTTTTGCACATAGAAAAGTTCGTCTTCTTCCTCGTGGGCATGCCAAACGAATTCTCCACTGATCTTAGCCAAAAGCACTTGCATATTGTCTACAGTTGCTATCTGATGCGGATGCCAGTGATCGCTGAAGCGGCTAAATTTTTCCTGAATGTTTATCGGTTTACTCATCGATAAACAAATTACAAATTTCCTCTGGAATTAAAGTGGGTTTCTTGGTGTCAGCTTTTAGGAGACACCAAAGGGTTTTAGCGCGCACTAGTAGTTTGTCTGTTTGTTGGTTGTAAATTTCATAGCGCCTTTCAGAGCGAACTCCGGCATTGCTATGCACCCATGTTTTGATCAGTAACTGTTCTCCCAGTAAGGCTTCCATCTTGTATTCGATCTCATGCTTTAAGACGAACCAAACATAATCTTCCAAATGTTTAGGCGTCGCGTTTTGTGTCCAATGTTGTTCTGCAACATCCACACACCATTGGAGGTAAACCAGATTATTGACGTGGTTGCGAACATCAATATGCTCCTCGCGAACAGTTATGGTTTGCGTAAAGACTTGTGGGGTCAAAACTGAAGGATGATCTTAGAGAGATAGAAGAATAAAAAGATCCCAAAGATATCGTTGCTGGTAGTGATAAAGGGTCCTGTTGCGATAGCCGGATCAATGCCGCGCTTGTCTAAAATGATGGGTACAAAGGTCCCAATGAGTGCCGCAATTATAATTACGGAAAGCATAGAAACGGCAATAGTCAAACTAAAGGCGACCGTGTATCCCATTATAGCGCCAAAAAGCATAACCAATCCGCCCAAGGCAATTCCGTTGATCAGACTCAAACCAACCTCTTTTAGCAATCGCTGCCACAAGCTTCCTTTAACCACATCGTTGGCCAAACCTTGCACAATGATTGCACTGGATTGTACGCCTACATTACCGGCCATAGCCGCGATCAAAGGGGTGAAGAAAAACAAGGCCTTGACTTGTGGATCTGCCATGAGGTCTTCAAAATCTTCTAAAATGAAGACGGATGCTAAACCGCCAAAAAGGCCTAATACCAACCAGGGCAATCGCGCTTTGGTGAGTTCAAAAATGGAGTCATCGGCTTCTACCTCCTGCGTAATACCCGCTGCTAGTTGGTAATCTTTCTCTGCTTCCAATTTGATAAAATCTACAATGTCATCAATGGTAATTCTGCCAAGGAGTTTGTGATGCTCATCCACCACAGGAATGGCTTCCAAGTCATATTTATTCATGATTCGGGCCACTTCTTCTCCGGTACGATCCACAAAGACAAAGTCTACTCGAGGAATATAAATGTCGCTGATTTTTGCTTTTTCAGGAGCAGTGAGCAAATCTTTTAATGACAGGCGGCCTATGAGTTTTTCGTCTTTGTCCACCACGTAAATGGAATGCACACGTGTCACGTTTTTGGCCTGTCTGCGCATTTCTCTAACACAACCGGCAATAGTCCAAGTGTCTTTGACACGAACCAATTCTTTTGCCATCAATCCACCGGCGCTGTTTTCGTCATAGGTGAGTAGCTCACGAATCTCTTGAGCGTGTTTCTCATCCTTGATCTTGTCGATCACCTCCTCAACAATGGCGTCATCCAATTCCGCGATCACATCGGCCGCATCATCGGTGTCCATCTCTTCCAGCTCGCCTGCAATTTCCTTTGGAGATAGATTGTCCAAAAGATCCTCCCGCAGGTCTTCATCCAACTCCATTAAGGCGTCAGAAGTAGTTTCAGAATCTAAGAGGCGAAGCAGATAAGTAGCGTCTTCCAGATTGAGCTCATCCAAGATCTCAGCAATATCTGCATAGTGGAAGTCACCCATTAAAGCTTTGAGCTGGGTGTCCTCGGTTGACGCGATGTGCTGCTGAACCTGGTCGATTAACTCATCTGTGATCTGAAAGGCCATCTTGCGCTATTTTTTGAGTGAGTTCGACAAACCCGGAAACCGAAAGGCGTTCCGGACGAAGCTCAAAGATAGCATCTTCTTTCAACTTATCAGACAAATCAAAGGATTTTAAGCTGTTGCGTAGAGTCTTGCGCCTTTGATTAAAGGCTGTTTTGACCACTTTAAAGAATAGGCCCTCATCACAGGGGAGTTGGTAATTTTCCTTGCGACGCATGCGCATCACACCACTGTCTACTTTGGGAGGTGGATTAAATACCCCGGGAGGCACGGTAAAGAGATATTCCGTTTCAAAAAACGCTTGTGTTAGCACCGAAAGGATACCGTAAGTCTTATTGCCCGGACCTTGACAAATGCGTTGGGCAACCTCTTTTTGAAACATGCCAGCAAATTCCAATACTTGTTCTCTAGCCTCAATAGCTTTAAAAACGATCTGAGAGGAAATGTTATAAGGGAAATTTCCAATGATTCCCAATTGAGCATCACCAAAACGCTCTTGCAGATCGGCCTTTAAAAAATCGGCCTCTACAACGGTGAGATTGGATTGTAAATAGGTTGCATTGAGGTATTCAATAGATTCCGTATCCACATCCATGGCGGTAATGGGTTTACCTGTTTCTATGAGAAACTCGGTGAGTACGCCAGTTCCAGGTCCAATTTCAAGCACTTGCTCAAAACCCTCATAGGACAGGGTTTCACTGATCTTTCTGGCAATGTTCTTATCGACCAAAAAATGTTGGCCTAAATGCTTTTTGGCGCGTACCGGAGAAGCCATTACTGTTCGCTTACAATTTCCAATTCTGTTCTAAAGGCCACAAATTTACCCTCAAAGCGCTTGCTTTCTCCGCGGAGTCTCGGAGCATCTTCTGCGTAATATCGCTTGAGTGTATCTGCATCCGGAGCCGTGTACTGTACCGAATAAGTAATGCCGCCCATTTCTTCCTCCACCAAGACTCGAGTCATTAAGGCTTTGGTAAACTTTTTAGTGGCGAGCATGTCTGGAATATGTTCGTTCTTCATCCAATCCACCCAAATGTCGTGAATGGATTCTTCAATGTTTATGGTGACGTTATAGATGATCATGGGGTGGCGTATTTGTCTAAGAAGGCGCTTATTTTGGCCTGAGTTTCTTTGTATTTTTCCATGCGTGCTGCGCTCTGGTAATTCATTGTTCCCAAAGCGTTTTTAAAGCGAGGGTCTTTATAGGTTTCAGGGGATTGGGTGCTCAGTTGGAACAGGTCAAATTCGCTCATTACATAGGGCAGGTAATAGCTGCTAAAGACCTCTAAATTGATCTCGTCATAGGCATCTGTCCAACGAAAATATTCATACAGGTTGATGATATCGTTCTTGAGTTCAAAATCCTTTATAAAACGAACGTCTCCGGATTGAATTAGCGATTCATAAGCGTTGCGTTTAAGATAAACAGAAACAAAATCCAGTTGCTCCATACTTAAAGCGTTAATGGAATCCCATTCTTTTTCCATGGCGATGAAGCCGAGCAGTTTGTTAAGGTTTTTTCGAGAGTTCTCTCCTTTGGTAATGGCCAAATCAACCATTTCAAGATTTAGCTTGCATTCCGAGATTAAGTTTTCCATATGTTGGTCTACCAACAGCTCGTTTTGCTTTTCCTGGCGGCAGGAATCCAACTGAAAGGCCAGTAAAATTCCAACAATAACAACCACGAACTCTAAACCGTGGTTGAGCCAATCTATCTTTTTAGATTTTGCCATTTGACTTTAATTGATGGTGTCCCCGCGAAGACTGCGGTAACGCTTGCGCGCATCTACAAAGTAAATACTATCCGGGAAATTAAAGACAATTTGCTCGTAAAATTCCTGAGCACGTTCTGGGAGAGCCAACTGTTTTTCATACAGTTGGGCGAGATTGAAGTAGGCATCATCTGCCAAAATATCTTCTTTGTACAGTTCAATGATAGTCTTGTAGTCCGCCTCAGCTTTTTCAAATACACCAAGCTCGGTATACAATCTGGCTCGGCGCAAAAGGGCTTCATCTTCAATGGCTTCACCTTTGTGTGTATCCAAGATCTCTGTCAGCAGGGAAACGGCTTCATTGGGTTTGTTTTGCAAGCTGAGTAGATCCGCCTTGGCAAATTTGCGCAGTGCGGTTTGGGTGGTGTCCTCTACAGAATTATCACTGATCAGCAAACTGAGTTCCATGGCGTCATTTGCAATAAGCTGAGAGGTAGATTTTTTCAGTACATCCAATTGGATCTGGGACCATTTAAAATCGCCTTTGAAATAACTGGTGCGCGCCACTTTAAAACGCGCCTCTTGAGCCAGAATATTTCCTTGTACCTTCTTTTGTATCTGCGAATAGTAAATCAGGGCTTGATTGAACTTTTGGGTATAGACCAAAATATCCGCGAGCTTCATTTTTACCCGAGCTTTCTCAAAACGATTCAGATCTGTATCTGTCAACACTTTGAGGTTTAATATGGCCGTGTCGGGTTGTTCTTTTTTAAAGGCGATGAAATCATTGTAAGCGATCTGCAGGGCATAAGTACGAGTGCTTAGGCCATACTTTTCAAAGACTTCGTCAAATTCAGTCTCGACTTTTTTGATGTCTGATTCAGTTTTGACAATGACGTTCAGGCGTCTTTCTTCCGCATCGAGTTGTTCTTCTAAAATGCTGCTGTTTTCAATGATGTATTCAAAGATCTCTAGCGCGATAGCGTATTCACCTTCTTCTACGGTGATGCTGGCCAGCTGAGAAATGTGTTCCAAGGTTTCTCCTTTGCGCTTATATATGGCCTTTTCCTGGCTGAAGGATTTGCGGAATTCCTTTTGCTGCACATACAACCAGCTCAAAAGCTCATTGTAAAGCAGATCAGGATCCTGCTGAATTCTTTTGATTAAGGTCTTTCTAAAGATCACGTTGGCCTCGTTGGCCGGATCCTCTGTAATGAATTGGGTCAAACTGCGTTTGGTGTATGAGCTGTAACCGGGCTTGGATTCCATCAGCCCCAAATAAGCATCAAACATCTTTTCAAAATTCTGCAGTTCGCCATAAATGCGCGAGAGTTGTAAAAAGAAATCAGCGTTGGGATTGAGTTCCATGCCGCGTTCATAGGCTTTGACCGCCCATTCTAACAAACCGTAGCTGTCAAAAGTATCTCCAATGAAACGCGCATAATTAGGTTGCTGATTCAACTCATCTATGGCCAATTGATAGAATACTTTGGCTTCCTCCGTGCGGTCTTGCAGTTCGTAGTTATAGCCAATATCTACAGATAGCTGCGGATAGCGCCCAACCGTTTGCGCTCTATTTTCTAAAAGCGTACCGGCCTCTTGATAGTTTTCCAATTGCTGATGGGTGGCCACCAAGGCTTTGAAAATATCCAGCCTGCGCGGATTTTTGTCGTAAATGGATTGATAGATCCGCAGGGCCTTGTCATACTTTCCTTCTTCAAAGTAAGTATCGGCCAAGGCATCGCTTTGCCCTATAGAATTAAGGGGCAAAAGAAACAGTAGTATGAGGATTAGACTACGCACTTGTGTAAAGATATCAATTGAGTTCTTAAAGCTGCGTTAAGTACCTCAATTAAATTACAGGGCCATAGCGGCACTATTGCCATCAGCCTTAAATATGCAACCAAAAAGTAAGCCAGAATCCTTATTGGATCATATCAAATCCGCAGTAAGGCACAAGGACCTCAGGGATCTTAATGCCCTCAGGGGTTTGGTAGTTTTCCAAAATTCCCGCCAAGATACGCGGCAAGGCCAAGGCACTACCGTTTAAGGTATGAGCCAATTGATTTTTGCCTTCGGAATTTTTAAAACGCAATTTCATACGATTGCTCTGGAAGGTCTCAAAGTTAGAAACAGAGGAAACCTCCAACCAACGGTCTTGAGCGGTTGAGAACACTTCAAAATCATAAGTGAGTGCACTGGCAAAGGTCAGATCTCCTCCGCAGAGGCGCAGCACACGATAGGGAAGGCCTAACTCACCCAAAATTACTTTAACGTGAGCCAACATTTCCTCTAAGGCTTCATAAGAACGCTCTGGGTGCTCGATGCGCACAATCTCTACTTTGTCAAATTGGTGCAAACGGTTCAAACCGCGTACGTGCGCTCCATAAGAACCGGCCTCACGTCTAAAGCAAGGTGTGTAGGCAGTACAAGCAATAGGTAGGTCTTTGGCGTTGAGCAGATCTCCTCTAAACAGGTTGGTTACAGGAACTTCTGCCGTTGGGATCAAATACAGATTGTCTCCAGTTACATGGTACATCTGTCCTTCCTTGTCAGGAAGACTCCCGGTTCCAATTCCAGAGGCTTCATTTACCAAATGCGGTACTTGATACTCGGTGTAGCCAGCATCGATGTTCTTGTCTAGAAAATAACTGATCAAAGCGCGTTGCAGACGGGCACCTTTACCGATATAAACTGGAAATCCAGCTCCGGTAACCTTGTTTCCTAACTCAAAGTCAATCAGGTTGTATTTTTTGGCCAATTCCCAGTGCGGAAGCGCGTCTTCATGCAAAGTCGGAATGGTTCCGTGGCGTTCTGTTTCTACGTTGTCTTCATCACTACTTCCTTCTGGTACAGCAGCGTTCGGGATGTTTGGTAAGGTGAAGAGTAATTCTTGAAGCTTATCTGCAGCTGCATTGAGCTGCTCTTGCAAGGTTTTAGACTGCTCTTTAAGCCCGGCAGTTTTCTCTTTCAATAGGTTGGCTTTTTGTACCTCTCCACTTTTGAACAATTGCCCGATCTCCTTGGAGAATGTATTGGATTGCGCTAGTGTCTCATCCAATTGTGCTTGCGTTTTTCTGCGGAGTTCATCTGCCTGCAATACCTCCTGTAAAATAGGCATGGCATCCAAACCGCGTTTGGCTAAAGCCTGAGCAAAACGTTCTTTGTTGTCGCGAATTTCACTTACCTGTAACATGGTTCCCGTTTGAATTAGGCCCCAAATTTAAACATTAGCGCCTAGTTATCACAGTTCAAACAGTAATAATCACAGGGGATATAATCCTTTATTTTTGAGTAGAAGATTCTGATTCTTTTTTCTTCTCGATCTTGGTAAAATTCTCTGGAGCAGGAAGCAGCCAGGAAGCGTGCTTAAGTTGATCCCAGGATACAGATGCCAGATCTACAGATTCATCCACCAGTAAGTGGTAGCTGCCGGCATTGACTTTGACGCGCACCGTAGCATAGACCTCAACATCTTTGCCTTTTTCTTTTTCGATCTGATGGATGCGTTGGGCCAATTGCCAGATAAAATCGGGCTTAGTTCTAAAAGAGCGATACTGTTTTTTACTCAGCAAGTCCTTATAGCTGTAAGCAACTTTCTTTTTGTTAGGATCAGCTTTGTCTACGATATAATAGATCACCCGTCCGGACTTTGTCCGCAGCATCATCCGCCAAGACAAGCGATGCCCTTCTTCTGTCCACAAAACAGGTTCTGCGATAAACCAATGCCTTAACGGCAAGGCAAATTGTACAAATAAATAACCGACCAATAGTGCGGTAGTTATAGTGCCTGTTTTGGGTATGCGCACTTCGTCTCCGCGGTAAACTTCTTCTCCGGGCATAAATCGTTTCACCAAGGTTTCACTACTGAAGAAGAACAGGGCGAACGCGATCGACATATAGGGGAATATTCCAATATGGAATACTGCGGAATTGAACAGGTGGAAGAACAGCGACAGTCCAAAAGCCAGCCAACGCGTTTTGCGCCACATATACATCGGGATAACCAACAGATCAAAAAGGATTCCAAAATAAGCCATGCTCCAGTGTACCCACGGAAGCTGCAAGAAATCGCCAATGAGCCAATAATCAGCCTTGCTTTTCATGAACAGACGTGTGACTGTCCCGTCCAGCCAATCGGGGTATATTTTGGCGATTGCTGCGTAGGTAAATACGATCAATAGTTGCCCTACCACTAAGGTCTGTACCCACCTTGGCATGGAGATACTTTTGCGCTCCGGATTGAATTTGGCATCTAAAGACATTCGTCCTGCTGCTGGCACTAACACCATCATCCAAGTGAGCAACATCATGAGGTAGTAGTGGTTGTTGTATGAGGACTTTTGCATTAAATAAACACACATCCACATCAAGGCATAGCCTGCCATACTCCAACGGTATTTATACCCGAGCATGACTGCAATTCCAAAGACGCCCATAACCGCAAAGTAGATATACATCCCATTGCCTGGTAAAGGCTGTAAAAAGTCAAACCCAATAAAATTGAAAGTAAACTCCGGATCCATAAAGGTGCGCCGCACCCAGCCTGTGGCAATGGCGCCATAGGCTTCTACGGTAAGTAAAAACCCAAAAGCAATGCGAAACAAGACCAAACCGGCATTGTCTACACGAGTAAAAAGGTATTTATTGATGCGATCTAACATAGGCCTCGGCGATTTTCTGGTCTTCAGCAATAGCGGCTGTTAGTTCTTCAGTCGATCCAAAACGCTGCTCATCACGAATTCTTGAAAGCAACTCGATCTGCAGTTTACGTCCGTAAAGGTCCCCCTCAAAATCCATAAAGTAGGTTTCAATAGTGGTTCTTTCTCCACCAACAGTCGGATTATTACCAATATTCATAACGCCAAAAACCGAATTTTTGTCTATTTGGCTTTTCACAATATAGACGCCGTTCTTGGGAATGAGTTTGTAGTTTTCCGCAATTTCTAAATTCGCCGTAGGATACCCCAATTGACGGCCTATACCGCGGCCTTTAGCGATGGTTCCCGTTAGCGTGAAGGGATCGCTCAAATAAGTATTGGCCGTGTCAAGATCCCCTTCTGTTAAGGCTTTTCTGATCTTGGTGGAACTCACCGTAATGGCATCCACCTCTTGCGCGCCGACCTCTTCAACTTCAAAACCGAACTCTTCACCCAAGCGACGCAGATCCGAAACATCGGCACGGCGGTTGCGCCCAAAGCGGTGGTCATAACCTATGATCACTTTTTTGGCGTTGAGTTTTTCAACAAGTAATTGTTGCACAAAGTCTTCTGCGCTCATACGTGAGAATTCCTTAGTGAATGGTTCAATGACCAAGTGGTCAATACCCACGCGGTCCAAGACCGCTTCCCGCTCATCAATGGTTTGAATGAGTTTAATATCCACATCGGGCTGCAAAACCATACGCGGATGCGGAAACATGGTAAAGATCACGGATTCACAGCCCATGGCATTTGCGTCATCGGTCAAGCGGCCTAACAGAACCCGGTGACCTGCATGCACCCCATCAAAGGTCCCAATGGTGACCACTGTGGGTTGAGTGCCTTGATATTGAGCCGATGAGGCGTAGGTCTGCATCTTATTTTCCGTTAAAGTTATTCATGGTGTGATCCATGCCTGCTAAGGCAAATGATTCTACCGCTTCAGCACTCGTTTTGAGTCGTTCCTTAAGGGCTGTCTGTTCTTCATCGGTCCAAGGACTCAATACATAATCTACTTGTCTGCCTTTTGCAAATTGATCGCTGATCCCAAATCTAAAACGATTGTAAGCGGTAGTGTTAAGCGTGGCTTGAATGTCCTTTAAGCCGTTGTGGCCTCCGTCAGATCCTTTTTTCTTCAAGCGGATGCTACCAAAAGGTAAGTTGAGATCATCGGTGATGACCAACATATTTTCTAAAGGCACTTTTTCTTGTTTGAGCCAATAATTGACAGCTTTTCCGCTGAGGTTCATAAAGGTGCTCGGTTTGAGCAAAATTAATTGACGGCCTTTAATACGTAGTTTGGCAATATCCCCAAGTTTTTTGGATTCAAAAGTGGCCTCGTGCTTTTCTGCCAAGGTGCTTACCACATCAAATCCAATATTATGTCTGGTGTTGTCGTATTTGGGTCCAATATTACCCAAACCCACAATTAGAAATTTCTTCATGGGATCTTGCTCGGGCTCGCTAGGAGCGTCTAAACCAAAAAGTCGCTTTAAAAATGCGAGCATCCTTTTTTTTGTAAAAATAAAAAGAGTCCGCTTAAATTGATAACCAAGCGGACTCTTTTCTATGTTCGGTATGCTAGAAGATCTATTCCTCGGCAGGAGCTTCTGCTGGAGCAGCTGCTTCAGCACCTTCTTCTGCATCATCATCTTCTTCGTCATCTGCCTCGTCAACAGCGTTACGAGAAGTTCTGACCTGTACAACAACAGTGTTGTCTGGGTGCATGATGGTGTAAGCATCGTTTGTAAGAGTAGTAACATAAAGTTTGTTACCAATTCGCAATTCAGTGATGTCTGCCTCTACATAATCTGGCAAGTTAGCCGGTACTGCTTTGATACGTAGCTTACGGTTTACAAAACGCAACACCCCTCCGTTACGTACACCACGAGAGTTACCTACTAGACGTACAGGAATGTTCATAGTGATTTCCTTGTCGTCAAAGATTTGGTAAAAGTCGATGTGCAGGATGCGGTCAGTTACCGGGTGGAACTGAATGTCTTGCAAAATAGCATTGATGCTTGTGCCGTCTTCTAGCTCAATTACAACTGTGTGTACGTCTGGAGTGTACACCAAGTTCTTGAACGCTAATTCTGGCGCTGAAAAGTGAATCGGTGTTTCTCCTCCGTATACTACGCAGGGAACCTTTCCAGCATTACGTAAGGCTTTGGTAGATACCTTGCCCACGCTTTCTCTTTGAGATCCTTTGATCGTAATTGATTTCATTTAATTAAATTTTAAGTCACTTGTTATTTAAGCGGCTGCAAATATCCCAAAATTATTTGGTAGCTGAAAGTAAATACGACTTTTTTTACAAGGCCTTAAAGGCTTGTTTTCTGCGGATTACATCAAAAATTTAGAACTGATGGAACTGTTGGTGTTCACGCTTTGCATCACAGAAGCAAAAAGTGGTGCACAACTAAGCACACGCAGTTTTGGAGATTCTTGTCTAAGCGGGATGGTATCCGTAACGATAAGCTCTTCCAATTGCGAGTTTTCCAAACGCTCATAGGCCTGTCCAGAAAGGATAGGGTGAGTACAGATGGCGCGAACGCTTTTGGCCCCGCGTTCCATCATAAGGTCTGCTGCTTTGGTTAGGGTTCCGGCCGTATCAACCATATCGTCTACTAAAACAACATTCTTGCCTTCTACATTACCGATGAGTTCCATATGAGAGATCACATTGGCTTTGGCGCGTTGCTTATAACAGATCACCACGTCGCTTTCTAACGCTTTGGAATAGGCGTAGGCTCTTTTAGAACCTCCCATATCTGGTGAGGCAATGGTAAGCTCATCCAAATTAAGTTTTCTCAAATAGGGTAAGAAGATGGTTGAGGCAAAAAGGTGATCTACGGGTTTTTCAAAGAATCCTTGAATTTGATCTGCGTGGAGGTCCATAGTAATGATACGAGTAGCTCCTGCGGCTTCTAGCATCTTAGCAACCATTTTTGCAGCAATTGGAACTCTTGGTTTGTCCTTGCGATCCTGGCGTGCCCAACCAAAATAAGGCAATACAGCAGTAATGTGTCTTGCAGAGGCGCGCTTTGCGGCATCACACATCAATAGCATTTCCATCAAGTGATCACTCGGAGGAAAAGTAGAACCAATAATAAATACGCGGGCTCCACGTACCGACTCTTCAAAAGAAGGTTGAAACTCTCCGTCTGAATAGGTAGAGGTGATTACGTTCCCCAGTGGGACACCGAAATGTTTTGCAATGTTTTCAGCAAGTTCTTGGCTTTGTTTACAAGCAAATATCTTGGGTTGAGGAACGGCTCCAGGCATCTTCGTTGTGGTGTTTTAGTTGGAAGCTACAAATGTAAAAAAATCCCAAGTTCAGCCCGAATATTTTTAGTTCTAATATTTGGTGGAAAATTCAACATTTTATGTATTTTTGCCGTCCCGATAAGCCTTGGTGGCGGAATTGGTAGACGCGCTGGATTCAAAATCCAGTTCTTTCGGGAGTGTGGGTTCGATTCCCACCCAAGGTACAATGAACCACAAAAGAGTGGAAATGCGAGCGAGCTTCAAAAAAGAAGCTCGCTTCTTTTTTGAAGTGAATCGAAGCGTTTCCTTTTGTGGTTCTCAACAGCGCCGTGAAGGGAACAATCACGAAGTGATTGAATCCCACTGAACGGTGCTGTTGTTGTAACTTTGGCTCAGCCAATGAATCCCACAAAGCGAGTGTTGTTTTAAATCGAGATTTCCGCTAAATTCACTCCATGTATATCATTGAACAACTCATTGCAGGGTCAGGCTCGTTCAGTCCAATTTCCTATGTTGAAGATGACGAGAGATTTGATCAAATCAGTCAGCTTTCTGCTGAAAAGCTCAATGTTGCCATTTATAAATTAATGATTCTTGAACCTTATGAGAATAAGCAAGATTATTTATGGCACTGTCAATCTTTAGAATCAGGTGCTTTTTTTCTTTTTAAGTCAAATAAAGATTTTACGGTTATCAAGTTTTATGAACAGCGGCCGCAAGATGTGAAGAATAACTTTGAAATTCTTAGGGCTTAGTTCCCTACCTAAAATTATCTTCAACTCATTTTTATTTATAGAAAACCCCCTCCAGATATCACCGGAAAGGGTTTCTAATAAGTGAACTTCTTAACCAATTAAGAAATCGGAGGAGAAGTATGTACAGACCAGTTTCCGCTGGAGGAATACAGGCTGATGGCTAGATATGACTTGTCATTCGTATCGAATGAAAAAGTGTGACTGCCGTTCATATTGTTGGCGCTTAAGGTCACGTTGATTTTAGCATTGTTGTTCGTGCCTGGATTGAAAGGTACGTAAAACGAAGTGCTTGCATTTGTACCCACAACTACCGTAGCGGGCATCTCAAATTGTGGATGATAGCGCCCAGGCAAGTAGGGGGTAGGTGATCTGTTTTCAACAGAATCAAGGGTGATTTTTGCATCTGTGTTTGGTTGCGTTGACCCTTTGTACAAATAATTGTGAACGGTTATCAGGATAACTTGTGTACTCATGCTTTTGTTTTTTTCTCTACTCGTTGAATAAGGCTTTTCGAGATCCGCCTTTGAATCTGATTGAATTCGAGTTCAATTTCTAATCAAACTAAGATTCAAACCAGCGTAGAAACACTTGTTTTCAATGATAAATCCTCCGTGCATATAAATGCCACAGCTTTTTCTTGAGATGTCATCTCGATACAATTTGCTTCGCAAATCACTCGATGACCGGAACCACCCCCGCGCCAGCGATAGCAGTGAAAACCCCGCAAGGAGCAAAGCGAGTGAGGAGTTGGAACGAATAGCGCGGTGCTACGAAGCTCTAGCGAAGTAGTAGGCGCCCAAAGAAATCCAATTTAGATAATTGTAATTTGAAAAGTTAGCGGAGTAAACCTTCTTCTTTCAATATTTTTACGGCCTGCTCAACTTCCGCGGAATCGTCTTTTGGATTTCCGTTGAGCAGTATCCAGCGCTTTTTTATTTTGCCGTTTTGGTCTTCAAAAAAGATGTCGAATCGAGCTTCTGAAAAACCTTTGATGCCTTTTTTAAATACTACCTTTTTAATGGTTCTGCGCTTTATTTCGCTGAGGTAGCTAACGTTGCGCATATTGACGATTCCCCAGATGAATGAAGAACCCACTAAGGCAGTGATTACAGCCCAGAAAATTTTTCCTTGGGAATAGGCATCATAAGCATAATAGTAAAAGCCCAATAAGCCGGCGAAATACACGGCAATAAGAAGTATGATCTTGTGTCTAGGAGGTTCGGGCGTTGGATTAGAAATATCACCCTGCTGAGTTAAAACGAGTTTGTCATACAGAATGTGGCAAAAGCCGTTTTTAGTTTTAAATCTTTTTTCTTGGTGCATCCTAATTCAAATATTCTGAAGAGATCTTTCTAAATATACTAAAAACCCAAAAGCCCCGGCAGGACCGAGGCTCTTGGAGCAGGTTGTGTTCATGAGAAAACACACCGGCTTCACCACAATTAGTTAAATACTACGGTATGGGTAAAAATCTTGGTGTGCAGTAATCCGTCAAAAGAAAAATAATCAAGGCTGTAGATTAAGACAATGCTGCTTATGGTATCGATAGGTATTGGAGTCGCTTCTGATGGATACGTGAAACTGTATCTAAAATCTTCTCTTTCTATTTCATCGCCAGCCTCTATGATTCCTGAGGAAACTACTCCTGCGAAGAATGGAGGTATTTGCGTGCCGTCTTCTAAATTGATAGTTGCCATTTGCAAATCGGCTTCAATACTTACAGTAGCGTCAATGGGTGCCGCAATTCCGGTCTCAAAACTTTGCAACTCTTCCGACTCAAAACTGGAGGCGTCAATTACGTTTTCTGCGCTTACTACACCATCTGTGAAGGAAATAGTTTCAACCGCTGATCCGTTGATCAAAGAAATTTCTACAAAGGATTCTTCATTATATACCGTACTTGGGACGTCATCAAAAAATTCATCGTCACAAATAGGGAACAAACACGAGCTCATACTGAGACAAAAGCTCAGTAGAGTCAAAAATTTTAGATAGCGCAGTTTCATAGTGTTTGAATTTGATTTGTTTCAAAACTACATTGGGAAGCTCGGCAGAAACATACCCGATATAGGGTAAATTCATTGAGCTTCAAATGATCCCCTAATTTTTTTTAACTTGTAGCTATGTCCATCTATCAACAGCATCTGGAGAACTACAAGGCCAAGAAATTTGCCAACCAAGGACAGTTGGATACTATAATGGCAGTAAAACATCATATTGATGATCACTATCAAGAAGAGTTGAATTTAGATGTGCTGTCTACGGAAGGATTTGTCTCTAAGTTTCACATGTTGCGCCTTTTCAAAAAATATCACGGACAAACTCCAAGTCAATATTTGACGGATAAACGACTCGCTGTAGCCAAAGAATTGCTCAAAACAGGAGCTTCAGTTACAGAGACCTGTTATGCTGTAGGTTTTAAATCTTTGGGTTCATTTAGCGCCTTGTTTAAACGCAGAAACAATATCTCGCCCAAAGAATTTCAAAAAAGAGCAACTTTAAAGAAGTAATCTAAGTTGCGATTTGGCAACTTGCAGAGCATCAAACACAACTAAACATGAAAGTAACCGTAATCAGTATTCCTGTTAGAGATCAGCAGCAGGCCTTGGATTTTTACACAAAAAAACTCGGCTTCATAAAAAAACTTGACATTCCAATAAATGAAACGGACCGTTGGCTGACTTTGGTCTCGCCAGAAGATCAAGACGGTGTTCAATTGGTTTTGGAGCCCGCTCCTTTGCATTTTGAACCTAGCCGAGTATATCAAGATGCGCTCAAGGAAGCTGGTTTTCCCTATACCCAGTTTGATGTTGAGAATGTTCAAGAAGAATACGACCGCTTATTGGGGCTGGATGTGGAATTTAGTGTAGCACCAACCGACATGGGAACGGTGAAGATCGCGGTCTTTGATGATACTTGCGGAAACAACATTCAGTTGGTAGAATACCTATAATTAACTAAATCCAATACCTTTTTCGAGCAATTCGTTGTAGGCCTCGTCATTTATACTGTATAAATAGGGCGCTTTGTTTTGCGCTCCGGTCATTAATTTTTCATGTCGATTCAAAAAGCCTAAACGGATCATTTTACGCTGGAAGTTTCCACGATCCAATTTCTGATCGAGAATGGCTTCATACAAACTCTGAAGGTCGGACATGGTAAAACGCTCTGGCAGAAGTGATTTCCCGATTGGCAGAGAATTGATTTTCATCCGGAGTTGCTTATGTGCTTCTTTGATCATCTGATCGTGGTCCAACAATAAGTCAGGCAACTCATCAAGAGGAATCCAATCACAAGCATCACTCAAGAAGTCAATTTTAGGATGCGCCTTCTCGGCATCTACTAAGGCCATATAGGACATAGAAATAAAACGTTGATCAAACCAAGCGTTGAGTTCCTCTGTTAGTGATTCGGGCCAAGTGGATTTTAATGAGTCAATGGCTAGGCGGCTTTGTGTGTTGCTATCCCACATTCTGTCAGGTGAACTGAAAATTCTAGATTGCTGTAAAAATACATTATCCAAGCCGGTTCTTTGCAATAGAACTTGATTAGCCACAGTGTCCATATCCGCATTTTTTGGGATGAATCCACCTGGAAGTGCCCAAACTTTGGAGATATTGAAACGAACCAAAAGAACATGGAGCTTCTTGTTCTTGTATCCAAAAACTACACAGTCTAATGAGAGACCAGGAATGGCACCATCTAAGAGTGCTCTGAAATTAAATTCTGTATTATTCTGCACGCGAGTTTGAAAATAAGAAATTATTTGTACATTTAATGTGTCATTGTGACTCATTACAAAATCAATCCAAAAGGAAAGATTCATTTTACTGCTTTAAAACTCTCCTTCTTCCCTGGGAATGCTTTGAGGCAACCTTGGGCCACTATTTAATAGTTGACCACCGTTTTTGTTTTTTGCCGTCAAAACAAATGACGATCAGACTAACGCAAGTTCCATCCCGTTTGGATACGCTGATCGATTTCGTGTTTATACTGGGTAAAAGCGACAAAAATGAAGTTCTTAAAGGTCCGCGAGGCTAAATGAAATTTAATTTCCAAATGTCAAAAAGAGGGCCGCTGTATTTTCCACAGCGGTTTTCTTATTGGCAATGCTGATGCAAATCACATCAAAGGCTGGGATATCCTTGAAATCGAACGTTTATGCTTAATAGTATAAGGTCAAGTAGATAAATGCAAAAACATCTCCCTCTGGGATATTCCAGTTTTTTTACAAAACACTATAAAACACTACTAGCCCATCTTTGTTTTGACTCTAACTGTTTAAACAAGAGATCATCTCATGAATTTTATGCTTGGATGATCATATCGTAGTCGGCAGCAGTCTGAATGACTTTCTGGATAAGCTCTGGCGCTATGGATTGCTCAACAGCGTTCTCTTGATCTTCATCGACTCCTAGTTGTTCAAAGAAATCTCGAAATCCTTTAGGGCTGTGAATGTTGATCCATTTACAAACTTTATCGCTTTTATTTCCAAAGGTATGGAGCGTTCCAGGTGGTATGTCTATGGATTCTCCGGCTTGTAAAACTTTGGTTTCCCCATTTACAAAGAATTCCATTTCACCTTCTACGATAAGAAATGATTCCTTATATGAGTGGTGTAAGTGCGGTGGTGGACCAGGCACTTGTGGTGGTGTCTCTGCCATCATGAGATCATAATCTCCAGAAGTGTCGTGAGGTGTTACCTTATGGCCTAGAACCCATTTCGTTTTGTTTGGTTGCATGTTTATGAGATTTAGTCTCACGAATGTAAGATTTAGCTTTGATATTACCAAACTTTATGAGATATTTGTCTCATGAAAGAGAATTACGTGAGTTCTGGTCGAACCAATCAGAAGCTAGAAACTCGAGCTAAGATTCTGGAAGGCGCGCAGTATTTTCTAAGCTCAGGACAGGAATTTAAACTGGAAGATGTTGCCAAGCGCGTAAAGATCTCCCGAGCAACCATTTATCGTTATTTTTCCAGCGTGGAGATTCTTGCTGCAGAAACGAGTTTGGCAATAGCCACTGTGGCTCCCGAAGTCTTGGCGGAGCAAGTAAAAGGCCAGTCTTTGGAGGATCGATTGCTGCATATTCAAGAATACTTCAATACCCTCACCTTAGAAAATGAGTCCGCTTTTAGAAAGTACTTAAGTGTGGTAATTGAATCCAGTGCGAAACAGTTCAAACGCGGGGCTCGGCGTACTAAGGCTTTGAATTTTACCCTAGCACAAGAACAATTTCCTGCCGAGGATAAAAGGAAACTCGCCAATATTCTGACTTTATTTATGGGATTGGAACCCTTTATTGTGGCCAAAGATGTTTGTGATTTGGACGCAGCTGAGTCTCGAGAACTATTGATATGGGGCATGCAATTATTCCTTAAAGGTTATCTCTCGGAACAATCAAAATAAAACCTGAGATTGGCTCACTATTGCTATCTTTAGCTACGCTAAAAATCTGTGACCAACTCTAGATGAACAAAAAGAACTTCCGCAAGCTTTGGTATTCCTTATCTGCAAAGCAGCGATTTTGGGTGAGATATCTCTATTATTTACCCGCAGATCTAAAAGATAGGCTCAAAGGAAACCGCAATAAGTATGTGCCTCCTAGAGGTGCTATCTACACAGGTTCTGCCGCTGGGGCGGAGAAGTTCTTGGCCAGCAGTAGGCATCAGTTGGACTTACTTAAATCTGAGGTTGACTTGCAGCCCACAGACCGAGTATTAGATATCGGCAGCGGCATTGGACGTACAGCTATTTCCTTGGTGGAGTATTTGACTCCAGAGGCTCGTTATGAAGGCTTTGATGTGGTAAAAAGCGGAGTGGATTGGTGCAATAAGAAAATTGGCCGGGATTTTCCCAACTTCAATTTTACCTATGTGCCTCTATTCAACGATCTGTACAACAATTCTAAAAGGAAGGCTACCGATTTTGAGTTTCCTTTCGAGCCAGCCCAGTTTGACAAAGTCTATTCGTTTTCTGTTTTTACCCATATGATGGTAGACGAGATTCAACATTATTTAACGGAGATAAACAGGGTATTGTCAAATCAAGGACAGGCCATGTCTACTTTCTTTTTGTATGATGATAAGAATGAATCTCAGATCGCTACCGATGAAGGATTTGGGTTTCCAGTTGCCGGAGATGGATTCCGATTGATGAACAGTAAAGTGACCAGTGGTAATATAGCCATCCATAAATCGCTATTAGAACAAATGATGGCCAAAGCAAGTCTTCAAATCACTCAGATTTCTGATGGCTTTTGGAAGGGAACTCAGGATGCCAAAGAGTATCAAGATATCGTGGTCTTTAAAAAGAAGTGAACCATGTCACAAGAAAACAACAGGCTTGTTCAGCATTTTATATCTCAAATGCAGTCGATCCAAAACGGTAAACCATGGATTGGCAATAGCTACGCTAAAGTTTTAGACGGGCTGGGTGAAGATCAAATGTTTGTGCGTCCTGCGAAACTTAAAAGTGTAGCGGCGATAATCTCACATTTAACCTTGTGGCGGGAAGAAGCTATTCTCAAAATACAAACAGGTGCAGGTAGTAAGACCGATGCCTGTCCTGAAAACTGGTTGCCCGACAATGATTTGGACGCTCAAGGGTGGCAGGCCATTAAGCTGCGATATGATCGCAGTCACGCGCAATTGATCGCGCTCTTGAAGGACAAAGACGATTCCTTTTTACAACAAGAATATTACGATACCGACTTTAAGGGCAACTATACCTATCAATGGATGTTGGATGGTATCTTACAACACGACATCTATCATTTAGGACAATTGGGCGTTATTGTAAAGCACTTAAAAATGCTTTAATGCAGTCCGGTATTGATGCAATAGGTCGACAATTATCCTTAAGTTTACGACGAAAACCCGTTTTTTTAACGACCAGCTTGGCTTGATCACCTATTAAAATGGGGGCTCGACCAATCAGCTTGGAGAAGACATAACTAAAAGATTAGAGCAATAATGAAAAAGTTCTTTTTAGGCGGAATTGCCTTGTTTCTGTTTCTGTTGGCGGGATGTAAAAATGAGCCGTCTCAAACAGAATCGCCTCAAGAAAAACTACCCACGGGTTCTACGGAATTATTGGCAATGGTCATGATGGATGGAAAGTACGGTTATATCGATACTTTGGGTGGCTTTAAAATTGAGCCTAAATATCCCTTGGCCCGTTCGTTCTCTAATGGGTTGGCTTGTGTTAATGTCGATGGGGTACGCACAGACTTAATTAACGGTGCCGTAGGCGGAGAATATATTTTTATTGACGCAACAGGAGCTGTGCAGTTTGACGGGAAAACTTTTAGTCAGCCAACTTCTTTTTACGAAGGATTTGCGCCTGTTCGTATGCCCGATGATAAAGTAGGATTCATCAATACCTCTGGAACACTTATAGCAGAAGATTTTGATGCTATGATGCCCTTTAGTGAAGGCTTGGCGGCTGCTCTCGATATGGAAAATGAGTCGATTGGATACATTGACAGTTCAGGAACGTGGAAGATCAAATTACACGTTGACTATACCTTAGGCGATTTCCACCAGGGTAGAACCTTTTTTATGAAGGATGAGAAATATGGTTTTTTGGATACTAATGGTCAGGAAGTGGTCCCAGCAACTTACGAAGGGACCTATGATTATAACGATGGTTTGGCGGCTTTTTTACAAGACGATCTGTTTGGGTTTTTAGACCTTGATGGCACTGTGGCTATTCCAAATACCTATGAAGACGTAGCTGACTTTTCAGAGGGCTTGTGTGCCGTGCAAAAAGACGGAAAGTGGGGATATATTAACAAGCACAATGAATTGGTGATTCCTTTTCAGTATACAGCAGTGCGCAGCTTTAATGAGGGGATTGCGGCTGTACAATTAGATGGCAAGGTAGGATTCATTACTGCGGATGGAAACTGGCTGGTAGAACCTAAATACGGCAATGCGTTAGACTTTAAAAACGGTTTCGCTATCGTGCAAAGTGATTTAAAGCTTGGCTATATTAATCGCAAAGGGGTAGAGGTAATTTCACCGCGTTTTGAGCGCGCTGATAACTTTGTGAATCCGCAGGATTCCAATCCAATTTTAAAGGTCAATTGATTTTTTGTACCTGATCTCCCCAATCAGCAATAGCTTTTATGATCGGAATTAATGTTTCGCCTAAAGGGGTGAGGGAATATTCTACCTTGAGCGGAGGCTTTTTGTGATACACCTTTCTTTGGATAATACCATCTTCTTCCAATTTCTTAAGCTGAAGACTTAGTGTCCGCTCGGTTACTGTGGGCATGGTTTTGCGTAAAATGTTATAGCGCAAAGGGCCTTCAATGAGATGAAATAAAATAACGGTTTTCCATTTTCCACCAATGACTCCCATGGTAAGGCTCGCGCAACAGGGGTATTGTTGACCGTTGAAGCTGTGGATTTTTGGTGTTTCTGATGTTTCCATGATACTATCCTATTTGACCGTTCTTGCAAAAGTATTATACTATAATTAATTTTGCAACTATAAAAAATATAGTAAAAGGAAATATGAGTTTTTTAGAAGCAATGCAAAACCGTTATACTACCAAAAAGTATGACCCAACCCAGAAAATTGAAACCAATAAAATAGATGCCTTAAAGGAAGTGCTGCGCTTAGCGCCCTCGTCTATAAATAGTCAACCGTGGCAATTTACCTTTGTTTCAGACCCTGAGATGAAAGCAAAGCTCTCTGAAGTTTCTTGGCTCAATAAAGAGCGCATTCAAAACAGCGATACCTTGGTTGTCTTTAGCAGACACAGTACGCTAGAAGGTTTTGAAAAACAAATAGAAGCATCGTTGCCAGAGGGCGCCGTGAATTATTATAAAGAGTTTATAAAACCATGGCCAGAGCACCAGGTAAAAGCTTGGTTTGATCGTCAACTGTATTTAGCATTGGGTGTCTTTTTAAGTGCCTGTGCCAATATGGATATTGATGCTACGCCTATGGAAGGCATAGAGCCAGAGAATTATGATAAAATCTTAGGCCAAACGGATTATGCGGCTCAAGTTGCGGTCGCGATTGGTCATAGAGATCCAGAAGATTTCAATCAGCCTGAAAAGAAACCAAAAACCCGCTTAGCGGCAGAAACCGTGATCAATACGATCGCATAAAATTTTAAACATGTCCAAACAATTAACCATAGTTGCGCAAATCATTGCCAAGCCAGAACACCGAGAACTGGTCAAATCAGAATTACAAAAGCTTATTCCTATCACGCGTCAAGAGCAGGGATGCATCAATTACGATCTACATCAAGATATTGGTGATCCCAATCTGTTTCTTTTTTATGAGAATTGGGAGAGTAGAGAATTGTGGCAGGATCATATGAATAACAGCCATCTGGCTGAGTATTTAAAAGCGACAGAAGGTGCTGTTGCCTCCTTTGTCTTGCATGAAATGCAGCCTGTTGACTAAGCATTTTGCTAAAATATAATTAGGGCCTCAAGTTTAGTCTTGGGGCTTTTTTTATGGGTCATTGAAATCTCACAAATTCGCGTTTTTATTCAGGAGGTAAAAGCAGTAACTTAGAGCTTCACAACTTCGATACTAAGGGATAAACATATGAGCACTAAATTTTACGATTTCAAAAATTTCAAAGGAGACTTTACGGGAGGACTCGTGGCTGGTGTAGTTGCCTTGCCGTTGGCATTGGCCTTTGGGGTGCAATCTGGAATGGGAGCTACGGCTGGACTTTACGGAGCTATTGCTGTAGGTATTTTTGCAGCACTCTTTGGAGGTACAGCAACCCAAGCCAGTGGTCCCACAGGTCCCATGACGGTAGTTTCTGCGGCCTTAGTTGCCGGGGCGATCCAAATCACCGGTAATTTAGAATCTGCCATGCCCATAATTTTGCTAGCCTTTCTACTGGGAGGCTTGTTTCAGATCATCTTTGGGTTTTTGAATATTGCCAGTTATGTCAAGTATTTCCCCTATCCCGTGGTCTCTGGTTTTATGAGTGGCGTAGGGCTTATCATTATTATTCTGCAGATCTTTCCTTTTGCCGGATTGGGTTCTTCCAAATCTACCTTAGCGGTGATTCAGGATTTGCCAAGACTCTTTTCAGAGGCAAATCTCCAAGCCTTGATGCTGGGAGGAATAACCATTGCCGTTTATTATTTGTTTCCAAAGATCACAAAGGCCATTCCTAGTGCGCTTGTAGCATTAATTGTTGCCACTTTGATTGCCTATTTTGGCGATATGGCCGTCCCTGTAATTGGGGAGATCCCTTCTGGATTGCCTTCTATTAAAATCGACGGGATCTTTGAAGTAGACGCTTCTGCCTACGGATTGGTGTTAGAGTATGCTGTTGTCTTGGCGGTTTTGGGAAGTATAGATTCACTCTTAACTTCTGTAATTGCAGACAATATGACCAAGACCAAACACAATTCCAACAGAGAGTTGATCGGTCAGGGAATTGGAAATATGATCGCTGCGGTTATTGGTGGAATTCCTGGAGCGGGAGCGACCAAGGGAACTGTAGTAAACATCAATGCAGGTGGTAAGACAAGGATGTCAGGAACTTTGCACGGCTTGTTTTTGCTAGCAGTTTTGTTAGGCCTAGGAAAATTGGCAGCGCACATTCCACTTTGTGTTTTGGCTGGATTGCTGATTCCTATCGGATTTAAAATTGTGGATATCAAAGGACTCAAGCATTTGCGTAAAGTACCGCGAGCCGATGCTGTGGTGCTTATTCTGGTGTTACTCATAACCACTTTTGGTAGTTTGATCTACGCTGTGGGAGCTGGAGTTGCCTTGGCCTGTCTGTTATTTATGAAAAAGTCTGGTGATCTTTCTGAACAAGGCATGGAGGTTGGAAAGATCGCAGATCTGGACGGCTCTAAACCTTGGCAAGATGAGGTTGAATTCTATGAAAAGTACAAAGATCGCGTGATCATTAAACACCTTTACGGACCTTTGTTCTTTGGGTTTACTTCTTATTTTAAAGATCAAATAAAAGCCCTGCCAGAAGCAATTGATGCGGTGATCTTTAGAATGGATCGTGTGCCCTATGTGGACCAATCAGGGCTCTACGCCTTAGAGGACATTATTTTTGATTTGAATGAACAGGGAATTGAGGTGATCTTGGTCGGCTTGCAGGAACAACCCTGTGATATGCTTAAGGCTGTAGATATTATACCTGATTTGGTGCCAGAGGAGGACCTTTTTGCCAATATTGATGACAGCTTCGGGTATTTAAAAGAAAAACTCAAAAGCGCAAAAGCGACCGCCTAAATCTTGGAAAAACCACCTATCATTTTATTGCATGGAGCTTTGGGCTCAACCGTTCAAATGCAGGCACTGTCAGCATCTTTTAGCGCAACGCATGAGGTTTTTTACTTTAATTTTGAAGGCCACGGTGGTCGTAGATCTGATCGAGTATTTAGCATGGGTGTCTTTGCACAAAACGTAAGTGACTTCATGGCTAAGAGCGAGCTTGAAACTGCAGATTTCTTTGGATACAGCATGGGCGGATATGTGGCTTTGACGCTTGCGCAATCGCATCCGCAGCTCATAAAAAGCATAGTGACCTACGGTACCAAATTCGCCTGGACACCAGAGAGCGCTGAAAAAGAGGTCAGGCAACTCAACCCGGAAAAGATATTGGAAAAGGTTCCGCGCTTTGCAGCTTTTTTAGAGCAGGTGCATCAGCCAAATGATTGGAAACAAGTACTGAATAAGACTGCAGCGATGATGTTGGCCTTAGGAGCTGGGGCAGCTTTTTCTGAGTCAGAATTACAGGATATAAAAGTACCTGTTCGTATATTGATCGGAGATCAAGACCAGATGGTTTCGCTTCAGGAGTCGCAATGGGCCGCGAAGCATTTAGGGCAGGGCAGTTGTGAAATAATTCTGGATGGAGTCCATCCGCTGGAGAAAAACAATCCTGAAAAACTGGCCGAGGCTACGATCAACTTTTTGAATCACTAACAACAACAATATGCTCATTTATGGTAGTAAAGCCATTCATTTGGCAAGTGTCAAACCCAGAACGGGCTGCTGTCCTAATTGTGAAAGCAATGGTAGCATTACGCTGCATGTGTACAGAAGACATTCGCACATCTTTTGGATTCCACTATTCCCTATGGGAAAGTTGGGCCGTGGGCATTGTGAAAATTGCAATACCGAATTCAAACCCAAAAAACTCGTTGAGTCTCACAAACAAGCCTACTTGAGACTCAAAAGCGAAAGTCGTGGGCCGATTTGGCAGTGGGCGGGATTGGCCATTTTTGTGTGTTTTATCATTGGTGCTGTGGTGGCGAGCAATGTTCAAGACAAGCGTGAACTTGAATATCTGGCTGCACCTGAACCGGGAGATATTTATAAATACAAGGTAGCCGATGGTCTGTATTCCACTTTTAAAGTGATGCGTGTAGATGCAGACAGCTTGTACATTATGGACAACTCTTATGAGGTAGATAAGTACTCTGGGATCTATAAGGTCGACAAGGAAGAGAATTATATGGAACCCGTTTATGGCGTGTCTCGCGATCAGGTTTTAGAGCTGCATGAGGCCGGAGATATTATGCGGATTGAACGATAATATATTTCAGCAACTAAGAAAGCTGCTCCAGATCCTGAAGCAGCCTTTAGACTAGATTATTTTTTGGGGATTAAATTCCTGCGCGAAGAATAAGGTCAACACCCATAAAAGGAGCAGCGTCAAATTCACTGTTCAAGCGGTTTCTGTCATCACCTCCAACTTGGAAGGTTAAAACTTGTGCACCAACTTTGTCTCCTTGCATGTAAAGACCATAATCCGTAGTATCGTATCCGATCTTAGCACGCGCCAAAAGTGTTCCGTCAAACAGGCTCACTCCAGCATAAAGGTTAAAGCGGATAGACTCTTCTTGTACGTAGAATCCGTCTGCGTTTCCAGAAAGATCGTAAGCTTTTACTGAGGTTAAAAGGTTAGCTCCTACGCTAAAAATATCAGAGATGGCATAGTTCGCCTCAGAACGAATTGGGAATACTGCGTTTACGTAAAACTTGCGGTTCGGGGATTTGTACCACATCCCTACAAGTGGAGTAATGATGGTTCCGAAGTTTTCTGAAGACACATAACTACCAAATTTCCATCCTTTACGACCAGAAACCTTCTTTTCAAAAAGGGCTAAACCTCCAAATTGGAATGCGTCACCTCCCAAATCGTTGAAGTCTGAAGCGTATTTAGGTAGTAAAACATAAGTTCCGCTCCATCCGTTTCCGTGGTCCAGTTTAACACCCAGGTTAAGGCGTGTCATGACCAGATTGGTTCTAAAATCGTCATCGTGTACCACACTTAGACGTGTATTTTCATAAGTGAAACCGGCAATAAAGATGGTTTTTGCAGTGGCGGGAATCACAAAATAAGTTTCCAAATTGGCATTGCCAACCTCCGTTTCATCATCATTATCAATATTTCCTAGCGTAGCCCGATTGTATTGAAACTTTACAATATCGGTGTAATCCTGCGCTTGGGTAAGGGTGGCAAACCCAATAAAAAAGGCCAAAAGAACTAATTTCTTCATGCTGTGGTGGCTGTATTAAGTTAGATTTATAGTGTATAGATAAAGCGGAAGGTAATAAATCTTGGCTGAATAAACGTCTCCGAACTAAAAACTGACACATTATTGGCACTGTTTCTCACCTGTGAATCTATGTTTAGAATATTGGTTGCTCTGATCTCATACTCCCATTTAGAATCTCGATTCTTTCTATACGATAAACGCGCATTCCAGTTTTGGAAGGACTGCGTTTCTCCGTTGTCCAACTCCTGAATGGTATAAGCATAATCTGTTCTAAACGTCACCGATTTCCAGATATAAGCGTCAAATTCAAAGGTCGGTGCATTGGTAATGAAAGTGGTCTCTCTATCACCCTGGTTGTTGTTGGTTACACTGTATCGGTAGCTCAGGGAGATATTAGGAGCCACTTTAAAGTTCGTTCTCAGGCCTGGCGTATAAGTTTGCGTGAAACCTTCATTAATGGAGCGCTGCCCTTGAATGAACTGGTTGATCTTGCTGTAATTATAACGTACGTTGATGCTCGCACGAACCTTCCCAAAGGTGCGTTGCACTCTTCCGAATAAACTCGCCGTTTCATCTGCAAAAGCAGAATTGAAGAAGGTGCTGGTTCTAATTACATTGTCAAAGTTGGTCAAGCTTCTGATCTGATCAATATTCTTGGTATACGCAGCTCTGGCAAATACGTTGGTGTAATTGAACAAATTAAAACTGCTGTAGAACAGACTCACATTATGGGCCAAAGCATTCTGCAATTCTGGCTCACCAAATGAAATGTTGTTGATGCTGTTGAACACCAAGCCTTGCGCCAAACGCGTCACATCTGTAAACTGGTTGCGCATTTCATAGCGGAAGGTCAACTGCTCACTTTTCTTGAATTGAATGCGCGTCTCAAAGTCAGGCAGTAGTCTAAAGAAGTTGTCTTTAAACTCTTCTCCGGATTGAATGTTGCGGTTCCCATAAGCGTGCAGCGAGAATCCAGGAGTAACTGTGAACTTCCCCCATTTAGCGCGATAGTGAACACCTAGATAGATATCGCTAAAATTGTATTCCGTGTCATTAGAATCCAAACCGTCATTGATAATTGGAGTTGGGTCAAATCGGCTTCCATCTTCTAAAAATTGAAAAATGTTGGAGTTGAACTGCTGATTGCTCAGAATGGTTCCCAAGGTAAAGTTCAAATTACTGCGCTGATTGATCACAAAATAGTGATCCAACTTGGCGTCTAATTGATTGGACTTGATTCTGCGATCTTGCCCAATATTGTAAAAATCTAAACTGGTATTCAGGCCAAGGGCCTCAGCGGTATTGTCAAAAGCGTCAGGACCGTCAGGATCGTTTACTAAGACAGCGTTGTAGAACGGATCTTCATTGCGCAAGAGGTGGGTAGCCTCAAAGGCAAAGATATTGCGCTCGTTTAGGGTATAGTAGTAGTTTAGATTCTGATTGATGCTATACGGAGTTACCTCGTCAAACTGATCGGTGTTTCCAATCACGGAGGAGAATTGATTTTGATCTTGAGTGTCTCGTGAAATTCTCCCGAGCACATCATAATCCATCTGGTTGTTCAAGTTGGGTTGGTATTTCACGCTGAGTTTGATCAAACCTTGATCAGAGCGTTCGCGGCTGCGTTGCTCTGTGGCTTCATCCGGAATACCTAATTCAGGATCTGTATACTGCACAAAACTCGATTCTCTCGAAAGAATTCTACTCGAATTAAAAATGGCAAAACCACTAAAATCCAGGGTGGTTTTAGGGGAATAGCTAAAGTTCATGGAGCCTAACTGACTCTCAATCTCAAGAGCGTTTCCTTGACTGGTCAAGAAATTCAAACTGTTGTCTCCTAAATTAATGTCGGTACCGCTACTGCGACTCGGCGCCTGAAAACCTCCGCCAAAACCGCGGATATCTCTACGTGTCAAAGCGACTTCTCCAGTGTTGTTAAGGTCACCAATAAAGTTCAAGCTGTATTTTGGACTGTAGTAGAAGAGTTTTGGTTGCAACAAATACAGTTCATCCTCTGGTGAGGACCCTCCACCAGCGGTCACACTTCCAAACCAGAAGTTCTCTTTCCCTTCTTTAAGTTTGATGTTGATGGCCACATTGTCCTGGTTGTTTCTCACTCCGCTCAATTGCCCAACTTCTGCGTAATTTCTTAGTACCTGCACCTTTGAAACAGCATTAGACGGAATGTTTTCGGTGGCCAGCTTGGTGTCTCCGTCAAAGAAGTCCTTCCCATTAACCATGAGTTTGTTGACCACTTTTCCTTCCACTTCGATCTGCCCATCTTCATTGATCTCCACGCCTGGAAGGTTTTCCAATACATCGCCTAATTTTCGTTCGGTTCCAGTATTAAAGGAGTCTGCATTGTAGACCAGCGTATCTCCCTTAACCGTTACGGGCATTTCATAGACCAATTCAACCGCATCCAATGCGTTGTCTGGGGCTAGTTTAAAGTCTCTGTTTAGATCAGCCTCACCCGTTTGGAGTTGCTCTTCATAGGTTTTAAACCCAATGTAGCTCACTTGGAGTTTATAACTGGTATTGGCTTCCAGTTGGAGTTTGTATTTACCAGCTTCATTGGTAATGCCGTAAGATTCCAAAGCGTTGGTGGAGTCATTAATAGCGACAACATTGGCCAATTCTAAAGGAATGTCAAGGCTGTCTTTGACCACACCCTGCATTTGAATTTGGGCATGTGTTCTGCCTATGCTGGCTAGCAGCAGGGCAAAAAGGAGTAATTTTTTCATCGTAATGCGGACCTTAAAAGCAGGCTTGAGATTTAGTTTCTTCTTCTGCCTCGGTTATCGCGCATTTCCATCATCTTCTTACGGATGGTCATGGCGTAATCGGCTTTGTTGATCTCTTTTCCCTTGTCTGGAGCTTTAATGGCAACAGTCTCGTCAGGATTCAATACTACTTTAGAACAAAGCATGGTGGTATTTCCTGCGCTCACCTCTAGAATAAGCCCTGGAAGTCCCCAATATTCTGCCGGTCCATGGCTTACAGGAATTTGCAAGGTATACCAAGCTTCAATATCAGTAGTTGGCACAATTGGGTTGCCGTCGGCGTCTTTTTCTTGCTCTGCGCGTAGATCACTCCACTCAAAGTTATACCAAGTGAGTTCTTTGGTAGGAACAGTTGCAGTAGCTTTGAAGCACATATATTGACCGATCATCTTAGAATCTCCAGCCATATTCCACTCAATGTCTGCTAGCTTATCCTTTACCAAAAACTTCTTTCCGTAGAATTCTTGAGCTTGGATGAGCATGTTTTGTTTAACATTCTTGTATTGCTCTCCGCGAGCAAAGTTGCTTCCCCAAGTGTCTGTGGCTCCAGACATGGCGTCAATTTGATCTTCTTCGTTGAATATGGATTCCTCTTTGTTGAAATCGAGGATATAAGTTTTTTCTAAACGATTCTTTAGGCGTGCGTAAACCTGTTTTTTCTCGGCTTCACTCAAGCGAGCTCCCCAGTTTCCTAATTCCATTGTGGATTTTGAGAAATAGAAAGCCTGTCCTTGGAAATCATCTGTGGCAGGTTTAAAGGATACAAGCACTGCAAAAACAAGCGTAACTACAGCAAATTTTAGTGTCTTCATGGTTTTATTGGTTAAAGCTGGTACTTAATCGTTTAACGAAAATAAGTAAACATTAAACAAAATAATTGATTTTGTAAAAACATTAACATAGATTTTGTCATTACAGGCAACATCAATAATCCGCTTTGCTAGGACAATTGGCAGAACTCAATTACCTTTAAAGACACTTTAGCATTTGTAGCTAATTTTAAGAACTACCATGAAGAAATTATGTTTTGCCTTGTCTTTTATAATGACAAGTATAGCTTTTGCCCAAATTCCGGAAGCCGATCAAATCGATGCCGTATTCAAAGCCTGGGGGAATAGAGAAGTTCCCGGAGCCTCTTTAGGAATATTCAAAGACGGAGAGATCCTTTACAGTAAAGGTTACGGAATGGCCAATTTGGAATACAACATTCCCAACGACGCCAATTCTGTATTTCGCATCGGATCCACATCCAAACAATTTACGGCAGCCTGTATTGTGCTTTTAGAAAATGAAGGCAAACTCAGCTTTGACGACCCACTTTCTAAGTTCTATCCGGAATTCCCAGATTATGCCAAAAAGATAACGGTACGTCATCTGCTCAATCACACCAGCGGAATTAGAGATTATTTACAGTTGGCCTACTTAAAAGGCTACAATGATGACACGCACTATAAAGACGCTGACATCATGAACTGGCTCGTAAGGCAAACCAGCCTTAATTTTGAGCCGGGAGAGGAGTATTTATACAGTAATTCTGGCTATTGGTTGCTGGGACAAATTGTAGAGAAAGCCTCGGGCAGTAATATGGCAGATTACGCCAGAAACAACATTTTTAGGCCTTTGGAAATGCGCGATACCCACTTTCACAATTATCACAATCGGATCGTGAAAAATAGGGCTTCTGGTTATGCGCCGCATTCCAGCGGAGCATTTATGATCAGCATGACCACATTAGACATGATAGGAGATGGTGGAATTTTCACCTCCATCAATGACATTAAAAAATGGGACGATGCCTTTTACAATTCTGAGGTTTTGCCTGCGGACTTTTGGGAAAAGATGACCACCCAGGGAATGCTGAACAATGGAGAGACTATTGATTATGCTCTTGGTGTTTTTATTGAAGATTACAAAGGAGTTAAAGCGATTCGTCACGGTGGAGCTTTTGTAGGTTTTAGAGCCGAATTGGTTCGGTTCCCTGAGCACAATTTGTCCATTGCCGTATTTGCAAACCGAGCCGATGCCAGTCCTTGGGATATGGCCGATGCTGTTGCGGATATCCTCTTGAAAGATGTTTTGAAGGAACCCGAGCCTGATGCTGTTGCAGAGGTAGAAACGGCGATCCCAGCCGTGATCTTTGAAATGGATCAAATGGTGGGTACTTATGAGATCGAGACTGGAGTAGAATTAGAGATCGCTATTAAGAACGACTCCTTAAACCTCACCCAAAAGTGGAACGGCGCCTCATACAATATTGCCAAGACCAGTGGTAATACCTATGGCATTCCAGGCAACGAGAACTTCAAGTTCACCTTTAAAGACTTGATAGATGGCAAGACCAATACGCTAGAGGTACAACAACCAGGAGAGTTGACTGTTACCAAACGCAAAGTGGTTAAGGACTTTTCCGGAGTAGATCTTAGCGCCTACAAGGGCAGCTACTACAGTCAAGAATTGGATGTTCGATACGCGGTAACTGCTCTGGATGATGCCTTGCAAGTGAGTATTGGGGATAATGATCCAATCACCGTGAATCAAATCGATACAGATACCTTCAGTGGAGCAGGAGCAACTATGGTCTTTAAAGGTTCGCCAAATATTTCTGCCTTCAATTTAGAATCTGGACGAGTGAAAAATGTCGTATTTGTAAAACAAGACTAATCTTATGAAATACTTTAAATGGCTACTTAGTTCGTTGCTTTTATTTAGTGCGATATTTGAGCTTAGCGCTCAAGATCCAAACCGTTTTCAATATGTGATCAACGGCTTTAGCAAAATGGAGATCCCAGATGGAGATCTGATTGTCATTACCGGAAGTTCCAGCGTGCGTTTTTGGGGCACAGTGCAAGAGGATTGTGCAGATGAAAAGATCATCAATACGGGCTTTGGTGGCTCTGAAGCCAGTGATTTGCTTTATCACTTAGATGCGGCCGTTCTGCGATTCAAGCCTGTTAAGGTTTTTATCTATGAAGGCGATAACGACATCAATTCTGGTAAGACTCCGGAGGCTGTCTTAAAAACCATGAGTGAGATCGTGGGGAAGATCCGAAGCAGCTTGCCAGAAACGGAGATCTATATCATTGGCACCAAACCAAGTCCTGCGCGTTGGCAATTTGAAAAAGGGTATTTGGCGGTAAATATGCTGCTTTCTAATTATGCAAAGCAGCAAGAGCAGGTTAGTTATATCGATGTATGGAATCCGATGTTGAACGAAGCAGGCAGACCCAAACCACACATCTTTATTGGTGATAGTCTGCATATGAATCCAAAAGGTTACGCCATTTGGACCGAGGCGATTTGTCCGAGTATGAACTAATGAGATGAAGAAAATTGGACTTATTGGTGGGATGAGTTGGGAATCATCTCACGTCTATTACAAACTGATCAATGAAATGATCAAGGAGCGTTTGGGTGGATTTCATTCGGCCCGAATTCTTTTAGAGTCTGTTGACTTTTCAGTTATTGAAGGCCTCATGCAAAAAGACGATTGGCCTGCTTTAGAAAAGCAAATGATCTCAGCCGCTCAAAATCTTGAGGCTGGCGGTGCTGATATGATTGTCTTATGCACGAACTCCATGCATCTTTGTACTGACGCTATAACTACCAATATTGTAATTCCATTCATTCATATTGCCGATGCTACCGCTGTAGCGATCAAGCAGCAGCAGTTGCAGAAGGTATTGCTACTTGGAACCCGCTTTACCATGTCTCGAGATTTTTACAAACTCAAATTATTAAACGATCATGGTATTGATGTGATCATACCCGATCCTGCAGATGCCCAAGAAGTGGATCGTATCATTTTTGAGGAACTGGTTCAAGGGATTGTGCTTGAATCGTCCAAAGCAACCTATCAGCGCATTATTGAAAAGGCTGCGGGGGAGGGAGCAGAAGGGGCTGTTTTGGGTTGTACTGAAATTCCGATGCTGATTGCACCCGAGGATGTTTCCATCCCTACCTTTGACACGACCTATTTGCATGCTCAAGCTGCGGTCAATATGGCGCTGCTTTAATTGTTCAAATTCAACTAACTTTAAGTCATGAATCGCAAAGATTTTATAAAACTCAGTGCCACAGCAAGTGCTGCTGCTATGCTCCCATGGAGTTGTGCAGGTTTTGGTGACCAGCGCAAATACAAACTCGGATACCAGGTGTATTCCATTCGAGATCAAATGGTAGACAAACCCATTGAAACGCTTAAAGCGCTCAAAGCTATGGGCTATGAAGACTTTGAGACCTACGGTTTTGATGCAGATACCAATAAGATATACGGCTATTCTCCTCAGGATTTTAAAGCGATTCTCAATGATCTGGATCTCACTGTAAGTAGCGGTCATTACGGGCTTTCTGCCTTTATGGAAGCTTCTGATGACGAGCTGCGCCATTACGTAGATGCTTGCATCAGCGCTGCATCTGTAATGGATAATAAATACATCACTTGGCCCTTTATTGAGGAGCCTTATCGCAACCGAGACGGCTACAGTTTACTGGCCCAAAAGCTCAAGATAATTGGGCAACAGATCAGTGAAACGCCTCTGGGGTTTGCCTTTCACAATCACGGTTATGAATTCGCAGATCTTGGCAACGGAGAAACGGGCTACGATATCATTGCCGACAGAACCGATCCAGAGCAAGTAAAGTTCCAAATGGACATGTATTGGGTAATGCATCAAGGCAAGACCACGCCTAAAGAATTGGTCGCAAAATATCCTGGCCGCTATGTGATGTGGCATCTTAAAGACATGCATAAAGTCAGTAGAGATTATACAGAACTGGGCAATGGTTCTATCAACTATCATGACATTCTCCCTGATCCTGTGGCTTCTGGCTTGGAGTATTTCTATATAGAACAAGGCGGAAACTTCACCGAGAATTCAACAGCCAGTGCAGCCGCCAGTGCCGCTTACTTTAAAAAGGAGTTGCAGCAGTACTTCTAATTATTGCTTAATAAAGCGTTTTACCGTCTTGCCGTCGCTGCTACTCAGTTCTAAAAGGTAGATGCCAGCGCTTAAGTCGGATACATCTATTTGTTGGCTAGAAACAGTTTCTGAGAGAAGCAGTCTCCCGTCCACAGTGTATACGCGCGCATTAACGGTTTGAGTGTCTTTTTGACTCCATTGTAAAATATCAAGTGCAGGGTTGGGGTAAAGTTTGGTGTCTTCAAATTGGAAATCGGAAACACTCAGGGGTATGTCTGCCCAAAAGGCATAATTTCCATCATTATCTTCTATTTGAAAACCTAAGGGTCCTAATGCCGCGCCACTTGGGGTTGATATTGTTATCATCCATTCTACAATTTGCCCTTCTAATCCTGCCAAAAATTCAAAGTACGCAGCCGTGTAAGTATTGTTAACATCCAGATCGCAGGGATCTGGCTCAATCACTACATCAGTGATAAGCGCAGTTCCAAATTCAAAACTGTATTCAACAAATTCCATATTCAAGCTGACGCTTCCACAGGCTTGGCTAGTAAAAACGGCCGGATCGCCAAAGGCAATGTCCATCGTAATATACTCTTGTTCATCATTGGGAGAGGGGCGTTGAAAATAGTCGCCGTCAAGAATAACATGCCACGAAAACCAATCGCGTTCAAAGACAAAATCTCCGGGGTCGGGGTCTTGAGCGAAACTTTGGCTACATAGCAGTAGGCCAAGGATAAGGAGTGAAAATTGTTTCATAGTTGCTTTTGACTTTAAGTTACTAAAAATTAATCACTTATGTTTTTTTTGAATAAACTTTGTTGCTGCAGCTGTTCTCCCAGTTTTATTTTAGTTTTGTCTTTGTCTTAAAGAAGGTATAATGTACAGGGCAACTTGCTTCATTTGTGGTAACTTTACACAAAACGTCATCCATGTCTGATTTTTGGCTATATCTGAATCTGGGTTTCAATCATGTGTTGGATTGGGGAGGTCCAGACCATCTTTTATTTTTAGTGGTTTTGGTTTCTGTCTATGAATTTTCCGATTGGAAAAAGGTAGTGGGCTTGGTAACCACCTTCACACTTGGGCATATGATTTCTCTAGTTGCCGCGACCTTTGGTTGGGTCACGGTATCTGCTACTGCTGTGGAGTTTTTGATCCCAGTGACCATTTTAGCCACTGCCATTTATCACCTTTTAAATACGCGTAAGGGTGCTAAAGAGTTGTCCGTTTATGGGACGTATGTCATGACGCTTTTCTTCGGATTGATACACGGACTTGGTTTTGCCAACTTCTTTAGGAGTTTAGATGAAAGCGCGGCTTTGCCGCTCTTTGAGTTCGCCTTGGGAATTGAATTGGCCCAGCTGGTCATTGTGCTGATCGCATTGGTTGTTGGTTTTGTCGCTAAGAATATACTCAAAGCGAGTGCCAGAGACTGGACCATAGCGCTTTGTTGTATCGCCATTGGGTTGCTCTTGCCAATGCTTGCAGATACTTGGCCGTTCTAAGGCTGATTTGGCACTTTTTTGACAAACTTTGTAATAAGATTAACAAGCTACAGTTTAATAGAGGAGCGGAGTTCAATTATCTTCGTTTGGAATTGGCTATCTTGCCTCGACTATGAATACTTCAGTAAAACAACACAAATACGATGTTGCTTATATGCGCATGGCATTGGAGTGGGCTAAACTCTCGTACTGTAAGCGCAAGCAGGTTGGAGCCTTGATCGTTAAAGACAAGATGATCATCTCAGACGGTTATAACGGAACCCCAACAGGTTTTGAAAATTTTTGCGAAGATGAAGAAGGCTATACCAAATGGTATGTGCTTCATGCCGAGGCCAACGCCATTTTGAAAGTGGCCGGAAGTAATCAAAGTTGCAGAGGCGCTACGCTTTACGTCACACTTTCGCCTTGTCGTGAGTGTAGTAAATTAATTCACCAGGCAGGAATTACCCGAGTAGTTTACAATATTCAATACAAGGATGTCAGCGGTTTGGAATTCATGGAACGCGCTGGAGTTCAAGTTGTACATTTAGCCGATTTGGATTAATTCAATGAACAAATTTAAAGTCTATATACCGCTTATTGTCGGCAGCTGTTTGGCTGTGGGGACCTTTATTGGCGCCAAACTGAATTTTCAGGATGGAGGCGAACAGATCTTTGCCAAGAATTCCAAAAAAGACAAGCTCAATAGACTTATAGATTATATAGACTACGAATACGTTGATCAAGTCAATACAGACAGTATTGTTGATGTAACGGTAAACGGAATTTTGGAAAACCTGGATCCGCATTCTGTTTACATTCCTGTGGATGCCTATGAAGATGCCGCCAATGATATGCGCGGGAATTTTGTAGGTATTGGGGTGAACTTTTACGTCTATAACGATACCATCGCCATCATTAATCCTATAGAGGGAGGCCCAGCTTATGAAGCTGGAATTCGCGGTGGA
>NZ_CBFCWJ010000038.1:0-60614 GCF_965601605.1 Gilvibacter sp. | reverse complement strand
CTTTTGAGGAATTAAAGCCAGATCTTTGGTTTACCAATATCCGCAAAGGGCAAACACAGTTTCGCGATCAATTGGATGTGCTCAGTTTGAGTCCACAAGGGATCTTAAAGGTGAGTCCATTTTTTCACTGGACTGATGATGAACTGGAAGCCTATGCCCAAAAAGCACGGTTTGAAACTCAATTTGGATTATCAAGATCCAATCAAAGCCTTGTCCAAAAGAGAATGTGGAATTCACTTTTCAAATTAATGCGCCCTGTTGTATTTTTAAGGGAGTGAAAAAAATTCCAACTCAACAAGACCTTCAAGCGGCCGTTGATACGGTAAGGCCTATCGTTCATAGAACAGCAGTTCTGCAGTCGCGCATGCTCAATGATATCTCAGGAGCTGACATCTACTTTAAATGTGAGAACTTTCAACGTATGGGCGCTTTTAAAATGCGCGGTGCTGTCAATGCAATCGCACAGCTCACTGAGGCTGAGCGTTCCAAAGGGGTAGTCACCCATTCCAGCGGAAACTTTGCACAGGCTGTTTCCTTGGCTGCGGCAGAATTAGGTGTACCCGCATATATTGTAATGCCCAGCTCTGCGCCAGAAGTCAAGAAAACTGCGGTTATCGGTTATGGCGGAAAAGTTTCTGTTTCTGAGCCTACATTGGAGGCCCGTGAAGCTATGGCTGCAAAGATTCAAGCAGAAACAGGTGCTACTTTTCTGCATCCTTCCAACGATATTCCGGTCATTTTGGGTCAGGGAACTGCAGCTGTTGAACTCTTGGAAGATCATCCGGATTTAGAAGTATTGCTTACACCTGTTGGTGGCGGCGGATTGTTAGCAGGAACGGCCTTAGCCGGACATTATTTTGGTTCCAACTGCAAAATTTTTGCGGGAGAACCTATGAACGCAGATGACGCCTACAGATCTTTAAGAAGCGGAAAAATAGAAACTAATGAATCCACCAATACAGTTGCTGATGGACTTCGCACCCAATTGGGTGACAATAACTTTCCAATTATTCAAGAGCTGGTCAGAGACATCATTCGAGTGGAAGAAGAAGAGATTATAGCCGCTATGCGACTCATTTGGGAGCGGATGAAAATAATCATTGAGCCCTCTTGCGCGGTGCCTTTTGCGGCAGTCTTAAAAGAGCCAGATTTATTTGCTGGAAAGAAGATCGGAATTGTGCTTTCCGGCGGAAATGTGGATCTGGGCAATCTCCCTTTTTAATCTGTAAGGATTTTAGTTACTTTTAAGCCCATGAAGAAGTGGCTTGCTGTCTTTATTTGCTGTTTGACTTTTGCGTTATATGGGCAGAACACCACTGACGACTCTGTTTTTCTAGAGGCGAATTATTTCTACGGAAGCATTGTAGAGCACAATAAGGATGTAGCGCATTTGATCACTGGCCATCCTGAAGGAATCATCTTAAGCTATAACAAACGCAGTTTTGGTGAAAAGCCGTGGCAAGCGCTTTACAATTATCCCGACTTTGGTTTTTCCTTTATTTATCAAGACCCCAAAGAGCCGGCCCTAGGTCAAACTTATGGACTCTACGCCCATTATTCCTTTTATTTTATAAAACGGATGTTTCGATTCAAGATCGGACAGGGTATGGCCTACGCTACGAACCCCTACGATTTGGAAACCAATTTTAAGAACAACGCATACGGTTCCCGACTTTTGAGTTCCACTTTTGTACAGGGCGATTTTATTTTACCCAGACTCTACAAAGGTTTAGGGCTGCACCTTGGAGGATCTTTGGTGCATTACTCCAACGCTAACTTTAGGGCGCCCAACACCAGTACTAATACCCTCGCAGTTCACTTAGGTTTAAACTATGATTTGGATTATGAATCTTCCTTTGAGTATCAGAATGAAGATTTGACCAATGAATATAAAGAGCCCTGGCATTTCAATGCTGTGCTGCGTTTTGGGCTCAATGAAAGTGATTATGTCAACTTAGGTCAGCACCCCTTTTTGGTGGTTTCTGCTTTTGCAGATAAACGTTTAAACAGGCGCAGTTCCATACTTGGTGGTTTAGACTTTTTTATGTCTCGTTTCTTGAAGGAAGAAATTGAGTTCAGGGCTGTCGCCTTTCCACGAGATGGCATTCAAGGTGATGAGGACTGGAAGCGCGCTGGAGTATTTGTGGGCCACGAGCTGCATTTTGGGCAGTTGTCTTTCCTAACCCACGTGGGTTATTATTTTTATTATCCCTACGATTTTGAAGGTCAATTCTACCAACGTGTGGGCTTAAAACATAAGATCAATGAACATTTTCACGGCTCCTTGGCCTTAAAACTTCACGGGGCTAAAGCAGAGGCTTTGGCTTTTGGAATAGGATATCGATTCAATTAATATGAAACAACTCATTCTTCTCATATTATCCGTTTTACTACTTTCTGGTTGCAGCAGCAGCGATGCTCCAGACTGTATCCAAGCAGCGGGAGATTTAGTGACCAAGGAATTCGATATTTCAGACTTTCAACGCATTCGTATTGAAGACGGAGTGCGCCTGGTTATTCGCCAATCAGACACTTATCAGGTTGTCTTGGAAAGTGGAGAATTCATCATAGATGATATCAGCGTAAGAAAAGAAGATGATTTGCTGGTAGTTGCCAACGACAACCGATGCAATTTTGTGCGCGAATACGGCTTGACGACCGTCTACGTGGACGCCCCGGATTTAGTGCAGATCAGAAACAGCTCACGCTTTGAAGTGCGCAGTGAAGGCGTATTGCAATACCCGAGTCTAACGCTACTCAGCAATACGTCGGGAGAAGGTAGTTCTGGCAGAAAGAGCGGTGACTTCTTTTTGGATGTTGAAGTCAATAATTTGCGAGTAAATGCCAACGGTATTAGTGTGTTTTATATTTCTGGAACTGCTAACAATGCCTTTGTACAATTCAGTGACGAGCAACCCCGACTGGAAGGGAGAGATTTGATTATACAAGATCTGGAAATCGTTCAAGTAAGCGCCAATAAAATGATCGTGAATCCACAGCAATCTATAATCGGTGTGATCCGAGGCACGGGTGATGTCATTTCTGTAAATACCCCACCCCTTGTCGAGGTAGAAGAATTATTTACTGGAACATTGATTTTTGAAGACTAAAACCAAGCAGTACTGCATTTGCGTATACTAATTATGAACCCGCGATTTCTTCTCTTCTTCCTCTTTGTTCTGTTTGCATGTGCTGCAGACAGTCTGGCGCAAGAAAAAGAGGAGCAAAAGCCTTTTTCGCTGCAGTTCGACTATTTCTACGGAACGATCATGGAGCACAATCCAGATCTGAGTCATTTGATAACGGATCATCCGGAAGGCTTTGTTTTGAGTTACAATAGAAAAACCTATGGTTTTAATGCGTGGGAACGGCGTTATAATTACCCGGATTGGGGGTTCACCTTTACCTACCAGAACTTTAAGAATCAGGCTTTGGGTGAGAATTATGGGCTGTATGGTCACTTCAATTTCTATTTCCTAAAACGTTCTTTGGTGCTTCGGATAGGACAGGGAATTGCCTACGCCAGCAATCCTTATGATCGGGATGAGAACTTTCTCAACAATGCCTATGGAACGCATTTATTGAGTTCTACCATGCTCAAATTTGATTACGTAAAAGAGCGACTTTGGCGTGGTTTGGGCCTCCAAGCTGGTTTTACAGTAATACATTATTCCAACGCCAATTTAAAAGCCCCCAACAACAGCACCAATACCTTTGCCTTCAGTGCAGGTTTGAATTATCAGTTTGATCACGATAATTTTCCGGACTATGTTCCTTTTGAAGGTAAAACGCCCTATAGCGAGCCGCTACATTTCAATTTGGTGCTCCGTGGTGGTGTCAATGAAAGCGACATTGTAGGCCAGGGGCAGTTTCCCTTTTATGTGGTCTCTGCTTTTGCAGACAAGCGAATCAATCACAAATCGACGCTCCAGGCAGGAGTTGATCTTTTCTTTGCTGAATTTTTAAAAGAGTTGATCTATTTCCGTTCAGTGGCCTTCCCTGAAGAAAATGTCACGGGAGACGAAGACTGGAAACGCGTCGGTATTTTTATAGGTCATGAATTGCGGTTTAACAGAGTGGCCTTTGTATCGCAATTGGGCTATTATGTGTATTATCCTTATGATTTTGAAGGGCAATTGTACAATCGTCTGGGTTTAAAAAGGTATTTCGGTAAGAACGACAGAGTTTTTGCAGGTGTCACAGTGAAAGCTCATGGAGCTAAAGCAGAAGCCGTGGAATTTGCGGTGGGAATTAGATTTAACAAGCTGTAAGATGAGAATTTGGACTTTACTTCTTCTGTTGACGCTGCTGTCTTGTAACAGCGAAAATGCTTTTGATTGCTTCCAAACTAATGGGGATCGGATAGAGGTCAACTATGAGGTTGCAGCTTTTGATCGCATTCGCGTTCGGGAGCGTATTGAACTTGTGCTTAAACAGGGTGATCGTCATGAAGTTCGTATAGTTGCTGGCTCCAATCTTCTTCCAGACATCTCTGCAATAGTAGAGGACGGTGAGCTTATTTTGCGCGACGCCAACGCCTGTAATCTGACTCGAGATTACCAACCCACTATTGCCTATGTGACCAGTCCTAATATAACCGTGGTGAGTAATCAATCGGGGCGAACGGTTCGTAGCGATGGCATCTTGCAATACCCGGAACTCAGCTTGAAATCAGAAGATTTTACAGAGAATGATCGTATTAATGTCGATGGAGATTTTGATATGGATCTAGAGGTTGAAGAACTTAGGATCTTGACCAACAATCTGTCCAATTTCTTTTTGAGGGGAAGTGCAACGGATGCTTATATTCAGATATTTAGTGGAGATTGTCGCATTGAAGCCCAGGAACTCATTGTGCAGAATCTAGAAGTTTTCCACCGTGGGACGAATCAGATGTTTGTAAATCCGCAGCAACAAATCAGCGGAGAGATTCGCAGTGTGGGAGACGTGATATGTTCCAATACACCGCCTGTTGTTGATGTGACTGAGTTCTATACGGGCCGTCTTATTTTCCTGGATTAGTCAACTCTCTAAATAGACTTTCCAAGTTTTTGTTCTTCTGATTCAGCTGAAGAATCTTAAGGCCATTATCGTGAGCGAAATCAAAAACCGTAGAACGCATATCCTCTTTGGTGTCAAAATGGATCAAATACGTAAACTCATGAACGTTTTCCACCTTGCTTACTTTAGGCAAACGGTTTAAAGCGACCTCCTCAACTCTAAAGTCAAAAGCCACTTCAACAATTTGTTGTTGATCACCTTTGAGTTCACTGAGCTTGTGATCGGCAACGATCTGTCCTTTGTCAATCACGATAACGCGGTCACAAAGCGCTTCAACTTCCTGCATGATGTGTGTAGATAAAAAGATCGTTTTAGAGCTTGCTGCATTTCTTATGAGTTCTCTGATCTCCAAAATTTGATTGGGGTCCAACCCTGTGGTAGGTTCATCTAGGATCAAAACTTCAGGGTCGTGGAGCAGGGCTGCTGCCAATCCAACACGCTGTCGGTATCCCTTACTCAAGCTGCCAATGCGTTTATGAGCTTCCGGGCTAAGACCGGTTTGCTCAATAACTTCCGCGATTCTGTTCTTTGGACTCTTATACAATTGCGCGTGTTGGCTCAAATATTCTTTGACGTACATTTCCAGATACAGCGGATTGTGCTCAGGCAAGTATCCAACACTCTGGCGCACCGCCATTGGGTTGTCCAAGACCGCCTGTCCGTTTACGCTAGCGCTCCCCGAGCTCGGCTCCAAATAGGTGGTTAAAATTTTCATCAAAGTTGATTTTCCTGCACCGTTAGGTCCCAGGAAACCAACAATCTCTCCTTTATCCACAGAAAAACTAACGCCGTCTAAGGCCTTTTGGGTTCCGTAGAATTTGGTAAGATCTGTGACTGCAATTGACATATTTATCGTTTGTGTAAAGCTAGGAATTATAAAAATCTCAAAAAAATTTTGCTGCATAAGCTGCATTGGCTACTTTAGCACTTCAATAACAGAAAATGAACAACTTTAGTACTTTTTATAACTATTGGTTTTTTTATTTCCGAAAGGAGATCGGGTAGCCTATGTAGTTAACTAAAGTGAAACACATATAAATCCCGAGCTCGTCTCGGGATTTTTTTTTTGATATGAACGAAGAAACCAAAACGGTACAAGATTCCATAACGCATCCAGGGGCGAAGATCGCTATTCAGGGAGTTCGTGGTTCCAACCACCATTTGGCCGCTACGCAATGGGCCGGTCCCGAGGCCAGCGTTGTAGAATGCGAGACCTTTGATAGTCTGATCGCTAAACTTGTAGCGGAAGAAGTAGATTTTGGAATCATGGCTGTAGAGAATTCTACCGCTGGGTCCATTCTGCCCAACTACGCTTTAATTGACACCAATGATCTGCACGTTTGTGGCGAGCATTATTTGAACATCAGTCATAACCTCTTGGCTTTGGAGGGGCAAGATATCAGTGAGATCAAAGAAGTTCACTCCCATTATATGGCGCTTTTGCAGTGCAAGGCATTTTTTAGTCAGCATCCGCATATCAAATTGGTTGAAGCTTCTGATACTGCACTAGCTGCAAAAGAGATCGCCGATGGCCAATTAAAAGGCATTGCTGCCTTGGCACCGGAACTAGCAGCTTCTTTGTATAGTTTGAATGTTTTAGCACCAGATGTGCAGTCTATTTCAAAAAATGCAACGCGTTTTGTCATGGTGAGTAAAACCAAAGTACAAGAGCCGGGAGTTGCCATCAATAAAGCGTCTTTGAAGTTTGAATTAGATCACAAAAGAGGGAGTTTAGCAACTGCATTGAATGTAATGAGCGATTGCAATTTGAGTTTGACCAAGATTCAGTCCCTTCCCATAATTGAAACGCCTTGGCGCTATTCCTTTTTTGTGGATGTGGTCTTTGAAAGTCTTGCGGATTTTGAAAAAGCAACCGCCATGTTAGGAATTATGGCCAAACATTTTAAGGTTTTGGGTACGTATAACGACAAGAAGATAAACTTATGATAACTGCAAGTCGTTTAGCACAAACCAAAGAGTACTACTTCTCTAGAAAATTACGAGAAGTACGTCAGCGTATTGCTGATGGCAGGCCGGTGATCAACCTCGGGATCGGATCGCCAGATCTGCCGCCTGCACCAGAGGTAACTGCTGCATTACAAGACGCTTTGGCACATCCTAAAGCGCATCAATACCAAAGCTACCAGGGGATTCCGGAATTGCGCGAGGCTATTGCTGGTTTCTACAAGGCGCATTATAAGGCTGCTTTAAATGCTGAGACTGAAGTATTGCCTTTGATGGGGTCTAAGGAAGGGATCATGCACATTTCCATGGCTTTTTTAAACCCAGGCGATGAGGTCTTGATACCAAATCCCGGTTATCCGACCTATGCTGCCGTGGCACGTTTGGTAGAGGCTGATATTCGTACCTATGATCTCAGCGCGGAACAAAATTGGTTACCGGATCTCAATGCTTTGGCCCAAACAGATCTGAGTAAGGTTAAGATTATGTGGGTCAATTACCCGCATATGCCAACTGGGGCTACTGCTACTAAAGACTTTTTTGTCGAGCTCATTGCCTTTGCCAAAGCGCATCAGATCTTAATTGTCAATGACAATCCGTACAGTTTTATTCTCAACGATACGCCTGTATCGCTTTTAGAGGTTCCAGGAGCCAAAGAGGTGGTTTTAGAACTGAACTCTTTGAGCAAGACCTTCAATATGGCTGGCTGGCGCGTAGGGATGCTCTGTGGTAATGCGGAGTTTATCCAGGCTGTTCTTAAAGTAAAAAGCAATATGGACAGCGGGATGTTCTACGGTTTGCAAAGAGGTGCAATTGCTGCCTTGGGTATGGATAAGACTTGGTTTGAACAGCTCAATGGCACCTATGCCAGACGTCGCGAATGGGCGTGGAAGATCGCCAATGCTTTGGGTGGAGATTTTAGTGATAGTCAACAAGGACTTTTTGTTTGGGTGAAATTACCAGCGGGAACTTCTGCAGAAGCCGTTGCAGATCGCCTCTTAGATGAAGTGGATCTTTTCATCACTCCAGGAACAGTTTTTGGAACTGCGGGTGAAGGCTATATAAGAATTTCGCTTTGTGTATCGCTGACAGATTTGGAAGCTGCGCATCGCAGAATCATTGAAAAAAATATACAACTATGAATCGGGTAGTTATTATAGGACTCGGACTCATTGGAGGCTCTTTGGCTATAGACTTGAGACGGCTATACCCCAAGGTGTTGCTGCAAGGTATGGACCAAAATCCGGATCATTTAGAGCAAGCTCAGGATCTAGGATTAGTGGATTCGGAAGCTACAGAGAAAGATCTTTCCAAAGCTGATCTGGTTGTTCTCGCTATCCCTGTACATGCCACTGCACAAATTTTGGGTGGTATTCTGGATCAAGTGGGTGACCAAACCTTAGTAGCTGATATGGGCTCCACCAAAGCCGTGATCTGCTCCGCAGTAAAAACACATCCTAAGCGCAGAAATTATTTGGCCATGCATCCTATTGCCGGTACCGAATATTCAGGGCCTAAGGCCGCTATTACTGGCTTATTTGAAGGCAAGACCAACATCATCTGTGAAGTAGAAAAAACCAGTTTGACCCTTCAAGAGAAAGGACAGGAACTCTGCAGAGAATTGGGGATGCGTATTCGCTATATGGACCCGGAAGCTCATGACAAGCATTTGGCCTATGTGTCTCATTTGTCTCACGTGAGTTCTTTCATGCTGGGCAAAACAGTCATGGACATTGAGCAGAACGAGCGAGATATTTTTGACTTAGCTGGCAGTGGATTTGAATCTACCGTTCGCTTGGCAAAGAGTAGTCCCAATATGTGGGCACCGATCTTTTCGGTAAACCGCGATCATTTGTTGGACAGTCTCAATGCCTATATAGAAAATCTGGAAGCTTTTAAAGCTTTGTTAGAGCGCGACGACGAACCCGCTATGCATCAGGAAATGACAGCAATCAATAGCATCAAACATATATTAAACGGAATCAAGAAGAATTAATAAGACTATGGAAAATAAAAAAGAACTCAGAAATTGGTTAGACGCCTTTGGGCTGGAGCACCCACTAGTGATCGCAGGGCCTTGTAGCGCGGAAACCGAAGACCAAGTCCTCAAGATAGCTCATGAACTCAAAGACAGTGACGTTAGCGTATTGCGTGCAGGGATCTGGAAGCCCAGAACGCGTCCAGGTAACTTTGAAGGGGTAGGGGCTTTAGGTTTAAAATGGCTACAAAAGGCTAAGGAAGAAACTGGCCTGTTGACCACTACAGAGGTGGCCAATGCGAACCACGTGGATCTAGCATTACAACACGATGTGGATATTCTTTGGATTGGAGCACGAACCACAGTATCGCCTTTCATTGTACAAGAAATTGCAGACGCGCTAAAAGGAACGGATAAAACGGTTTTGATCAAGAACCCTGTGAATCCGGATCTTTCCCTTTGGTTGGGAGCCGTTGAGCGTTTTCACACGGCTGATATTGCTAATTTGGGAGTGATTCACCGCGGATTCTCTACCTATGAAAAGACCCGCTACAGAAACAATCCAGAATGGCAAATTGCTGTGGATCTGCAGAACCGTTTCCCGGATCTGCCGCTAATTTTGGATCCGTCTCACATTGCCGGGCGCAGAGACATCATCTTTGATCTGTGTCAAATGGCTTTGGATCTTAACTACGATGGTCTTATGGTAGAGACCCATTACGATCCAGACAACGCTTGGAGTGACGCCAAACAACAGATCACCCCAGACCGTTTGAAGGAGATCATGGTAGAACTTACTATCAGAAAAGAAGAAGGGCAAGAGCAGGAGTTTAAAAACAAGCTGAACACCCTGCGTACGCAAATTGATGTAATTGACCACCAACTTATTGAGACCTTGGGGAAACGTATGAAGGTTGCCGATGAGATCGGAACGCTTAAAAAAGCGAACAACGTGGCTGTTTTACAGACCAAGCGTTGGAACGAGATTTTGGGCAAGATGATCTTAGAAGGAGAGCAGCACCAACTCAGCGAAGAGTTTATTCTACGTGTGTTTAAAGCGATCCACCAAGAATCGATCAATCACCAAGAAAAAATCTACAAGCAATAGCCTAAACCCGCGTTTTGCGGGTTTTTTGCTGTTTGGAGTTTTGTTGTAAATAAAATCGGGGCAAACTCCCTATTTTTGTGACACCTATGAAGGGAACAGTCTATAAATCAACCGGCAGCTGGTATACCGTCAAAGATGAAAGCGGTACATTCCACGAATGCCGTATTAAAGGCAAGTTCCGCATCAAAGGAATCAAAAGTACCAATCCGGTGGCTGTTGGAGATCGGGTGGAGTTTGAACTGGAGACCAACGGTGATGAGACCGTTGGTGTGATCAAAAAGATTGACGACCGCGAGAACTATATCATTCGCAAGTCGGTCAATCTTTCCAAGCAGACCCACATCATTGCCAGTAATATCGATCAGGTGTTTTTGCTGATCACTCATGACAATCCGCCCACCTTTACCATTTTTATAGATCGTTTTTTGGTCACTGCAGAGGCTTACAGCATTCCGGCTGTTTTGCTTTTTAATAAGATGGATACCTACGATATTGAAAAGAAAGCCGAGCAGCTCTATTTGATGGATATGTATCGACAGATCGGATACACTTGTTTGGCCATCAGTGCCAAGACCGGAAAGGGCGTGGATGAAGTAAAAGCCATGATGGAAGGCAAGACCTCCATGTTTGCCGGGCATAGCGGTGTGGGTAAGTCCACTTTGGTCAATGCGGTTTCTCCGAGCTTGAATCTGGCTACTGCAGCCATCTCAGATCAACACAAGCAAGGGCAGCACACCACTACCTTTGCGCAGATGTTTGATTTGGATTTTGATGCTAGAATTATAGACACTCCAGGGATTAAAGGTTTTGGAATTGTAGATATGGACAAGGACGAGATCAGTGATTATTTCCCGGAATTCTTCGCCCTAAAATCCGAATGTAAATTCAACAATTGTTTGCATTTGGAAGAGCCGAAATGCGCCGTGAAAGAAGCTTTAGAAAACGACGAGATCTCTTGGTCCCGCTACAAAAGTTATGTGACCTTGTTAGAAGAAGAGCAGGATCAATCCTACCGTAAAGACGAGTTTCAACAAACATGAGAGCAGTAATTCAAAGAGTAAGTCAGGCATCGGTAACGGTGGCCGGAGAGCAGATCTCGTCAATAGAACAAGGCTTGTTGATTCTTTTGGGAATTGAAGCCGAGGACAAGCAGGAAGATATTGATTGGTTGACAGGAAAAATCGCGCGATTGCGAATTTTTGGTGATGAACAAGGAGCTATGAATTTGGCTCTTGGTGATGTAAATGGCGACGCTATTATAGTGAGTCAGTTTACCTTACACGGTTCAACCAAAAAAGGCAATAGACCCTCATTTATAAAGGCAGCACATCCCTCCATTGCTGAGCCACTTTATGAGGATTTTATTAGTACATTTGAGAGAGTAGTTGGTAAAAAAGTAGGTACAGGTTCCTTTGGAGCCATGATGGACGTGCAACTAACCAATGACGGCCCCGTGACCTTGATCATCGACACAAAAAACAAAGAATAACTCCACTAACTAGCGCAAAATGATTAAAAAAGTATCCCAAGTAGGATGTATTGTGATATTGCTTTTCATGGGCTTAAGTCACAATGCGTTCTCCCAAGACTACGAATTCAAGAAAGTTTCTAAAGAAGAACTGAGCATGAGTGTGTATCCGCAAGATACCGCTGCTCCTGCCGTTTATCTTCACAAATCGAGAAACACCTATTATGAAGATGACGAAGTAAAAGGTTGGGTGCTGTACACAGACGTTCATGAGCGTATCAAGATCTTGAATAAAGACGGCTTGGATTACGCCACAAGAAAGATCAATCTATATCTCAAAGGGCGTTTAAAAGAGCGTGTTGAAAGCATCAAAGCTTTTACCTTTAATCTGGAAGACGGAAAGGTCAAATCAGAAAAACTAAGCAAGTCCGGAATCTTTGAGAATATGGAGACTGACAATCGCCTGGAGGTAAGTCTTACCATGCCAGCCGTTAAAGTAGGATCTGTTCTTGAGATTTCTTACCGCATTGTTTCTCCTTTCTTCACCTCCATAGATGATGTAGTGATTCAAGAGGATATTCCCACGGCCCACCACTATACCAAGATTCAGATTTTGGAGTATTTCCAGTTCAGTCGTTTGATCAAAGGGAACTTTAACGCCAACCCAAAAGATTACACCGATACACGTAGAATTGACTTTACTTATGAGCAAGGAGGAGGGCTTACCTCGACTACCAAAGACGCTGCAGCAATATTTGAAGAGTTTATCTCTGAGTACGAATACATGCACGTTCCCGCTTTGAAAGAGGAGCGCTACGTGGATAATATTGACAATTACAGGTTCACTGTGGTCTATGAGCTCAGCAGTACTAAGAGTCAATCTGGGGTAGTGAAAGAGTATTCTAAGAGTTGGGAAGATGTTGTGGCTACCATTTACAAATACGACGGCTTTGGAAAACAGCTGGAGCGTACCAATTTCTTTAAAGATGATCTCGCCGGAGTGCTAGATGCAGCTAGTGGTTATATGGACCGCATGAACCGGATCTTTGATTATGTGAAATCTCACATGAACTGGAACAAACGCTACGGAATGAGTGCCGCAAGCGGAATTGCAAAGGCCTATCGTGAAAAAACGGGTAATACAGGAGATATCAATTTATTGCTCACCGCTATGCTTAAGGAAGCTGGTTTGAACGCAAACCCTGTTTTGGTAAGTACACGTAGTCATGGGATTCCTGCCTACCCAACAATTGATGGCTTTAACTATGTGATCGCCGCCGTTGAGATTGACGGACAACGTTATTTGTTGGATGCCACAGAAAAGATGGCTGCGCCTAATGTTTTGCCTAATCGCGTGCTGAATTGGAGTGGAACCATGGTGATGGAGAACGGGCTGTCTATGAGTGTGGACCTGTATCCAAAAACGATCAGTCAGGTGAGTACTATGCTCAATGTGGAGTTGGATGACTTTGGAGATATCAGTGGAAGTGTGCGCGCTAATAGAACTCTTTTGGAGGCTTTGGATCAACGCCGTGCTTTTGAGAACGAAAGTTCTTCAAAAATAGAAGAAGACCTGATGGATGATTACAATCTAGATTTGGTGAGTGATCTTGAGCTCAAGAATCTCAACGATACCTCCAAGCCAGTGAGCATGAGTTACAGCTTTGAAAAAGAAGGTGCCGTAGAGATCATTGATGGCGATATCTATTTGAATCCGATGTTCTTTTTGGGGATGTATGAGAATCCATTTAAACTGGATGAGCGCAACTATCCCATTAACTTTGTGCATCCGTATATGCACAGAAAGATCATAAACATAACTTTACCAGAAGGCTATTCGGTGACCAGCATCCCCGAAGCCTTAAATATCTCTCTTCCCGATGGTTTGGGAGCTTACACTTTTAATATTGGCCAATCCAATGGAAAACTCAATGTGGTGTGTTCCATTACCATGAAACAGGCGGTAGTACCTTCTTTATACTATGACACCTTAAAGGAATTTTACGGTCAACGGGTGGCTAAGGAGAGTGAAAAGGTAATAATAAGTAAATCCTAAGCTATGAATTTGGCAGATGCTCAAAAAGCTGTAGATGATTGGATCAACGCTCACGGCGTTCGATATTTTAATGAATTGACCAATATGGCCCAACTTACGGAAGAAGTTGGGGAGGTGGCCCGAATCATTGCCCGCCGTTACGGGGAGCAAAGTGAAAAAGAGTCGGACAAGGAGAAAGACTTGGGCGAGGAACTCGCCGATGTGGTCTTTGTGGTATTGTGTTTGGCCAATCAAACAGGGATAGACCTGCAGGCTGCTTTTGACAAAAAGATGGACATTAAAACCAAACGCGATCACGACAGGCATCAGCAAAATCCAAAACTGAAATAGCATGATCAAACGAATCTTAAGTGATTCCAAATTTTGGAAATCGGTAGTCTCTCTAGGCACCGCATTTATCGTAGTCTTTGTACTTCTCTTTTGGGGAGTGAATGGTTTTCAAATGTCTTTCTGGGAAGATCGTGACCCGGTACAATTGGTAGCTGTATGTTTGGCCAGTGGCTTGTTTTACGGCTTCTTTGTGACCTACGGAAAATTTTGGGCAAAATACAAACGCGAACAGCAATGAACCTAAAGCTTAGCGCTTCTCAATTGAATGCTGGAACCCTTAAGATCACGGGTTCCAAAAGTGAATCTAACCGACTGCTCATTTTAAAAGCACTCTATCCGGATTTACGCATAGACAATCTATCTAACAGTGATGATACCGATGTTTTGCAAGCTGCACTGGCCAGCGATGGATCCGTTTTGGACATCCATCACGCGGGCACATCCATGCGTTTCTTAACGACCTATCTCGCGCTCAAACCTGGGTTTGAAGGTGTGCTTACAGGAAGCCAGCGGATGCAACAACGTCCGATAGGCGTATTGGTAGATGCCTTGAGACAGCTCGGAGCAAAAATTGCATACGAGAAAGAGGAAGGATATCCACCTTTGCGGATAAGCGGAGTAAAACCTACGGGAAATCGGGTGCGAATCGCCGCTAATATTTCCAGTCAATATTTGTCTTCTTTATTGCTGACGGGATCCAAGCTAGACTCTGGCTTGGTCTTAGAGCTAGAAGGTAAGCTCACCTCTGTGCCTTATTTACAAATGACTTTGACACTATTGGAGGCACTTGGAGCCGAGACACGCTTGACCGATACGGAAGTATTTGTTGGGCCCATCACAGCTTTGAAAACGAAAGAATTTACGGTGGAGTCTGATTGGAGTTCCGCTTCTTATTTCTACAGTCTGATGGCTTTAGGCCAAGCGGATTCAATTACCCTCAGCAGTTATAAATCCGATAGCTTACAAGGCGATTCAGCTCTTGTCAATCTCTTTGAATCCTTAGGAGTGCAAAGCTCCTTTGATGCTGATGAAGTCAGTTTGACCTTGACCAAATCTGCAGTCGATCTCCCAGAGATCTATACCGCAGATCTGGCAGACACGCCTGATCTTGCCCAGACCATTGCGGTCTGTTGCTTTGGGTTGGGTATTGGTTGCGAGCTCTCCGGATTGCACACGCTAAAGATCAAAGAGACCGACCGATTGCAGGCCTTGAAGAACGAACTGGAGAAGTTTGGTGCTCGGGTTAATATCACCGATGATCACCTGAGTTTGTTGCCATCTCAGGGAATCAAGTCAGGAGTGCGTGTTGCTACTTATCAGGACCACCGAATGGCCATGGCTTTTGCGCCCTTGGCTTTGAAAACGGATTTGGTTATCGAGGAGGCGGGAGTAGTGTCTAAATCCTATCCAGAATTTTGGGAAGATCTCGAAACCTTGGGTTTTCAGATTGAAAATCAAAGATAAACCGCCATTTACTTGACAACCCCTATGCCGAGGTTGTATATTTGCCCCTTTGTAAACTAAAAAACCCGCTGAAGGCCTATGAAGCTCTCTAACTTTAACTTCGATCTTCCAACCGAATTACTTGCTGAATATCCCTCTGCCAATCGTGACGAATCGCGTTTAATGGTATTGGATCGCGAGAAGCAAACCATTGAACACCGTATGTTCAAAGATTTGATCGAGTATTTTAATGAGGACGATGTTTTGGTACTCAACAACACCAAAGTGTTCCCAGCTCGTTTGTTTGGAAATAAGGAGAAGACAGGAGCGCGTATCGAGGTTTTCTTATTGCGTGAACTCAATGCTGAAACCCGTCTTTGGGACGTTTTGGTTGATCCTGCGCGTAAGATCCGTATCGGTAATAAATTGTACTTCGGAGAGGATGAAAGCCTAGTAGCAGAGGTTATAGACAATACTACATCTAGAGGGCGTACCCTTCGTTTTCTTTACGACGGATCGTATGAAGAGTTCCGTATGAAGCTTAACGAACTTGGACAAACTCCACTTCCAAAATACATCAAGCGTGATGTAGAGCCAGAAGATGAAGAGCGTTACCAGACTATCTACGCTAAGAACGAGGGCGCTGTTGCTGCTCCGACTGCCGGGCTGCACTTTTCAAAGCATTTGATGAAGCGTTTAGAGATCAAGGGAGTTCACTTTAGTGAAGTGACCTTGCACGTTGGACTTGGAACTTTTTCTCCGGTTGAGGTGGAAGATCTGAGCAAACACAAAATGGATTCTGAAGAGATCATCATTTCCCCAGAAGCGGCGAATATGATCAACACAGGTTTGACCAATAAAAAGCGCGTTTGTGCTGTTGGAACTACTGCGATGAGAACCCTAGAGAGTTCAGTTTCGTCTAACAGAACTTTGAATCCGTATGCCGGATGGACCAATAAGTTCATTTTTCCTCCTTATGAATTCAGCATTGCCAATGCAATGATCACCAATTTGCATACACCAAAATCAACCTTGTTGATGATGGTTTCTGCCTTTGCTGGCCATGAATTCATTAAAGAAGCGTATGCGGAAGCAGTAAAGGAAAAATATCGTTTCTATTCCTACGGAGACGCCATGTTAATCCTATAATAGGATCTGAAAAAACTTTGAAAGCCCGTTGCTATTTGCAATGGGCTTTTTTTGTGCCTCAAGAAAGGGGGAATTTCTCCGGCATCGATTGCAAAAAAATCGTACATTTAGAGCTTATAACCTATTCTGTCACAGCAATTGACTGTGGCAACTGACTAAAAATGCTTACATGAAAAAAATTACTTTGCTATTTGCTCTTCTGCTGCTTGGCGTGACTGTTCATGCTCAGGTAACTAACGAAGGAGAACCAGTTTCTTGGGATCTCAATACTCGTTCTGCCCTTAATCCTGTGGTTTTAGAGGGAATTGACCTCGAAACCCTTCAAGCAGAAGATGCCGTAAATGATAAAATGTCTGGACGTCCTTGGCGTTTCGGATATGAATATTCAGTAGATCTAGGACTAGAAACTGCTGGAGTTTGGGACGAGCTTCCAAACGGAGATGGTATCTGGAGAATCAACTTGGTTTCTGAAGGAGCTAAGACCTTGAACTTTGTGTTTGATCGTTATGTATTGCCTCCAGGAGCCAAAGTGTATTTGTACAGTGATGATCGTACTAGTCTTTTGGGAGCTTACACGGACAACCTAAACAATGCTGAGAAAATGCTCGGTACTTGGTTGGTTGACGGTGACAATATCTGGATTGAGTACTACGAGCCTAAGGCCGTTCGCGGACAAGGTGAGTTGAACTTGGCAAAAGTGGTTCACGGATACCGTTCTAAATCGCAATTGTTCAGTGATGGTGTTCAGGCTAAAGGATTAAACGATTCTGGAAGCTGTAACCACGATGTAGATTGTCCAGTAGGAGCAGACTGGGACCCTTTTAAAGAAGATCTTAAGCGTTCTGTCGCACTTCAAATTATGGGTGGATTTGTTTGTTCTGGTGCTTTGATCAACAACACCAACAACGACAAAACTCCTTATTTCTTGACTGCCAACCACTGTGATGCGGGTAGTCCTGCAACTTGGTCTTTCCGTTTTAACTGGAGAAGTCCAGCACCTTCATGTGGTACCACTACACCGAGTACTTCAAGCGCATTTAACACGACTTCTGGAGCGGTAAACCGTGCCATCAATAGTGAGTCAGACGTTCGTCTGGTAGAGCTCAACAGTGCTATTCCAGATTCTTGGAACTTGGTTTGGGCAGGTTGGAACCGCAGTACAACTGCTATTCCTAACTACTCTGTAGGTATTCACCACCCAAGCGGGGACATTATGAAGGTATGTCGTGATAACAACTCACCATCTAGAGCTATTTACAATTTCAACGGTAACCCATCTACAGAAATGTGGAGAATCAACGGCGTCGGCGGCGGCGGCGGTGGCGGCTGGGAAATAGGTGTTACTGAAGGTGGATCTTCTGGATCTCCACTTTTTGACCAAAACGGACTAATTGTTGGTCAATTGGCTGGAGGTACTGCTGCATGTTCAGGAACTTCAGACAACAGCGGATTTGATATCTACGGACGTTTTGATGTTTCTTGGGACTTTGGTTCTTCTGCTTCTAACAGTGTTCGCTTCTGGTTAGATCCAGACGGAACTGCGGGTGATACTTTAGAGACACTTTCTACAACAGACTTCCAGTTCGAGTCCAATCTTTCGATTTTCCCGAACCCTGCGAATTCACTGGTTAATGTGGTTCACTTTGGAAGCAGTGACTTAGATTATGAACTTTACACCATCTTAGGACAGGTTGTGGAGCGCGGAAGCTTTGGAGCAGTTAACAACGAGTTGAACGTTTCTGGTCTTCAGAACGGAGTATACTTCCTAAAAATCGTTGATGATGAGAATGGAGCGAGTCTTACTAAAAAGATCGTCGTTCGTCATTAATCACAACGCGAATAACATTCAAAACCCTTTCTGGAAGCAGAAAGGGTTTTTTTATGCCTAATTGTGGTAATTTTGCAGCATGGAATCCAAGAGAAAGGATATACGAGCATTGACCAAAGAGGAACTGCGCGACTTTTTTGTAGCACAAGGTGATAAGGCCTTTCGCGGAAATCAGGTCTATGAATGGCTTTGGATCAAAGGGGCACATGACTTTGAGTCCATGACCAACCTTTCCAAACAGACTCGTGCGCTCTTGGATGAACATTTTGTGATCAATCACATTGCCGTAGATCAGATTCAAAAAAGTGAGGACGGTACGTTAAAGAACGCGGTAGCCTTACACGATGGCCTGATCGTTGAATCAGTTTTGATTCCAACGGAGACCAGAACCACAGCCTGTGTGTCGTCTCAAGTAGGTTGTAGTCTGGATTGTGCCTTTTGTGCTACAGCGCAACTCAAGCGAATGCGCAATTTGAATCCGGATGAGATCTACGATCAAGTCATGGCCATTCACAAGGAAAGTCAGTTGTATTACAACAGACCGCTGTCAAATATCGTCTTTATGGGCATGGGAGAGCCGCTTATGAACTACAACAATGTCTTGGCTGCTGTAGAGAAGATCACCAGTAAAGAAGGTTTGGGAATGTCTCCCAAGAGGATCGTAGTATCTACTTCTGGGGTGCCTAAGATGATTAAGAAGTTGGCAGATGATGAGGTGAAGTTTAACCTCGCCGTATCGCTTCACAGCGCCATTCAAGAGACTCGAGAAAAGATTATGCCTTTTGCTAAGCGTTTTACTTTGGAAGATCTCAGAGAATCCTTGGAGTATTGGTATGCCAAGACCAAGCGCAGAATCACTTATGAATATGTGGTGTGGAAGGATATTAACGATTCCGAAGAAGCTATTAACGCCTTGGTACGCTTCTGTCAGTATGTTCCTTGTAAAGTCAATATCATTGAATACAATCCCATTGGTGACGATCAATTCAAACAAGCCGATGACGCCACCTTGGATCGCTACATTCAAAAACTGGAGGCTAAACGAATCCCTGTTACCGTGAGAAGAAGCCGCGGGAAGGACATAGATGCCGCCTGTGGACAACTGGCTAATAAGCACTAGTATAGCGCGCTTTTCTCGTATCTTTGTAAGGTGAAGGCGGTCAGTCAAATCAAATTACCCATTGAACACGAAATGGAACTCTTCGAGAAGAAATTCTCCAATTCCATGCAATCGCGTGTACCGCTTTTTAATCGTATTACCCATTATGTGGTAAATCGCAAGGGCAAGCAAATGCGCCCGATGTTCGTCTTTCTCATTGCCAAGATGATTCACGGAGATGACCCCTTGAGTGATCGCGTCTATCGGGGTGCGAGTGTTATTGAGCTCATTCATACAGCTACCTTGGTGCATGATGATGTAGTGGACGATTCCAACAAGCGTCGTGGGTTCTTTTCTATCAATGCCTTGTGGAAGAACAAGATCGCCGTGCTGGTAGGAGATTTTATGCTTTCTAAAGGGATGCTGATGTGTATTGACAATGACGATTTTGATCTATTGCGTATCATTTCTAAAGCGGTTCGGGAGATGGCAGAGGGAGAATTGCTTCAGATAGACAAGGCCCGAAAACTAGATATCACAGAGGAGATCTATTATGAGATCATTCGCAAAAAGACGGCAACGCTAATCGCCGCTTGTTGTGCCATGGGAGCACAATCTGTTTGGGCCACCAAGGACGAGGTGAAGCTTATGGAGAAGTTCGGAGAATTAATCGGGATGGCCTTTCAGATCAAAGATGATCTGTTTGACTACGGAGAAGCTAAGATCGGGAAGCCCACAGGAATAGACATCAAAGAACAAAAGATGACCCTGCCGCTGATTCACGCGCTCAATACAGCTCCGGCTGACAAAAAACGTTGGTTGATCAACTCAGTTAAAAACCACAATACAGACAAAAAACGTGTCAAAGAGGTGATTGCGTATGTAAAAGAGGTAGGTGGTTTGGACTATGCAGTAAAAAAAATGAAGGCCTATCAAGAGCAAGCCATGGAGCTTATAAAGCCTTATCCAAACTCGCCTTACAAGGATTCCTTGGTGCTGATGGTGGACTATGTTATCGACAGAAAAAAATAATTTTTAAACCTCAGGCAACCTTTGGGAAACTATTTGCGTCTTTATAGCGAAACCCAACAAGGTCTGCTTTAGTGAAAGTGATCACGTTACATAAGAATCTCGAACAGCTTTTGGAAAAGGCCCGAACAAACAATCGGAAGGCCCAACAGCAATTGTATGAGATGTTCGCACCAAAGATGCTCAGTGTTTGTCGACAATACATCAAAGACATATCTCTAGCAGAAGAGGTGATGGTTGGAGGATTTTTTAAAGCCTTCACCGCCTTGGATTCTTTTAAAGGTAGCGGAAGTTTTGAAGGCTGGTTGCGCCGAATCATGGTTAGAGAATCTATCTCTTGGTTGCGCAAAGAGCGAAAACTTCACTTCGAATCAGAAGAAGCTATTGATCACACCACGCAACACGCCGTTTATCTAGACAGTCCCTTGGAAGTGGAACATTTGCAACTCCTTATAGATGAGTTGCCAGAAGGTTACAAAATGGTCTTTGTGATGTATGCTGTAGAAGGATATAAGCACAGTGAGATCGCCGAAGCACTCGGGATCAGTGAAAGCACCTCAAAGAGCCAATTGTTTAAGGCGCGCAAATTATTACAGCGCCAATTAAACGCTCAAAACAAGACAAGTTATGGCACCCCTTAAATTTGAAGACAACATACGCGATCAGTTTAAAAATCGCGAGATCAAGCCAAGTGCCGAGGCCTGGGATAAACTGGCGGCTCGCTTAGACGAGGCTCCAAAGCGCGAAAAGAAAGGCTTTGGAATCTGGTGGGCAATTGCAGCAGGAATTGCTGGATTGGCATTAATAGGTTCTTTGATCTGGAGTGGAGATCCAGCCCAGCAGCAAAATGAGATCGTTATTGAAGAGCCTGCTCCAGAAGCTCCAAAGACAGAAAACGTGATCCCTGCGATTCCTTTAGAGAATGATCTAGAACAACAAGAAGAAGTGACAGAGGTTGCTGCACAAGATCAGCAGCAAGAGGTTGCTCCTGAAAAGGAAATCCAAGTGGAAGAAGTAGTTGAGCAGAAGAAGACTTCAATTGCTCAGACTCCGGTAGAACAAGCTCCGAAAGAATCCGAAGTGATCTTTGTAGATCCAAGAGAAATTGAAGATACAGCCGTTGCAGTGAATACTGCAGATGTGAAGACACAAGATCAGGATGCGGTAGCTGCCAAAGTAGAGGAGGTCGTTGGAAAGATTAAGGACTTGGAAGCGGCTAATGCTGAAGTTTCCGAGGAAGAGATCGCGGATCTTTTGCTGCAAGCCCAACGGGAACTCAAGACCAAATCCATGATCAATATGGAGACCCTCAAGGTAGACGCCAATGCACTACTTATGGACGTGGAGTATGATTTAGAGCGCTCCTTTAGAGATAAGGTCTTTGATGCCTTAGGCGACGGTTACAACAAGATTCGAACGGCCATGGCCACTCGCAATAATTAATTCATTCATTCATCAATCTGGAAGCATAGCACTACCCCTGCGGTGGTAGGGGTGGGGTTTGCTTCGACTTAAAATCAAAAACGTTATGAGAATCATTACTTACAGTACTGCTGTTGTTATTTGGTTGCTCGCTACAGTATCACTATCAGCGCAGGATGCCAACGATGCACAGGCACAGATCGACTATCTACAAGGAAAGATAGAAGCGGTCCAAACCGAAGAAAAAGAAGCCTTAAAAGATGAGGTCATTGCAATCAACGATCGCTTGGATAAGGGTGAGATCACAGAAGATGAAGCTACTCAGCTCAAACAAGAAGCAGCAGAAAAGCGCGCTTTGAATATTGAGAATCGCGTGGTGATCATTCAAAATCAGATCGATCTTTTAGAACGCAACGGTTCCTTGAACACGACGTCCACAGATAATTTTGAATTGGTAGTTTTTTCTAAAGGGAAGGTCCTTGATTTTGACTATACCCCAAAAGAACGTAAGTACGACCGCAGGACTACCAGCGACTTAGTATTGGCCTTTGGTTTGAACAATGCCATCACGGAGGGCGAGTCCTTTGGGGATACTGATTTTAAAATTGCAGGAAGTCGCTTTTTTGAATTGGGATGGGCTTGGAAAACTCGTGTGTTTAAAAACTCAAACTGGCTGCGTTTCAAGTATGGATTCTCCTTTCAGTTCAATGGACTCAAACTGACTGATGACCGCTTCTTTGAAGATACCGGAACAGAGACTGTGGTTCGCGAATTTGGTGCAAACTTGGATAAATCAAAACTGAGAAATGACTATTTGGTGTTCCCAATGCACTTTGAATTTGGGCCATCAAGAAAGATAGAAAAGGAGGATTACTTCCGTTATTCAACCCGCAACAAGCTTAAAATTGGTTTGGGTGGATATGCAGGATTCCGATTGCGCACTGTTCAAAAGCTTCGCTTTGACGGTCCGGACGGTAATGAAGTGGAGCAAAAACAAACCGGCAATTTCAACACCAACAACTTTGCGTACGGTTTGAGCGGATACATAGGATGGACCGGAATGGCCCTATATGTGAAGTACGATCTCAACCCGATCTTTAAAGACAATCCGGTGGAACAGCGCAATATTTCTGTCGGCTTACGATTCGACGTGGATTAAACCCGTTCTCATTTGTAAAAAAGAAGGCACCTTAGGGTGCCTTTTTTAGTGTAAATAGGGGCTATTTTGCTATTTTTATCCTCTTAGACCTGAGTATTGATCTCCAAAAGCACCATAGACAAAGTATATGAAACCGCTCGCCTGGAAGAGGTGATCGGTGACTTTGTGCAACTCAAAAAATCAGGTTCGAATTTTAAAGGCTTGAGTCCGTTCACTGAGGAGCGCACTCCGAGTTTTATGGTATCTCCGGTAAAGCAGATCTGGAAAGACTTTTCCAGTGGTAAGGGTGGAAATGTCGTGGCCTTTTTGATGGAACACGAGCATTTTTCGTATCCGGAGGCGATTAAGTACCTCGCCAAGAAATACGGCATAGAGGTAGAAGAAACCCAGCAAACCGATGAGCAAAAACAACTGGCCAGTGAACGAGAGAGTTTGTATTTGGTTAGTGAGTTTGCCAAGGACTATTTTCATAAAACCTTATTGCACAGTGAAGAGGGCAAAGCCATTGGGTTGACCTATTTCAAAGAGCGTGGCTTTACAGACCAAACCATTAAAGATTTTGCACTCGGCTACAATCCCAACAGTTGGGATGCCTTTACTTCAGAGGCCTTAGGAAAGGGTTATAAACTCGACTATCTGGACAAAACAGGACTGACCATTGTCCGAGAAGACAAGCAGTTCGATCGTTTTAAGGGTCGGGTGATGTTCCCGATCCACAGTATGAGTGGTCGCGTCTTGGGATTTGGTGGTCGTATTTTGACCAACGATAAAAAGGCGGCCAAGTATGTGAATTCTCCAGAGAGCGAGATCTATCAGAAAAGTAAGATCCTTTACGGTCTTTATCAGGCCAAACAAACCATAGCCAAAGAAGATCGCTGTTATCTCGTTGAGGGGTACACAGATGTGATTCAAATGCATCAAACCGGAGTGACCAATGTGGTGGCTTCATCAGGTACGGCCTTGACTCCGGATCAAATACGCTTGATTCGTAGATTGACACCAAACATCACGGTTCTCTTTGATGGTGATGCAGCCGGATTGAGAGCTTCTCTGCGAGGGATAGATCTTATTCTTGAGCAAGGTATGAACGTGCGAGTTTGCACCTTCCCAGAAGGCGAGGATCCGGACAGTTTTGCAAAAGGGCATAGGCAAGATCAGGTGATCAAATTTTTGGAGGGAGAAAGTCAGGACTTCATCAATTTCAAAGCTTCATTGCTCGCTCAGGAATCTGCCAATGATCCTGTAAAGAAAGCCGCGACCATTCGCGAAATGGTCCAAAGTATCGCAAAGATCCCAGATGTGATCCAACGCGAAGTTTATTTACAAGAGTGCTCTCGAATCATGGAGATGAGCGAGGAAGTGCTTTTCAATGCGCTGGCACAACTGCTCAGTAAAGAGCAAAAAGAGCAGAAAAAGGCAGCTCGAAAACCGGAGCAGCCGCCTTTTGAGGTGATTGCCAATCAGGAGCTTCCTACGCAAAAGGTAGATCCGCTCTACGAATACGAGCGTAAAATATTAGAGATCCTGTTACTTTACGGAAACCTAGAGGCTGAGTTTGAGGATTTGGTCATAGAAATGGACGATCAAGGCGAAATGCAACACAAACCTGAATTTCATACTGCCAAAGTTTTTGAAAAGGTGTATTTGGATTTGCAGGACGATGAGGTCGAGTTGGCTAATCCAGACTTTAGAGCCTTATATTATGCTTTGATCCAGCATCTCAATCAAGGAGGAGAAAAGATCGATTCGCTGATTCACACCTTAGAGCCGGGGCCCGCATCTATGGCTACGAGTATTTTAATGGATGACGAACGCTATCAGTTAGGAAATTGGGAATCCAAGGAAATCTATGTCAAAGATAAGACCTATTCCATCGGGCAGTATGTGAGTCAAACCATATTGAATTTGCGTCGCTTGCTGATCTCACAAAAGATAGAAGAGTTGGCCAATATCGTCAAAGATGCTGACGATGCTGCAAGAAAAGAACCCCTAGAAACCATAATTGATTACCAGGGGCTTAAAAAGGTTTTGAGTAACAAGCTCGGTCGCGTGCTCTAAAGCTTATCTGAATTGAAACATACGAGACTGGTGGATCAGATCCGCCAAGTTGTCTACTTTAAGTTTCTTAAGTAATCTTGTTTTGTATGTACTCACGGTTTTTTCGTTAATGTCAAGGGCGTTAGCGATGTCTTTGTTTCGCTTACCACTAGACAATAAATTGAGCACTTCGATCTCTCGTGAAGAAAGCTTCTTGTAACGGCTGATCGCACTGGATTCGCCTACATTTCGGGATGTGAAAGTTGATGTCAATTCTTCGTTCAAGAAAATTCCGCCTTTGGCTACAAGCTCAAGGGCGTCTACAAATACTTTAGTTGATGCGGTTTTTGGTACGTAACCTGCCGCTCCGGATTTGATGGAACGCAGGGCGTAGATCTCCTCTGGATTGGTGGAGTAGATCAACACACGCACGTCTGGGAATTCTGCCTTGATAGTTCTTAGCGCCGTGATCCCGTTCACTTGAGGAATATCAATTTCCATTACAAGTACATCCGGTTTTTCTTCACGCAATGCTTTATAAAGCTCTGTTCCGTTGTGGACTTTATCTACGATTTCAATCGTTTCGTGTCCTTGGAGCAGACATTCAATTCCCTTGCGTACTACGGGGTGATGATCCGCTATTAATACTTTGGTCATAATTGTGAGGTTATGTTGCCGTGAACATCAAATTCACGGTTTAAATATGTGTAGTAGAAATACTACAATTTCAAAAATAGGAAAAAGCCGGAGGGGTGGAATTAAATTTCGTTTAACGTCCTAAATTTTCGATAAAGCACGGATTAACGCAATTCATGCGGGATTTCGCAGACTGGGATGGGCTGCATTTTGTGCTGATTGATACGGTTTAACCGTAAGTAGATCTTGTAGACTTCTTGCTCACGACCCTCAAAATGTTCGGGTTTTTTACCCTGATCTTGCATGGCCATGGCCCATTCTAATTCGTCATAGGAGGCGCCAATTTGATCCTCATCGGTTCTACTATCTCCAAACAAACCATCGGTTGGAGCTGCATTCATGATCGCCGCAGGAACTCCAATATGAGCTCCAACAGCGTAAACCTCACTTTTCATCAGATCGGCAATTGGGCTGAGATCTACACCGCCGTCACCGTATTTAGTATAGAATCCAACACCAAAATCCTCTACTTTATTTCCAGTACCGGCCACCAAATAACGGTGAAGTCCGGCGAAGTAATAGAGTGTAGTCATCCGCAAGCGCGCACGTGTATTTGCTAAAGACAGATCCAATAGACTATCGTCTTTTACAGGAGGTGTTTGGTCTTTGAAGCCTTCAAAAACTGGAGTGAGATCCACGCGGTGTGAAGAGACTTTTGGGAAACGCTCTTTAAGTTGGGCAATATGCTCTTCTGCTCGGGACACTTGAGACGCAGCTTGGTGAATCGGCATTTCCAAACAAAGGGTTGGATAGCCCGTCATGGCACATAGGGTAGAGGTAACTCCAGAATCAATGCCACCGCTCACGCCTACCACAAAGCCGTCAAGGCCTGCATTTTCAATATAGGACTTAAGCCATGAAACGATGTGTTCTGTTACTTTATCTACTTGCATTTTTGGCCTTCTTTTAGCTTGATTTAACGTACCTTTGCCTAGCAAAATTACGGATTTTAAAATTTATTTTTTGCCTTCGCGTTATACGATTATGAATATCCAGAAATCTATAATGAAATCGAGTTTTTATTGGGGTCTTGCCTTGGTTTTCGGCCTGCTTTTTTCCTGTGCCGATTCGCCTGAGGTAAAGCCTGAAGTATTGGACATTGCCCTGCAAGCAGAGTTTGTTCGCTTTGATCTGGAATTTGATCGTGCTCAGGAATCTGAGATTCCCAAATTAAAGACTAAGTATCCGCGTTTGTTTCCGCAGCAATACCCAGACAGTTTTTGGGTAGCTAAAAAACGCGACACCTTATTACAGGCTTTGGCTCAAGAGGTTCAAGCAGCATTTCCTGATTTCACTCAGCAGGAAGAAGAGCTCAATCTGCTTTTTAAACATATAAAGTATTACTTCCCAGATTTTCAAGCGCCTACAATATTTACTGTTATTTCAGAAGTTGATTATAAGGATCCTGTACTGTGGGCTGGAGATCAAATGAGCATTGGCCTAGACAATTATTTAGGGGCAGATCATCCTTTTTATGAAGGGATTCCTTTATATATATCAGCAAATATGAAGTCGGAGCAGATTGTGGCAGACGTTGCGAATCTGGCCAGCCGCGCTTATGTTCCACCAGCCAGGAACCGCAGTTTTTTAGGGCAGATGCTCTATCACGGGAAGTTACTTTATTTACAAACTCTGTTGATGCCGCTAGAATCTGAGGCAACCCTAATGGGTTATTCAGAGGCTCAATACCAGTGGGCTACAGAGAATGAAATGGACATCTGGCGTTACTTTGTTGAGCGAGAAGTACTCTATGATACCAATCCTAAACTGTTGAACCAGTTTATAAATCCAGCACCTTTTTCTAAATTCTATTTAGAGATCGACAATGAATCTCCAGGCCGTATAGGTCGCTATATGGGCTTACAAATGGTGAAAGCCTTCGCGGAAAATACCGACAGTTCTTTAGCAGAAATATTAACAACACCTGCGGATCAATTGTATCAGCAGTCCAAATACAAACCCAAAAAGTAATGGCGAACAATCACACTTCAGAAATCTCTTTTAAAGTTGAATTAGACGAGAACAGAGTCCCTGAGAAAATTCATTGGAGTGCTGCAGATGGCGGTGTGACCGATCAAGAATCTAAGGCGGCTTTGATCTCCGTTTGGGATCCTAAAGGGAAAGAAGCTTTGCGCATTGATCTTTGGACCAAAGACATGCCTGTTGAGGAAATGAAGGTTTTCTTTTACCAAACCTTGCAAGGCATGGCAGGCACCTACAAGCGCGCCACCAATGATGATAAAATGGCCGATACCATGCTGGACTTTGTGGATTATTTTGCTGATAAAACTGGCATTAAATAGGTCTTATGCAGTCAGAGCGCGCCTTGCACTTTGTTTATAATGCCGATTCTGGTACCCTCAATGCAGTCAAGGACAGCTTGCGCAAATGGTTATCGCCAGAAACCTACGATTGCGACCTTTGCGCACTTACCCATGATGCTTTTCAAGAAAATAAAGCCTGGAAAGCTTTTCGCGAATCCGCGGATATTCCCATGCATTTTCACCATCGGGATGAATTTGAAAAGACCTTCCGTTCCAAATGGCTTCCCAAATACGATTTCCCAGCGGTAATTTTAGAATCTGAGCACGGTTTGGAATTGATGATCGCTGCTGATGAACTTAAAGCTCTCAACGAGGTTGATGCACTCATTGCAGTGGTCAAAGAAAAGTGGACGCTTTATAGCTGAGATTCCTCAGCAATCTCTTTGTTTATGGTATCGATATAATCCAATAACTCTTCCGCTCCTAGGCGTTTAGAGCTCGAGGTGATGAAGTAGGGAGGTAGGCTCTCCCAGGTTTGCAACAGGCGTTCCAGGTAAAGGTCTACATTGCGTTTAAGCGCATTGGGTTTGAGCTTGTCCGCTTTGGTGAAAATGATTCCAAAAGGCAAGTTATTCTCGCCCAGCCATTGCATGAATTCCAGATCAATAGGCTGTGGATCGTGACGGCAATCCACTAACACAAAACCCATAACCAATTGTTTGCGGCGTTCAAAGTACTGCGTTATAAACTTCTGAAAGGTTTTTTTGTCTGACTTAGATACGCGTGCATAACCGTAGCCAGGCAAATCTACCAAATGCCAATTCTCATTGATGAGAAAGTGATTGATCAGCTGTGTTTTCCCAGGTCTCCCGGATGTTTTTGCCAAGCTCTTTCTGTTGGTCAACATATTGATCAATGATGACTTCCCAACGTTAGATCGGCCAATAAAGGCGTATTCCGGCAAATTACTTTTCGGACATTTGGCAACATCGCTGTTGCTCATTACAAAAGATGCGGATTTAATATCCATGGAATGGGCTTATATCTGACGCTCTTTGAGCCAGGTATGCAGTAGTTCGTTGAATCGATCCGGATGCTCCATCATGGCAGCGTGTCCGCATTTATCGATCCAATAAAGGTTCGAATCTGGCAGGAGCTCGTGGAATTCCTCGGCTACATTTGGTGGTGTAACGTTGTCATTCTTTCCCCAGATAATACAGGTTGGATTAGGCATATTGGGAAGATCCTTTGCCATATTGTGTCTGATGGCGCTCTTGGCAATAGCCAAAGTACGGATCAACTTATTGCGGTCATTTACCGTAGCGTAGACCTCGTCAACGATCTCTTTAGTAGCAACCTTTGGATCGTAAAATACATTCTCCGCTTTTTGCTTGATGTATTCGTAATCGCCACGCTTTGGATAGCTTTCTCCCATAGCGCTTTCATACAATCCAGAACTACCGGTAATGACCAATCCTTTGATTTTCTCTGGATAGAGTTTTGTGCACAACAGCCCGATGTGGCCTCCGAGTGAATTTCCTAAAAGAATAACCTGCTCATCTCCAATATGATCAATGAAATCAGAGACATAAACCGCCAATGTCTTGACATTGGTTTTTAGCAAGGGCATGGTATAAATAGGCAATTCCGGAATCAGGATTTTGTATCCAAAATCGGGGAAGTATTCAGTAACTGCCTCAAAGTTAGAAAGCCCTCCCATCAATCCGTGAAGGATAATTACCGGGGTCCCTTCTCCTTTCTCAAGGTAGCTGAATTTGCCTTCTTTTTTTAATTCGTGAGCCATTCGGTTGCTGCTAGTTGACTGTCGCAAATATAGGTAATATTCAGGGAATACATCGGAGGCTTGGTCGGTCTAAAATACAACTAATTACAAGGGCTTCAAAGCCCTTGAGTATCTCACAATAAACAGCCAAAGTTCTGCGTTCAAAATATTAAAAATCAAAGGTTTATGCGGGTTTCTACACTGGGGTGGTAAAACTTATCAACAATGTGGTAAAATGTGGTAAATTGTGGTAAAATATTGATATATTTGACCAACTAAACAAATTTTTCCGGGAAATCTCGTGCTCAATCTCATAGGAACATACGATTGTAAGGCAGACGTGAAAGGTCGCGTAATGGTCCCTGCTGGTTTGAAGAAGCAACTGTCTCCTTCACTGGCCGATGGCTTTGTGATCAAGCGTGCTGTGTTTCAGCCTTGTTTGGAGTTATATCCGATGAGCGAGTGGAATGCCTTGATGGATAAGATGAGTGGGCTCAATCGGTTCAATAGAAAGAACAATGATTTCATTCGTCGATTTACCGCAGGTGTTCGAACGGTAGAGCTGGACAGCACCGGAAGATTGTTGATCCCTAAAGACCTGATGCAATTTGCGGGTCTGTCAAAAGAAATTGTAATTGCTTCGGCCATCACAATAGTTGAGATCTGGGACAAAGCCAAGTATGAAACCGCGATTGCGGATGCAGCGAATGACTTTGCCGATCTGGCCGAAGAGGTAATGGGCGATACAGCGCATGATGTTGATGGAATATCATAAACCCGTTTTACTGGAAGAAACTGTAGCAGGACTTGATATCAAGCCGGCGGGAATTTATGTCGATGTAACTTTTGGAGGCGGTGGCCACTCGCGGGAGATTCTCAGCCGCTTGGATGAAAATGGCCGTTTGCTAGCTTTTGATCAAGATCCCGATGCTCAAGCCAACATCATAGATGATCCTCGTTTTACCCTAATTCCTGAAAATTTTAGATACCTCAAACGCTTCTTGCGTTTTCACGGGCATAAGCAAGTTGATGGCATCTTGGGAGATTTTGGAGTTTCTTCTCATCAGTTTGATCAAGCCGAGCGCGGATTCTCAACCCGTTTCAATGCGGAGTTGGATATGCGTATGAATCAAAAGGCTGGCCTTTCCGCTAAGGATTTGGTCAATGGTGCTTCTGAAGCTGAACTCACCCAAATACTCAGAAAGTATGGCGAGCTGCGTCCTGCAGCAGGCATGGCTCGATTGATCGTTGCACGCAGAGAACAAGGGGAGATAGCCGATACCCAAACGCTCAAAGAAACTCTGAAGCGATTCATTCCTCGCAATAAGGAACACAAAATTATGGCGCAGGTCTTTCAGGCTTTGCGTATAGCGGTAAACGATGAGTTAACTGCCTTGGAAGAATTCCTGATGCAGACCCAAGAGGTGTTAAAGCCAGGAGGTCGTCTTTCAGTGATCTCTTATCACTCCTTGGAGGATCGTTTGGTGAAGCGTTTTATGCGCAATGGAATGTTTGAGGGCGAGCCAGAGAAAGATGTCTTTGGGCGCGCTGAGGTGCCCTTCAAGCCTGTAGGTAAGTTCATCGTACCCTCCGCAGAAGAAATTGAACTCAATAACAGAGCGCGGTCTGCCAAGCTCAGAATCGCCGAAAAACTTTAAGGATGAAGGATAATATCTATCACATACTTAGGGGTAAATTTTTGGTGAGTGAAGACGCGCTAAAGAATTGGAAGTTCATCATTTTCTTGTCGTTTCTCGCCTTGATCATGATCGCGAGCTCGCACAGTGCGGACAAAAAAGTACACCGAATCGCGCAGCTTAATGATGAGGTCAAAGAACTCAAAAGTGAATATGTGGATGTGCGTATGAAATTGGCGCAGGCACGTATGGAATCTCGTGTATTGGCGAATTTGAAATCGCGCGGATTAGCTCCGTCAGAAACACCACCGACAAAAATTCAAATCAGCAGCGATGGCCGTTAAAGAAAAGAACATACTCAGCAGATTGTACTTCGTTGCCGGGGCTTTGTTCGTATTCGCCTTGCTGATCACGGTACAGCTCATTAAGATCCAATTTGTAGAAGGGGATCAGTATAGAGAGTTGGCTCAGGAGAACACTTTGAAGAATTTTGTGATCTCTGCCAATCGCGGAAATGTTTATGCGGATGACGGCAGTCTATTGGCTACTTCGGTTCCAAAGTATGAGATCCGATTTGATGCCGTGACCGTTTCCAATACGGTCTTTGAAGAAAACATAGTGCCACTTTCTAAGGAGTTGGCTAAAATGTTGGGTAAAACTCCAAATTACTATCAGCAGCGCTTGAGAAAAGCACGGGCTAATAAAAATCGCTATTTGCTCATTGCTCGTAACCTGGGCTATTCCGACTACGTGAAGATCAAAGGCTTTCCCATGTTTGAAAAGGGCCCTTTTAAAGGAGGGATCATTGTAGATCAAGATACACGACGTGAACATCCCTTGGGGCAGATCGGGAGCAGAACCATCGGTTATGAACGTACCGACGAAAACGGTTTCATCACGCGTATCGGCCTTGAAGGTGCTTACGGATCTTACCTCCGCGGGAAAGAAGGACGCCGCATGAAACAAAAGATCGCCAAGGGCCAATGGAAGCCACTCAGCGATGACAATGAAATTGAGCCGCAGGACGGATTTGATGTGGTGACTACCATCAATGTGAACATTCAAGACATTGCGCACCACGCCCTGCTGAAGCAATTGGAATATTATGAGGCTGAGCACGGATGTGTGATTGTTATGGATGTAGAAACCGGAGCTATCAAGGCAGTTTCAAATCTGGGTAGAACTTCCAAAGGGACTTACGCTGAATCCTACAATTATGCTATTGGAGAGGCGCACGAGCCTGGATCAACTTTTAAAGTGATGGCCTTTGCTGCGGCTTTAGAAGATCAAGTTATCGATACCTCTACTGTGGTTGAAACCGGTCGCGGTGTATATACTTTTTACGGAAGACGCATCCGCGATTCCAAAACAGGAGGATACGGAACTATCTCTGCTGCACGTGCCTTAGAAGTCTCTTCGAATATTGGATTGGCGCGCATTATTGATGAGAATTACAAAGATGATCCAGAGCGTTTCTTGCGTTATTTAGAAGGATGGAATCTGGATAAACCTATTGGGATCAGTATTCTTGGTGAAGGCGTTCCAGACATGCCAAAACCTGGGAAACCTAAATGGAGTAAAAATGCCTTGCCGTCTATGGCTTATGGTTATGGCTTAACGCTAACTCCACTGCAAACACTCACATTTTATAACGCCATCGCTAATGGTGGTGTCATGGTAAAGCCTCACTTTATCTCAGAAGTACGTACCTGGAATCGTGCCATAGAAACCTTTGAACCGGAAGTCCTAAATCCTGCCATTTGCTCCAAATCTACCATTGCTAAGGTGCAGGCGGTTCTTGAGAATGTGGTTAAACGCGGTACTGGAGACGGACTTTACAGCGAGTATTTCTCCATGGCTGGAAAGACCGGTACAGCTCAGACCGAATACTGGATGTCTGATTGGGAAGATGACAAGCGCTATATCTCTTCCTTTGCAGGCTACTTCCCTGCAGATCAGCCTAAGTATTCCTGTATTGTGATCATCCACAAACCGAGTACCAAAAAAGGGTACTACGGAGCTGATGTTTCAGGGCCAGTATTTAAACGTATCGCGCAGAAGATCTATACCGATGTGCCAGTGATGGATGAGGTCAATGAACTCAATGAGCCCAGCCAACAGGTCATGGGAGATTTTGAAAAGTATTATGCCATGGCGCAAAAGGCCGGCAGTCAAATGCCTAACGTAAAAGGTATGGCTGGTATGGACGCAGTGGCCCTTTTGGAAAACATGGGGCTGGAAGTGGTGCTGATCGGGAATGGAAATGTGATCCAACAATCGGTCAGTAGCGGAACAGCTCTAAGAGACGGACAAAAAATAACCCTGACATTATCGTGATCAAACTGAAGGATTTACTTTATAAGGTTTCACTCGATTCGGTTGTCGGGGGAACCGATGTCGCCGTAAATACCGTTGCCTTTGACTCGCGCAAAATTGGCTTGAATGATGTCTTTGTTGCCATCCGTGGAACACAAGTAGATGGTCACGATTATATCACCAAGGCTGCTCATGCTGGGGCCATTGCCATTGTTTGTGAAGAGATGCCTGCGGAAATTGTCAACGGAATAACTTATGCCGTTGTGGCTGATGCCAATGCAGCTTTGGCGCAAATTGCAGCGAATTATTATCAAGATCCTTCTCAGGAATTACAATTGGTTGGCGTTACTGGAACCAATGGTAAAACAACCATTGCAAGCTTACTCTATGATCTTTACCACAAGGCGGGTTATACCGTTGGACTTTTATCAACTGTGGTAGTTAAGGTTGGCCAGCAAGAATTCCCAGCCACGCATACTACGCCAGATCCATTGGCGATAAACGGCTATTTGCGACAAATGGTTGACGCCGGAGTTGATTATTGCTTTATGGAAGTTTCCAGTCACGGAATCCATCAGAAGCGTACAGAAGGACTACAATTTAAAGGCGGAATCTTCACAAACCTCACTCACGATCACCTGGACTATCACAATAGTTTTAAGGAGTATCGTGATGTGAAGAAAGCCTTTTTTGACCAGCTGCCTAAGGATGCCTTTGCCTTGACCAACTTAGACGACAAGAACGGTCGCTATATGTTGCAGAACACCAAGGCTAAAAAATATACCTATGCGCTAAAATCCATTGCTGATTACAAAGCGCAACTTCTGGAGCATCAATTCAGTGGGATGCTGCTTAAAATCAACAATTCAGAGATCTGGGTGAAGCTTATCGGAGAGTTTAATGCCTACAATTTGTTGGCTATTCATGCCACTGCAGATTTGTTAGGGATGGATGCTATGGAGAACCTGCAATTCTTGAGCGAATTGGAAAGTGTTTCAGGTCGATTCCAGTATTTCACCAATCCAGAACAAGTTACCGCAATTGTGGACTACGCGCACACTCCAGACGCATTGAAGAATGTTTTAGAGACCATCAATGCCATTAGAACCGGTAATGAGCAGCTCATTACGGTTGTGGGTTGTGGAGGCGATCGCGATCCTGATAAACGTCCTAAAATGGGCATGATCGCTGCGGCCATGAGTACTACGGCCATCTTTACGAGTGACAATCCGAGAAGTGAAGATCCGGATGTCATTATTGAGGCGATGGAAGAAGGAGTGGAGCCGCAACATTTTAAGCGAACCCTTTCCATTACAGACAGAAAACAAGCGATAAAAACGGCCTGTAAAATGGCCAATTCCAACGATATCATCCTCATTGCTGGAAAAGGGCATGAGGCTTACCAAGAGATCAAAGGCGAGCGCTTTGACTTTGACGATTATCAGATCATCCATCAACTACTAACCATCTAAGTCCGGAGTTTTATGCTGTATTATTTGTTCGAATATTTAGAAAACACATACAACCTTCCGGGGGCTGGTTTGTTTCAGTACCTCTCCTTTAGATCGGCCATGTCTGTGATCACGTCCTTGATCATCGCTACGGTCTTTGGAAAGCGTATCATCAATTTCCTCCGCAGAAAGCAAATCGGAGAAACGGTGAGAGATCTCGGATTGGCTGGGCAAAGTGAAAAGGCAGGAACCCCAACCATGGGTGGGATCATCATCATTTTGGCTACGCTAGTGCCAGTACTTCTCTTTACGCGTTTAGAAAATATCTATGTGATCCTGCTGATCATCACCACTTTATGGATGGGAATGATTGGTTTCTTAGACGATTACATCAAAACCTTTAAGAAGGACAAGGGTGGGCTTCCTGGGAAGTTTAAGGTCTTCGGGCAAGTAGTTTTAGGTGTGGCCGTTGGCTGTACACTGTATTTCCACGACGGGGTGACCATCAAGGAAAAAATTGAGCTGGAAACCGAGAATCAAACTACGCTAGTTAGATCCGTAGGAGAAGAGATTAAATCCACCAAGACCACCATTCCATTTGTCCCCAATAACGAATTTGAATACTCCGATCTGCTTACATGGATGGGAGATGATTACGCAAAGTATACCTGGTTACTCTTTATTCCGATCGTGATCTTAATCATTACTGCGGTATCTAACGGAGCCAATCTCACCGATGGTGTAGATGGTCTGGCGGCAGGGACATCGGCCATAATTGTGCTTACCCTGGGCATATTTGCTTGGGTTTCTGGCAACATCATTTTCTCTGATTATCTGGACATCATGTACATCCCAAGAACGGGAGAGATCGCGGTGTTCATCAGTGCCTTTGTTGGAGCACTGATAGGATTCCTATGGTATAACGCTTATCCCGCTCAAGTCTTTATGGGCGATACGGGCAGTTTGACCATTGGTGGAATCATAGCGGTGATTGCCATCACCATTAGAAAAGAATGGTTAATACCAATTCTCTGTGGAATCTTCTTGATAGAAAATCTTTCAGTGATTATGCAGGTGAGTTGGTTTAAGTATACCAAGAAGAAGTTCGGTGAAGGCCGAAGGATCTTTAGAATGTCTCCTTTACACCATCATTATCAGGTTAAGGGAATGCATGAAAGTAAAATAGTAACGCGCTTTTGGATTGTTGGGATATTCCTGGCAATTCTAGCGATAGTCACTTTAAAGATCCGTTAATGAATTTGGTAGTGCTGGGAGCCGGTGAAAGCGGCCTAGGTGCTGCCTTGCTTGGAAAAGCAAAGGGTTGGACGGTTTTTGTGTCTGATTTTGGACAAATAGACCCCACGACCCAAAACGTTCTTAAAAATCATGAAATCGAATGGGAGATGGGCGGCCATAGTGAGGCCAAACTGACCCAAGCAGATCTAGTAGTAAAAAGCCCGGGAATTCCTGAGCAAGCTCCTCCGATTCAACTATTGAGAAAACATCAAATAGCAGTGATCTCAGAGATTGAATTTGCGGCGCGCTATACCGATAAACCTCTTGTTGCCATCACAGGTAGTAATGGGAAGACCACTACAACAGCCTTGACGCATTTTTTGCTCAAAGACGGTGGTTTGAACGCCGCTATGGGTGGGAACATTGGGAACAGTTTTGCAGGCTTGTTGTTAGAAGCGCCAGCCAGTCATTATGTATTGGAGGTGAGCAGTTTTCAGTTGGATGATATTGTGGAATTTAAACCGCACATCGCTGTGATCACTAACATCACCCCAGATCATTTGGATCGCTATGGATACAGCTTTGAGGCTTATCGCGATGCGAAATTCAAGATCAGTGAGAATCAAACAGCTGCTGATTATTTGATCTATGACGGAGACGATCCCAACATAGCTGCAGGTATGCAAGACCACACCATTCGAGCTCAAAAATTGCCTTTTTCATTGGAAAAGCCAGTGGATCAAGGCGCATATATAGAAGAAGATAACATAGTAATTACAATAGCAAATAACCAAATTAAGATGCCAATAGCCTCATTAGGATTACAAGGACAACACAATTTAAAGAATGCCATGGCCGCTGCCACTGTAGCGACCTTATTGGACATTCGCAAAGAGACCATTCGGAATTCTTTGGAACACTTTCAAGGGGTGGAGCATCGCTTGGAATCGGTTTTGAAGATCAATAATGTACAGTACATTAACGATTCAAAAGCCACAAACGTTAATGCAACCTACTACGCTTTGGAGAGCATGGAAACACCAACAGTGTGGATTGTTGGAGGTGTAGATAAAGGCAACGATTACACAGAGTTGCTTCCGCTTATCAACGAAAAAGTGAAGGCGGTGATCTGCTTAGGTGTTGATAACACCAAGCTTATTGAAAGCTTCGGAAATGTAGTGGATCTATTAGTAGAAACCACCAGCATGAATGATGCTGTCAATGTCGCTTATCACATTGCTGAACGTGGAGATACGGTATTGCTCTCGCCGGCTTGTGCCAGTTTTGACCTATTTAAAAATTATGAAGATCGCGGACGTCAGTTTAAAGAAGCTGTTCGCAAATTATAATCCATGAAATTTTTCACCAACATAAAAGGAGATAGAGCTATTTGGGCGGTTGCCGCACTTTTGGCTTTGTTTTCGTTCCTTCCTGTTTACAGTGCCAGTAGTAATTTGGCCTATTTGTACGGGGATGGGAACACCTTTAAATATTTGGTGAAACACTTTGCACACCTCATGCTTGGTTTTGCTATCCTTTATGGGGTGCACAGAATACCCTATCGCTATTTCAGAGGCTTGTCTATTATTGCGCTTCCGGTGGTCTTTTTGCTATTGATCATTACCCTGGCTGAGGGTACAACCATTGAAGGAGCCAATGCCAGCCGCTGGATCCGTATTCCTTTTGTGGGTGTGACCTTTCAAACCTCCACCTTGGCAGCGGTGGTTCTGCTTACCTATGTGGCGCGATATTTATCTAAGATCAAAGATGAAAAGATCAGTTTTAAGGCTTCCATAGTGCCGCTTTGGTTACCCGTATTTATTGTGTTGCTGCTGATCTTACCAGCTAACTTTTCTACTACGGCTATCATTTTTGCTATGGTGGTACTCCTGGTATTCTTAGGAGGATACCCATTACAGTATCTCGGCATTATTCTCATAGCGGGCGCCTTGTTTTTAAGCCTGTTTATTATGTCTGCCAAAGCGTTTCCGGACATGTTCCCAAACCGTGTGGATACTTGGATCAGCCGTATTGATAACTTTTTAGACGATACTCCAGATAAAGAAGCCGACTATCAGATTGAAAAATCAAAAATGGGCATCGCTACCGGAGGTCTGTTTGGCGTTGGTGCCGGACACGGGGTTCAAAAGAATTTCTTGCCGCAATCTTCTTCGGATTTTATCTATGCCGTAATTGTAGAAGAATGGGGGCTTGTAGGTGGCTTGTCTATCATGTTGCTGTATATGCTGCTGCTCTTTAGGTTGGTAGTGGTTGCTCATAAAGCCGATTCTGTTTTTGGAAAGCTATTAGTCATCGGCGTTGGACTACCCATAGTCTTTCAAGCCCTGACCAATATGGCCGTTGCCGTTGAACTTTTTCCAGTAACAGGACAAACCTTACCGCTGATCAGTAGTGGAGGAACTTCCATTTGGATGACCTGCTTGGCCTTGGGAATGATCTTAAGTGTAAGTGCCAAGCGCGAGGAGATTCGCAAGTACTCTGACGAATCCGAAGAAACCGATAACCCTTTAGATATTCTAAGTGAAGCCATTTAAGTTCATCATATCAGGAGGAGGAACCGGAGGACATATCTATCCGGCCATTGCCATTGCCAATGCGCTCAAAGAAAAATACCCGAATGCGGAGTTTCTTTTTGTAGGTGCTAAGGATCGGATGGAAATGCAAAAAGTGCCAAAGGCTGGTTATAAAATCGTAGGCTTGTCTATTCAAGGATTGCAGCGCAAGGTCTCTTTGAAGAATTTAAAATTCCCCTTCAAGTTGCTCGCCAGTTTGAGAAAATCGGCCAAAATCATCAAGGATTTTAAACCCGATGTAGCCATTGGGACCGGAGGTTATGCCAGCGCACCGCTCTTGCGTGTGGCTAGCAATAAAGGTGTGTCCTGTCTGATCCAAGAACAGAATGCACATGCGGGAATTACCAACAAATGGATCGCCTCTAAGGCCAAGACCATTTGTGTAGCATACGCAGGAATGGAAAACCAGTTTCCCAAGGAAAAAATTGTCTTCACAGGGAACCCGGTACGTCAAGATCTGATCGATCTCAAAGTGGATAAGGCAACTGCCTTGAAGCACTTTGGTCTTGAAGCTGATAAACCAGTTTTGTTGGTGTTGGGAGGAAGCCTTGGAGCGCGGAAGATCAACAATTTGATCCATGCGCATCTACCACTTTTCAAGGCAGAAGAGGTCCAGGTGATCTGGCAGTGTGGAAGCCTGTACTACGAAGAATTCAAAACCAACAACAGTGCACGCGTCATTGTCAAAGATTTTATTTATGCCATGGATATGGCTTATGCTGCTGCGGATATGATCGTTTCTAGAGCTGGAGCCCTATCGGTTTCGGAACTCTGCTTGGTGGGTAAGCCGGTGATCTTCATTCCATCACCGAACGTAGCTGAAGATCATCAGAATAAAAATGCAGCTTCCATTGCTGCAGAAGACGCCTGTGTCTTTTTGAGAGAATCAGAAGCGGATCTGCATTTTGCCGATGCCTTTAAAGACTTGCTCGCCGATGCGGATAAACAGCGTCGTTTGGGTGAGAATATTAAAAAATTAGCCAAGCCTCATGCAACGGATGCCATAGTTGCAGAGGTAGCCAAACTCCTAATTGAAAAGCAACTGTGAGCGGAGTTTTTAAAGATATAGCACGCGTTTATTTCATCGGTATCGGTGGAATTGGAATGAGCGCCTTAGCGCGTTATTTTAAGGCGCGTGGATTTGCTGTGGCCGGCTATGATAAAACCAGAACAACACTAACCGATTCCTTGGCGGAACTCGGAATAAAAATCACATCCAGCGACCAACTTGATGCCATTCCAGAAGGTTTTGAACAAACCGACACGCTAGTGGTCTATACGCCTGCCATTCCCCAACAGCACGACCAACTTCAATTTTTTAGTACTGGAGTGCATCAAATCCACAAACGTGCTGTGGTATTGGGTATGATCACTAGAGACAGTAAATCCTTAGCCGTTGCGGGAACGCATGGCAAGACAACCACCTCTGCCATTTTAGGGCATTTGTTGGCCAGTTGCGATATGCCAGTAACTGCCTTTTTAGGTGGAATTGCTGAGAATTACGATTCCAACTATATCTCCAAAGGAGAGCAGATCACCGTGGTAGAAGCTGATGAATTTGATCGGTCCTTTTTGCAGCTGAGTCCAACAGTAGCTTGTGTTACCGCCATGGATGCAGACCATTTAGACATCTACGGCTCTGCAGAAGAATTAGAAAAGACCTTTAAGGAGTTTGCGGCCTTAGTGCCGGACTCCAAATTAGTTTTACACCCTAAAGGGCTTCCGCTCTCTGGCACTACTGTGGGCATAGAGGACGGGGCCGACTATGAGGCCAAAAATATCCGCGTTGAGGACGGGGCTTATACCTTCGACTTAAAAACGCCTCGTGGTGAATTACAGGCGCTCCGATTTTCATTGCCGGGGCACCACAATTTGCTCAATGCGATTACCGCTTTGGGTATGGCAATTTCAATAGGTACCCCAACCGATTGCCTGCCCAAAGCGTTATTTGAGTTCAAGGGTGTAAGGCGCAGATTCTCCTTTGCCTATCGGGATGACAATCGGGTGGTAATTGATGACTATGCGCATCATCCCACAGAGATCAATGCGGTGTATCAGGCAGTAAGCGAGTTCTATCCGCAGCAAAAAAAGTTAGTAGTATTTCAACCGCATCTCTACAGCAGAACCCGAGATTTTTTAGCTGGTTTTGCGCAGAGTTTGGGGCAGTTCGATGAGCTGCTTTTGCTGGATATTTATCCGGCTAGAGAATTGCCAATAGAAGGGGTGAATTCTCAAGCACTTTTAGATGCGATTGATCATCCAAAAAAGCGCTTGGTTAGCAAAATTGACCTCCCGGAACTGATTGAAAAAAGTGCTTGTGAAGTGATCTTGATCCTCGGAGCTGGAGATATTGGAGTTGAAGTTAAAAACATAAGTCGTCATTTGCATGCGAACTAAATTGTGGAACATAGGACGAATGATCTTTGTTATCCTTTTGATAGCAGTGGTTTACGCGTTTTCTAACCAAAGGAATTCCGCTAGAAATTTGAGTGCTGTTGACGTTAGTTTTCGAGACCGTAGTACTGCTTTGATAACTGAAGCTATGGTTAATAAATTGTTAATACAAAAAGCAGACAGCCTAGCCGCTGTAGATAAAGATATAATAGATTTGAATGCATTAGAAGGTCGTTTAAACAGCCATCCTATGATCCGAAATGCTGATGTTTTTCTCTCTTTGGATGGTGTACTTGGAGCACGCGTAACACAAAGAAGGCCTATCGCCCGAGTGGCGTCCAATCCGTCTTATTACATCGACGATGAAGGTAACAAAATGCCCCTATCCCGAGTTCATTCCTTACGAGTGCCTTTGGTGAGCGGTGTTTCCGAGGACAATCTAGCACCTGTAACTCATGTGTTGAAGGAGATCTTAGCGGATCCGTTTATGGTGCAGCATATCGTGGCTGTGGAGCAGCAGCGAGATTCGACCCTGATCATGCGTGTGCGAACCTATGATTTTAAGATTTTACTGGGAGAGCCAGTAAATATCAAACGGAAGTTTCAAAATTTTAAAGCGTTCTATCAGAAAACAGTCAAAGATGGAACTCTCGGTAATTACCAACTGGTCAACCTGATGATGGATCACCAGGTGGTAGCCACAAAAAAGTAGTTTATGGAACAGCAAACTATTGCAGTAGGACTAGACATTGGAACCACGAAAATCGTGGCCATGATCGGGCGAACCAATGAGTACGGCAAAATGGAAATTCTCGGTATTGGGAAATCCAAAAGCCTTGGGGTGCATCGTGGGGTGGTGAATAATATCACGCAAACCATCCAATCCATTCAACAGGCCGTTCAAGAGGCAGAAAGCTCATCGGGAATGAAGATCGCCGATGTTGTTGTGGGGATTGCAGGGCAACACATCCGCAGCTTACAACACAGCGATTATATCACCCGTCCCAACAGTGACGAGGTGATCGGTGAAGACGATATTGACACTCTGTGCAACCAAGTGCACAAATTGGTCATGCTTCCTGGGGAGGAGATCATTCACGTTCTGCCGCAAGACTTCAAAGTGGACGGGCAGGCAGAGATCAAAGAACCTATTGGGATGTATGGTGGACGTTTGGAGGCCAACTTCCATGTAGTGGTTGGACAGGTTTCTTCCATAAGAAATATTGGTCGTTGTGTAAAGAGCGCAGGCTTAGCTTTGGGTGGAATCACCTTGGAGCCATTAGCTTCTGCCAATGCTGTTTTGAGCATGGAGGAGAAAGAAGCTGGAGTTGCTTTGATTGACATAGGTGGTGGTACTACAGATCTTGCCATTTTCAAGGATGGCATCATTCGTCATACCGCAGTTATTCCTTTTGGAGGTAACGTGATCACAGAAGATATCAAAGAAGGCTGTTCTATCATTGAGAAACAAGCGGAGCTGTTGAAGATCCGTTTTGGATCGGCTTGGCCGGGAGAAAACAAGGACAACGAGATTGTTTCCATTCCTGGTCTACGCGGTCGTGAGCCCAAAGAGATCACCTTGAAAAACCTCTCAAAGATCATTCACGCAAGAGTGGTAGAGATCATTGAGCAAGTGTATCTGGAGATCAAGAATTACGGCCACGAAGAGCAAAAGAAAAAATTGATCGCGGGTATTGTACTCACTGGTGGAGGATCGCAACTCAAGCACCTTAAGCAATTGGTGGAATACATTACCGGCATGGATACGCGTATTGGGTATCCGAATGAACATTTGGCTGGGGACAGCGATAGCGAGACCACAAGTCCGTTATACGCTACCGCCGTTGGATTGGTACTCAACAGCCTAGAAACGCAAAGTAGAAATGAAGGGCAGGCTTCTGTTGAAGTAGCATCAGAAGAGACAGAGGAAGCCCCTGAACATATTGAAGAACCCCAGAACGATCAAATGCCCAAAGAGCGCAAGCGCTTTTTTGATAAATGGGCTGAGAAGTTCAAAGACTTTTTAGACAACGCTGAATAGCAGAAATCTCACAAAAAACGAACTATGAGCAGTAGTAATAACGAATTCGACAACATCGCGTTTGATTTACCCAAGAATCAATCGAACGTCATCAAGGTGATCGGTGTTGGTGGTGGTGGAAGTAACGCCATCAATCACATGTTCCAACAAGGGATCAAAGGAGTTGACTTTGTGATCTGTAATACGGACAGTCAGGCGCTGGAGAATAGCCCTGTCCCTATTAAGATCCAACTCGGTGTGACCTTGACGGAAGGACTCGGTGCTGGAGCAAACCCGATCATCGGGGAGCAAAGCGCCATGGAAAGTATGCAAGACATTCAGGCCATGCTTTCAACCCACACTAAGATGGTCTTTATCACAGCAGGAATGGGCGGCGGTACCGGAACTGGTGCAGCCCCGATTATTGCCAAAATGGCCAAGGAAATGGATATCCTTACTGTAGGTATTGTGACTATTCCGTTCCAGTTTGAAGGAAAAATGAGAAATGATCAAGCCCAAATTGGGGTTGAGAATCTGCGCAGAAACGTGGACTCTTTGATCGTAATCAATAACAATAAATTGCGCGAGGTTTATGGGAACCTCGGGTTTAAGGCCGGATTCTCTAAGGCCGATGAGGTATTAGCCACAGCTGCTCGTGGTATTGCCGAAGTAATTACCCACCACTATACCCAAAACATTGACTTGCGCGATGCGAAGACTGTTTTGGCCGATAGCGGAACTGCCATTATGGGAAGCGCTCAGGCTGCAGGTGCTAATCGTGCGCATGAAGCGATTACCAAAGCCTTGGATTCTCCATTGCTCAATGATAATAAGATCACCGGTGCTAAGAACGTGTTATTGCTGATCGTTTCCGGTCAGGAAGAGATCACTATTGATGAGATTGGTGAGATCAGTGACTACATCCAAACAGAGGCAGGGCATTCTGCCAACATCATTATGGGTGTGGGAGAGGATCAAAGTTTGGACGGTGCTATTGCGATCACCGTGATTGCTACAGGCTTTAATGCTGAACAGCAGAACGAGATCGTCAATACAGAAACCAAGCGTATTGTCCATACTTTAGAAGAAGATCAAGTAGCACAGCAAGTACTTGAAGATCGCACGGATACCACAGTGAGTGGTCCGCTTATTACAGAGCCTGAGGTTGTAAAAGAGCCAGCTCCGGAGCCGATCATCAAACACACCTTATTTGAAGAAGAGGAAACTCCAGAGTTGCCTTTTGAAGGATATATTGAAACTACCGCCCTACTAAAGGAGATTCCGGTGGTTTATGACGAGGTGGATATCCACCATATTGCCGAGTTTGAGCAAGTGGTGATTAACGCCATGGAAGTTCACGATTTTGAGATTGTAGAAGCCGAGACAGAAGTAGTTAAGCCAGAGGTAGAGGAAGACGTGGTAGAAGAGCAAGAGCAAATGTTAATGTTCGATCTGCCGTTGTCTGAGACTCCTGAGGAAGAAGTTGCTCAACCAGCAGCAGAATTATCTGAAGAGCCTGTGCTGAGAAAGCCCATTGAAGAAATTGAAGTCAATGAGGCTATTGAAGTGGTTCCGGTAACTGAATTTACTCAAGAAGGAGTGAAGCGTTACAGCTTGGATGATTACCAAGAAATGGAGACTGCTTTGACAGCGGCTAAGGCAGAACCAGAGGTTTTGGATGAAGAGTTGGTGATGGAAAAGAAGGTTGTTGAAACTGCGCCTCAAACAGAAATAGAGGAGGAGGAAGAAGGCGATCCAATGAACAGCCCGATCTCTAAGATCTTAAAAGACAGAACTGAGGAGCGCAAGCGCAAGCTAAAAGAGTTCAACTACAAGTTTAGAAACAGCGCTTCTAAGATCGACGATATTGAAAAGCAACCTGCCTATAAGCGCATGGGTATAGAATTGGAAGATGCGGATACTTCAGAGTCTGATATTTCCCGCACTACGGTCAATTTAGATGACGACGATGTCTCGTTGAGAAACAACAATTCCTTCTTGCACGACAACGTCGACTAAGATTTTTTGTTTAGTGTTACATTTCCCGTAAGCCCGAAAGCGGTTCGCCGTTTTCGGGTTTATTTTTTATCTTCGCACTCTATTTTAAAGCCTGTAAACAATGAGTTTATCAACTGAGGTCATGGAGGCCATGAAGACTGCAATGAAAGCCAAAGACAGCCAAGCTTTGGAATCGCTTCGCGCGGTAAAATCTGCCATTTTATTGGCTCAGACCGAGTCTGGAGCGAAGCAAGAATTGAGTGAAGCAGAAGAGCTTAAATTGCTTCAAAAGCTGGTAAAACAGCGCAAGGATAGCGCTGCGATCTTCACCGAGCAAGGAAGAGATGATCTAGCTGCTCCTGAATTGGCGCAGGCAGAAATTATAGCTCAGTTCCTTCCAGAGCAAATGTCTGAAGAAGAGATCGCCAAAGTAGTGGAAGAGATCATTGTGCAAACTGGTGCTTCTAGTATGAAGGACATGGGGAAAGTAATGGGCATGGCTAACGGCAAACTCGCCGGTAAAGCCGACGGAAGCACCATTGCCAAACTCGTAAAAGCCAAGTTGGCGTAAAGATATTAGGCGCCTGTTCACACAGGAGTTTTAGGCCGCGTAGTTCAACTGCCCTTTGGGCGATTTCAGTTGACCTACTCGCCCGAATTAGCATACCGGCCGCGTAGTTCAACTGGATAGAATATCAGATTTCGGCTCTGAGGGTTGAGGGTTCGAATCCTTCCGCGGTCACGAATAAGTGGAAAAAGCAAGCAAAAAAGAATAGCTTGCTTTTTCTTTTTTGCGGCTTTTTGCACTTTCAACACGGAGTGTTGAAGGATGTTCGCGAAGCGAACAATCCTCATTAGTCGCGGAGCGTTGTAAGGAACTTTGCGAAGCAAAGAATCCTTTATTAGCTCGCTTCTTTTTTTGGACGAAGCGAAAAATATGTTTTTTTGATTCTCAACGCGGAGCGTTGAAGGATGTTCGCGAAGCGAACAATCCTCATTAGTCGCGGAGCGTTGTAAGGAACTTTGCGAAGCAAAGAATCCTTTATTAGCTCGCTTCTTTTTTTGGACGAAGCGAAAAATATGTTTTTTTGATTCTCAACGCGGAGCGTTGAAGGATGTTTGCGAAGCGAACAATCCTTATTTGTCACGGAGCGTTGGGGGATATTCGCGAAGCGAGTAATCCTCATTTGTCGCGGAGCATTTTAGCAACTCTGCGCCAGCGATCGCAACGGCATACTTTTTGGCTCACAAAAAGATTTAGTGAAGAGCGTGGTGCTGCGAAGCAGCAGGCGCCCAAAAACCACCCAGATTAAACCCCCTGCTTCTGCTTCTGCACATGATACAGCATATCCACAAGTCCAGAAGATCTGCCTTTGGCGCAGCTCACCAGTGCATTTGCTTTCTTACCAAAAGAGTTGGTTGCAGTCTCTAAGGGATAGCCCATTTTGCTCAACTTGTAAATAGCAGCATTGAGCGTGGAATTGTTGTTGTGAGTAATACTGATCTCATCTGCCTCGGGAGTTACTTGTACACCCAAAACCCCGTGAATGCGTTTTAGGCGATTACTGATAGTTTTGGCGCAGCCGTGGCATCGCAAATTCTGAACTTTAAAGACTGTTTTCATAACCTTGGGGTTTTATTGGGTAAAATTAGGTGGCGATTGCGTAGGAATCTATGACAACGGTCAGTTGAAGTGTAACTTGCGAATTTGAATTAGGGGTTGGCAAGTAAGTAGAAAGTGATTAATTTAGAAGAAAACAATAACGCATGAACAGAATCTTAGGGATAGGCTCTAGAATTGAACACTCCGATCACGGAAAAGGAGTAGTGACTAACGTGACAGCTAAAATGTATTGGGTCACTTTTATTGATGGCGGTTTGGAAACCATTGGTGTCAATGACGAATTTGAGGTGATTGAAGCAGTAGACGATGAAGTGGACACGGTAAGTTTCTACGAGATCGAGAAAAGCCTGCGAGAGATTTTGCAAAAGTGGAGTGATATCACTGAGATCGTTCCTTTGGGCGATAAATGGAACGGAGGGACCATGACCCTGCAGCCTGCTGACCCCAATCTTGCGGCTAAAGAAATCCCGGTTAAAACCTTTTTTAATAAGATAGTGATGCTGCGCGACCGTCTGCGCGTTTTGGAGCAAAAGATCAACTCCAACAAGAGCTTGGACGAAGAAGAAAAGATTGACATTCAGCAATACATTACCCGCTGTTACGGGAGTCTTACAACCTTTAATGTGTTGTTTAAAAATAAAAGCCAGCAGTTTGTTGGTGAATCATCCAAACGATAATTAAGACTAAACAATATGGAAGAAATTCGACAATTTAATGAACCTCAGGTGCAAGAGCCTATGGTGGCGGACCTTGCTCAAGAAGAGCAGGTTGCTTTTTACAGAAAAACCTACGGGCACGTTGCAGGAGCCGTACTGCTTTTCATTGCAGTAGAGGCTATCTTTTTTCAGATTCCGGCAATCGTGAACTTTGCCTTTTCCTTAGCAGAAGGATGGACGTGGCTGTTGCTTTTAGGAGGTTTTATGTTTGCTACCTCTAAGGCAGAATCTATGGCCATGGGTACTACAGACAGAAACACGCAGTACGCCGCATTGGTGCTTTATGTGGTTGCAGAGGCCTTTATTTTTATTCCGCTGATTGGAATAGCGCTTTACGTTGCTGGGGAAGGTGCGGCAGAGCTGCTGAACCAAGCTGCTATTATAACGCTGTCTTTATTCTCTGGGCTTACGGCTGCTGTATTGCTTACAAAGAAAGACTTCTCCTTTTTAAAGACTGGATTGACCATTGGGTTTTTTATTGCCTTAGGGCTAATCATTGCCGGTACGCTCTTTGGTTTTGACTTAGGATTGTGGTTCAGTGTGGGAATGATCGTTTTGGCTGCTGGTTCCATTTTATACCAGACCTCTCAAATGGTTCACAAGTACAAGCAAGAGCAATATGTGGCTGCTTCTTTAGGACTGTTCGGTGCTTTGATGTTGTTGTTCTGGTATGTATTGAGCATCCTTTCCAGCGACTAGTAAAAAGCTTGATTAAACGTATTTATAAAAAGCAGGTTCTTTGTTGGAGCCTGCTTTTTCATTGATTAAAAGGAATTTACATATCTTACACCTCCCAAACAATCCCCCATGCTACTGCAACAACCTGATGAAAATATAGCTTGGCTGGCGCCCTATGCCTATGGTATAGTTGTGTTGGGGATTCTCTTGTTTCTCTTTCGCGTCTTTGAAAACTTCTATGCCGAGCACTTCGGCAGGCCTTTAGTTAGACAGTATTTTTCCTATAGAAAGTTGCCGCGGGAACAATTGCGGATCTTAGAGACAGAGTTTCCTTTCTACCGCAAACTCAATCGAAAACACCGCAGGCAGTTTCAGCATCGGGTGGTTACCTTTATAAAAGACAAAGAATTTATCCCTCGGGAAGATCTTGAATTGACCGACAGGATGAAGGTCTTAGTTGCAGCCGTGGGTTGTATGTTAAGCTTCGGACGGAAGAATTATACCTATAGTCTAATTCACTTTATTCTGATCTATCCAGAGGAATTCTACAGCAATATCAACGAGGCCTACCACAAAGGAGAAATTAATCCTGGTGGTCGTGCATTGGTCTTGTCTTGGAAGGACTTTGAAGCGGGTTTAGCAGATGGACATGACAACATCAATTTGGGTATTCATGAATTTATGCATGCCATGCAGTTGGAGGCCAAACGGGGAGGAGATACCGATTCTGCACGCTTTCAGTTGCAGTTTCAAAATATCTTAAAACGCCTCACTCATCAGGAAGTTAAAGATCGCTTGGATCAAACGCGTTACTTTAGAGAATACGCTTTTACTAATGAATATGAATTCATGGCGGTATTGTCCGAGTATTTCATGGAATCTCCGGGTACTTTTAAAGCCAACTTTCCGCAGCTGTATGACTACACGCGGAAACTACTCAATTTTAAATTTTTGGGCTATTAATAAGAGACCGCCGCTGTGGTAGACTTTAAATTGCTGATGGTTGCCGTTGGATCTTCAGATCGGAACACAAAGCTTCCGGCCACTAAAACATCTGCTCCAGCTTCTACTAAGGCAGCAGCATTGTTATCCTTTACGCCACCATCGATCTCAATAAGGGTAGAAGCTCCTTTGTCATTGATCATTCCGCGTAAGGTGCGCACCTTATCATAGGTGTTTTCAATGAAAGACTGTCCTCCAAACCCAGGATTCACGCTCATGATACAAACCAGGTCAAGATCTGCAATGATGTCGCTCAATAAGTGAACGGGTGTATGCGGGTTAAGCGCTACACCAGCTTTCATGCCGGCGGATTTAATGGCTTGGATGGTGCGGTGCAAGTGCGTACAGGCTTCATAGTGCACCGTTAGTACGTCAGTGCCGAGGTCTGCAAAGGTTTGAATATAACGATCCGGGTCAACGATCATTAAGTGCACGTCTAAGGTCTTTTTAGCCTCCTGAGCGATCGATTTGATCACAGGCATACCGAAGGAGATATTCGGCACAAAAACGCCGTCCATAACGTCTAAATGGAACCAGTCTGCTTGGCTGTCATTGACCATGCGAACGTCGCGGTGGAGGTTGCCAAAATCGGCAGCTAAAATAGAAGGTGCAATTAGGGTGCTCATCGGAAGTTTTATTTCCGACAAAAATAATCAATAAATGAAGGGTCTAACCATTTCCGCGCGATTTTTAACCGCTTCGTCAAAATTGTCTTCTAAGAAGCGGACATACTTTTGAAGATGGAAGATTTCTTTAGGAGAATCAATAATAGTGAAACCAGACATGTAGTTTTCAAACATGCGTTCTTCTGCAGGCTGATTCATGATCTCTATGATATGATGATGACGCCGATCTCTTTTGATCGAATCATATACAGACGCCATAGCCTCTGAAGGACCTTCCAGAATTTGCATGAAGTTACCGTGAGAATACAACAATACACCCGTGATACCTAAACTCAAGTTATTTTCAACGATGCCTTCAAAGACATCGCTAACATTATGTTGGGTAATTGTTGAAACCGCGGTACTTACATAACAGATAGTATGTAATTGCGTTTTCATCGTGGGGATGATTTGTAATAAAGTTACTGAATGACCATCAGTTCTACAAGTAAGATTGTTATAGAAATGTTAAAGAAATTACAATCTAACTATCTGATAGTCAAAATGCTAACAGATGTTAGTCATTTATTGAAAGACTCATGACTCGGATAAATGTTAAACAAATAATATCTTCTTTTTACATCATTAATTGATTGAAAGCGCTTCGAGGTTTCCTACAATATTTTAGTTGAAATTCTGGATATCTCAACTGTTTTTATTTAGACCATTTCTCAATAGAATGGTGTTGATCCTCCTGTTTATTGGAACGATTGACTCAAAATCCTTATCTATCAAGTAATTACGAGGAATCCACATAAAAACGAGGGCTTGTCCGTACAAGGTAAATTTCGGAGCTCGACTTAAGTTGAAGTATAAATGAATATTTATGTGTACTAAGTACACATTAGTAGTTTTGAAATTTTCGTTATTGCAACAAAGTTGCGAATAAAACGCTTAAACTAAGCTATTTGTTCAAGTCAAATGAGGAGTGATGGTAGCTTATAGTTGCTTGTAATGCATAAATTTAGCTTATGTAATACATAATAATATTTAATGTAAATTATTTCCATCAGACCGTGCTTTGAGGATGGAATCGATCACTTTTTTGTCCTTAGTGCTCATTTGTTTCCCCGTTTTGGAGTCGTAATAGTAGTACGTAGGTACAGGTTCTGCTCCTTCTGTAAAGTCACTTTCTGCAGTTTTTTGCGTTTTTGGAGTGGCAGTTGTGGTCGTAGGAGTAGTTTCTACGGCTGTGGTTTCTGTCGATTCTGTGTTTTCCTCTAGATTTGCTGCGGTTTCTGTAGTTTCTGTTTGTGGTATTTCTTGCGCTTGAACAGCTTCTGATTGGACCTCAATACTTGTTGTATTTGTCTCTTCTGCTTCTGATTGACCACTACCAGTCCATAAAGCAAGTGCTAAAAGGGCCATCAATCCTGCCGAGCTCCAAATCCAAATAACATAGCGCTTGCGTTTTTTGCGCTCCAAACTCTGTGCCACATCATTCCAATTGGGGACTTCGGTGCTCTTCTGAAGATCTTTCAGGCGATCTTTGATAGTACTTTCTAAGGGATCTTGCGTTTTCATAAGTAGCTAATTAGGCTGGTTTAGTCATTAGTTGTACGGTCAAGCTTTTTTTTAAAAGTACTTTCGCGCGGTGTAGGTTTGATTTGGAAGTGCCAACACTGATCTTCAGTTTATCCGCGATCTCCTGATGGCTGTGGTCGTCCAAAACATAAAGGCTAAAAACAAGGCGATACTGATCGGGCAACTGCTGAATTGCTTCTAGAAGTTGGTCCAGATCGCAACTTTGTGCCCAATGGTCGTCTTCTTCTTGAACGGCAAACCAACTTGGGTCCTCTGTCAAATGCTCCTTGCGTTTGTTACGGTATTTCTTCACTGCTTGGTTAATGGCAATGCGTTGCATCCAACCCGCAAAGGAACCTTGTCCTTTATACTTTTTAATGGTTTCAAACACGATCACAAAGGCATCGTGTACATTGTCCTGTGCTTCCTCCACATTCCTGCAATACTTCAGTGAAGTAGTGTAAATGGCATCTCTATGCTCCAGGAATAGTTGTTCCTGAGCCTTAGGGTCGCCTTTTTTACAAGCTGCAATAAGCTCCGTTAAGGAAGAAGACATCTAGATTGTTCTTTGCTGTAATGTACAGAAATAATAGAAAGGTTGCGTGGCGGAGGTAAAAAAGCAAAACCCCCGCCAGTGGCAGGGGTTTCATTCATCAATCAAAAAACGAACAGTTAGTTTAACTGTTTGTTACTGTAATCTAAGTCGTATTAACCTAGATAAGTTTTCAATATTTTGCTTCGCGAGGTGTGTTTTAGCCTGCGAATTGCTTTTTCTTTGATTTGACGCACACGTTCACGTGTCAGGTCAAAGGTCTCGCCGATCTCTTCTAGAGTCATTGGATGCTGATCTCCCAATCCGAAGTACAAACGAATAACATCTGCTTCACGAGGAGTCAGAGTTTCCAGTGCGCGCTCAATCTCAGTGCGCAAAGACTCATGCAATAAAGAACGGTCTGGGTTTGGAGATTCTCCAGAACGAAGTACATCGTAAAGGTTAGAATCTTCACCCTCTACCAAAGGAGCATCCATGGATACATGACGTCCGGAGTTCTTCATAGACTCCTTCACATCATTGATGGTCATGTCTAGCTCTTTGGCGATCTCCTCTGCACTTGGTGGGCGCTCATGCGCTTGCTCCAAGAAAGCAAAGGTTTTGTTGATCTTATTGATCGATCCGATCTTATTCAGTGGCAAACGTACAATACGAGACTGCTCTGCAAGAGCTTGAAGAATCGATTGACGGATCCACCATACGGCGTATGAAATAAATTTAAAACCACGAGTCTCATCAAAACGCTGCGCAGCCTTGATCAATCCTAAGTTTCCTTCGTTGATCAAATCCGGCAATGTGAGTCCCTGGTTTTGATATTGCTTAGCTACCGATACAACGAAACGCAGGTTAGCTTTGGTCAACTTCTCTAAAGCGCGTTGGTCTCCGGCTTTGATTCGTTGTGCCAATTCTACCTCTTCGTCAGCGGTAATAAGGTCGACTTTTCCAATTTCTTGTAGGTACTTGTCTAAGGAAGCGGTCTCTCTATTGGTGACCTGCTTGGTAATTTTGAGTTGTCTCATCTAATAAATCCTCTCTTCTAACTCACGTGCTTAATTGCACGCTGTACCTAGTTATACGTAAATATACCCAAAAATGTTACAAATAGTTGATCATTTTTTAATATTTGTGTGGCCTGATTTTCTACCATTTTGATTTCGAGTCTTTTAAAAAAGGTTTAAATCTCTGTCCGCTTGAATATTGGCCAAAAGCAAATCCACTTTTTGGCGCATTTTGTTGAAGAATATTCCACGATCCTTTTCACCGGCACTGGCCAGTAATTTTGAGTTGCTTTTTTGCTTGTTGAAAAATTTGAGCATTTCTCCGCAGGTGGCCGGGTTTACCACTTTTAAATAGGTCAATACAGTGAATGGGGTAAAGAACAGACTCTGTTTAGGTGTTCTGAACATCACGGTATTACTCATAGTGAGAAGATCACTTTTGTAGAGTAGGTAACGCGCATTGTTTTTGGAATTGATGATGGCCTGTTGAATGGTTTGTTGTTCCACGCGATCGATGATCTCATGCAGGTCTTTACAAAGGTGTTCTGCCAAGGTCTTACTCAAATGACCGGACTCAAAATAATAGTAAACCTGTTGCAAGGTTCCGTTGATGGTATTGTCATTCCAAAATTCGGTGATGTCTAAATAATTATAAGTTTCCGCCAATTGCATGGTGGTTTCTATGAGGCTTGCCGGGATGGTAGGTAGAAACTCTTCAAAGCTCATCTTGGCCATGCTGCCGTCTTCATCCAAAAACTTAAGCCAAACGTAAAACTTGTATTTAGTGATATAAGTGTTGGTCAGGGTAAAGAATATGGGAATGTCTTTGGCAGAATAGATGATCTCAACCCCTTTGGCATTGATGAGTGGTTCAATACTTTTCATGGAGACCAGGAAGTACTGTTCTAAACCCTCAAGACTGGTTATAGGCGGTGACTTTTCTACCAGCAAAGTGTTTTGTTGTCCCACCTCAAAGAGCCTATTCAAGGAGATCTTGTAGTGTCGCGCTAAGGTTACTGCTTCATCTAAGCTCAGTTGTGATTTCAGGTTGATGCGTCTGTAGGCCGCGTCGTAGCTAATGTCTAAAACGTTGGCCACCTCGTCCACAAAGGATCTTTCTGCCGGAATATGGGTTTTGAGATTGGCCCAAAGCGCTTCTTGTGAAATATGCAAACTCATAGCTAAATCATCTATTTATTTTCAATATATGCAAAAAATTGAGGCTTCAAAGCCTGAATATCACATTTAGTTTGTGTAATTCGCTTGTATTTTCGATTGGAATTTTGAGTTTGATTGGCTTTTCCCCAGTGTCATTGAGCTCTTAAAAACAGTTGAATTATGAGATATTTAAAATTAGTTTTAGTCACAGCCCTCTTCTTTGGCGTTTTCTCCAATTGCGCCTTAGAAGAAGAAAACTCTCAGCGCGTTCGCGGAAAACTAGTAAGTGAGGTGAGCGGGGAGGGGATACCCAATACCCGCGTGGATGGAATGGTACAAAAATCAAGTGGAAGTGGTTTTTTTAGTAATACTGTAGATTTAGGCCGAGCAGAAATTGTCACAGATGCCAACGGGGAATTTGAATTCAACGTCGGTTACGAATCCAGAAAGGACTGGGTGTGGTTTGTGAAACCCGATGAAGATCAAAGCACAGCCATTCTCAATTTGATACCGCGTTTTGATATGGATGATTTAGAAGAAGGTCCAGTTTTGCTATACGTGCGTGAATTTCATCCGCTAGAAATTGAAATTAAAAACACTACCCCTTTTGATGAAAACGACTTTATAGGGGTGTCCGTCTTTTTTACGGTCCAACAGAATAATAACGAGGTCAATGCCCGCTATTTCCACAATGTGTTCTATGCCTTTGAGAACAGATCGGGTGTCAATTTGCCTTGGGATCCCCCTGCAGATGACGACGGCTTACGACCCGAATGGTTGGGAGATTCCATTGATACTACCCTTTTTGGTAGACTCCAAGAAGCCACGGAGTACAAGGTGATATGGAATGTTAGAAAGAACGGGGTGTGGACAGAGAACAGTACGGACTTAACTCCGGTGAACACAACGGGCCTAAATCGGGTCGTCATTGAATACTAAAAACAGAACTTATGAAATCGATCTATAAATATTTATTGGTGGTTCCACTAATGGCTACCACTTTCTTAGTAGCTCAGGAAGACCAACGTTTTCAGTACGATTCTTTCTCTATTCAGCCGCTGGGTTTGTACAAAGGACAATTGAATCAAGAGGGAATTTCCGGTCGTGTTGATTTGAATTTTAGAACTGGAAAAAAGCGAATCTCTTTGGCGGCACATGCCGGTTCTGAGGCAAATTTTCTTAGCGCAAGTGGGGAATTTGTGAGTTTTGAAGGACTCTATGGTTACAGTTTTAAACCGATTCCCCGAGTAGAACTTGATTTGCAAATTGGTTTGTCTGTCATACGATTTGAAAGTAATGGAACTGATTTGTTTTCTGGATTGGATACGTTCTTTGTTCAAGCGCCAAAAAGCACTCAGGTTTCCGATGCAGGTTTAGTAGGAAAGTATTTGCTAGGTGTGCCTTTATTGGTAAAAATTAGAATCCCAACAGGGCCGCGATTCTCTCTGGGCTTGCAAGGTGGATATCACTTCAATAAGTTAGTCAACTTTGCCCATTGGGGCATTGTGCTGCAATGGAACAAAAGACGTCAATAAAAAAAGGCCGCTTCAAGCGGCCTTTTCTGTTTTAGGTAGTCAATGAAATAGTTACTCTTTGATGAACTGTTTTGTCACTACTTGTTCGTTGGCAACAAAACGTACAAAATAAGTTCCAGCAGGCAGGTGAGATACGTTGATCGTCATGCCGCTGTTAAGTTGTTTTAGACTCATTACTTGTCTTCCAAGGGCAGAGAATACTTGCAATTCATTTACTTGAATCCCAGAAGTCTCCAAATGCAACACATCTTTTGTCGGGTTTGGATAAAGACTAAAGATATCTGCCTTATCCAAAGCGTAGGTGCGCAACGGTCCATCATCTTGAGATCGGCTAGAAGTGCTGATGAGTGAAACAGCATCCACAGCGATATCGGCACGCCAAGTGCTTCCGGTAGTTCGGTTGAATCGCAATTGAAGCCCGCTGCCCAAGTAGTCAGCAAGATCAACGCTTACACTGTTCCATTGGTTGCCTTGGTTTCCAGATTGACTCCAGATGGCATTCCAAGAGTCTCCGTTATCGGCAGAGGCCTCTAGTAAAAAGGTACCCATATTCGATGAACCATACATGTGGTAATCGAATTCAAAGCTGGCAGAAGTCGCTCCACTAAGATCAAAACAAGGGGAAGTGATCACTGCTTGTTTGTTAGGATATCCCGTTCCATTTCCAGAAGCTTCTACGTAAATATAGTAGCTGCCTTGGTTGGCCGATGAAGGCCCAGTATTACCAGAAGGCGTTCTTCCGGTTTGAACGCGCCAATCTAAATCATCGGCACCACTTTGAGACCAAGCTCCAATGGTGTTCTCATATCCTTCGTTATACGGATAGCTGTCAATACCTCCAGAACAACTTGTGGTGGTAGGTACGCCATCAGTCAATGAAATGTTATCTAAGGCGATATCTGCTTGCCAAGTACTTCCCGTTGTACGGCTGAATCGTAATTGAACACTTTGTCCAGCATAGGTGGTCAGATCAATATTTTGAGCACTCCAAGCATTACCTTGATTTCCGGACTGCGACCATAAAGTGGTCCAATTAATTCCATCATCATTGGAAATTTGAAGCAAAATGGTTCCCATATCAGAGGATCCGAATTGGTGCACTCTAAAGTTAAAACTCGGCGTTGAAAGGCTACTCAAATCAAAACAAGGTGAAGTGATCACGGCAGTTTTATTTGGATATCCGGTTCCGTTTCCAGAGGCTTCTACATAGATATAGTAGTTACCATCTTGAGCTCCAGCAGGTCCTGTGTTTGAAGATCCTGTACTTCCAGAAAGCACAGTCCAATTCAGATCGTCAGTTGTGCTTTGCGTCCAAGCTCCGATTGTATTTTCAAAACTCTCTGTATAAGGGTAGCTAGTTACACCACCAGTACAACCGCTTGCGGTTAGGGTAGTGGCGTTCACTGTGTTACTTTGCCCAGACTGATTTCCAGCAGCGTCTTTAGCGACAACGTAAAAATCATAGCTGGTCTCCGGACTCAATCCAGTTACAGTAAATCCTGGCGTACCAACAGTACCAACACTAACTCCGTCTTGGTAAATGTCGTAGCCAACTACAGCAACATTATCTGTAGAAGCTGTCCAGGTTAAATCTACGCTCACGGCAGTTTCATTTGAAGCCGCTAAAGCTGAAGGCGCTGAAGGCGCTTCTGTGTCGGTTGGTCCGCTGTTGATTTTGAAGGCTGCCACATGACTCTTACGCGTGTTTGTGGTTCCTTTCATGTATTCGGCAATATGCCAGAAGGTCATATCATCAAGTGGATCCACAGTAAGGTGAGCATAGTCTCCGTATCGACCATCAGGTCTAAAAGCAGTCGGTTGATCACCGTCTACAATAAATTGTTCATTTAGAGTCATGGTTCCTAGTGGATCTCCCGCTTGACGCCCAGTGTATCTTAAGGACGTATATACTGTTGGACTTACAATGGTGTATCCCATTCCGATGTTTCCAGCAGCGTCGATTCCAATACTACCACAGAATGCACTGTGTCCATCAGGTTGCACATAAGTTCCTTCTTGGTAAATGGTCCAAGGAGCACCGTCTGCAGTTTGGCGCAGTTCATACCAACGGATTCCCGCTTGAGAATCAGTCCCGGTCACATCGACTACAAAATTCATCACCGCAGAATTATGCGTTCCAAAACGGCGGTAGTTGGTCATATACATCATGGTTGCTTGGATGGCATCGATATCTGGTCCAGATCCCGGTTCCTCCAAGTTTTGGAAAGAACCTCCATCAAAAACAGCATCAAAAGGAGCCGTTGTGATCTCCTGTGGTGTTGAAATTGATGATGCAGAAGGATTTGTCCAGTCAACGCTCACGTTCCAGATCTTCAAGTGATCTGAAGAAACGCCAGCCCAGCCGTCGTCTTGCATATAGACTAAAGGATGCGGTGTACCCAGTGGGGGAAGATTGGGTCCAACAACATTGAATCCACCTGGGCTGTAAAAGCCGCTAGTGGTCACTCCTGGTAAAGGGAATCCAATCACTTGTGCAGAAGGATTACCCACGAGCATCTCATCGCGCTCCAAAGCAAAGATCACATCATTGGCTGTAGGATTATTAGCATCCTTATTAGCCGTGATATAATATCCGTCTGCCCAAATGGACATTTTTTCATAATCAGGGAAACTTCCTGTGTTGAATCTGTAGGTGTACCAACCGTCATTGATCGGGTCTGGTCCTTGCCCTATAGCTACTAAGAAACCGTTAGGGGTATCACTAAATTCCATAATGATGAAACGGTCTGCATAGCGGTCATAAAGCACTACGGGGTCACCCAGAGTTTCTCCAGGGAAAATAGTTCCTAAAGACGCTTCAGGTAATAGTACATTTCCGGCGCGATCCAGAATTCCGAATCCGCTGTTAAATGCATAAACATAGTGGTTCGGTCCAATGGCTCCGGTAGGGTCATTGAGTACGGTTCCCACGTGAGCGTCAAAAGAGGTGATCGGAGCACGGGCAGCAGCTCTAGGAACAAGCTGTTGGTTACGGGCTAATGGATCAGCTCCAGCAGGGAGACCTTTACCTTCAACAAAGGTATTGGTTCCACGGCGTTTTGGCGGCGCAACGTCCTCAAATCCTGCAGCAGCAATAATGTTGTCCATGCTGCTGAGGGCTGGGATTTCACGCACGTAAGTGGCAGTTGAAAAAGAGGTTGCCTGCATGGCACCATCTTGGGGGAAGGCAGTTGCACTGCATAGGAGTGCCACTACCCAAAGGTAGAATTTCTTCATAGGTGGTTCGTTTAAGTTGACCACGAATGTAGATAGAAAAAGTAGGAAAAAGATTACTTTTCGACGAACTGCAGAAAAAACGATCTTAAACCACAATCAGGGGTGTGGTTCAATGATAAAATGTTAAAATTTGAAGTGAAGACCACTAAAAACTCCGAAGAAAAAGGGTCTAAAATTATTCACCGTTGTGTTTTCTGGTTTGTTCATTTGAATCTTAAACATAGGATCTAAGTTCAGCTGGAAGTGTTTGGTGATCTCGTATTTAAAACCAAGTCCAAGATTTAAGGTGTATCCCAGGTTGGTCAAATTGTTCGATTTTCCAACGCGAACGCTTTGTCCGTTATCATTAACGGCAAAAATGCGGTTGTCATCTAGAACCATAAGGCTGGCTCCTCCGATCAAATTAGCACCAAAACGATTGTTGATGAACGAATACTGATATTCCACAGGTATTTCTAAATAGGAAATATCCTGGTCTATAGTCACCACATCATTAGATTCAAAGAATGCAGTTGCACTCGGGTCCAAAGGAATTCCACCATCAGTGATCTCAGCCCCTGCATCAATACCGGTCAATTGATAGATGTTCACTACATTATCAATGATATTGACTTGGAAGTTCTGAGTGTTGTAACCCAGGTTGACACGGTTGAGGCCAAAACGCAAAGCTGATTTTTCATTGACCTGGTTTTTGATCTGTAAACCGTAGCTCAAATTGGTTTCCCCTTCACGGGTGTTGCCTTCCAAACGAGCATCCAACATAGAGGCACGTGTTAACGAGCCATAAGTAGTTGGAGCGATCACGGCGCCTACAGACCAGCTGTAGTTGGTCAGTTCTTCTCGGCGAAGCATTCGTTCAAATGCCTTGAATTCTTTGGTCTTTTTAACCTTTTGCTCCTCATACTTAATCACTGGAAGTGGAGTGGCTTCTCCAGTCGCTGTGATCTCAACATCTGCGGCAAAACTGGTGGCATCAATGCCTGCTGCACCTACAGTATTTTTTGGAAGCACATAATATCCTCTTGCTGGATATTGTCCACTTTGACCGCTTGTGGTGTTTCTATTTGCTGCGGAAGTGCCTCTTGTTGTTGATGAGGAAGTAGTAGTTGCTGTAGATGAATTCGCAGTGCTGGTATTGTTAGGTGTGTCTGAACTCACCCCAGAGCTTGTAATTCCTGTTGTGGTATTACTGGTCCCCGTACTATTATTTGATTCAGTACTATTTGTAGAGCCAGTCACAGTAGAAGTATTGCCTGAAGTCCTTGTTGAAGCTACAGTGCTGGTACTAATACCTGTTGAGGTAGTAGTCGATTGCGAATTGGTTCCTTGTTTTACAGCGGTACTGGTCTTAGTATCTTTCGATGCACGAGTGGATGTAGTACCTGTTGTAGCAACGGAGGTTTCAG
>NZ_CBFCWJ010000037.1:0-137196 GCF_965601605.1 Gilvibacter sp. | reverse complement strand
GTTTTTAAGACGAGAAACTCCCTTTTGAATAAAAAAGAAAACGACAGGAGGTCCAAAATACCGAGTACTCGATCTCTAAAACGACCCCAACGGCTTTTGTTGTTTCCTTTGGAATAGATCAATCCATCAAAAATCCCTAACTGAATAAAGATCAATGCAATGACCATAGCGTAAGTAACCCAGCTGTTTTCAAAAAAGCTCTCCCCAGTGATTTGAAGAATGACCCAAATGATGCCAGAAAGCACTAAAAGTAAACTCGTTCCAAAAAGCGCAAAGATCACCGCAAATGAAAATGAGAGATTGCACCAGCGCTCAATAGCCAGTAATCGCTCAGGAGCGGATTTACCTGTATTTAGGCGCCTGCTTTCCTGGAGGGCGTCGGGAAGTCGTTCTTTGTTGACATCATTAGGATACCAATAATTTACGCCTAAATAGGCCAGCCAAATGGCTCGCAACAGCAGATTTGCTGCAAATCCAAAAAGCAAAGCTCGTGTTATGGTATAAAGGCCAAAGAGAAAGACAATTTGATTGGAAGAAGTATAAGTAATCGGATAGAAGTCAAAGAAAAAGTCACGAAGACTATCCGTTAAGGAATAGAGCCAATAAACAATCCCACCAGAGATAAAGACCTCCAGTTGCCAACTGTCCTTTTGAAATGACTCAATACGCTCCCTAAGCTTCATTTAGTTCAAATAGCGTTCTTTAATAATGTTATTATGCCAGATTTCATGACCTAAAACTATAAAGGCCGCTGCACCTGCGGTCAAAGGACGTTCACTGGCCAGACCCTTTCTATGAAAGTCTTCTGCTTGTAGTGAATTGAGTATGGAAAGGCTGTATGCTCTTGTCATCGCATACTCTGCGATGAGTTCTTTAGCACTTTTTGAATCGGCATTGGAAGGTTCAATATACTCGTCTTGGTCAAACCCACTAATGTTCGCCTTTTCACCACGAGCAATCCTAAAACAACGATGCATAAAAATGCGTTCGGTATCAATAACGTGTTGCACTACCTCTGCTACACTCCATTTACCAGCGGCATAACGATGTTTCCAACGATCCTCAGGGATACTGTCCAAAAAAGCAACCACTTCTTCCCCACTTTCCTTATAAGCTTCTAAAAGTTCTTTGTTACGGGGGACTGCGGAGAGGTATAATTCATAGTATTCAAAATAATCTTGGGGGTTCAGATCAGTTACTTTCATGCGATTCATTTTACAGAATCAATTTAAGCAAAAAATAGAACGCTCCCGAGATAGAAGTTTAAAATTACCACAAAATAACTTCTAAGCGGGAGCGTTGCAACAACACTAATTTACTCACTAACTGTATGAGAATCGGGAAACCAACCCCGAATTAATTACGATCTACTGTTTGGTAAATCGTATGCGTGAAGGCGCTGTGCCAAAACCACAGCGACCATCAAATCCTAAATATCCTTCCACAAACCAAACTTCAAAGACACTGTCGTCTAAGATATTTGCCGGAGCGTTTTCTGTATCTGGACCGAGTAAAATCGGGCTCGAAGAAGAAAACGTACATTGTCCAATCACACTGGACAGCTGATTCTTTCTAAATACTACCTGATCACAAACAATACTGAATTCATAAATTCTAGGCTGTTCGTTGGTAGGATGAGACAATACATGTTTTAGTCGCACTTGTCTAACTGTATTGGAATGTGGGGCTTTGGTAACCTCTACCAATTGATCAATTTCATTGAATGTTGGACCTAACGGGCCGTCAACCACACTAGTCATGATATAATTTCCAGTAAACAATTCTTCATCTATAGGCTCTACCACATTTATGGTGTAGCAATAGGGTGAACTAAAAAAGGTCTCGTAAGCCAGTATAATTGAACTGGCTGTGCCTGTTGTAAAAGAGCGTCCGTCTGTAAGACGTATGCGCGCTCGCACTAAAAATTGATCACTGCAAGCTACATTGGCTAGAGATACCCCCACAGCTTCTGCCAAGGCAGCTTGCGAGTAATTTAAAGTTGTACTTGGGAATCCATTGGCTCCCGTTGTGAATTCATCAGGGGATAGCGTCCCTAAATCGGCTTCACCAGTTGAGAAGTCACCACCTGCTGGTGTATTGTCTTTAAAGCTGACAAATAGATCTACCGCTTCCAGCAGGTCGCCATCCTGTTCGTCTTGTACTTCAACATCAACACTGAACATACTGTCCGGATCGTTAACGTTAAATTCTGCATTATTGAATTGCAAGGTCCTCACTACGGCACCATACTCGATTTCTTCCGTGACCACATCAATGGCCTTGTCGTCATCAGAGCAGGATATCCAAAAAAGAGCACTAAACAGGATTAGTATACTTCTCTTCATCTTTCTTTTTCAATTTTTTCGATTGGCAAGATGAAAGTAGCAGCAAATAGTAGAAAAACGGTGTTTACCGATAAATGTTTACTTGGATAAAATAGAAGTAAAATAAGCCAGAACCCTAGTAAATACGGGGATTATTGTTGCGGCTTATTAATTATGAATTTTGCGCGAATTCCTGTAGCTAAATTCCATTCGTTGGAAAAAAGCAGGGCTCCGTCGTCATCAATAATGATGAATTCTGCTGTATTTGGTCCCGAAGTTCCTTGATTCAACGCTTCGATCTCTACGGTGTTCATTCCAGGGTCTAAAAAGAGTTCAAAGTCTTGGTATCCACTTCCGAGTCGAATGTTGGGAACCAATACATGACCATTCATATATACACGCACACGATCTCCATCCACAAACTCATGGTCACGACAACGCAAGACCACAAATTTGGCATCAGAGCTGTATTGACCAAAGAATTGGTTTTGACGGTATTCGTCCTTTTCTTCTTTGTCTTTAGTGAAGTATTTTGGAGCCTTGTCGGTTTTGGTATCGACAAAACCGCGGTCTGTAGTGAATTTGATGCCTTCCTTCTCCGTCTCCCCAATACTGATGGTATCGGTGACATTATATTGACCAAACCCTTGTTTGTCGTCAGGATTGTCCAAACCAAAATTAGGAATGCTCAAGCTACTGCCACCAATATTGACATCGTCATTACTAGAGCCGAATGGAATGTCCAAACCAGAACCCACACCGGTCGGGCTATCTATTTGTCCGTAAGCTACTAGCCCTGCACCTATCAGCATAAAAGTAAAAAGTCTCTTCATCATATGCATTACACAGCAAATATCGTGCAAAATTTTTATAAATAGCCTCTAAAGCCCCAATTAACGCGGACTTAACACAATCCCGAGAGAATTTGTACATTTAGTCCAACTAATCAATTAAACTATTTTCTCATGACAGAAACAAAGAAACCCACCGCCCTATTTTGGGTGATCGCCATTGTTGCGTTAATATGGAACATCTTTGGAGTGCTCGCCTATTTAGGGCAAGCGTTTATGACAGAAGATGCCCTAAAAATGCTACCTACAGCAGAACAGGAGCTCTACGCAGCAACGCCTTCTTGGGCCACTGCTGCATTTGCAATTGCTGTATGGTTTGGACTTTTAGGTGCTATTGCCATGTTGATCCGTAAGCGGTTTGCTTATCCCCTGTTTTTGCTTTCATTATTAGGTGTGATCGGTCAGCAGATCTACGGCTTCTTTTTGTCCAATACTCTTGAGGTATATGGCACGCAAGCCTTGATTATGCCTATCATCGTATTGATCTTATCGGTAGTCTTTGTTTGGTATTCCAAAAAGGCAACTGCAGAAGGAATCTTGAAATAATTGCTAAGCCCCTGTTAAGTCAGGGGCATTGCTGGATCTTTTTGTTCACAAAAGGTTAATAATTCCCCGTTGAAATCGTTCGTAAAAATTGAAGATTTTTATAGCTTTATCGTTGATTTTGTAGTATTTTTCGTCCATTAATTTGGGATTTGGGGTGCATTAATGAAGAATTTTCTAATAGCCTTTGTGGTTTTTGCCGTTTGGACCTTTTTCGCACTGTGGCTATATTCAATTATTAAAGCCCCTGCAAATCTGTCTTGGACTAAAACCTCCGCGCAACAAGACTCTATAGAACAACTTGAAAAACAAGTGACCGCAGATACAATCACAACAACCCTCGCCGCGTCAAACACGCTTATAACCCCCGACCCAAACCCAGTTTTGGATGGTCTTGTGGGTAAAGATGCCGAGGGAACTACGGTTTTCTATTTCGAGCAAGGCTTACAGATCAAAAAGAATGACTCTTTGGTTTATAGCGATGCTGGCAATCTCGATTACAAATACAAAGTCTTGAATTATCTTTTGGAGCATCCAGATATGGAGGTTACCATCCTTTCCAAATACAGTGCAGATGAAGAGTTCAGAAGCCCTAACTTTGGTGTGATTAGAGGGGATTTTATTAAAGAAGAGTTGGTTGCTGCTGGTGTACCACGAGAAGTAATCGTGATTAAGTCAGACATACAAGACATTTCCTATGACGCTCAAAATTCCTACGGCAATGGGATTTCCTTCAAATTTGGCCCGCTAGATACGGATCGTGTTGCTGCTTTGGCCACGGCTATTCCAAAGAACAAAGTTGTTTACCCAACCTTTACCAATTCTGGGATCTTAGTGAACAATGAGCTGAAAAGCACCTTGGAAGAGATCAAACAAGTATTAGAAGAACGTCCTGAAATGACCGTAAAGATCGTAGGACACACCGACAATATTGGAAATTATCAAGACAATTATAATTTAGGACTCAAATATGCCCGTCAGGTCCGTTGGTTCTTTATCGCTCGTGGGAACTTGGATAAGAATCGATTAATGGCTTTGTCAAAAGGTGAATCTGAACCTATTGATTCCAACAATTCACAGCGAGGAAGGGATCAAAATAGACGTATAGAAATCATATTTAATTAATGGAGGGACTCTCTGACATATTCGCCAATGAAATGTGGTCAGCTTATTTAGAGATCAGCATCTTGATGCTGAGTTCCTTCCTTATTGGATATTTGGCGAGCCTACAACTCAATAACGGCAGACATAAAAAGACCATCAAAAAACTTCGCAAAGAGTTGGACGAGCGTCAAAATGAAGCGGCTAAAGATATTGAGGTGCTCTACACGGAGATCGAACCAAAGATCATCGAAACCATAGAAAGTAGAACACGCAGCTCTCAGCAGGCACCTCCTCCTGCACCGCCTGCACCTGTAGTTGTCAATACTCCAACTCCAGAAACTACAGAGACCAAACAAGTCAGAACCCAACAAGAAGTAGCTGCAAAAGCTAGCGCTACCTATCAAAAGGCCTTAGAGAAAAAGGAATTGAACTTTGATAATTTTGGATATGCCAGTGCTAGTGACAAAGACGATCTCACCCAGATCTCTGGTGTAGGACCTTATATTGAACAAAAGCTCAATGAGATTGGGATTTACACCTATGATCAGATCAGTCGATTCAATTGGGAAGATATTCAGACCGTGACGGAAATGATCGACTTTTTCCCAGGGCGTATGGAACGCGATAACTGGGTCGGTCAAGCTGAGCGACTGAAAAACTACTAAACATGTCTTTATCCACACTGGATTGGGGAATCATCCTCGGATTTTTTATTGTATTTACGATTATCGGTTTGGTGGTTACCAAACGCGCAGGAAAGAACACCAAAGAGTTTTTCCTCTCCGGAAGAAATATGCCTTGGTGGTTGCTTGGAATTTCGATGGTCGCAACAACCTTTTCTGCAGACACTCCTAACCTAGTTACAGATATTGTTCGTCAAAACGGTGTTTCTGGGAATTGGGCTTGGTGGGCCTTTCTCATTACAGGAATGCTTACCGTATTTATCTACGCCAAGCTTTGGCGCCGTTCTAAGGTAGTTACGGACCTTGAATTTTATGAGCTCCGTTATAGCGGTAAGCCTGCGGCTTTCTTACGCGGATTTAGAGCGATTTATCTGGGAGTGATTTTTAATGTGCTCATTATGGCTTCAGTGTGTTTGGCGGCCATAAAGATCGGTGGTGTGATGTTTGGATTACAGCCATGGGAATGTGTGCTCTATGCCAGTATCATTACGGTGATCTACAGTACTTTGGGAGGATTGCGCGGAGTGATCTTTACAGACTTTTTACAATTTATTGTAGCCATGGTCGGCTCTGTTTGGGCAGCATACTACATTATTAATCTGCCAGAAGTAGGCGGATTGGAAGCAATGCTCTCCCACCCCAACGTCTCGGACAAATTGAGTTTCCTTCCAGATTTTTCTGATAATGAATCATTGATCGTTTTATTGATCATTCCAATTGCTGTACAATGGTGGTCGGTTTGGTATCCAGGAGCCGAACCTGGAGGCGGTGGTTATATTGCGCAGCGTATGTTGTCTGCTAAGGATGAGAAAAACGCCATTGGCGCTACCCTGCTCTTTAATATTACTCATTACGCTTTGCGTCCCTGGCCATGGATTCTAATTGCACTAGCCTCCTTGGTACTTTATCCTGAATTGACGGATATTGGTGCGGCTTTCCCCAATACGGTTTTAGGTCACGATTTGGGCTATTCAGCCATGTTGACCAAACTACCAGCAGGTTTACTCGGTTTGGTTTTAGCCTCTTTGATCGCTGCTTTTATGAGCACGATATCTACGCATTTAAATTGGGGATCTTCTTATATCGCTTTGGATTTCTACCAACGCTTTGTAAAACCAGAAGCCAGCGAAAAGGAATTGGTTACCGTAGGACGTCTTTCAACAGTATTGCTGATGATTTTTTCAGCCTGTGTGGCGCTCTATTTAACGGACGCCTTAGGAACTTTTCAAATTCTATTGCAGATTGGAGCTGGTACAGGTTTAATCTTTATCCTGCGCTGGTTTTGGTGGCGTGTTAACGCCTATTCAGAAATCAGCGGAATGATCGTTTCATTCTTGATTGCCCTTTATTTTGAGTTTGTTCATGATTCTATTGGACCAGAAATAGCCGGACACTATCAATTGGTCATCGGGGTTGTGCTCACTACACTGACGTGGATTGTTGTCACCTTGGTTACTCGTCCTGTAGACACGGATAAATTGGTTTCTTTTTACAACGCGATAACTCCTTATGGCAATGGCTGGAACGGTTTAAAACGCAAGGCAAAAGAGGAGTCGCTTCAACTCAATGAATCTAGAGACAATTTTACTGCAGATCTCGGTTCTATGTTATTAGGGATCTTATTGGTTTATACCGCTTTGTTTGGATTTGGTTATGCCTTGTACGGAAATGCTGTTGGTGCCCTAGTACTCTTATCCATCACCGCTGTTTCCGGGTATGGAATCTATCGACTTTGGCGCAATAAAAAAGGCGCTACAAACAGCAGCGCCTCTTAGATCAAATTAGATTTGATTAATTGTTGTTCAAAATAAGCGGTAGTCCGTCATCTCCAGAACCAATGATCACCATTTTACTGTTTGGTGATTTAGAGAGCTCTAAAGTAGCTTGGATTCCTTTTTCTTGAAGAATCTTATCAGTCAAAGAAGCACTTAGAATTCGGTTGGCCGTTGCCTTACCTTCTGCCTCAATACGTTGACGTTCCGCCTCTTTTTCTGCCTTTTCCAAACGGAACTCATATTCCAAGGATTCCTGCTCTTGCTTTAACTTACGCTCAATAGCGTCTTTAATAGTTGGTGGCAAAGTAACGTCACGAACCAAGACACGGTTGAGTTGAATGTATTCCTCATCCAAGATCTTTTTGGTCTCTGCAAAGATCTCATCCTGAATAGCGTCACGCTTGGTAGAGTACAATTGCTCTGGAGTATAGCGTCCAACTACAGAACGCGCAGCAGAACGAATTGCCGGTTGTACCAATCGGGACAGGTAATTCTCTCCTTTTTCGTTGTGTAATTTTCCGAGCTGACTCGCATCTGGCTGATACAGTACAGAGGCGTCCAATTCAATTTCCAATCCGTTAGAAGAGAGTACATCCATCTTTTCTGATACTTCTTGCTGACGCACCTCGTATTCGATCACCTCATTCCAAGGCATTACAAAGTTTAATCCTTGCTTCATCGCAGGCTTGTTAGGATCTACACCACCGCTGAGGGTTTCATAAAGTACACCCGCATAACCCGCTTCTATGCGAACAAAGGATTTGAATAACATGATAATTATGACAATGGCTCCGATGATCAATGGGACGCCAAGTTTGGGTAATTTTTCCATGGTTGAAAGATTATATTAAACCGTTATATTTTCTGGTAAACCACTCTATTGCTAGTAGTAATCCGAGCAATCCGAGCAGGAATTTTAAGGATATTAAAGGTACGACATTTTGCCTACTTTTCTGAACAGGGACAAAGCGATCATCTGCAATTAATGCTGATTTGATCTCCTCCAATTGATCCTCATAAAAAACACTCCCTTGAGAGTTCTCTGCCAAGGCAGTTAGTTTTAGCACGTCTGGTGTTAGCAATTGATCCTCTACACTAAAATCCAAAATGGTGAATTGCCCACTTCTAGCTATGCCCTGCCCATCAACCGTGACTGTGAAATCATAGACACCAGCGGCCAATCCGTCTAGGTTTGCTTGGTAATAGTTGTTTTTAAGCAGCATGGGCAAACGTTGGCTAACGCCATCTGTTGTTGTGTATGTCAAATTCAGACTTACTTCTGGATCAAATTGGTAATTCTCATTGAAGTACTGCGCTTGAATCCCAATTTGGGCATTGCTGTAGTAAAAGGATTCGTAGGATACATTCAATCGGCTTCTGCGTTTATTAGACGAGAGATACTGCACCATATTAGCGACCAGATCATCAAATTGGTCAAAACCGCGCGTTTCAATGAAGTTATGTGCTCTCCATCGCCATAGATCCTGTGCATCCCAAACGGCTTCACGGACTCCATCCGCTTCAAAACTGAATAACATAGGTGATTCAGTGAAAATACCAGAAATAGTCTGACTCAAGAGTTCATCGTAGGGCACAAAAACATCCAAGTTACCAAACTGGGTGATCAAGGGTGGATAACCGCTAAAATCCACAGGGTCCATAGCAAATATGGGATAGTTTCTATTGGTCTCTGCAGAAACTTGATCCTCTCCGCCAGCCCCGATTTTGGCATATCTAAGTTGAACGTCATTTAAAAAATTCCAATCCGTCTGTAGGCCTGTAATGGTCCACCGGTTCTTCTTGAGTTCGCTGAGCTCTTGATATACGGGTGCAAATCTAGAGTCAGGTTGATACAGAATGACCAATTGATAATCATCTAAATTACCCACTGCCTGAGCCGGTTCCATAACCTTGACTTCTCTTTGTTTTAAAGTAGTTATGGACTTTTTGAGTGCTCCTAGATCAGGATGTTGAATGGTGGTAATCACTGCAACTCGTGTGCTTTGGTCTATAACCTCTACCGCAAACTGTTGTCTATTATTACTGGTGTTTCTCTCGTTGCTCAAGGATTGAAGTTCTGCAGTATAGGTTTGTATTCCCACCTGATCTGCTTTAAGCAGCACTTGCAGGGTCTGGGCATTGGCTTGAGTGTCAAAGCTGAGCGACTGCCTCTTTACCACTTGATTTCCTTTTCGAATGATCAATACCGAATTTACGGCACCAGTTCCTGTATACCCTAAAGAGAGCTCTACCGGAAACTCATTGTCTTGATAAGCGTATCTGTTTGCGTTCAAACGGGTGATACGCAGATCTTCAAATTGGGTAGTATCGCCCATGACCACAGGAAATACTGGATTCTTGAGACGGCTTGCCAAACTGGCATAATCGCTACCCAAGGTCTGATTTCCATCACTAAGCAAAACAGTAACAGCGTTCTGATCGCCGTATATAGTTTCTAGGCCCCTCAAACCGTCGGCTATATTTGTAGTGACTCCTTGATAATTCAAGTCAGTCAGTGGGCCAAAGCTTTGGTCGAATTGATAAGCAGTAATATCAAAGCGCTCCATAAGCTCAGTATCTGTGCTTAGGGCGTTACTCAAATTGGTCACCAAACTATCTCGATCCAAATTCTCCAAAGAGCTTGAATTGTCAACCAATATGTTCAATGCTGGCTTTTGAGTGGTGTAGGTTTCTTTTTTGATCTTCGGATTGACCAAAAGAACACCTAGGGTCAATAAGGTCATAAAACGAAGAATCCCAAGAATCCAGCGGAGTCTCAGGTTCAATCGTGATTTAAAACCATACATATACGCAGACAACCCAAAAGCAATAACTGCAGCAGCAATAAGAGATAAAAGGGTCGTTGCGGACATTAATTAATTTAGAGTCTAAGTATTAGGTGAGCATACCACCGTCTACATTCATTACTTGTCCGGTGATGTAGGCTGACAGGTCACTGGCTAGGAATACACAGGCATTGGCAATATCTTCTGGTTGCCCTCCGCGCTTTAGTGGGATTGCATTACGCCATCCTTGTACAGTATCTGGATCCAATTTCGCAGTCATTTCCGTTTCAATGAATCCAGGCGCGATCACATTACAACGAATAGAACGCGATCCCAACTCCAAGGCAACAGACTTACTGAATCCAATGATTCCCGCTTTAGAAGCTGCATAATTGGCTTGTCCTGCATTTCCTTTGACACCTACCACAGAACTCATGTTGATGATTGAACCACTGCGCTGTTTTAAGAACGTACGTTGAATGGCTTTAGTCATATTGAACACAGACTTGAGGTTAACCTCGATCACTTTGTCAAAGTCCTCTTCACTCATGCGCATGAGTAAGTTGTCCTTAGTGATCCCAGCGTTGTTGATCAAAACATCTACAGTTCCAAAATCTTCCAAAACCTGTTTTACCAATGCCTCGCATTGCTCAAAATCAGCGGCGTTGGATTGATATGCTTTTGCAGTTACACCAGTTGCGTTTAACTCAGCTGCTAAGGCGTTCGCTGCTTCTGCAGATGAACTATAGGTAAAAGCTACATTGGCTCCGTGGGCAGCAAATACCTCAGCTATTCCCTTCCCGATTCCACGGCTTCCGCCGGTAATGATCGCTGTTTTTCCTTCAAGTATTTTCAAAGTGGTAAATTTTAGTTGGTTGAATGGTAAAGATAGTAAATGAGGAGGCTTTAAATAAAAAGAGACCGTATAAAATTATGGTAATTTACACGGTCTCTTCTTAAAAGTTTTAACAGCCTATCCCAGCACTTCAGCGACTTTCTTGCCGATCTCTGCCGGAGAGTCCACCACGTGAATTCCGCACTCACGCATAATTTGTTTTTTGGCCTGAGCAGTGTCTTCGCTTCCGCCTACAATAGCACCAGCGTGACCCATAGTTCTTCCTTTCGGAGCAGTCTCACCTGCGATGAATCCAACTACTGGCTTTTTGCTTCCGCTGTTCTGGTACCAATTAGCTGCATCGGCCTCTAATTGCCCACCGATCTCTCCGATCATAACCACACATTCGGTTTCTGGATCGTTGATCAGCATTTCAACAGCTTCTTTAGTTGTCGTTCCAATGATTGGATCTCCACCAATACCAATAGCAGTGGTGATTCCAAGACCTTGACGCACCACTTGGTCCGCAGCTTCATAAGTCAATGTACCTGATTTAGATACAATACCTACGTTACCTTTTTTGAAAACAAATCCTGGCATAATACCAACCTTGGCTTCTCCTGGAGTGATAACTCCTGGGCAGTTAGGTCCTACCAAGCGACAGTCGCGCTCAGCTATATAATTAGATGCTTTGATCATATCAGCAACAGGAATTCCTTCTGTGATAGTGATAATTACTTTAATACCTGCATCTGCAGCTTCCATAACAGCGTCTGCAGCGAAGGCTGGTGGTACAAAGATGATCGTGGTGTCCGCACCAGTTTCTTTAACGGCTTCTGCAACTGTGTTGAATACCGGGCGATCCAAGTGTGATTGTCCTCCTTTTCCAGGAGTCACACCTCCAACAACATTGGTTCCGTACTCGATCATTTGGCTAGCGTGGAAAGTTCCCTCGCTCCCTGTGAAGCCTTGTACAATTATCTTAGAATCTTTATTGACTAATACGCTCATGTGTAGCTGTAATTTACATTTGGTTTTTCGGAGTACAAAAATACACTTTTATCTCCTAAAAAATAAGTGGACTAGACTTTAACTTTATGATAAGATTCGGTGGTGTCGTCTAGTTCTGTCACCGGTTGACTCACTTGATAACCACGATACATTTGTCCGTCTTTGATCTCCCAAATAGCGATAAAGTGAGCAATTCCCAACTCCTCCTCTGGATTCTCTAAAGTACTGACGTAGTATTTGTATCTGATGGTCACAAAGTTGTCGTCCTGTAAAAGGTGACTCACTTCAATTCTCAAATCGTCATAAGTGTTTCTGATCTCCCCAAAAAAGCCTTCCAGATCTTGGTAATTCATAATGGTCAATCCATCATTGCTGTTCCAGATCAAACTGATCTCTGGGTGGAAATAGGTCTTTAAAACCGTTGGATCTCCTAATATATCGGCCTTGTAAAAGTTACGTACTACTTCTTTAGACATATTATTTGTTTTGCTGTTTGATTTGCTCCATCAAAGCTGGTATCATTCTGATGGAGGCTATTTCTTTGTATTTCTTTCTGAATTCATCGGCTGGAATACCAAAATAGTGCTTCCCGCCTTCTAAGGATTTACTCACCCCTGCTTTGGCAGAGATTACCGTCTTGTCTCCAATAGTGATTCCGCTGGTAATTCCAACCTGTCCCCAAACGGTCACTTGATTGCCCATGATCACACAGCCGGCAATTCCGGTTTGTGAGGCAATAAGACAGCGTTCACCAATAACGGTGTCATGACCAATATGGACTTGATTGTCAATTTTGGTCCCTTTCATAATGGTCGTATCTCCAGTAACCCCTTTGTCAATGGTACATAAGGCTCCTAAGTCAACATCGTCTTGAATGACCACACGGCCACCACTGAGGAGTTTATCGTAGCCTTCAGGTCTGTTTTTGTAATAGAAGGCATCTGCTCCTAAAACCGTTCCGGAATGGATGGTCACATTATCACCAATAATGCAATGATCGTAAATGCTTACGTTCGCATGAATCACACAATTTGCACCTACGGTAACATTGTTCCCAATGAATGCGCCGGGTTGAATCTGTGTATCGTGACCAATGCTCGCTGTTGGAGCAATTAGTGCAGAAGCAGACACAAACGGCATAAAATGCTTGGTCAGTTTGTTGAAATCACGGAAAGGATCATCAGAAACCAAAAGGGCTTTTCCTTCCGGGCAATCTACTTCCTTATTGATCAACACAATCGTTGCTGCAGATTCTAGCGCTTTGTCGTAGTATTTAGGATGATCCACAAATACAATATCTCCTGGAGTCACCACGTGAATCTCGTTCATACCTTCCACAGGAAAGTCATCGGCTCCAACATAAGTAGAACCGATCAGTGCAGCGATCTCTTTAAGTGTATGTACTTTCGGAAACTTCATAATCCTAAAAATATAAAAAACGCCCCATTTTCATGGGACGTTTACAGCAGGTAATTTCTATTATTCTTTAATGCGCTCTTGGTAGTTACCTTTTTCAGTATCTACGCGAATCTTATCGCCTTCATTAATAAACAAAGGCACGTTCACTGTAGCGCCAGTCTCCACCGTTGCAGGCTTAGTTGCATTGGTGGCAGTATTTCCTTTAACACCCGGTTCTGTAGCGGTTACCTCAAGAATAACGTGAGGAGGCATTTCTACAGACAGTGGCATATTGTCTTCTGAGTTGATGATCACCGTAACCACTTCTCCTTCTTTCATAAGCTCTGGTGTGTCTAGAGCGTCTTTCTGAAGCTGGATCTGCGTGTAATCTTCCGTATTCATAAAGTGAAAGGTCTCCCCTTCATTGTACAAATACTGGAACTTGTGTGTTTCAACGCGCACATCGTCAATCTTGTGTCCTGCAGAAAAGGTGTTATCAATTACTTTTCCAGTGGTCACACTCTTTAGTTTAGTACGTACAAAGGCAGGTCCTTTCCCTGGCTTTACGTGAAGAAACTCAATGATCTTATAAATATCGTGGTTGTATTTAATACAAAGTCCTTTGCGGATGTCAGAAGTATTTGCCATAGTTATTAGTTGCTGAAGTACCCTTTCATGATACCTCGTTTAGATCGTTTTATAAATTCAAGTACTTCGTCGCGTTCTGGTGTGGCTTCCATTTCTGCCTCAATGATCGCAACGGCTTGGGTATTGTTTAAATTCTTTTGATACAATATACGGTAGATGTTCTGAATCTCACGGATCTTCTCCGTAGAGAATCCTCTTCGTCTCAATCCAACAGAATTGATCCCTACATAAGAAAGGGGTTCACGAGCTGCCTTTACATAAGGCGGCACATCCTTACGCACCAAAGAACCTCCAGTTACAAAGGCGTGATTACCAATAGTACAGAACTGTTGAATTGCAGTCATTCCCGCTAAAACCACATGATCTCCTACCGTGATGTGTCCCGCAAGCGTACTGTTGTTAGAAAAGATACAGTTATCGCCGACAATACAGTCGTGGGCAATGTGGCAGTAAGCCATGATCCAGCAGTTTTTACCTATTACAGTCTTTCCTCGATCCTCAGTACCACGGTTCACAGTTACGTACTCGCGCAAAGTGGTTCCGTCACCAATTTCAACTATGGTATCTTCATCGTTGAATTTAAGGTCCTGCGGAATAGCACTAATTACAGCGCCTGGAAATATATTGCAATTCTTCCCGATACGCGCACCTTCCATTATGGTCACGTTGGATCCGATCCAGGTTCCTTCTCCAATCACCACATTATTGTGGATGGTAGTAAAGGGTTCAATCACCACATTCTTGGCGATTTTTGCCCCGGGATGCACATATGCTAAAGGTTGATTCATGGATTGAAAGTAATATTATTCTCTGGATTTAACGATCTGGGCCATAAGTTCAGCTTCTGTTGCAAGCTTGTCGCCTACGTAAGCTGAGGCCTTCATATGCACAATGCCACGACGGATCGGGCTGATCAAATCCAATTTAAAAATAAGAGTGTCCCCAGGTGTTACCTGTTGTTTAAAGCGCACATTGTCAATCTTCATAAAGAAGGTCAAATAGTTCTCCGGATCTGGAACAGTGCTCAAGGCGAGGATTCCTCCTGTTTGTGCCATGGCTTCCACGATAAGTACTCCAGGCATTACTGGAGCTCCTGGAAAATGACCCACAAAGAAAGGCTCATTCATGGTCACATTCTTGAGTCCTACTACATGAGATTCACTGAGTTCTAAAACCTTATCAACCAATAGGAATGGCGGACGGTGCGGCAACATGGCCATGATCTGGTTCACGTCCTTAACGGGCGGTTTGCTCAAATCAAATTTTGGCACCTTGTTACGACGCTCCATTTTGATCACCTTAGACATTTTCTTGGCAAACTGGGTGTTTACAAAGTGCCCAGGTTTATTAGCGATGACCTTTCCACGGATTCGCGTCCCGATCAAGGCTAAATCCCCTACTACATCCAAAAGCTTGTGTCTAGCCGCTTCATTAGGGTGATGCAGCGTTAAATTATCGAGGATTCCGTTTGGTTTTACGGAAATAGAATCTTTTCCAAAGGCCTCACGTAATTTATCCATGGTCTTTGCAGACAATTCCTTGTCTACATAAACAATGGCGTTATTCAGATCACCTCCTTTAATAAGGCCATGATCCAAAAGCGTTTCGATCTCGTGCAAGAAACTAAAGGTTCTCGAATCAGAGATCTCATCTTTAAAGTCTGAAAGGTGTTTTAGGTTGGCATTTTGCGTTCCTAATATTTTGGTTCCAAAATCTACCATAGTGGTGATCTGGTACTCATCTGCGGGCATAACTATGATCTCGCTTCCCGTTTCCGGATCGCTATAAGAGATCACATCTTTCACTACATATTCTTCGCGCAGGGCTTCTTGTTCCTTAATACCAGCCTTTTCAATAGCCTCTACAAAAAACTTGGAAGAACCGTCCATAATTGGCGGTTCTGAAGCGTCTAACTCAATAATACAGTTGTCCACTTCCATACCTACTAGCGCAGCTAATACGTGCTCAGAAGTTTGGATCTTCACGCCTAACTTCTCCAAGTTGGTTCCACGTTGGGTGTTCACAACATAATTGGCGTCTGCTTCAATGGTCGGCGTTCCTTCTAGATCGGCACGAACAAAGGCGTAGCCGTGATTTTCAGGTGCTGGTTTAAAAGTCAGTGTTACATCCTTTCCGGTATGTAAACCTACACCTTTAAGGGATACTTCCTTTTCAATGGTGCGTTGTTTGGCGCCAGTTTCACTCATTGTTTTGGTTTTTTTCAATAGTGTTGAGACGATCTATTATTTTAGGAAGATTCTTGAAGTGTACATAACTCTTGTTGTAATCTCCGTAATTCAAAGCTGGAGATCCTTGTAACACTTCATTGTCTTTGACATTTCTGCCAATACCACTTTGGGCTTGTATGCGTACATTGTTTCCAATGGTTATGTGACCAACGATTCCAACCTGTCCGCCGATCAGACAATTCTTGCCAATCTTAGTAGAACCTGCAACCCCGGATTGGGCAGCAATGGCTGTATTTTCACCGATCTCCACATTATGGGCAATCTGAATCTGGTTGTCCAGCTTTACGCCGCGTCTAATAATGGTAGAGCCTAAGGTGGCTCGGTCTATTGTTGTTCCTGCACCAACATCCACGTGGTCTTCAATGATCACGTTTCCGGTTTGTGGTACTTTTTGATATTCTCCTTTTTCATTCGGAGTGAATCCAAATCCATCTGCACCAACAATGGCTCCAGAATGGACCACGCAGTGATTACCAATAACAGATTCCGAGTAGATCTTTGCTCCAGCAAAAACCACACAATTGTCTCCGATGGTTACATTATCACCTATATATACGTTTGGATAAATCTTTACGTTCGCTCCAATCGTGACGTTTTCTCCCAAATAGGAAAAGGCTCCCATATAAAGGTTGTCCCCATAATTAGCACTTTCCGCAATGAACACCGGTTGTTCAATCCCGGTTTTGTTCATCTTTACCTGATTGTAGTATTCCAAAAGGGTTGAAAATGCTTTGTAAGCATCGTCTACACGGATCAAGGTGGTATCAAGGGTATCCTCCGCCTTAAAGTCTTTATTGACAATGGTGATTGAAGCCTGCGTCTTATAAATAAAGGACGTGTACTTTGGATTTGATAAAAAGGTAAGGCTTCCTGGAGAACCCTCTTCTATTTTGGCGAGTTTTGAAACTTCTACCTCCGGATTCCCCTCTATTTCCCCTTCCAAAATGCCCGCTATCTGCGTCGCTGTAAATTTCATAGGTGCTGTTATGCGTTTGGAAGCGGTCTAAAGATGTAAAAATTGTGGTTATACGCTTTGCTCATCCTGCGCTTTCAATTCATGCAAAAATAGAAAAAATTAATAATGTTTGGCCTTGGGATAACACAGATAGTGTTTGGTCACTTCTTGAGTCAAAGCCTTAAGATTGAGCTGGTCACTCGCCTTGGCAACATCAATGAGCTTTCCGTTCTTGCTCAGCAGATTAATATTCTCACTATCACTGCGATAAGCACGGTTAGTCACCTTGCCGTCAAAGATGAAATAATCGGTGTCCTCTACAGAGATTCCCCAAGCTTTTGCCAGGGCTTCTCGTTTTTTGTCTACATCGGCCTTTTTGGGCTTTTTATTTTTGAGTTTGACTTTTGGCAGGTCCCGATCTAATATCATATTGGAAAGCTTTGAAAGCACTGGATCTTTGTGATCGCACCAACCTTTTAGCGCCTGAATGATATCGTGATCATCCAAACGGGCAAAATGTGCTAGAGCCTCTTGCTCAAACACATCAGAATCGCGCTTTAAAAAGAACATTAAGGGTTCACTGGCTTGCAATTGATCGCCTTGTGATATAAGCTCTTTAGCCCTTTGTAAGACACGGATCAAGACCTGTTCTGCAGCCAAGCCGGTTTTGTGTAGGTAAACGGACCAGTACATGAGGCGTCTTGCAACCAAGAACTTTTCTACACTATAAATCGCCTTGGATTCCACTACCAACTCGTCATTTGCCACATTGAGCATACTGATCAAGCGCTCACTATTGATATTACCTTCTGAGGCGCCTGTGTAAAAGCTATCTCGCTTTAAATAATCCAAACGATCCATATCCAACTGTCCAGAGACCAATTGGTGTAAGAACTTTCTGGGATAGCTGTCGTCGAATATTGAGATGGCCAACGTTAATCTCTCGTTAAAGTTTTTATTGAGCGCTTCCATGAATTGCAATGAAATTTGCTCGTGATCCACTCCTGTGACCAAACTATGCTCTAGTGCATGAGAGAAAGGTCCGTGTCCAATATCGTGCAACAAAATAGCAACATAAAGTGCCTCCTCTTCCTCGGTGCTGATCACAATTCCTTTATAACGAAGTACTTGTACGGCCTTCTGCATTAAATGCATACAGCCCAAAGCGTGATGAAAGCGCGTGTGATGCGCCCCAGGAAATACTAAATAGGACATTCCCATTTGAGTTATGCGGCGCAAACGCTGGAAGTACGTATGCTCGATCAGATCGAACACCAAAGCATTTGGGATGGTAATAAATCCGTAAATTGGATCGTTAAAGAGAGTAAGTTTCTTACGGTTTTTCAAACCTATTATTTAAGCCTCAAGCGCAAAGATACATATATGACAGACATAAAAGTACTGTGGGTCGATGATGAGATCGATTTACTCAAACCTCATATCCTATTCCTGGAAAAGAAAAACTATGTAGTGACCACCGCTCAAAGTGGTACAGAAGCCTTAGAAGAGATCGAGCAGCAACAGTTTGATATTGTCTTTTTGGACGAGAATATGCCAGGGTTAACGGGCTTAGAAACACTTTCTGAGATCAAAGAAAAGCAAGCCAACCTGCCGGTGGTAATGATCACCAAAAGTGAGGAAGAGTATATTATGGAAGAGGCCATTGGTGCTAAGATTGCGGATTATCTTATTAAACCGGTAAACCCAAATCAGATCCTGCTGAGCTTAAAAAAGAACTTGGATCACAGTCGCTTGGTTTCTGAAAAGACAACATCAGACTATCAACAGGAATTCAGAAAGATCGCTATGGATATGTCCATGGTGAATTCCCATGAAGAGTGGGCAGAGCTCTATCAGCGATTGATCTATTGGGAATTGCAATTGGAAGATATTGAGGACACGGGTATGTTTGAGATACTTGAATCTCAGAAAATTGAAGCCAATACGCAGTTCTGTAAATTCATTGACAAGAACTACCCGGATTGGTTCCGTGACCAGGAGGAGGCTCCAGTTATGTCTCATACCCTATTTAAAGACTGGATTCAGCCCGAATTGAGCGACAGCCCTACCCTTTTGGTTGTTGTAGATAATTTGCGCTACGATCAATGGAAAGCTTTTGAACCCATTGTGTCCAATGCTTATAAGAAGGAAAAGGAAAAGGCTTTTTACAGCATACTTCCCACAGCTACTCAATATGCACGAAATGCCATTTTTTCAGGACTCATGCCTAGCGAGATGGAACGTTTGCACAAGGATTGGTGGCTCAATGATACTGATGAGGGGGGTAAAAACATGCATGAGCACGACTTTTTACGAGCCCAACTCAAGCGATTGGGAATGGATATCAAGTGGGAATACCACAAGATCTCAAGCTTAAAACAAGGCAGACGATTGGTGGACAACTTCAAGTCTCAGAAAAACAACGACTTGACGGTTGTAGTTTACAACTTTGTAGACATGCTGTCGCACTCCAAAACAGAGATGGAAGTGATCAAGGAATTGGCTTCTAATGACAAATCCTATCGATCACTAACCCAGAGCTGGTTTAAGAACAGCCCGCTTTTGGAAATCATTCAACAAGCTGCTCAAATGGGCTTTAAGTTGATCATCACCACAGATCACGGGACAATTAATGTAAAGAATCCGTCAAAGGTGATCGGTGACAAGAACACCAGTTTAAACCTGCGTTATAAAACTGGGCGCAGTTTGACCTATGAAGACAAGGATGTATTGGCTGCCAAAGACCCTAAGAATATTCACCTACCTGCAATTAATATGAGTTCTTCTTTCATATTTGCTAAAGGTGATCTGTTCTTTGCTTACCCAAATAATTACAATCACTACGTGAGTTACTACCGGAACACTTACCAACACGGTGGGGTTTCTCTGGAAGAGATGATCATTCCGTTTGCAGTATTGAATCCGAGGTAGGATTTGACGGATATTGCTTGTTGAGATTCCGAATGAAATAAGACGGATGCAAACCAGTCCTGGCTTTAAAAGCCTTGGAGAAGCTTTGAGCGTTACCAAAACCAACCTCCTCTGCGATGGCTTTGATGGTATACTTTCTGAATCTCGGATTGTACTGTAACTGATCTACCGCATAGGTAATGCGCAACTCACTGATATACTGGGAAAAATTCTTGTCCTTCTTGAGATTAACTACTTTGGACAAATATGAGGAGTTGGTGTTAAACCTTTTAGCTACTGATTGCAAAGAGACATCACCGCGCGTAAATTGGTGTTTAGACTCAAAGCGCTCCAATTTTTTAAGAATATCCTCCACAATTTCAGCGGAGATCTCATTCCGTTTTTGTTTGCTAGATTCCTCTATATTAGGGGTTAAACCATCCTTAACTATAGTTGCAAATCGCTTCTTATACTGACGTTGTTTCCAAAAGTAATAGCCGGTTGCCCCCAAACTAAGCAAGAGCAAAAATCCTGTAAAAAGCTGCTTGCGCTTCTCCCGACCTTGCTCCCATTCCAGCTGAGCTATGAGTTTTTCTTTCTCTGCCAGGAGTTGTGGGGTTTCGAATTCCTCCTGATATTTTGGTGATATTTTAGCGGCAGTCTCAAAAATCAAATTATTGGCATGGATTAATTTATTTAAATATTGTACTTCTTGTTGTATGTCGCCCCTATTGCTGTAATAATTCTTTAGAATTTCATACATCTCTATAAAATCTCGGGTTATAAATTCTTGGTTTGTCAAAATTGAATCTAATTTTTTCAAATGATAAAGTCCTTTATCAAATTGACCTAACTTCATATAGCTAGCTCCCAAATAGAAGTATGAATTGTTTAGTGAATTTTCCGAACTATGCACACTAATTAAATCTATGTGCTTGTTAATGCATGAAATATAATTACCATCATAATAATCCAATTCTGCTGATCTAATCTTATATCTTCTTTTAAGATCACTATTATTTATATTTGTTATTATATTTTTATTTCGATCCAAGTATATTCTTGCATTGCTAAAGTCTTTAGATAAAATTTGGCTAACGCATATCATGTCGTTAGCATTGAAAATCCAATATGCCTTTTCTTCAGCAATCAAACTATCAGATATAATAATAGATTTTCTTACATATTTCTTTATCTCTTTTTCAAAGTTAAGATTGATGGTTTCATCTAAAAGTTCATATGACTTTGAGACTATAACCTTGGGACTACCCCAATCGTAGTAAAGATTTAGCAACTGTTGTTTATTGTAAAGTTTATTTAATTGGTTGTTTGAGTATTCATAGGCCAAAATGTAATTGTCCATTGCAAGTGAAACATCATTCACGTTTTGATAGATATGAGCTTTTAAGGTGTAGGCCAAAGATGGGTATGTGCGATGCTCTTTATTTTGTGTATATTTTAATATACTATCAATATATTTCAGTGAGGATTTATCAAATTTCATTCTACTCAACCTATCAAAACCCCGAGCAATCATAATTGAGTCTTTAACTACCTTGGCCCTTCTGATATATTCAGCAGCATATTTCTTGACTTTTAATGTGTCAGAATAGTATTTGTCAATTCTCCTAAGTAGTTCTTCGTCACTAAAAGAAGTTAAAGACACAGAGTTATTACTTGGTTCACTATTCAAATTAGTGTTTTGCCCATAGCAGTAAGGGAACACAATAAAAAGAGCAATAAAAGTATATCGAATCATTTGTGGCAGATTTATTTGAATTTAAGAAATGAGCAAGTGCATTCATAATATCATTTCTACAAATTCATAAAACTAAGTACTGAGTTGGCCTCGCATTTTATGAATCCATATTTCAATTTCTTTTTTAATAAAGCTTCTCTACTTAAGTTTGAAAAGCGATGAACGATTGCCGTCTTGCATTTTAGTACTAATAGGGGAGTAACTACGAACGCGGCAATTTCTTCATCGCTTTTTTTTGTTAATTTTGTTGTATCGGTAAAAGCTCTTAACTCCTTGATTTACAGAGAGTATGTATTATAGCCGTAATTGGCATTTCTATTTTTCTTACATCGAGATGCTTTTAATCGATAAAATTTTGATATCATCGATAATTTATTACATTTGTAAAGTTCGTAAATAGTAAATGACAGGTTTTACGTACAAATTAGAGGAGGTTGACGCAATTGCTGAAGCATTGCACTGTAACCTTGAAGGCCGAATCGTACTGTTGTACGGTGAGCTTGGAGTAGGAAAGACTACCCTGTTGAAGGCGTTATTGAAGAAGTTGGGGGTCCAGGACCAAATTAGCAGTCCTACCTATGCATTAGTTCACGAATATTCGTCCAAAAATGGACCGATTTTTCATTTTGATTGTTATCGGTTAAAGTCTTCGGAAGACGCAGAGATGCTGGGTTTTACTGAGTATCTGGATTCCGGAAATTGGGTCTTTATTGAATGGCCAGAGAAGGTAGAGTTTCTACTGGATCAAACGTATAACATTTTACGGTTAAGCCGTAATGCAGATAATACAAGAACCCTAAATCTAAAAATTGAGCGAACGATCGCTCGGCCTACTTAAGTAATTAGAAATTTGTAGGACAAAAAATGTTGTAGTAAAATATTCGGGATATTAGAACCTGAAACGCTGATTAAAGCATGTTCTGAAAAAAGACAATCAGCTAAGTTAAGGTGATAATAGTTCGAAAACTTCTGTTTTAATGGACTAGGTTTGTACTATTAACCTCACAAAAAAACAGAACATGAAAGCTACAAAATTACTATTGATCGTTGCACTCTTTGGGTTTGGACTAATGACTTCTTGTACACCTGAAAGTATTGAAGATGAACAAACCGAACAACAACACGACGGAACCTTTAAAGTCCCAAGACAAGGATAGTAAAAAACTATTCCTTGGTGGTATAGTTGTTCTTTTAATAGCTATAACTCCGTTTTTTATTATACGCTTACAAGAGTTTCCCAGACACTCAAATCTGGGAAACTCCTTTGTTTGATGCTAGCACTGGATTCGAAAGCTGGTATGCTTACACTTGGTATCTAACTGGAAAGATAGTGCCATTGTACATATTACTACTCTGGTTCTTTACGTGTAAGCACTGGTGGCACTGGATTATACTTGTACCCATTGCAATCTATTCCTTTCAATTATGGGGTCTCATAAACGAAAGTCAGAACTACGATGAAGTTGAACTGTACTATGTAATCCCTTTAATGGCTGTTGTCGTTCCTTTAGTTTACCTTATTCGAGCCAAGCTTTTTAATACAATTCGCGGGAATGATCTAAGATCTTTCGAAGAAGAATTAGCTCAAGAAAAAACACTTTGGGGTCAAATTAAAGACCTCTTCCGCTAGAATCTTCCATTTGGAACTTCATTTACTTTTATTGTATCTTGGGTTAGACTAAACACCCAACCATGGCTGAGCAGCTATCTCCTTTTACTAAAGCTGAATTACTCCCTCAGGAAGAAAAACTTGAAATAGCCCAAGAACACGGCGAACTCTTTATTGGAATACCTAAAGAGGTTTACTTTCAAGAGCGTAGAATCTGTCTAACACCGGATGCTGTTGGGGCACTAGTTTCTAACGGTCACAAGGTGTTGATTGAATCTCAGGCTGGGGAGCAAGCGAGTTTCTCCGATAAGGACTATTCAGAAGCAGGTGCTAGCATCACCAATGACACTAAAAAGGTATTTGGTTGTCCTATTGTTCTTAAAGTAGAACCCCCTACCCTTGATGAATTGGAGATGGTCAATCCAAACACCATCATCATATCAGCACTCCAGCTCAAAACACAACAAGCTAGTTATTTTAAAGCTTTAGCTAAGAAAAAAATCACGGCGCTTGCCTTTGAATTTATAAAAGACCAAGACGGAGCTTATCCGGCTGTACGTGCGCTAAGTGAGATTGCTGGTACTGCGTCGGTCTTAATTGCTTCTGAGATCATGGCCAATGATAAACAGGGCAACGGAATGATGTTTGGCAATATAAGCGGTGTGCCTCCCGTAGAAGTTGTGGTCATAGGAGCTGGAACTGTTGGAGAGTTTGCAGCCCGCTCTGCTATAGGCTTAGGAGCTAACGTTAAGGTGTTTGATAATTCTTTGACCCGCTTACGAATCCTGCAGACAAACCTGGGCAGAACGCTTTACACCTCTACCATTCAACCTAAATACTTGCTTAAAGCATTAAAACGCTGCGATGTAGCTATTGGAGCTGTTCGCGGCAAAAACAGATCTCCTGTGGTAGTAAATCGCGATATGGTTGCTGCTATGAAGCCAGGAGCGGTTATCATTGATGTCAGCATAGATATGGGTGGCTGTTTTGAGACCACTGAGGTTACCAATCACGACAAACCCACTGTGGTTCAGGAAGGTGTGATTCATTATGGTGTGCCCAATATACCGGCGCGCTACCCAAAAACTTCATCGATCAGCATCAGTAATATTTTTACTCCTTACCTCTTGCAAATGGGTGAATGCGGTGGCCTTGAAAATGCCATTCGTTTTGATTCCGGATTGAAAAATGGGTTGTATTTTTACCGCGGTATTTTAACCAATAAGTCTGTGGCTGATTGGTTCGACATGAAATACAGCGATATCAACCTTTTGATCTTCTAAATATGACCCGAATTAAACGCTTTGCCTATTTCTTTGGCGGATTCAGCGTTGGTGTAGTAATTCTGATGTTTTTCCTTGGTGGTAAGAACGCTTCTTGTGCTTATGGACCCAATGCTCGGGTGCTCAAGAATATACGTATAAAAAGCCCTGAGGTTAGTGAGAAAGCGCTAGCTGGTATGACCGCTAATGGCTTGGATACTTCAGAAATCAGACGTTTTTTACAGATCGGGAAGGTGCTTTTTAGAGACAGTAACATCAAGATAAACGATACCTGTAAAAAATACGTGATACGCGGAAAAGCCAAGGACAGCGAGCGTTACCTAATGCAGGTTAAAAACTGTGATTCAACTGCTTTTATTACGGACTTTAGTAAATACGTGGAAGATTAAAGCTTTCTGCGCTTCTTTTCATTTTTAAGCAAAGACAATTCCCTAGATGTTTGTCCGGCAACAGAGGTGTTCTCCTCTGCTCTACGGATCAAATAAGGCATTACATCTTTAACAGGTCCAAAAGGTATGTATTTGGCTACGTTGTAACCTGCCTCTGCCAAATTGTAAGAAATGTGATCGCTCATGCCAAAGAGTTGACCAAACCAAACACGAGGATCATTTTTAGCAATTCCGAGCTCAGCCATGAGCTCCATAGCAAGATAACAACTCTCTTCATTGTGGGATCCGATAAAAACAGAGATGTCCTCAATATTTTCTAGGATATAACGCAAGGTGGCATTAAAGGTCTCATCAGTATGCCCCTTGTCTTTACAAATAGGCGTTGGATAGCCTTGTTCTTCTGCGCGCTCATTCTCTTTCTCCATATAAGCACCACGAACAATCTTATAGCCCAACTTAAATCCTTTAGCACGGGCTTCTAAATGTTGTTCTTTAAGATAATCCAAGCGATCCCAGCGGTAACATTGCAAGGTGTTGAATATTAGCGCCTTGTTTTTATTGTATTTACGCATCATGTCGGTGACCAACTCATCTGCAGCGTCTTGCATCCACGACTCCTCCCCGTCTATTAATAAGGCTACGTCGTGAGCTAAAGCCTTCTCACAAGCAGACTCGTAGCGCGCAACAATGGCATCCCATTCCGCTTGTTCTGACTCGGTTAAAGCTTCGCCAGCAGATTGCTTTTCCCAGATCCTGAATCGCCCTAAGCCAGTCGGCTTAAATACAGAAAAAGGCATGGCATCTTTTTCATCAGCAAAGGCAGTAAGTTCATTTACCTTAGCCAAGGTACTGTTGAATTGCTCTTGGGTTTCTTTTCCTTCTACGGAATAGTCAAGCACTGCGTGAACTCCTTTTTCATAGAGTTTGTCTACTACCGGCAAGCAATCTTCCTCATTTACCCCTCCACAAAAATGATCAAAAACCGTAGAACGAATTAAGCCTTCTACCGGCAAATTCATGTTTAAAGCGAGTTTAGTTGCAGCTGTCCCTATTTTGACTAGGGGTTCACTGGCAATCATCTTAAAGAGGAAATGAGCGCGTTCTAGCTCAGAATCAGTTTTGAGTGCAAAGGCCACTTCTGTGTTTTCGAAGAGTTTTTCGGACGGCATGAGCAAAAATTTTGACATACAAATATAATTAGAATTCACAGCTATTTGCGCGAAAACCGCTAATTTGGTCCTAAAGAAAATTGAAGATGCAAGCCATTACCTCAGGAGCAGCACCCGTATATTTTAACGAGCAGATTTACAGTGAAATAGCGACCTATGTTGAACAGTATTCGCCTAGTTCTGTGGTTATCCTTACAGACGATAACACCTATGCGGATTGCCTGCCACTGCTGTTAGAGCAGATCAATTTTCCTATGGAACCCAATATACTGGTGATGCCTGCCGGTGAGGCCTTTAAAACCATGGAAGTCACTGTTTCCATCATCGATGAACTTTCTAATTTGCTGACCGATAGAAAAGCCTTGATGATCAATTTAGGCGGTGGCGTGGTTACTGATTTGGGCGGTTTTGTCGCTTCCATTTACAAACGTGGGATTACCTATATAAACCTACCCACTTCCCTATTGGCTATGGTAGATGCCTCTGTAGGAGGCAAAACTGGGGTCGATCACGGGATGCTTAAAAATCAAATCGGCGTGATCAACAACGGTGCTATGGTTGGGGTTGATATTGATTTTTTGGCAACCTTACCCGAGAATCAAATGCGTTCCGGTTTTGCTGAGATCATAAAACACGGCTTGATCTCCAATCAAGATTATTGGGCTGCTGTCATGAATTTTGACCCTGGCACTATGGAAGGATTGGATGTATTGATCAGAGATTCCGTGGTCATCAAAAGCGATGTAGTCCTGGAAGATCCAACCGAAAAAGGGCTACGCAAAGTGCTCAATTTTGGACACACTCTTGGCCATGCCATAGAAACGTATTCCTTAGAATCTGATGTGATGGACGACTTGCTTCACGGAGAAGCCATTGCTGTAGGTATGGTCATGGAAACTTATTTGTCAGTTAAACGCTTTGGGTTCCCGGAAAGTACGCTGTACGATTTGATGAATTTAGTGCGCTCCTACTATCAGAAGGTAAGCTTCCCTAAAAACGCCTTGGAAGAGATCAGTGCCTATATGCTTCACGACAAGAAGAATGTGGGGGGACGCGTGAATTTCGTGTTATTGGCAGATATTGGAGCTCATAAATTAGACCAAACTATTGATTCTGAACTCATTAAAGAGGCCTTTGAATTTTACGTAAACGAACTGTAAAGTTTCCGCTTTAGGTTATATCAATTGATTTTTTAGCTAATTTTAATAGTGCATTACTAGCTAAAACATCATGAGACGCGCTATAGTCGACATCAAAAAACTAACGCCAGAGATCCTTTCTTTGCTTGTTGCACGCTATCCCGATGGCTATGATGACAAGCACATCATCAGCTTTAAAAATCAACATAACGATACTATTGAAGCTGTTGAAGTAAAAACCGAAGACACCATTTATTTGGTCAAGGTCAGCTCTCGTTTAGCCAGTGTTATGGCTCAGTTTGAAGATGATACTGAAGATAATTACGACAGCGATGCAGCTCTGCCGTCTTCTGAAGCAGAGCCCTCCTAAAGCTCGTTAAAGATAGTGTGCATCAAACGCTTCTTGTCGTTGATGCTCTCTTCCAAGGAGATCATAGTCTCTGTACGCATCACACCATCAATATCATCCAATTGGAAGATCACCTCTTTGGCGTGCAAAGTATCACGTGCACGAATTTTACAGAAAATATTGAATTTCCCAGTAGTAATGTGAGCTACCGTTACATAAGGAATCTCTTGAATACGCTCCAATACGAATTGGGTCTGTGAAGTGTTGTGAAGAAACACACCCACATAGGCAATAAAGGAATAACCGAGTTTGGTATAATCTAATGTCAAAGAAGATCCGGTTATAATTCCCGCCTCTTCCATTTTTTTAACACGGACATGTACCGTACCTGCTGAGATCAATAGCTTTTTGGCAATATCTGTAAAAGGTACTCTTGTATTCTGAATGAGAATATCTAGGATTTGGTGATCTACGTCGTCTAATTTGAACTTGGCCATAAAATTGCTTCTATTCGTACATTTTTGTTATTGCAAAATTATGAGAAAAAACGGCAAAATCACAGATTTTGTTGCAGATTTTCTAATGACTATACTTTTTTAGTACATAATCAGCAATAAATGGAGGCCAATCTGCTTGGTTCAAACGTTTGAGTTCGCTATTGAGCTCAGTATCATTTTCATAGCGATGCGCGAATTCTGGTTCGAGAGATTCTGGGCCGAAAACCTCAGCTTCAAAGCGAATACTGCCTTCAACAAGTAGCTCACGGTATTGAATGAAAAGATCATTGGTATCATTGATCGCTATCGGAAGTACATTCTTTAGGATCAGATCACAGTAGTTTACTTGATTTTCAGGAAGATCTAGATAACAAGACACTATTGAATTTCTTTCCACTTCGGTCACAGGTTGACACAATTGATCAAAAAGTACCGCGTATGCCTTCTCAATTAAGGCCGCAGTATTGTTTCGGCTGTAGTCCGGGCCAAATTGTCCGGCTTCAAAGAGAATTGTTGGTATTCCCTGCTGTGTGCAATAATCTCCAAGACAGTTGTTGTTAAAAGTATCGTCATACCTCCCTATTTGTTGACCTATGTCCTCATGAAGCGCCTCTGTAATGCTATTGATTAGGCGCATGGCCTCTAAGCGCGCCGGTGTTATGGTGCGCTCCGAATCTGCAGCTGGGGCTAAAAAAGACAATACCGCTGGATTCTCGCTACCGGTGAGACCGTAAATACTGCGTTGTCCATGTAGATTCAAGCAAAGTTCGGGTTTAAAAGCGTTAAAGACTTCTCTAAAAACTATGCTTTCTGGCTGAGATAAATCCAGAGCGTCTCTGTTGAGATCAACGTCATTTGCATTGAGTCGTGTATAAGTCGCAGCGCCATCGGGATTCAACATCGGGATGATAAACAATTGAAGGTGCTTAGCAAGCTGAGCTCCCTTTTCGCTATTCACTAAACGCTGCAGGTAATGCAAGAGTGCTTTTGTGGTTGTGGTTTCGTTGCCATGCATCTGTGACCACAATAAAATTCTCTTGGAACCGCTCCCAAATTTCAATCCATAAATGTGTCGTCCTTCAGCAGATTTGCCTAAAACATCTAAGGAAAAATTAGGGTCAATTGTTAGGCTTTTGAGCGCAGTTAAAATATGATCTGGAGCTAGGTAACGTGTGTTGAATTCCACAGGAATATATTATTGAGTTACAAATGTAAACAATCAATAATTTACAATTGTAAACACCTCAATTGCGTTAATTGGTTACAATGTTAAACGCAATCACATCAGGCATTACGACTAAATAGATAAAACCAATAGAATTAATAACTTGGGTGTGTATAGTATTGCATATAAGTAAGTTAAGGGTTCTTATTTAAATGTTTATTTCATATAAAATAAAAGGCTTTGTGTTAAAAATGAAACATTTCATTGAGTAAAGCGTTACATTTGTAACACATTAAAGAAACATGGTTAACACTGAAGCATTCTCCAAACGTTTAAAGCAGATCATGGACTATTACAGTCTGAGTTCTGCGGGATTTGCCGAGGCTATTGGTGTGAATCGTTCCAGTATCTCTCACCTACTTTCTGGACGCAACAAACCCAGTCTAGATTTTGTCATTAAGGTGGTGGAATCTTTTGAGGAAGTTGAGCTGTATTGGTTGCTCAACGGAAAAGGTAGTTTCCCGAATACAGCTTCGATTTTAAAACCTACTGCAGCTACTCCATCACCTGCGGAGGAAATTAAATCTGAAGTAGCTCCAATTACTTCTAAGAATAAAGAGGATGATATTGAACACATCATCATCTTTTATAAAGACGGAAGTTTTAAAAAATACCGACCGAACTAAGCCGCTTTTTCACGAAATTTGCAAAGTGAATAAGATATTGCTCCTCACCTGCTGTTTCATTTTATTATTTGCTTGTCAAGAGCCAGAACGAGATTGCCCTAATTTTAAGACTGGCACCTTCACTTTTGAAGAGTTTGTCGGTGGAGAGCTCAAGCAGACCACCTTTGTACGTAACGACAGTATCGAGATTGATTATTACGATGAAAAGATAGACACCTTCAGCATTCGTTGGATCAATGACTGTGAATACGTCATGAAGAATCTACGCCCAAAAAATCAGTCCGAAGAGCGCCCTGTACATTTTAAGATCCTAAAAACAGAGGGAGACACCTACACCTTTGAATACGCCATGGTGATCAAAAAGAACAAAGCCAGTAAGCGATATGTCCGCCAAGGCACGGCTAAAAAGGTTAGCGAAGAAACCAGTCGAAATTAAAACAGTGACGTTTGTCCTTCTCCATCCGGATCATCTGGAGTATCAGAAGCTGGCGGTTTTGATGAATCCTTAGCTGTAGGCTTTGTATCAGCCTGAGGCGTTTCTTCCGAGACATCTTGTTGATCCACTACTTCCATTTCTTCTGCAGGAACTTCTTCTGGCTGCTCATACGGTAAGGACTCCATAGGATTTATTTCCAGCACCTTGTCTTTGGTTAGCTGGTTACCCATGGCACTAATACCTTTGATTGCAATGAATTCCTCTAAATTGATCTCCAAATTCTCTTTGCGATCCTTTCCACGCTTCTTGGCAAATACCACTTCAGCTCGCGGACGATAATCGGTAAAGATGCATTCCAATTGCGAATCTGAATGATCTCCAATAATGCTCTCTTCCCGTTCTGGGTTTTCAATCAAGAAGCGTTTTACGTAGAACAGTTCCTTACTGCCTTCCCAATAAATGGCGGTAAGCGGTTTTTTAGGATCCCATTTCTCCAAGACGATCATATCAGAATCAAAATGCAGCGTCATTTCTGGAATTACAGTCTTAACCATTCCCTTCTGATTCACAATAAGCAATCGATCTTCACTTCTAAAATCGCCTAAGAATTCACCGCGCCCATCTACATTGAGGCGTTGTACGGTATCGTCAAACCAGATCTTACGAGGCTTTAAGGTGGATAAACCTTTTTCCTTAAGCTCTATACGTTTTACAGGATACTTGCTTACAATATTTCCTTTGGAGTTTCTACCCTTGACCAGTTGATCTGCAAAATCCAGATCAAATTTCAGCTTTTTAATACTGCCGGACTGACGCAGTAGTACGGTAACCAACTCTGCCTCACCATTTGGGTTTGCAGTAAAATAAAGCACTTTACTGCCTTTATTGCCCGCTGTGAGATCGTAATGCTTGTCTCTGGTAATGGCCGTAACTGCAAAACGCTTCACATAAGTAGAACCGCGCGTACCGTCTTTGTAGATCATATTGTAAATAGTACGCTTGTCTTTTTTCTTAAAGACGGCCACGTGAATAATGCCTTTACCAATAAAAGTCTTGTTATCTACTTTGGTGACCATCATTTGGCCATCCTGAGTAAACACAATGATGTCGTCAATATCCGCGCAATCGGTAACGTATTCATCACGACGCAAAGAAGTCCCGATAAATCCTTCTTCCCGATTCACGTAGAGTTTGGTGTTTCTGATGACCACCTTAGTGGCTTCAATATCTTCAAATACGCGGATCTCCGTTTTGCGCTCCTTGCCAGTAGCATAGGTCTTCTTCAAGCGTTTGAAGTAGTCTATGGCATACTCAATAAGATGCTCCAAATGATGCTTTACTTGAGCGATCTGCTCCTCAAGGGCTTCAATCTTTTGCTGCGCCTTGTCAATATCGAATTTGGAGATGCGCTTGATGCGGATTTCCGTAAGACGCGTAATGTCTTCTGTGGTTACTGCACGCTTTAAATGCTTGATGTGTGGCTTTAACCCTTTGTCAATGGCCGATATAACGCCATCCCAGGTCTCCTCCTCTTCAATATCGCGATAGATACGATTCTCAATAAAGATACGCTCTAGGGAAGCAAAGTGCCACTGTTCCTCCAGCTCGCCCAATTGAATCTCCAATTCACTTTTAAGGAGCTCCACGGTACGGTCTGTGGAACTACGAAGCATTTCCGAGACTCCAACAAACAGTGGTCGGTTGTCCTCAATCACGCAGCCCAAAGGCGAAATGGAAGTTTCACAATTGGTAAAGGCGTATAAGGCATCAATGGTTTTGTCTGGAGATATACCGTTTGGTAAATGCACTAAGATCTCCACATCTGCAGCCGTATTGTCTTCGATCTTTTTGATCTTGATTTTACCCTTATCATTCGCTTTTAATATCGAATCGATCAAGGAAGAGGTCGTGGTTCCAAAAGGAATCTCCGTGATGACCAAGGTATTCTTTTCGTATTGGCTGATTCGTGCTCTACTGCGGATCTTTCCGCCGCGTAAACCGTCATTGTAATTGGTGAAATCTGCAATACCGCCCGTTGGGAAATCAGGTAATATGGTAAATCTTTTGCCTTGGAGGTGCTTAATAGAAGCATCAATAAGCTCTATGAAGTTGTGCGGCATGATCTTGGTAGAAAGTCCCACAGCAATACCCTCTGCTCCTTGCGCTAACAACAACGGAAACTTTACTGGCAAATGAATAGGCTCCTTTTTACGTCCGTCGTAAGACGATTGCCAATCGGTAGTCTTTGGATTGTAAACAACATCCAAAGCAAATTTGGATAATCGCGCTTCTATATAACGAGAAGCTGCGGCCCGGTCTCCAGTAAGTATGTTTCCCCAGTTTCCTTGAGTGTCTATAAGCAGATCCTTTTGTCCGATCTGTACCATGGCATCAGCAATAGATGCATCCCCGTGTGGGTGATACTGCATGGTATGTCCCACAATGTTAGCCACCTTGTTGTAGCGTCCATCATCCAAATCCTTTAGGGAATGCATAATACGACGTTGCACCGGTTTGAAACCGTCTTCAATCGCAGGTACAGCGCGCTCCAGGATTACATAAGAAGCGTAATCCAAGAACCAATCTTGATACATCCCGGTTACCTTAGTAATGGTATCCTGTGGGTCTTCAGGGCTTAATTCTTCTCCGTTTAAAGGGCTTTGGTCACTCATATAGTCTTGCGGGCTAGTGCTTTTGGATTAATCCTCTACACGATCCAATTCAACCTTTAGGTTATTGATAATAAATTCTTGACGGTCCGGAGTGTTCTTGCCCATATAGAAGCGGAGCAAGTTTTCAATGGACATGGCTTTATCCAGCATTACAGGGTCTAATCGGATATCGTTGCCAATAAAGTGCTGGAATTCATCCGGAGAGATCTCCCCCAGTCCTTTGAATCGTGTGATCTCTGGTTTGGGTTTGAGCTTTTCAATGGCGTCTATGCGTTCTTGCTCCGAATAGCAATAAATGGTCTCCTTTTTATTGCGGACGCGGAATAGCGGCGTTTGAAGGATGTACAAATGACCTTCTTTGATCAGCTCTGGGAAGAATTGTAAAAAGAAGGTGATCAGCAGCAAACGAATGTGCATTCCATCCACATCGGCATCCGTAGCGATCACAATATTGTTGTATCTCAAGTCTTCTAAGGACTCTTCAATGTTCAAGGCCGCTTGCAAGAGATTGAATTCTTCGTTCTCATAAACGATCTTCTTACTCATGCCGTAGGAGTTCAGTGGCTTTCCACGCAGTGAAAATACTGCCTGTGTATTCACATCACGACTTTTAGTAATACTTCCACTTGCCGAATCCCCCTCCGTGATAAAAAGGGTTGATTCCAAACGACGGTCTTTTTTGAGATCTCCTAAGTGCACACGGCAATCTCTAAGTTTTTTGTTGTGCAGGCTGGCCTTTTTAGCCCGCTCCTTGGCAAGCTTTCGAATACCAGACAGTTCTTTACGTTCGCGTTCCGCCTGCATGATCTTACGCTGAATTTTCTCGGCGGTTTCTGCATTCTTATGTAAGAAGTTGTCTACCTGTGTCTTGACAAAGTCGTTGATATAAGTTCTAACCGTTGGCAGTCCCTCTCCCATCTCTGTGGAACCGAGCTTGGTCTTGGTTTGCGACTCAAATACAGGCTCCATTACTTTTACGCTGATCGCCGCAACAATACTTTTGCGAATGTCGCTGGCGTCGTAGTTCTTGCCGTAGAACTCTCTTACGGTCTTTACTATAGCCTCTCTAAAGGCTGCTTGGTGCGTTCCTCCCTGAGTGGTGTTCTGCCCATTTACAAACGAATGGTATTCTTCACTGTATTGGGTTTTGGAGTGTGTAATGGCTATTTCAATATCATCTCCGCGCAAATGAATAATAGGATACAACATGTCCTCATTGTTCATATTGTCTTCCAACAGATCCTTAAGACCGTTGGCGGAATGATACTTTTCTCCGTTGAAATCAATGGTGAGACCAGGGTTTAGATACACATAGTTCTTGAGCATCTTGGCTACATATTCCGGACGGTATTTGTAATTCTTAAAGATCTCCGGATCTGGAATAAAACTCACTTTGGTCCCCTTTCTACGGGAAGTATCTTCTACGGGCAGGTCTTCAACCAACTCGCCATAGGCAAAGGCAGCAGCTTTTATCTGCTGATCGCGAACAGACTCAACACGGAAACTAGTTGAAAGGGCATTTACCGCTTTGGTACCCACTCCATTCAGACCTACAGACTTTTTAAAGGCTCGGGAGTCGTATTTACCCCCGGTATTCATTTTAGAGACTACATCGATCACTTTGCCCAATGGGATTCCACGTCCGTAGTCGCGAACGTGTACTTCCTTGTCTTTGATGCGGATTTCAATGGTCTTCCCTGCGCCCATTACAAATTCATCAATACAGTTGTCGATAACCTCCTTTAGCAGGATGTAAATTCCATCGTCTGGTGAAGATCCATCTCCCAGCTTCCCGATATACATTCCGGGACGCATACGGATGTGCTCTTTCCAATCCAGCGAGCGTATATTATCCTCGGTATATTGTGTCTCTTTTGCCATTAATCTGATGTGGGAGTAATCCTGCTAATATAGGATTTCAACTGCTTTTTTAAAACGAGATCGGCTTAAAGTAATTAACAATAAGACCCCTGAAATTGTTAAGAAATACAGGGTCTAACAGCTTTTCAGTTCGAATTATTTAAGATTTTATTAACATTTCGATCGTTTTTGCGACTAATACATTAAAACCTGCTTTGAATTATGCATTCCGGTGGCGCAAATACTACCCTTAGAAACAATCGTAAGCTTCTTAAAAATCGTTCCTCACGATTTAAGAGTAAGCGCACCGTTATGGGTCTGAAAGACAAGGATATCATCCGTAAAAAGGACGACAAAAAGCGCCTCACTACACTCAGTGCTTCAGAGATCAAAAACATCGGTAGACGTTTGCGTCGCAGAAGAAGAATAGAAACTGCAATTGTGCTGATCCTAATTTTAGGTGCACTGCTGTTTATCTTCAGTAGTTTTGGTTCTCCGGATGCTATTGAGGCTCCAGATGTAGCAAGTACTTCTGCTACTACTGCCGTGTTACTGCCTATTTCAAACAATCAAACCGATTTGCATGAACTGGCTGAGGATCCTACTGTGCAGTATCGAGATGTAAAGGCTGAACAGTATTTGTCCTTTGGAGTTGATTTTTATCGCGAAGGGGCTTATTCCAGAGCTCAGCTAATGTTTGAAAAGGCCTTGTTCTACGAGCCACAGCACTGTCATGCTAAAGCATGGCTAGCAACGACCAAAAAGAAGATCGAGATTATTAAAATGGAAAAACGAAAAGCTCGGGGAGAAACCCGTTATGTGTCAGATTACGCCAATCGTTAGACGTTGAAACGGAACAGCATCACGTCTCCGTCTTGCACCACATAGTCTTTTCCTTCAATACCGAGTTTACCGGCTTCTTTGACTTTCTCGCGTGATCCCATTGCCTCGTAATCTTCATAGGCAATGACCTCCGCACGGATAAAACCTTTCTCAAAGTCTGTGTGGATCACTCCTGCAGCCTCTGGAGCAGTAGCTCCTACTGCAACAGTCCAAGCACGAACTTCCTTCTCTCCTGCTGTGAAGTAGGTTTGCAGGTTGAGTAGTTTATAGGCTCCGCGGATCAGTTTAGAAGCTCCTGGTTCATCCAAACCAATATCATCCAAGAACATCTGACGCTCTTCATAATCGTCCAATTCGTTGATGTCTGCCTCGGTTCCAACAGCCAAAACAAGGACTTCAGCATTCTCTGAAGCAACTGCGGCTTTTACTTGATCCACATAAGCATTCCCGCTTACTGCGCTTGATTCATCAACATTGCAGACATACATTACAGGTTTGTCAGTAATGAGTTGTATTTGGTCAATATACGCTTCGCGAGCATCCGCAGGCACCTCAATAGCTCGTACGGAGTTTCCAGCTTCCAAACCTTCTTTGATCAGGTTTAAAGCGGCTTCCTCTTTTTGAGCCTCTTTGTTTCCCGTCTTTGCAGCGCGTTTCACTTTATCCAAACGCTTCTCAACAGTCTCAAGATCTTTAAGTTGAAGCTCAATATCAATAGTCTCCTTATCGCGAACCGGATCTACAGAACCGTCAACGTGTACAATGTTATCGTTATCAAAACAGCGCAAAACGTGAAGAATAGCGTCTGTTTCTCTAATGTTGCCTAAGAATTGGTTGCCAAGTCCCTCTCCTTTACTAGCACCTTTAACCAAGCCGGCAATGTCTACAATCTCTACCGTAGCAGGAACTACGCGTTCCGGATTCACCAATTTTTCCAATACTTCCAGACGGGTATCGGGTACGTTTACCACGCCTAAATTCGGTTCAATGGTACAAAACGGAAAGTTTGCACTTTGCGCTTTGGCATTGGATAAACAATTGAAAAGAGTTGATTTTCCTACGTTTGGTAATCCTACAATTCCGGCTTTCATGGGCTGTAACTAATTTGGCGGCAAAGATAAGAATTGCCCTGTATACCGCGCCAATTATAAGCCTTTAATTCATCGGATAAACAAATCCAAAGATTCGTGATAGAGTTCAAAATCTCCCAGATTGTTATGCCTACCCTCTGGAATAGTGATGAACTGCACATTGGCAGGTTTGAATTCCAAGAACAGGCGCTGTCCGGAACTGAACGGTACTACTCCATCTCGAGTTCCGTGTAAAATAAGGGTGGCACAATTCACTTCTGGAGCATATTTAAAACTAGGAAAGTCATATTTGATGAGCCATTGAACGGGTAAATACCTAAAGCGGGTATTGGCCACATCTTCTATACTGTGAAAGGGCGTTTCTAAAATGAGCTGTCCCGGAGTATTTTCAGCAGCTAAAAAAGTAGACACGCTGGTTCCCAAAGACCTTCCAAACACCAATATATCTTGTTCTTTGTAGCGCTTTTTAGCATGTTCATAAAACAGCTGAGCATCACTGTACATCGTAGCTTCTGCGGGGCTTCCGCCGCTTTTACCATAGCCGCGATAATCCATTACCATCACATCATAACCGTATTTGGTATACTGTTCTGCAATACCGCCCCAACGCGCTAGGTTTCCTGCATTTCCGTGATAATACAGAATAAGACCTTTTGGATCAGCAACTTTAAAATGCAAGGCATTCAAAGCAACACTGTCCGGAGTCCAAAGGTTGAATTCCTCAAACTCTGTATTGAAAGCATATTTGTAATCTGCAGCCAAAGTTTGAGGCTGAAACATGATATTGTCTTGAATGAAGTACATAAATAGTGAAAAAACAGTGTAGGGAATGGTAATGATCGCAATCCCAAAAAACAGTTTACGCATTGGCTTTGGAGCTGTGTTTTACTTTCATACTCGTGGTCTCAAGATCAATATCCGTAGGTTTTGACATCAAAATCTCACTGAGCATACGGTGGTAAGATTCAAAGTTGTTGAGATTCTTATGTCCCCCTCCAATCACAGCATAAAGTCTTGTTCTACTAGGATTTATCTTAGACAATTTAATGCTTGACTTAAAGGGTATGAGTTGGTCCTGAGTCCCGTGAATAATATGAATAGGACAACGCACATACTTCAGCCATTTATAAGTTGGCATTGGATATTTTAAAATCACTGACAAAGGCATAAAAGGCATATACCTTGAGGTGGTTTTGGTCAGGCTGTAATACGGAGCATCCAAAATGAGCATTCGCGGATGATTCTCTGAGGCGATCTTGGTAGCGAAGCCAGAACCCAAAGAACGTCCGTAGATAATGATATACTCCTCACTGACTCGCTCTCTGATTTTGTTGTAGACGTATTGCACATCTCTTTTGATGGCCTTTTGACTGCGCTTTCCAGTACTTTTACCAAATCCGCGGTAATCCAACATGATCACATCGTAATTGTGACGCGTAAAATCTACAGCGAACTTCCCCCAACCTTTTATGCTCTTGGAATTGCCTTTCAGGTATAAAACCACGCCAATCGGGTCCTTAACTTTAAAATGCAAACCATTGATGATCCCGCCATCGCGAGTTTCTAGATTGTATTCTTCTACAATTTGATTTTTATAATAAAACTGAAAATCCTTGGGAAGCTTCTCTGGTTTAAAGAGAAAATAGTCCTGCAGGTAGTACAGAATCAGGCTGATGGCCATATAAATAGCCAAAACAGTGAGGGTAATATTTAACCAGACAGGCATAAAGCGATTTGCTCTAAATTAATAAAATATGCCTACTAGCCGCAGTTTTGGACATAAAAAAACGCCGGCAATGCGGCGTTTTAGATTTGTTCTTGTCTTTTATTAATGGTGCATGAAGGCTTGCTTTCCTAGAAGTGTAGCTTCATCCTCTACGTTATTCTCATCAGGAACACAACAATCTACCGGACAAACCGCGGCACATTGAGGTTCTTCATGGAATCCCATGCATTCCGTACATTTTTCAGGGACGATATAGTAGATTTCGTCGCTAATGGGTTCTTGAGTTTCGTCGGCATTAACCGCAGCTCCATTTGGCAATACTAGATCTCCACTGAGGTCTGTTCCATCGGCATAACGCCAATCGTCGGCACCTTCATAAATTGCGGTGTTTGGGCATTCTGGTTCGCAGGCCCCGCAATTGATACATTCATCGGTAATTATGATCGCCATAGCATTTTCTTTTTCTAACTTTGTGCTACAAAAATAACGCCTAAAAGCGGTAATCACAAATGGAACTGGAACTACACAAGCGCATTGCAAGTTGGGGACAATTAGGGGCTGAATTAAACCAAATCGTTCATCAAGATCCTTTGCCCGCTGAATTCGAGGCCTTTTTATCTGCTGTTGAGTCCAAAAATGGCTGGTTTACTGAGCAGCAAGTGCTTCATGCGCTTAGAGCTTGGGCCGAAGAACTTCAAGTCGATTCTCTTAAAGCATGGCTCGCTCCGTATACCATAAATAATTTGACTCCTAAAACCATAGCGGTTATTGCTGCGGGAAATATTCCACTGGTTGGATTACACGATGCCTTAAGCGTTTTGATGAGCGGACACAAGCTGCAGATCAAATTATCCTCAAGTGACCCGCTGCTTCTTCCTTATCTTTTTGATCGCTTGATCGCTATTGAGCCTGCTTGGGCAGATTTTATTGAGGTCCGAAAAGATGCCGTAAGTGATTACGATGCCGTAATTGCAACGGGGAGCGACAATACTGCGCGCTACTTTAGTCATTACTTTAAGGACAAGCCGCACATCATTAGAAAGAATAGAAACTCTGTTGCCGTATTGAGCGGTGATGAGTCTGAAGCGGAGCTTTCTGGTTTGGCCAATGATATTTTTAGGTATTACGGTTTAGGATGCCGATCCGTCTCCAAATTGTTCGTTCCAGAAGGATTTGATTTTGATAAGATCTTCAAGGCGGTGTACGAATGGAAACACCTCTTAGCACACAAGAAATACGAAAACAACTACGATTACAACAAGGCGGTATTTTTGATGAGCCAGTTCGATTTTTTAGAAAACGGATTCTTTATGATTAAAGAGGATTCTAGTATGGCCTCTCCTATTGCCAGTGTTTTCTATGAAACCTATTCAAATGCAGCTGAATTAGCCGAAAAATTAAGCACGCAAAAAGAGCAGATTCAATGTGTTGTAGGCAATACTAATCTACAAGATACCATAGCGTTTGGACAATCCCAGCAGCCTGGATTGTCAGACTATGCAGACGGTGTGGATACCTTAGATTTCTTGTTAAAACTTTAGTTGATAATTTATTGGTTAATTAACACAGCGCGTTGACTTAATTAACATCTTTGTACTCTTAATAAAATAAGCATGCAGAAACACAATTTTAGCGCCGGTCCTTGTATTCTTCCTCAATCTGTATTTCGCAAAGCTGCGGATGCAATTATTGACTACAACGGAATAGGCCTATCCATTATAGAGATCTCACACAGAAGCAAGGAGTTTGTAGCGGTTATGGAACGTGCGAGAAGCTTGGCCATCTCCCACCTCGGATTAGAAGGAAAAGGATATCAAGCCCTTTTCTTACAAGGTGGAGCCAGCATGCAGTTCTTGATGGTTGCTTATAATTTATTGCAAGGTAAAGCAGGATACCTCAATACAGGAACCTGGTCTACCAAAGCCATTAAGGAAGCTAAGCTTTTTGGAGATTTGGTTGAAGTTGCCTCTTCCAAGGATCAGAATTTCAACTATATACCTAAAGGGTATGAAATTCCTTCTGGTTTAGACTATTTACACCTCACTTCAAACAATACCATTTTTGGAACACAAATCAAAGATATTCCACAGACGGATGCTTCTTTGATCTGTGATATGAGCAGTGATATTTTTTCACGTCAGATGGACTTCAGCCAATTTGATTTGATCTACGCTGGAGCACAAAAGAATATGGGCCCTGCCGGAACCACTTTGGTTGTTGTTAAAAGAAGAAATTCTAGGAAAGGTTAGCCGTACTATCCCGTCCATGTTGGATTACCAAGTTCATTTAGGGAAGGACAGTATGTTCAACACGCCTTCTGTATTTGCAGTGTTCACTTCTATGCTGACCTTAGAGTGGTTAGAAGAACAAGGCGGTGTTAGCGCAATAGAAAAGATCAATAACGATAAAGCGGCCTTGTTGTACGGAGAGATCGATAGAAACCCACTATTTAAAGGTTTTGTTGCGGATGCTGCTGACCGATCAACCATGAACGCCACCTTTACCATTAATGATGAGGCGCAAGCAGATCGATTCAATGCCCTCTGGCAAGAAGCCGGAATTAACGGTTTGAACGGACACCGCTCCGTAGGTGGTTATCGCGCTTCTATGTACAATGCTTTACCGCTTTCTAGCGTACAAGTATTGGTTGACGTGATGCAAGAATTTGAAAGAACAGCATAAATATAAATTAGCAGGAATAATGAAGAAGATTTTAGCCAACGACGGAATTTCGCAAAGCGGAGTCACGGCTCTCGAAGCCGCAGGCTATGAAGTGATCACCACTAAGGTGGCTCAAGAACAGTTAGAGAATTATATCAACGAAAACCAGATCAACGGGTTATTGGTGCGCTCAGCAACCACAGTACGCAAGGATCTAATAGACGCCTGTCCTAGCTTGAAGCTTATTGGACGCGGCGGCGTTGGAATGGACAATATCGATGTGGATTATGCGCGTGACAAAGGACTGCATGTGATCAACACGCCAGCGGCCTCTTCTGCTTCTGTCGCCGAATTGGTATTCGCCCACCTTTTTACAGGAGTGCGCTACCTCTATGATTCCAACAGAAACATGCCCTTAGATGGAGATACCAAATTCAAGGATCTCAAAAAGAACTATGCCAAAGGTGCGGAACTACGCGGGAAGACCTTAGGAATTATTGGTTTTGGACGAATTGGACAAGCCGTAGCAAAGATTGCCATTGGCTGCGGAATGAATGTCTTAGCTCATGATAAATACACAGAATCTGCAAGCCTTCAATTGGACTTCTTTGACGGGCGTTCTATGGATTTTGAGATCAAGACCATTTCTATGGATGAAGTGCTGCAAAATTCAGACTTCATCACTTTACACGTTCCTGCACAAAAGGATTACGTGATCGGCAAAGCAGAAATGGGTCAAATGAAAGAGGGTGCTGCCTTGATCAACGCTGCTCGTGGTGGTGTCATTGATGAAGTAGCCCTGATTGACGCCTTAGATAATGGTAAGCTTTCTTTTGCTGGTTTAGATACCTTTGAAGAAGAGCCGAAACCGGCTATCAAAGTACTGATGAATCCAAAGGTGTCACTGACGCCACACATTGGTGCAGCTACTCAAGAGGCACAAGATCGCATTGGAACCGAATTGGCAGATCAAATTGTTAGTTTGCTCGGATAGATGCTTTTTATCGGTTATTAATTGCGCTTTAACTGATTGAATTTGAAAATTTAAGGTGAGGTACTGGTATTTGTACTTCACCTTTTTTAATTTGTAGTCAGAAATAATTCACTAAACAATAATCATGGAAGGATTAATGGATTTGCTCCAAAGCGATATGGGCAAACAAATCATAAACGGGGTTAGTTCCCAAACAAACGCATCTCAACAACAAACGCAATCAGTACTCTCTATGGCTTTGCCTGTACTTATGGGTGCTATGAAGCGCAACGCAGCTTCTCCAGAAGGGGCTGAAGGCCTTATGGGTGCACTATCTGGAAAACACGATGGAAGCATCTTAGACAACCTTGGTGGGCTTTTTAGCGGCGGAGTTGATCAAAGTGTTATGGACGACGGTGCAGGTATTCTTGGACACGTCCTTGGAGGATCACAACAAAATGTGACGTCTGCCCTTTCGTCTAAATCGGGCTTAGATTCTAACACAGTAGGGAACATTCTGCAAATGGCTGCTCCTATTTTACTTGGATTCTTAGGGAAGCAACAACGTCAACAAAATGTACAATCAAGTGCTGGTTTGGGAGATCTTCTAGGCGGATTGATGGGCGGCGGTGCTTCTCAACAACCTAAGCAGCAGTCAATGATCGAATCGTTACTAGACGGTGACGGTGACGGAAGCATCTTAGATGATGTGGCCGGAATGGTTTTGAACTCAGGAGGAAAAGGCAAAAAAGGTGGCCTAGGAGGATTGTTGGGCGGACTCTTTGGAGGACGCTAACAATTAGCTACAAATAGTATTAAAAAGAGGCTCCACGCCTCTTTTTTTTATTATGACATCCAGAATTAATTAGGTTGATGGTATATTTAGTAAATTTACAATCAATTATAAGCTAAGATGAAATACCTTCTAGGATTTATACTCACCGGTCTTCTCATTTTCAGTTGTGACAGTTACAAAGGGCCGTCTAGATCGGCTCGTGACGGAGCAACTGCCAACGACACGGTGCGTATTGCCAATGACAGCCTAGATTATGAGATCATCATTATTGAACCTGGCTTTTACAATTGGTTGGTGACTCAGTTTCCAGAAGACTATTATACTTTGAGCTTTTTGGAGAACAGAAACTTATTCTACGTTCAAGAGTACAACCGCAGAGTAATTAATCCCAACCAGTACGATTCGCAATTGTATTTATGGCAAATTGATTATCAGCCCAATGTCAAATACGGCAAAGAGGTGAATTATTTACTCTACAACTGGTTCATTTACTTTCAGCAGACCTACAAGCAAAAACTGTGATGGACAAGCTAAAAGCGCGTTGGAACATTCAAGACAATTGGCAACTGACGGTAATTTTTATCGTATTTGCAATTACAGGAAGCACAGCTGCGAAATTTGCGGGGCCCCTAGTGGAGTATTTAGGAATCACCAAGGAAAGCGGAGCTTTGATCTATTGGCCCGCACGTATTCTGTTGATATTCCCAATATATCAAATTCTTTTGGTGTTCTTCGGATGGCTTTTTGGTGAGTTTCAGTTCTTTTGGAACTTTGAAAAGAAAATGCTCCGTATGTTTGGACTGTTTAAAGAGCAGTAGTCCATTGATCTCTGATATTAGAAAACTAGATACAATAAAAAACTCCCGTCCTGTAATGAAACAAGACGGGAGTTTTTATAAGAGCTTTTTACTAATTACTGTACGTTCAATACAAAAGTTAGATCGAAGTCAGTATCTCCATCGTTAACTCCAGTATCTCCAGTTTTGATGTCTGGTTGGTGCTGAAGTCTAACACGGAAAGATCCTCCCGTAGAAGCAGCAGCATTTGTAGTCCAAGAAGTGCTAAGACCTACTGGGTTCCCGTTGTCATCAGTATCGTTGTAGTTTACAGCGTCAGCAGAATCGTCAAAGTTTCCGTTTCCAGCTGGGTCAGCAAAGACGTCGTTAGTGAATGAGAAAAAGAACTGGTGCTCATCGTCTTCTTCTAGGATTTCCTCTCCAATGTCTTCTACATCAGCAGGATCCAAAGCGTTAAGGATAGCCATAGTCAGAGTGTAAGTCGCATCAGCAGTAAGCGTGATCTCGTCGTTCACTTGTAATTCTTGGATACCTTCTCCATCAGGATCTACAGCAGTAGCAGTTACCACGTCAGTAGCATCAGCATTGTTAGTAAAGATCAAAGAAACAGAAGTAATTACTTCTACTTCGTTCTCCTCTTCTGGAGCAGCATCATCGTCATCGCTACAGCTCGCTGCAAAAACAGCAACAAACAATAGAGCGATTAGTCTAAAATTCAAAATTTGATTAAAGGTTTTCATTTTTATTTGAGATTTGATTTATGAACTTGTTATTAATTTAAATAGTAGTGTAATAGAACGGTTTGTAACGTAATTTATTCATGGAGCTCTTGTTTTTTTGTTGTAATCATTAAAGTCTGATGTTATTTCCATCGAATTTGTATTTAAAAACTGTAATTCAATGAAAACAGTATGTTTATTCCGGGTTCGTCGGCAAAATACCTGAACTCGTTTAGATAATTTCTATAGCTGTTGTTTAATACATTTTGGGCTGTAATACTCCCGCCTAAGTTCTTCACTTGAAAACTCCACAATAGGTCTAGTAAAAAGTAACCTTGAGGAGCATCTATAAAGTCAAATATTTCTGAATCTGAAGTAATTTCTACAGTTCCATCAACCAAGCTTTCTGGTGTAACTGTTCGAGGCGCTTGAAATTGTTCAAAAGTGTAACTCGGGCGCACTCCCCAATTGGATTCATCAAAAATCCAAAATCCACCTTGCTCCCACTGTAATTCCAGATTTGTAGAAATTGGCGGTTGTTCAATTAAGGGTTGATCGTCCCCAATATTTCTAGACCACAGATAACTCAACCCATAAGTAGAGGATAAACGTTCACTGAAATCGTGTTTCCATGTATAATCCAATCCTATAAAGAGTGCTTCTGCTTGATCGATAATAAATGCAGGTTGTGGCCCTCTAATACTTCCAAACACACCAATCGGACGTTCATAAACAAAATTGTCAATGTAGTTGACGTATCCCGTGATCAGATGGGAATTACTTTCCGAACTGGTACGGTATTCTGTGGTAAGCTTATATCCGCGTTCCAAGTCAACATCACTGTCTTCCAACAAAACCACATCGCTGGTACTCAATGTTCCGTTATCATCAGAGAATCGAAGTAAACCAAAGGTAGAACGATAGCCTTGCTGCCCGAAACTAAAAAGCTCGGCAACATTAGGTGTTCTAAAGGCAGACCCGACATTGGTGCTCAGTGAACTGTTTTCAGAGATATTCCACAGATACCCTAAAGACGCTGTGAAATTGGTAAAGGTATAGTTGTCTCTAAAAATATCTTGATTGGTCTCACGCCCTCTAACATCATTAGTTTCCCGGTCAAAACGAACTCCAGCCTCAAAAGTGTCATCCCCTACTTCTAAGGTTTCAATAAGAAAGATACTGACCCGTTCTGTATTGTAGTTAGGAATAAAAGGAGTGGTGAGTGTCCCTGGATTATTATCATTATTCTGATTGAAATACTGCACTCCAATCACGCCATCAAAACCCTTCCAATCGGGATGTTCCCATTCCAATTGGTATTCATAGGTAACCAAGTCCAAGTTAATGATTGGGATCTCCTCTGGCCTTCTTACATCAAATTCGTTACGTCTGTTTTGTTGAATCCCCGCGTGGAAATGAAGTTTGCCTCCATCTGAATAACGCCAATCAATACCCACCTTTGCCAATTGGTGTTCTGTGGTTTGGTTGGGTTCTTTTACATCATAGGTAAACGGATTGATGATTATAGGTTCATCCGCATTAATGGAGTTGATGAATAAATCAGGACTGCGGGTGACGGAAGAACGCAACAAACCTAAGTCTTGATCAATATAACTGTAATAGACTTTAAAGTCCCAAGCATCAATATTGTATCGAGCTCCCAAACTAAAAGCCGTTTCTTCCTTTCCGGTATTGGATAGGTTGTAATCTGGAGCCTTTCTATCACCAATGCGCGCATAGCTTCCATTAGCGAAATAACTGAAATGCTCACCGCCTGCTCCAATTTCAGCATTGGCATTGTAACCACGACCGTTGGTTTGATATCCTGCTCCTACTCGCCCATAAAATGGATTGTAAAGCGCTAAAGGATTCGGCTCAACTAATATGGCTCCACTGAGTGCTTCTGGTCCAAAACGAACTCCAGCAGCACCTTTAATGACAGTAATTCCATTGGCCGCATTCATGTCGATCTCTGGAGCATGGTCAGAACCCCAATTTTGGAACGCATGCTTAATATCGTTGTTCAGAACTAAAATTCTGTTTCCAGACAAACCGTGAATAATCGGTAATTGCACGTTGGTACCTGTCGATGCGAAGGTCACACCTTCTAGTTTGGAAAGAGAAACCGCCAGTGATTGGGTTGAATTACTCAGAATGTCATCCTTGCTCAAACGGCTTTGGGCTATAGTCTCTGTGCCCTTTTCCTTTGCCGCTTCTGCCTTTACTGTTACTTCATCCAAACTAGCCACAGTCTCTTCTAAGTAATATGTTGGGATTTCACCCGCCTGCCTTGTGGTGGTGAAATTTGCTTCCTTATAACCGAGTACGTTGATAGATATGCTAACGCGGTCCGGGCAATAATCGGTCAAAACAAAACTTCCGTCTTCCTTGGTTTGGGTGTAAACATTCGTGTTAGGAACGTTGACTGTCGCGAAAGCTACAGGAGTATTGGTCGCTTTGTCTAATACTTTCCCTTTAGTACAACAACTGCAGCTTTGCTGCTGTCCTTGAACAGGCAAATTAAATAGACAAAAGCCTAAGCATATTGCAAATCTTAGTATGATAATTCTGGAATTAAATAATTAGAGGGTGGCTGAATAATAATCAGCGCTCAGGGTTAAAAACAGGATCTTTGGACGTATTACAAAGAGTGTGGCGGGGGCCTGCTGTAAATATGTAAGTTGATTTCCTGCTTGGCAGCGGAAGCGACAATCGCGTGATTCTCTTCTTGAAAGTTTAAAATTTCCTCCTTCAATTCAAAGGTAGTCTCTAAGACTAGAAAATCAAATTCTTGCGAAGTTACAAGATGTTCGCAGAGTTCACATGCTATCTCGTGTCCATCACTATCTGCGTGATGTGTAACCTGATGTATTGCAAGAGAAGACACCTTGAGCACTACAGTGATCAGCAGTATTGAAAAGAAAAAATATTTTTTCAACTTCATAGCGTGTTGAAAAGGTAATTTATAGTTGTCTTCTTTAGGATTTTTAACATCCTTCTTACAAGTTTGGCAAAAATAAGTTAAGCTTTAGACAAAAACAACATAATATCGCCTTTTTCTGTAACTTTGTGAAACTGGGTAAACTTAGTAAAACCGCGGGTTTTAGACTCCGCTTAGTTCGTTAATCCCAAGTTAAATTTTTAATAGAAATTAGAATTATGAAAAAGAATCTATTCTACACTTTTGGACTCCTTGTAACCTTAGTCCTTTTTTCATGTAGCAATGATGATGACGGAGACTCTTCAGGGAATCAACTCGATGATGTTAATGTGACAACTTTAGTATTGACCTTAACTCCAGAAGGAGGAGGAACCCCAGTGATCTTTACTTCTCAAGATTTAGATGGTACCGGACCTGGTGAGGCAGAACTAACTGTTGAAGGAACGCTAACAGCGAACACCTCATATACAGCCACCATTGTCTTTTTAAATGATGCTGTAGATCCTCAAGAGAATCAAACAATTACTATACTCCAGAATCCAAATCAGTTTCAAGTATTTTATATCAGTAGTGATGCGCTGAACCTTAATCCTATTTACCTGGATGGAGATGGAAACGGCAATCCTCTTGGAATACTTATGGGCTTTGAAGCCGGAGACGGCAGCTTTGGAAACTTGACAATTTCTTTGCGCCAAGATCCTAACAAACCTAATGACGGCAGTTTATCTGGAGCTGGTGGCACCACGAGAATTGAAACTACCTTTACGGGAGTAGCTATTCAATAATGCTCCATTAAAAAAGCTAAAAGCCCCTTCGAATTGAAGGGGCTTTTTTATTAGCGATCTGCTCTAACTTTTATGGGAGTCAACTCTCCGGGATCTTCACCGTTAAACACATAGGTATATAACCACATCAAGGTGAAGGTTGGTATAAAGTCCAGTCCAGGGATAAGCTCCTCTAGAAATACAATGACAGAAGCCATCTTTCCTTGCTTTCCTGGATACATCTTATTCATTTGCCAAGCGGCTATCGGCGCCCAAACCAGATCAATCACAGTTCCAATTCCTGGTAATACCATGGTTACCATCCCTGCAGCATCTAGCACCAATCCCTTGGCCAGCATTTTATATTTTAATTTACGCATAGGTATTTTTTAGTTCATTCATAATCAAGCAATAAGCGTACCAAATTTTGAGGCTATGAAAGCTCGATACTGATCAGACGTAAAATCGTCTTGTTTGTTTCAATACTAAAGATCTCATTTATTCTTCTAAGCTAATCAATCCTAACAACAAATTATCATTCTTTTGACATTTCATTGGCTTTATTTAACGTTTCCTTAGTAGCCCTCCCCAATTGAGCAGAGTAGCTTTGCTTGCAATCAACTGACGACCCCGCGGTCTGCCGCAAAAATTTTAACTGTATGAACTTGCGTAGCTTAACGTTATTGTTGCTGCTTTTACCTACCCTGTCTCTGTGTCAAGTCCGCAAAAACCTTGAAGCGACAAGGATTGACACCCCTCCTAAAATTGATGGAATACTAGACGATGCGATCTGGCAAGAGCTGCCGGCTTTCAACGATTTCAATATGTATGAGCCTGGAAATGATGGAGAGATCGCTGACGAATATCAAACCGAGGTTAAGTTCGCTTATGACGATAACTACGTCTATATCGCGGGCTATATGTATGACCCGAATCCGGAGTCTATTCTGACCCAATTCTCACAACGCGATGAAGTTTTTGTGCAAGCAGACGTATTCACGGTAGCGCTCAATACCTACAATGACGGAATTAACGAAACCAGGTTCTACATTAACAGTGCTGGAGCCATTGGAGACGCTTTTGTATCTAACGGTAGAACAGATTTTAGTTATAACGTAGTTTTTAGCGCGCGTACCTCAATGGATGAAAAAGGTTGGTATGCTGAATTTAGAATTCCATATAACGCTTTGCGCTTTCCTGAGATCGATATTCAAGATTGGAGTATAAACTTTTACAGACGTCTACAAACGCAAAATGAGACGCATACTTGGAATTTCATTGAGAACAGTGTGGGTAATGAAACGCAGTACAACGGAACTGTCAGTGGTGTTCAGGGAATTAACCCTCCGCTGCGCTTGACACTTTTCCCCTTTGTTCAAGGCGTAGCGACAACATTTGATGGCGAATCAGAAACTGAGTTTGCTGCCGGGATGGACATTAAATACGGGCTCAGTGATAGTTTTACTTTGGACGCTACTTTGATCCCAGATTTTGGACAAGCCGCCTTTGATGAAGTCCGATTGAACTTGGGGCCTTTTGAACAAACCTTTGGCGAGAACAGACAGTTCTTCGTGGAGGGAATTGAACTTTTTAACAAAGGAAACATATTCTTTTCCAGACGAGTAGGAAACGCTCCAACAGGTAGCGTTGGCCCCTTAGATGAAAACGAACGGATCATTGAACAGCCTTCAAAAGTCAATCTGCTCAATGCCGTAAAAATATCAGGACGTACCAAAGAAAAACTCGGAGTTGGATTCTTCAATGCTATTACCGAGCGCACCTTTGCGCGAATTGAAGACACACTTACTGGCGAACGTAGAAAGGTTCTTATTGAGCCTTTGGCCAACTATAACATTTTTGTACTGGATCAACAGTGGAATGACAACTCATCCATCTCCTTGATCAACACCAACGTGCTTAGAAACGGAAACTTTAGAGATGCTAACGTCACCGCTTTGGTTTTTGATGTTGCCGATAAGGCCAATACGTTCAGAACCTCTGGGCGTGTGGTAGTGAGTAACGTAAACGAGAATAACGGCTTTAAAACGGGTTTACGTACCGAGTTTGATATTTTTAAAACTAAGGGGAACTGGCGCTATAGATTTGGACATGATTTTGCGAACACCACGCTAGATATCAATGATCTTGGGCTCAACTTTAGAAATAACTTCAACAACTTCGTGGTTGGAGGAAGTTATCAAATCTTTGAACCTACAAAGACCTTTAACTTTTACAGAATCAATCTAACGGTACGACACCGTCGTCTTTATGATCCCGATGTACAAACGGGGAATAGCATTTTCACCAATGCCTTCTTTGTAACTCCAGAGCGCTTTGCCTTTGGTGTTGACGGCAGTTACAATACAGAAAGTGACGATTATTTTGAGCCTCGTGTTGCAGGGAGATTCCTCACCTACCCGTCTAACTATGGTTTTGGCGGATTTGTCTCTTCGGACTTTAGAAAGAAGTTTGCTTACGATATAAACGTTGGATACCGCAAATGGGATGCTGAGCAACAGTATCGTTACAACATCAATGTTTCTCCGCGATATCGATTCTCCGATAATTTCTTAGTGGTTTGGTCCACTTCCTTGTCCAAGAATGAGAACAATTTTGGATGGATCTTTAATGACGATAACGGTATTATCATCGGGCAGCGAGATTTAACCAATTTGGAAAACAGCCTTACGGCGAGTTATAACTTTGATCCGTATAAGGCGCTTGACCTGCGATTTAGAAACTTTTGGAGTACTGCAAATCACAGTGATAATGTCTATTGGATGTTGGAAGAAGATGGCTCCAGAACACGCACAGACTATGACTTGGCAAACAGAGATCCCGACACCAATTTCAATATTTGGAACTTAGATTTGAGCTTTCGTTGGCGTTTTGCTCCCGGAAGTGAGGCCACACTGCTCTATCGCAATCAGATCTTCAATGTAACCGATATGGCTAATTTGAACTATTCTGAAAGTTTGGAATCTCTCTTTGAACAGCCTGCACAACATACCTTGTCCTTGCGCATCACCTATTTTGTTGATGTGAACAATTTTGGAAATTGGTTCTAATTTTCGCTCCGGATTGCATCAGCCAATTTAATGTTCTAATTTTACGTTTTTATCATTCGGTAAATGATCCAAGCAGTAAATCTTCATAAATCTTACGCGGACCTTCATGTTTTGAAGGGCGTCGATCTACTTGTAAAACAAGGGGAAATCGTTTCTGTTGTTGGAGCGTCTGGAGCAGGTAAAACTACCTTATTACAACTTTTGGGAACCTTAGATCAGCCTGATGACACCACTACAAGCTTGAAATTTCAAGATCAAGAGCTCAAAGGAATGAATAAGCGCGAGCTTGCTGAGTTTCGCAACAAGCATTTGGGATTTATCTTTCAATTTCACCAATTACTTCCAGAATTCACAGCTCTTGAGAATGTGTGCATTCCAGGTTATATCGCCGGGACTCCTAAAACAGAGGTACGACAGCGGGCCAAAGAACTCTTGGATTTGCTCGGGCTTCAAGATCGCTACGATCACAAACCCAGCGAACTCTCCGGTGGAGAACAACAACGTACAGCAGTTGCACGAGCTTTGATCAACAAGCCCGACCTTATTTTAGCCGATGAACCTTCCGGGAATTTAGACTCAGAAGCTGCCGATAAGTTACACAAGCTGTTTTTCGAACTTCGTGACACATTAGGTCAAACGTTTATTTTGGTTACTCACAACAACGAATTGGCCGACATGGCTGACCGAAAGCTCACCATGGTAGACGGGAAGATCGTATAATGAATCGCAGCGAGCTCAAAGCATTCTTAGACGAAAAGGCGGCTTACTACGAGCAGCCTAGCTTTCTGGAACAAGACCCTATTCAAATCCCGCACAGATATACCCTCAAGGAAGATATTGAGATCAGTGGTTTTTTAACTGCTGTCATTGCTTGGGGTAATAGGCTGAGTATCCTACGCAGCGCCGATAAGATGATGCAGATCATGGGCAATGCCCCGCATGATTTCATTTTGAATCACGAGTCTAAAGATCTTGAAAAAATAGAAGGCTTTGTGCACAGAACCTTTCAAACTGTAGATCTAAAGTACTTTCTAAAGGCCTTGCAGCAACTCTATCGTCATCAAGGAGGCCTAGAATCTACCTTAGCAAAACACTATAAAGAAGCCAGAGAACTGCAACTGGCTTTGAGTTCTTTCAAAAAAGAGTTCTTCAGTTTTGATCCGCCTCAGCGGAGTTTAAAACATTTACCAGATCCGCTTAAAGGTTCAGCGGCAAAACGAATCAATATGTATTTGAGATGGATGGTTCGCTCCTCCGCTAGAAATGTTGACTTTGGGATTTGGCATCAAATTCCTGCCTCTGCTCTTTCTTGTCCTTTGGATGTGCACAGCGGTCGTGTAGCCCGTGCTGTTAAGCTTTTAAAACGCAAACAGAACGATGCAAAAGCCGTTATGGAACTGGACAAGGCGTTGCGACGTTTGGATCCAGACGATCCAGTAAAATACGACTTCGCGCTATTTGGTCTGGGCGTTGATGAAAAATTCTAGTCCTTCACTGACAGTATTTACTGCTCTCTTCGACTTAAGTATCATGAGAGCAATCCTTCTTTTCAGCCTATTGGCCCTACCCTTTTCCGTGTTTAGTCAGAATATGAACAACGAGCGCCTGCAAGAGATCCTTCATGTAGAAAGTGATTCTGTTGTTGGTGCCAACGGGCGTTGGCAAATAACCTATAAGGAAGCCCCCATGTTGGTACTGACGGACCAGACCAATGACAGAATGCGAATCATCATGCCTATTACTAAAGGAACCACACTCTCAAAAGAGATGCTTCAAGCCTGTCTGACGGCTAATTTTCACACGGCATTGGATGTCAAATATGCCTTATCTGATGAACTCTTGTGGGCGGTTTATATACATCCGCTTAGTCCTTTGACAGAAGAACAGCTCAAAAGTGCGCTTGCCCAGGTCTACTCTGCGGCGCTTACTTTTGGCACTACTTTTTCCAGTACTGACCTACTGTTTGGAGGTGGTCAAATTCCAGAGGATCAGCCAGATCCAAGTCCGGCGTTAAACCCCAAAAGAGGCTAATAGAATAAGCCTGCTAGCTAAAAATGTTGCAGGGAAGTTAAAAGGGTTTCTTCTCGCAATCAAAAGTGTATCTTTGAAAGCAATACGCTTTTTTACTGCGCTAAATGCAATTCAAAAACCCGGAAATCTTTTACGGCCTACTCCTGCTGCTGATCCCCATATTGGTGCATCTGTTTCAATTGCGCCGTTTTGTAAAGGTACCATTCACCAATGTAGCCTTTCTAAAAGAGATCCAACTCAAAACCCGAAAAAGCTCTAAACTTAAAAAATGGTTGGTGCTCGCCTTGCGTTGTATGGCCCTCGCAGCTCTTGTTACCGCCTTTGCTCAGCCTTTCCTGTCAGATAAAACCGAGGATCAACAAGAAGACGAATACGTTTTTTATTTGGACAATAGCTATAGCATGACCGCTAGAGATCAACAAGGCACGCTTTTGTCAAAAGCCGTGCAAGACCTTTATGACAATCCGCCTTTGTCTGGAAGTTTTAGATGGTTTACCAATAGTGAGGACTACAATTCTGATACAGAGGTTGACTTTAGAAACAGTTTGCTTGAAGTCAGTCCATCCTTTAAACAATACAATTACAAAGAAATACTACTTAAGGCCAGTGGTATGTTCTCCAAAGAGGACACCCGTAAAAACCTGGTGGTGTTTTCAGATTTTCAGGCCAATGCTTTTGGGGCGATGGATTCCTTGTCGTCTATTGATATACAGGCCGTAAAGCTCGAAGCCCAATCCTTGGCTAATGTGAGTATAGATACTGCATACATTCAAGCAAACATTAACGGAAGCGCCGTTTTAAAAGTAGGCTTAAGTGCCGCTACAAGAAATAATGTGAATTACCCGGTTTCCTTATGGGAAGCAGAAACACTGGCGGCCAAATCAGCGGTTTCATTCGATCAAAACCTTAAACAAGAAGTAGCGTTTCCAATTGATCTAAACAAACCTTTTTTAGGTCGATTGAGCATCAACGATCAAGAGTTGGAATTTGACAATGAACTCTATTTTGCGCTCGGCAAAAAGACTGCGATCAAAGTAATGAGCATCAACCAAGCCGATCAATCCTTTTTGGATAAGTTATTTCCAGAGGCCGATTTTGAACTCACCCATTTCAATTATGCAGCTGCAGATTATAACGCCATCTTACAACAAAATGTAGTTGTACTGAACGAATTAGAACGCGTTCCCGCGAGTCTAGTCACAGCTCTGGAACGCTTTAAAGCAGAAGGCGGCGTGATTGTTGTAATTCCTGCGGCCCAAGCAGATCTAACAGAGTATACCGCCTTACTACAACGCTTAGAGGCAGGAACTTTTTCTGAGCCCGTCAACCAGGAGCGTAAGCTGAACACTATAAATTTTGATCATCCCTTGTTCAGTTCTGTATTTAGTAAAACAGTGGACAACTTTCAATACCCGACGGTCAACACCTTCTTTGATCTGACCAGTGGCGGCAATGATCCTTTATCACTTGAAGGAGGAAATCCATTCTTGGTACAATTCAATAGAGTTTATGTATTTGGCGCTCCTTTGAGCAGTCCAAATTCTAACTTTAAAGAGTCTCCACTTATCGTCCCTACATTCTACAATATTGGGCGAAGCGCACTCCCCTTACCCGTTCTTTATTATGAAATCGGGAAAAGTCAGCAGATCGGTTTGCCAATTTCCTTAGGAGAGGATCAAATTGTAAGTCTAAAAGGAACCGATCAGGATTTTATTCCGCTACAACAACGCTATGCCAATAAGGTAGTATTGTCCACAGAAGCAGATCCAGCCGTTCAAGGACATTATTTTGCCTTGAATAAAACCGATACTTTAGCCATTCTTCCCTACAATACTGCGAGAAAAGAAGCAGATCTTCAAAATTACAACACTAATGATTTAAAGGGTATAAACTTCTTTGACTCCGTTGAGGATATGTTGTTGGAAATGAAGCAACAAGGAGAGCAACGTCCCTTATGGCAATGGTTTGTGATCTTAGCGGTGCTCTTTTTGATCACAGAAATGGCAGTTTTACGCTTTTTAAAGTGATGAAATTTTTAAAGATAGTATTATCTTTGCGCCAATGCAGGTGTTAATAAAATCCGCAACCATTCTAGATCGTGCTAGTGATCACCACAACAAAAAGCGCGACATTCTCATTTTTAACGGTATTATTCAAAAGATTGCTGCCTCTATTGACCAGAAGGAAGCAGATCTTGTAATTGACAAGCCCAACCTTCACGTTTCATTAGGTTGGTTTGATTCCAGCGTGAGTTTTGGTGAACCGGGCTACGAGCAACGGGAAACCTTGGCTAATGGTATGCAGGTCAGTGCGCAATCAGGACTTTGCCACGTGGCCATCAACGCTAATTCAGCTCCAATAACGGACAACAAATCTGCGGTCAGTTTTATTGCACAACGCACCGAGGGTTCTCCGGTGAATGCTGTGATCATTGGCGCCTTGACTCAAGGAAGCAAAGGAATTGATCAGGCGGAAATGTTCGATATGAATACTGTTGGTTGTCCGAGTTTTTACGATTACAAACGTCCGACAGACGATGTAAACCTGCTAAAGCTTTCCTTGCAGTATACCCAACCTTTTGGTGGATTGGTACAGAGTTTTCCGCTGGAGAAAGGCTTGGCTACTAAAGGCGTAGTTCATGAGGGTATTGCCAGTACTCAATTAGGCCTAAAAGGTATTTCCAGTACTGCCGAGACCTTGAGAATTCAAAGAGATCTGGGCATTTTAGAATACACCGGTGGGAAGTTGCATATTCCTACCATTTCTTCTGCAGCTAGTGTGAAATTGATCAAAGCGGCTAAGAAAAGTGGTTTGGCTGTTAGTTGTAGTGTTGCTGCACATCATTTGTTATTTACGGATGAAGTCTTAGAAGGCTTTGACACCCAATACAAGGTCATGCCTCCACTACGTGATAAAGCAGATCGCAAGGCGCTTATCAAAGGCTTGCAAGACGGCACTATTGACGGAGTAACCTCAGATCACAATCCGTTGGATATCGAATCTAAGAAAAAGGAATTTGATCATGCAGACTTCGGTACTATTGGCTTAGAATGCCTTTTTGGAGCAACCAATAAAGCTTTGGGAACTGAAGCAGCTGTAGATGCCTTAACCGGTTTGAGAGCAATCTTTGGAATCAATTCAACCACAATTGAGGAAGGCCAAACAGCTGATCTGAGCCTGTTTGATCCCCAAGAAACTTGGACTGTTGATGCTAAGACCCTTCCCTCCTTTTCTAAAAACTGTATCTATCACGGCCATCAGCTTCAAGGGAAAGCCTACGGAATGATCTTGGGTGAAAAATACCACTTAAACGATGAGTGATTCTCCTTCTGACAAAAGCATTGCCATAATCGCTTACATTACCTTCATTGGGACCATTATCGCCTATTTTTTAAATAGAGAGGCTAAACATCCCTTTGCCACCAAGCACATTCAAAATATGTTTGGACTATTACTGATCTTATTCTGTGCTCAAGTGGCCTACGGTTATATGAATCCTATTTTAGGCGATGTGCTGTGGATCGGATCTTTTGGTGCCTGGGCCTTTAGTTTAGTGACCGCAATTATCGGTAAAGAACCTGCTATTCCTTTCTTCAGTCAAAAATTTCAAGAGTGGTTTCAGTTTTTAAAGTAATTAGCTATCTTTAAAAAGCTAAATAACTAACTAAAAACTATTTACCATGTCAGAAACTGCACAAGACGGCAAAACCATCGCCATTATTAGCTACATCACCTTGATTGGTTGGATCATCGCCTTAGTGATGCACCAGAGCAACAAAACCAGTTTAGGAGCTTATCATATTCGTCAAATGTTGGGATTAATGCTGATCTCCTTAGCCATTAGCCTTGTTGGACGTGTTTTAGGAATAGCCATGATCTTATGGATTTTGAATATCGGACTACTGGTATTCTGGGTTCTGGGCTTGGTAAGCGCTGTTCAAGGTGAAGAAAAACCCGTGCCAATTATTGGCCCCATGTTCCAAGATTGGTTCAAAGGAGTCGCTTAATAAAACCCTTTAAAAGAAATTCAGCCATCGTTTTACGGTGGCTTTTTTTATGGTTAATTTTGCTCAAGAATTAAGAACTATGGCCACATTTGCATTGGAACATTTATACCGACCAGCGGCAGATACCTCTAAAAAAGCACCATTGATTATCATGCTTCATGGCTATGGAAGTGATATGAATGATCTGTTTTCATTCGCTTCTGAATTGCCTGAGGAGTATGCAGTTCTTTCAGTTCAAGCGCCTCATGCAATGCAACCCTACGGCAATGCTTGGTATGCCATTCACTGGGATCAGGTTGGCGGTGGAAAGTTCAACGATATTGAGCAGGCGGTAGCTTCTCGAGAGTTGTTGGGGACTTTTATTAGCCAGGCCTTAGATGAATATCCAGTGGATCGGGAGCGTGTGGCACTAATAGGATTCAGTCAGGGTACAATTTTGAGTTTTGCTTATGCCCTATCCCATCCGCAACAAATTAAATGTGTAGTGGGATTGAGTGGCTATATCGTACCAGAAATGTATGTTGAGAATTATCGGGAAAACGATTTTAGCGGACTTAAAGTGTACAGTTCCCACGGAAGTGTAGATGCCGTTATACCAGTAGATTGGGCGCGTAAAACGCCAGGCTTTTTAGATGAATTGGGAATTCCGAATGTGTTTAGTGAATTTCCCGTTGGACACGGTGTGGCTCCGCAGAATTTCTACGAGTTTAAAGCTTGGCTAGAAGAAAACCTTTAGTTCGGGTACATCAACGAACCTAAAGTGTTAAAGGTGATCTGCTTGTCATCTTCAATAAAGTACTCCAAGACCATTTCTCCCCAATAGCGTCCGTCAGTGAAATCGCCAACCAACCAACGGTGGTTTAAAAACTTCAATTTATTGATGCGCATGGTACCGTCCATCCCTTCATAAGGGATCAACGGGTTTCCTTCTGATTGGCCGTTGTAGGCGTAAATGGATTCGCGCACATAGTTCTCTATGTCTGCAGCCTCAAATCCTAAAGATTCAAAATAGGTCATGGCATTGTCATTGCCTTGAAGCGTAAAGTAATTCAAAGTAGCGTTCTGCTCTTGTAGCGTATCGATATCTGCCGTAAGTTGAGCGAGTTGTGTCTCTAAAGAATCTATTTTTGCCTTGCTGATCCTCATAAATACGCTTTTGATTGACATACATGAATAACACCAATAAAATGGCGAAGAAGAACAGGTACATGAAAATCGATTTCTTCATAAAACAGTAAAAAGTTTAGTTGAAATTAAGTTCCAAATTGTCATAAGCAAGGTACACATTCTCAGGCAGGTTTTTAGATACCTCCTCATGAAAACCGAGCAAGTGACTGATGTGTGTAAAATAAGTCTTCTTAGCTCCTATGCGCTTTGCCATGGCTAAGGCTTCTTCCAAATTTAAATGTGTCCTGTGCGGCTCTACGCGCAAGGCACTAATGACCACAGCCTCTAAATCACGGAGCTTTTCAAACTCAGCATCTGGAATGGTCTTCACATCAGTCATATAGGCAAAATCAATCAATACGAAAGCCTAATACCGGTAAATCGCCATGAAACACACGGATCGGCGTCACCTGCTTGCCTTTAAGGGCAAAACTATTATCCGCGTTAATAACATTCTCATCAATTGTAGGTGCCCCAGGATATTTATTCTCCGTTTCAAAGATGTATCCAAATCGATCCTTTAGCGCATCAAAGACCCGCGGTTCGGCATAAAATGGAACATCTCCCTGTCTAAAAAAGAACGGGCGAATATCATCCAAACCTGCCGTGTGGTCACTGTGCTCGTGCGTTAATAGAATCCCGTCCAGACGTCTTTGACCCACCCGCAGCATTTGCTGTCTAAAATCAGGTCCGCAATCAATGACGAAGAATTGGTCCTCCCACTGTAATTGCACGGAGACACGCAATCTTTTGTCTTTAGGATCCTCGCTTAAACAGACGGGATGCGTACTGCCAATAATTGGGATTCCTTGGGAGGTTCCTGTACCTAAAAATGTGATTTTAAGGGGCGATCTCATAAATGCAAAAATAATTCTAAATTTTTTGTTACCCTATCGGTTTTAGTACCTTTGTAATACATCGAAATTGCAATGAATTATGCCGGATACGATTAAGGGCGACAAGGATTTTGAACACATTCCTTCCATTCACGCCAAATGCCTTAGGATAAACCTAAACGAAAATATTTACGGAACCTTCGCTGAGATTGGAGCGGGTCAAGAAACCGTTAGAAATTTCTTTAGGGCTGGAGGAGCTTCCGGAACTATTGCTAAGACCATGTCAGCCTATGACAAGGACTTTAGTGACGCTATTTACGGTGTGGAGGCAGACGGTCGTTATGTGACAGAACCGCGTTTGAAACGCATGTTGGAGCACGAAACTAAACTTATTGAAGAGCGTATTCATCGCGATAAGCATCCGGATAAGATCTTCTTTACTTATGCCAATACAGTGACTACCATTGACTTTGCTAAAAAGTACAAAGGTCACGGATGGGTTGGAATTCGCTTCCAAACAACTCCAGATGAGGATTACAGTGAAATCATTCTTCACGTTCGTTTTAAAGAAAATGACGCGCGTTTACAACAGATTACACTCGGAACACTTGGAGTTAACCTGATCTACGGGGCGTTCTATAAACACGATCAGCCTAGAAAATTACTGCGTTACCTATACGATCACTTGCACAAGGATCAAATAGAGATCGATACAATCAACTTCTCAGGCCCGCGATTTGCCACTGTAGACAACCGCTTGATGAGTTTACAGCTGATCAAGAACGGCATGACCGAAGCGATCATCTTTGGCCCAGATGGAAACAACATCCTGCCAGCGCGTATTCTTTACAAAAAGAACATTCTAGCCTTGCGCGGTAGTTTTAGACCGGTAACCAAGGTGAACATCGATATGTATGAAACGGCTCACCAACTGTTCATGCAAGAGAACAAAGTGGATCCGGAGCGATCTATTTCCATCTTTGAGATCACACTTTCTAACCTCCGTGCAGAAGGTGAAATCGATGAAAGAGACTTTATGGACCGTGCTGAATTACTATGTTCTTTAGGACATACAGTACTGATCTCCAATTTCCAGGAATATTACAAACTGGTTGAATACTTTAGCAACTATACCAAGAACCGTATTGGTCTGGCTATGGGAGTTAACAATTTGGTTGACGTATTTGATGAGAAGTATTACCGTCACCTTTCTGGTGGAATCTTGGAAGCATTTGGTAAGCTCTTCTACAAAGACCTAAAGGTTTACCTCTACCCGATGCGTACCAGTGAAGGTGAATATATAACTAGTGAGAACCTTAAAGTACATCCACGTATGAAAGAGCTCTACAAGTTCTTCAAATACAACGGTAAGCTCGTAGATATTGAAAACTTTAATGAAAATGTCTTGGACATCTTCTCTCGTGAAGTCTTACGAATGATTGAAGCTGGAGAATCTGGTTGGGAACAAATGCTTCCTGACGGTATCTCAGAGATGATCAAAAAAGAAGGCCTCTTCAATTGTAGTGAAAAGGCCCTGCAGTCTTAAATCTTTCAATATATCTTAGAGTTCTAAGATCTGAGCGGCATGCGCTTTGGTTTTTACTTTAGAAATGACATGGTCCACCACGCCTTCTTCGTTGATCAAAAAGGTCATACGGTGGATTCCGTCGTATTCTCGTCCCATAAACTTTTTAGGTCCCCAAACACCAAAGGCGTTGATTACCTCCTTTTCTGTATCAGCTAATAATGGGAATGGAAATTCGTACTTGGTGCTGAAATTCTTCTGCTTACGCTCCGTATCGGCACTTACACCCACTAAATGGTAACCTTTGGCTTGTAATTCACTGTAATGGTCACGCAGATCACAAGCTTCTGCAGTACAACCCGGTGTGCTGGCTGCTGGGTAAAAGAAAACTACCCATTTCTTTCCTTTAAAATCGTTAGAATCTACTGGGTTTCCGTCCTGATCGTTGACTTTGAAATGCGGAACCGCATCTCCGGCTTTTAGTGTATTCATTTTGCTATTTTTGTTCAAATTTACGCAATAATGACCAAGCAGGAAAAGGTAAAATTTGTCATCGATACGTTACAAGAGCTTTATCCGGAGATTCCCATCCCTTTAGATCATAAAGATCCATATACATTGCTCATTGCGGTATTGATGTCTGCGCAAAGCACGGATGTACGCGTGAATGAAATTACACCCAAGTTATTTGAAGTCGCTGATAATCCTTATGATATGATCAAACTCACCCAAGAAGAAATACGCGAGATCATAAAACCCGTTGGGCTGTCACCAATGAAATCTAAAGGTATCTATGAGCTCTCACACATCTTAATAAATGAACACAACGGTCAGGTTCCCGCAAGTTTTGAAGCCTTAGAAGCACTGCCTGCTGTAGGTCATAAAACAGCGAGTGTTGTCATGGCGCAGGCTTTTAATGTTCCCGCTTTTCCTGTAGATACGCATATTCACCGCTTAATGTACCGTTGGGGATTCACCAATGGCAAAAACGTGGTGCAAACGGAGAAAGATGCTAAACACTTGTTTCCAAAGGATTTATGGAATCAATTACACTTGCAAATAATTTGGTACGGGCGCCAATATTCTCCAGCAAGAGGTTGGGATCTTGAAAAAGATATCATTACCAAGACTGTTGGAAGAAAAACGGTCTTGAACGATTACTACAAGGCAAAAGCTAAAAAGAAGAACTAAAGAACTTTAAAAAGTCTAAATCTCTTCCATAAAAAAACCCGCCGTTAAGCGGGTTTTTCCAAAGTTTAGTTTAGAAGTGCTTCAAACTTCAATTTATTATAATCTATAACACTTAAAGCCTTAGAATAATCCAGAAGGAACTTAATTGTCTCTTCTTTTGGGACCATTTTATTCACGGGGTCCCTGCGTGAGGTCTTAGAGTACATTTCTTGCATAGAACGTTGTTTAAGAGTTAATGTTCTTAAAAAACGCGGCAAGTATTATTTTATTGTACTAATTGGTTAAAATTATATTGTGCTTGTCAATCACCTTGCGGAGGTTGATCAAAGCATAACGCATTCTACCCAAAGCTGTATTGATGGAAACGCCCGTCTGCTCTGAGATCTCTTTAAAACTCATATCCTTGTACATGCGCATGATGAGTACATTTTTTTGATCTTCTGGCAACTCTTCAATCAGTCTTTTTACGTCATCCGCAACTTGATCTTTAATGATGCGCTTCTCCGCATTTAAAGATTCATCGCTTAAAACAGAAAAAATATTGAAATCTCCGTTGTTCTCGAATTTTGGCATGCGATTGTTCTTTCTGAAGTAATCGATCACCAAATTGTGAGAAATACGCATCACCCAAGGCAGGAATTTCCCTTCTTCATTGTACGCACCGCGTTTCAGAGTACGAATTACTTTGATAAACGTATCCTGAAAGATATCTTCTGCGACATCTCGGTCGTAAACTTTTGAATAAATAAAACTGAATATCTTTTCCTTGTGTCGGGTAATAAGCTGACATAATGCAGCCTCATTACCATCAATGTAGGCTTTTACAAGGTGTGCGTCACTGGTTAAGTTGCGTTCCATATTAGTACTTTATTAGTCTCAAAAACCGCTAGGGCTCTGGTTTCTATCTAATTATAAAGTAGTAATATGCTATAGGCGTGTGCTTTAAAAGAGGTGTTAATGTTCGTAAATATAACAACAATCTTTTCAGAAAAGCAAAAAAAAAATTGGTTTTTGTTTAAAACTTGTACCGACTTACCCCTATTAAAAACGGCATTTAAGTGGTATCTTTGCAGGGTTTTTTAAAGCAAAATTCGTGTCCAAAACAACCTCCGATTTTAAAAACAACATCCTTATTCAAGGCGCTAAATTGCACAACCTTAAGAATATTGATGTTACCATACCTAGAAATAAGCTGGTGGTTGTGACAGGTCTTTCAGGAAGTGGTAAATCCAGTTTGGCTTTTGACACGCTTTATGCAGAGGGACAAAGACGTTATGTAGAAAGTCTTTCTTCATACGCGCGCCAATTCTTAGGGCGTTTAAGCAAACCCAAAGTAGACGCTATTAAGGGAATCGCTCCTGCTATTGCTATTGAACAAAAGGTAAATGCCACCAACCCGCGTTCTACAGTGGGAACTTCCACAGAGATCTATGACTATCTCAAACTGCTCTTTACTCGAATTGGCAAGACCTACTCGCCTATCTCAGGAGAACTTGTTAAAAAAGATACTGTCACGGATGTCTTGGATTATATCAAAACCTTAGAAGACGGAAAAAGACTGCTGTTGTTAGCCCCGATTACTTTGGAAGAAGGCCGCAGCATGGAAAACAAATTAAAGGCCTTATTGCAGCAAGGATATGCTCGTATCAAAGCCAATGATCAGGTATTGCGTATAGAGGACAGTTTGGATAAAGCTCTTCCTAAAACGCTTTATTTGGTGGTAGATCGTATTGTAAAGAAAGACGATGAAGATTTTTTTCACCGTTTAGGAGATGCGGTTGAGATGGCCTTTTACGAAGGAAAAGGAGATGTGATCATTGATCCTGTAGATGAAGGCACTCAAAAACCATTCAACAATCGTTTTGAGTTGGACGGACAAACCTTTTTGGAGCCCAATATTCATCTTTTCAGCTTCAACAACCCTTATGGAGCCTGCCCTACTTGTGAGGGATATGGAGATGTGATTGGAATTGACCCAGACTTGGTCGTTCCAAATACGGCTTTATCGGTCTATGAGAATGCCATCTTCCCTTGGCGCGGTGAAACCATGAGTTGGTATCGCGATCAATTGGTAAACAATGCTTACAAATTCGATTTCCCAATTCACAAGCCTTGGTTTGAACTTTCAGAAGCTGACAAACGCCTGGTTTGGCAAGGAAACAACTACTTTGAAGGCCTGAACAGTTTCTTTAAAGAACTGGAAGCCAAAAGCTATAAGATCCAAAACCGTGTAATGCTATCGCGCTATCGCGGGAAGACGCGCTGCGGAACTTGTTATGGTCGGCGTTTAAGACCGGAAGCTAACTACGTTAAGATTCAAGGCAAGTCGATCTCTGATCTGGTTGAACTGCCTATTGAAGAGGTTCGCAACTTCTTTCAGCAATTGGAACTCAACGATCACGACGCGCAAGTAGCAAAACGATTGCTCTTAGAGATCAACAATAGATTGAGATTCTTGTCTAATGTTGGACTCAATTATCTGACACTGAATCGTAAATCCAATACGCTCTCCGGTGGAGAATCGCAGCGCATCAACCTAGCCACGTCTTTAGGTTCTAGTTTGGTTGGGTCAATGTATATACTTGATGAGCCCAGTATTGGCCTGCATCCGCGAGATACTGAAAAACTCATAGGTGTACTAGAATCACTGCGTGATCTAGGAAATACGGTTATTGTTGTGGAGCACGATGAAGACCTCATGAAAGCGGCAGACACCATCATTGATATTGGACCTGAAGCAGGTACTTTTGGTGGTGAAGTGGTCGCTACCGGAACCTATGATGAGATCTTAAAATCCGATTCACTTACCGCTGGATATTTAAGTGGTCGTTTAGAGATCAGTGTACCTGAAAAGCGTCGGGAAGTCACTCAAACCATCGAACTGAAAGGGGCTAGACACAATAACCTAAAGAATATAGACGTGAGCTTTCCTTTAGGAAGCTTTAGCGTAGTCACTGGAGTTTCTGGTTCTGGTAAGAGTACACTAGTGAAAAAGATCCTCTTCCCTGCCCTACAACGTAAATTGGGAGGATACGGAGATAAACCTGGCCAGTTCTCTACGCTAGAACTACCGGAAAACGCCTTGCAGAATATCGAGTTTGTGGACCAGAATCCAATTGGGCGTTCAAGCCGCTCCAATCCGGTTACCTACATCAAAGCCTATGATGATATTCGCTCTTTATTTGCCTCGCAGAAACTTTCTGATATCCGCGGCTATAAAGCCAAGCACTTCTCTTTCAATGTAGATGGTGGACGCTGTGAAACCTGCAAAGGAGAAGGCGTTGTGACCATTGAGATGCAATTCATGGCCGATGTTCATTTGGAATGTGATACCTGTAAAGGAAAGCGTTTCAAAAAAGAGATCTTGGAAGTGCAATTCCACGGAAAGAATATTCACGATATTTTGACCATGACCGTTGACGAGGCCATTGCGTTTTTTGATCAACACGGAGAAACTAAGATCCACGATAAGCTAAAACCTCTGCAAGCGGTAGGCTTAGGCTATGTGCAATTAGGCCAAAGTTCCTCTACACTTTCTGGTGGAGAAGCGCAACGTATAAAATTAGCTTCTTTCTTAATCAAAGGAGCGAATAAAGACAAAACCTTATTCATTTTTGATGAGCCTACTACTGGTTTGCATTTCCACGACATTAAAAAGTTGTTGGATTCTTTCAATGCGCTCCTAGACAACGGTCATTCCATCATTGTGGTGGAACACAACCTGGACCTGATCAAGTGTGTTGATCACATTATTGATCTCGGACCAGAAGGCGGAGATAAAGGAGGTACTGTTGTCGCTTCAGGAACTCCGGAGCAAATTGTACAAATCGCTGAATCATTCACTGCGCAGCACCTCCGAGAAAAGCTATAACTAGCTCATTTACATCGTTTTAAAATTTTGGCACGCCCTTTGGTTTACTTAAGGCAATAGCGCAAGCCGAAAAGCTTAAAGAGTAGGCAAAACCCAAAATTTTAGAATTATGAAAAAAGCAATTCTTACAGTAGGTCTTTTCCTTTTTGGAATTTCTACACAGGCAAATGTGAATACAGAATCTAAGGTTTACAATCCTTGGGGCAACTACGAACGCTATTTAAGTACACAATCAGTAAGTTTTTATGAAGATGGTATCTTGTTTGAAGTGTTCTTGGATGGCAGTTTTAGCTATGTCCTTCCAAACGCCGTACACTATAACAGACGTACCCGTGTCAATGGAAGACGCAATGCCAGCAGAAGCTTACCGATTCACAACACACGATATCGTGGCCGCGGGCATTACCGACTAAACGTAGATCGATTTGGTGTACTGCACAACATTGGACGTACCAACATCTTTTATAAACCGAATGGTAAGGTTAGATTCATTGGAGATGTTTCTTTGAGATACCGCAGAGGCCGTTTAATAAGTGTAGGTGGAATGGAGATCTTTTACAACCGACGCGGTCGTGTAACCCATACGCTGGGTAATATTAACCGACGTAATATAGTCTACGGAGTATGTGGAGTTGCAGGAAGCACTACGTATACCTTTGGCAACAGATATTTTGGAAACGGCCATTACGATACTACCTATCGCACAGGTAGACGTTCTAGAACTCAGAACAATAATGCTGATTGGGATTTTGACTGGGATGACGATTGGGATGATGACTGGGACGATGATGATGATGATGACGATGATAACAGACGCGGACGTCGCAGCCGCAACTAGTATCATGATTTAGTTGATGTAGCACTGCTCTTTAAGGAGGGCAGTGTTTTTTTATTGCTGACAATCAAGGGTTTAAAAGTTTGGCACGCCCTTTGTATTTAAGTAAGCGTAATGCTAACCAGAATGCAATTACAAACTAAAACTTAAAGTGATGAAAAAACTTGGCATACTACTTAGCGGACTCTTACTGAGTGTTTCTGGATTCTTTTCAGATGCCCGCGCAGACGACAGACGATACAACTTTGACGGATCTTCATACATCTTTGTAGAAGGTGGTGTAGAATTCTCAGTATTCCCAGACGGACAGTTTGATTTTGTCTTCTTGGGAGGAAACACGGTCAACGTAAATGTGAATACTCCTGCAGTGAGTATCAACTACAATTCTGGTTACGATTACGACGCATTTGTACAGTACGATGATTACGGAGCTGTTATTCAGATTGAAAACGTACCGATCTTTTATGACAACTTCGGACGAATCTCTAGAGCAGGAACGGTAGATATCGTATACAACAACAGACGCATTGTACGTGTAGGTGGCCTACAGGTCTTTTATAACAACTTTGGATACTTTGATTATACGGTTGGATTTATCAGCCCTTTTTACAGAACCTATGTATACAGACCATGGCACGTATTTTACGCCAGACCGTTCTTTAACAACTGTATTGTATACAACTACCCGTACCGCAGATACTATGCACCAGTGCGCTATACATACGCAAATCATCTGCGCTACTACAACAACAGAGGTCGTAGAGCTTATGTGAACGGAAGACGCGATTTTTACCGCCCTGGAAGTAGAATCCACTATAGAAACGGAAGAACAGCGGCGAATCCAGATTACCGTCCGGCACGCAGATCAGGTAGAGATGCTGTAGCTACAAATCGCGGTAGAAGCTCGAGTAGAGCGACAACAGCGAACAACCGCAGAAGCATGAGTGCGAACACTCGTGGAGGAAGCACCTCTCGCGATATGAGAAGTTCAAGATCAAGCAATATGCGTAACGGTAGTGCAACAAGCACACGTGGAAACAGATCCAGCATGAGCAGTCGCGGAAACACCACAAACAACCGTGGAACCGTTGCTCGCAGTGGAAGCTCTAACAGCAGATCCTCTGGCAATATGCGCTCTCAGCGCAGTACCAACAGATCTTCTGGAAACATGAGATCTCAGCGAAGCACTAGCAGGTCTTCTGGGAATATGAGAAGCTCGTCTTCTCGTAGCAACCAGAGAGCTACCTCAAGCAGATCTACACGCAGTAGCAGCATGAACCGCTCCAGCGGATCAAGCTCAAGAGCAAATCGATCTGGAGGATCGCGGTCTAACACCCGCATGAGTTCTAGCAATTCTAGAAGCTCTCGCTCAGCGAATGTTTCACGCGGCAGTAGCAGCAGAAACTCCAACGCACGCAGCACGCGTAGCGGTAGAAGAAATTAAAGATCATTTTTTGGTTGGTTAGTTAGGAACCCTTGTTATGACGGTCTATGTCTTGCAAGGGTTTCGCTTTTTAGAACGGTAGCCAATTGCTCGGTAAGCACTTTGCGGTCGAATTGTTCTATGGATTTGTTTTGAAGTGCTAAGGACTTATTTTTATAGGACTTATAGGCGTTTAGAATGTAAGCGCCTAAATAGTCCTCATGGAGCTGCTTATAATTAAAAAAGGCGCCACTACCCGACTCCTCCACCAATTGTTTGATGTCACTCCCCTCGGGCCCTATCGCAAGGATGGGTCTACGCGCCATCATGTATTCAAAGAGCTTCCCAGGTAAGATCGCCCGTGTCTCTGGTGCATTGATCTCCAAGAGTAATAACAACTGACTTTGATGCTGGAGCACAATGGCTTCGCTGTGGTCTACATAACCTTTAAATTCGGCATGTTCAGAAAGCTCGTGATGAGTTAAAGAGATTTTGACTTCATCTGCTACCACACCTGCAAAAACAAGTTTTAGATCCTTTTTAAAGGCTTCATCCGCTTTGCAAAATTCCCCGAGTAGCTTCCAGAGCGACTCTGGATTGCGTCTGGCCAAGAGCGAGCCAATATGCGATATACTGAACTGTCTGTCTAAATCCAGCTGCTTTGAAGGTTTGTTTGAGGTGTCGTAACCGTTGGTGATCACCGCAATGGGTTGTTTGGTAAGGGTTTCAAACTCCTTTTTAGTCGATGGACTGGTCACCAGAATCTGATCTGCGGTATTTAAAACAGTAGCTTCTAAATGCTTGTGCTTTTTAGCATTCCAAGGAAGCAAACGCAAGGATTTGTGATATCCAATGGTGGTCCATGGATCTCTAAAATCTGCTAGCCAAGGGATGTTTAAAGCTTCTTTGAGTTGTTTTCCTATAAGATGAACGCTGTGTGGAGGTCCAGTAGTGATTATAATATCGTAATGCTGCTCTTTGAGATGATCCTTCAAATATTTGACAGATGGTTTGACCCAAGCCTTTCTCGCATCAGGAATAAAAAAGTTCCCACGAATGAAAAGCATTAACTTCTTAAGCAGGGAAGGATTCTCATCAATAATGCCCTTACTAAGGGTCTTAGTAGACTTTTTACCCAACCGTTTACCCAAGCCGTAAGGCTCCCATATGGGATGCTTTAAGACCTTTATGCCTTTTGGCACTTCTTGCAAAAGCCCCTCATCTACAATGGGATAGGTTGGATTCTCAGGAATGTAAACGGTAGGTTCAATTCCATTTTCGGGCAGATACGTACAAAACTTCAGCCAACGCTGAACCCCTGGCCCACCTGCTGGCGGCCAATAATAGGTAATTACCAAAACTTTTAAGGGCTCCATGCTAGGCAGCTTCTCGGTCAGATTTTCTGTAGTTCATATACCCAAATCCCAGCAAGATCAGTATGAAGACGGTAGCAGAAACTAAACTTAAAAGGCTTCCGCGTTGCACCACTTCTGGTTCAAAAGAGAACACGATCTCATGAGATCCAGCCGGTAACACCATAGCTCTTAGGGTATAATTAGCTCTAAAATAGTCAGCATCTTGACCGTCAACGGTCAGCTTCCAACCGGGTTTATAGTACATCTCAGAAAAGACCGCTAAGCCCTCTTGACTACTGTTACTCGTATAAACCATTCTATTAGGTGCAAACTCTTTAAGGCTGATGGTTGCTGTGGAATCAACCGTGAAACGCTTGCCGCTTAGTTGTTCGGCAAAGTCTGAATGAACTACGGCTTTACGTTTTGTATCTAAATCTGCTAAGGCTTGGATTTCCTCATCTGCTGAATTTACCATTTCATAGTCGGAGACAAACCAGGAATTGCCATTGGCTCCCGGATTGCGCTGCGCAAAAGGCCCACCGTTATCTCCAAAGCGAATCAAATAACGCACATTGAACATATTGATGATGTTCATATTGGGCTGTTCACGCATCAGGTAGAAATGGTTAATATCATTGATGCGGCCCATTTTAACTGCGGAATACCCTCCCAAGGCGTTGTGGAAGAAACTCGCACGTCCACTGGTAAAAGCAGCACTGGTCATATCGTATACTCTAAAGAAACCGTCGGTGTCCTTTTGAATTTGAAGATCCGCGCCATTGGCTTGATATGGCTGTTCCATCACACGAGAGTCAACAAAGTCATCCTCGTTGACGTAGCGTTTATCAACACCAACCAAATCGACCACTATCAAAACCGCTAAAATCCCAACAGCCACTGGTTCTTTGATCATTTGGCGCATCAGAGCAAACAATACAGCAAAACTGGCAACGACCAATCCTAGGGATCGTAAACTGTCTTCTTTAAACACAGAGAATCTATCGGCCTGAATACCTTCAATGAGTAAAGGTCCAATCTCACCCAAGGCTGCAGCAACGTCAGCATCATAGGGCGCCTCGAAATCAAACAAACTGGATCCGAAGAGGTAAAAAATCAGCAACAATCCAGAGACTATCCCACCGGAAAGCAGCAATGCCTTCTTACGGCTTTCCTTAGAATTGAAATCATTAAAGAGTTGGTGCAGACCAATAACAGCCGCAATAGGCAACAACAGCTCAATGATCACTTGCATGGAGCTAACGGCTCTAAACTTATTGTAAAGCGGCACATAGTCTACAAAGAATTCGGTGAGGAAGGCAAAATTCTTACCCCAAGAGAGCAACAGACTTAAAATAATACCTCCTAACAACCACCAACGCAATCGGCCTTTGATCAAAAAGAAGCCTAAAAGCGCTAAAAAGACCACTATGGCTCCAACATAGGCCGGAGCTTCTATAATGGGTTGTTGCCCCCAATACATGGGCAACGGAACCTGTCTCAAGATATTATTCGCATCTTCCGGGGAGATCGGTAAACCTCTCAAGGTTTCAATAAGTTCGCTTTCTTCTGGCAAGGGTTCTCCAGAACCACCTCCCATAAAACGAGGGACCATTAAATTGAATGATTCCAGTTTCCCATAACTGTACTCCGTGATATAATCGTATGATAGACCGTTGGTAACCTCTTTAGGAGTTCCGTCTGGTTTGATGGTCAATTCGCTCTTTCCGCGCATGGAATAAGGTGCGTACTCAGCGGTCGCTAATATATTCGCACTGTTAAATCCAATGGCCAATAATACAGCTCCGCACAGGATTAAAACAGATTTTGTAAAATGTTGTAGTTGCTTTTTTAAGATGGCATCAATCAAATAAGCTATTCCCAAAACCACAACCAATATCAAGAGGTAATAGGTCATCTGGAAGTGGTTGGCCACCAATTCCAAGCCCATGGCAATTGCCGTAAGTGCAAATCCCCAAAGATACTTCCGCCTAAAGGTTAAAATTATCCCCGCCAAAACTAGTGGCATATAGGCTATGGCGTGTGCTTTCAAATTATGTCCTACCCCGAGTATTATGATCAAATAGGTGGAAAAGCCAAAAGCTAAGGCACCCAGAAATGCGAGCTTATAGTCTACTTTCATGACCAAAAGCAGCACATACATACTCAGCAAATACAAAAACAAATAATCTGCAGGTCTTGGCAGAAAGCGCAGTGTTAGGTCTAGTTTTTTGATCAGGTGGTTTGGATAGCGCGCTCCGATCTGATAGGTTGGCATTCCGCCAAAGGCGCCATTGGTCCAATAGGTCTCCTCACCAGTTGCTGCTTTAAAGTCGCGTTGTTGCTTGGCAATTCCATTGAATTGAGCAATATCGCTTTGAAAGATGGTATCGCCTTGAAGTACCGGACTGAAATAGATCAGCGAGGCTAAGACAAATAGAATTAAAACAATGAGATGAGGAAGCGCTTTTTTTAAGGCAGCCATAGAAGCGGATTTAAGCCTCCAAATTAATCAATTTCTTCATAATCGATATAGTCCCCGACTACCTTAGTGGCCTCTTTTTTTCCTTGTGGCTTGCGGTGCACATGTACACTGCCTTCTGGCTTAGGGGGTTGCTGTTGCTCAAAGGCTCCAAATTGTTGTTCAAAGCGCTGCTGAAGCTTTTTACTGGCATAGCGCAAAATGTATGGCGCAGCGAGTTTTAACGCAAAACGCAGCATCAGCAATACCAAAATAACGATCAAAAACGTTCTCAATGCATCCATGCACTTTAAATTTAATGTAAAGGTAGGGATTCAGCGGGCAAGAAGCCGCTAAAGAACTATTAAAAAACTAATAAATTCTGCTATCTTTGACTGCAAACCAACACCCCATGATCACCCGCCTCTGGCTAAGTTTATGCATACTTCTGATAAGTGTTCCGACCGCTCTAGGTCAATATACGGAGACCATTAATTCCAACCGACCCGGTAATTCACAAGGTGCTTTTGCTGTAGGTAAAAACGTGCTACAACTGGAATTGGGCCTGGGATTAGGTCAAGAGAATCACGATCTGCTCAACACGGAGGCCAGTGCTTTCAGTATTGACTACGCCGTTCGTTATGGACTTCTCAAAGAGCGATTAGAGATCAACGCTATAGGAAATTACCAACGCAATGAAGTTACTTTCAATGATGGTTTTGTTACGGGTGACTTTACTCAGGCAAATTTTAGACTTAACAGTGTTGGAGCTAAGTATCTCTTATACGACCCGTACAGAAAGCGTGATTTAGAAGGTCCGAATCTATACAGCTGGAAAGCTAACAACACTTTTCAGTGGCGCGACTTGATCCCTGCTGTATCTGTTTATGCAGGTGCCAATTTTGACTTTGAGGACAATCCATTCACACCAGAAGATGAATTGACCATCAGTCCGCGTGTGGTTATCATTACTCAGAATAACTTTTTAGGCGGATGGGTTTTTGTAACGAATATTATTGTTGATCGTGTAACTACTGAGTTTCCGTCTTACAGCTATATCTTGACCTTGACGCACGCCTTTAGCGAGAAATTCTCTGCTTTTGTTGAGAATGAGGGGATCAAAAGTGACTTTTATGCAGACCAGCTCTTTAGAGGTGGTGCAGCTTATCTGTTCAACAAAGACTTCCAGTTGGATGCCTCGGTACTGCTGAATTGGAAGGACACTCCTACCCGCACCTTCTTTAGAATTGGTGCGAGCTATCGGTTTGATATGCACGGAGAAGATGAATATATAGAAGAAACTGGGCCTGATGGAGAACCCATTAACAAAAAGAAAAAGAAGAAAAAGCGCAACCGCCGTGATGATGTCGACGTTGAAGACGATGGCGGAAATCCTTTTGAAGACCGTCCATGATTGAAGTCAAACAAATAACCAGCAAAAAAGACCTCAAGGCCTTTGTACGCTTTCCTTTCAGCCTTTACAAAGATTGCAAATATTGGGTGCCACCGCTTATCAATGATGAGCTAGAGACCTTAAGTGGCGAGAAAAATCCTGTTTTCAAAAATGCTGAAACTCAATATTTCTTAGCGTATAAGAACGGTGAAATTGCAGGGCGCATTGCTGCTATTATCAATCATTTAGAGATCAACGAGCAAGGCAAGAAAAAGATGCGTTTCGGTTGGTTGGATATGATTGACGACATTGAAGTGACCAAAGCCCTTTTGGAAGCGGTAAAGACCATTGGGAAGCAAAATAATCTTGAATATATAGAAGGACCTGTGGGCTTCTCCAATATGGAAAAGGCCGGGATCTTGACTATGGGGTATGAGGAATTGAATACCATGATCACCTGGTACCACTTTCCTTACTATGCAGAGCATTTTGAAAAACTCGGATTTGAAAAACAGGCAACTTGGGTGGAATACCGCCTGAGTATTCCTCCTGAAATGAAGGAAAAGGTGAAAAAATTCTCTGCCTTGATCAAAAAGCGCTATGATCTTGAGGTCATTCGCTTTGGTTCTAAAAAAGAGATCATTCCTTATGTAGACGCTATGTTTGAGTTATTGAACAACACCTACAACAGTCTGCAAACCTTTGTTCCTATTCAACAATATCAGATCGATTATTACAAGGAGAAGTACTTCAACTTCATCCATCCGGATTATATTACCTGTATCAAAGACAATACGGGCAAGCTCATCGCCTTTTCCGTGGTGATGCCGAGCTTCTCTAAGGCCCTTAAAAAGGCCAATGGTAAACTCTTCCCGTTTGGATGGTATCATTTAATGCAAGCTCAGAAAAAGAACGATACCGCCGCTTTCTATTTAATTGGTATTGATCCGGAATACCAAGGAAAAGGCGTTACTGCTATTATTTTTGCGGAAATGCAAAAGCTCTTCAATGCCAAAGGAATTACCCAAGTGGAAACCAATCCAGAATTGGCGGAGAATACAGCCGTACAACTACTTTGGAAGGATTACGGCCCGGTGCAGCACAAGGAACGCAGCACCTTTAGAAAAGACCTATAAAAAAAGCCACCGTATTGGTGGCTTTTTTTAGTTCATATATCAGAACTATTATTCTCCCATTGAAGCTGCTAGAGCTGCTGAAAGTCTTTTGTAAGTTCCGTTTTCTAAACGCTCGCGAATAGCAGAGAACGCTTCTAATGTTTCTTGAATATCCTCCATAGTGTGAGACGCCGTTGGAATCATTCTAAGCAGAATTAATCCTTTAGGTATTACAGGATAAACCACTATAGAACAGAATACTCCGTGATTCTCTCTTAGGTCTTTCACTAAGGCCATAGCCTCTGGAATACTCCCTTTAAGATAAACTGGAGTTACACAACTCTGTGTAGTTCCTAGATCAAATCCACGCTCGCGCAGACCGTCTTGTAGTGCGTTTACGTTCTCCCACAATTTGTCTTTGTACTGAGTACTTGAACGCATCATATCCAAACGCTTCAATGCACCAACAACCAACTGCATTTGCAGCGACTTGGCGAACATTTGAGAACGCAGGTTGTATTTTAAGTAATTAATGATCTCTTCGTCTCCAGCGATAAATGCTCCTGTAGAGGCCATAGATTTCGCAAAAGTGGCGAAGTATACATCGATATCATCTTGTACGCCTTGCTCTTCTCCGGCACCAGCTCCTGTTTTCCCAAGAGTTCCGAAACCGTGAGCGTCATCTACGAACAATCTGAAGTTATATTTTTCTTTTAGCGCAACGATCTCTTTTAGCTTTCCTTGCTCTCCACGCATTCCAAAAACACCTTCAGAGATCAAAAGAATTCCTCCTCCAGTCTTCTCAGCTACTTTCTCAGCGCGTTTTAGGTTCTTTTCGATACTTTCCATATCGTTGTGCTTATAGGTAAAGCGCTGACCTAAGTGAAGACGAACACCGTCAATGATACAAGCGTGAGCATCTACATCATATACAATCACATCATCCTTAGAAACCAAAGCATCAATGGTAGATACCATTCCTTGGTAACCGAAGTTTAATAAGTATGCGGCTTGTTTGTTTACAAATGCAGCTAGCTCGTTCTGCAATTGTTCGTGCAGATTAGTATGCCCGCTCATCATACGAGCTCCCATTGGGTATGCTGAACCGTATTGTGCGGCTGCAGCGGCATCTACTTCACGAACTTCTGGATGGTTTGCCAATCCTAGGTAGTCGTTCACACTCCAAGTGATCACTTCCTTCCCGTTGAACATCATTCGATTACCGATTGGTCCTTCTAGCTTAGGGAATACGAAATAGCCTTCTGCTGCTTCTGCCCACTTGCCTAACGGCCCCTTATCTCTGTAAATCTTTTCGAATAAATCCTTTGCCAAATCTTTGCTATTAAAGTTTCCGGGCAAAATTATAAATTTATTCCTAATTATCAGGGTTTTTCGCGAATTCCTGCGCATAAAAAAGCCCCGCAAATGCAGGGCTTAAGTATTTTGTTTAAGGCGTTTATTTCACATATTGAATGTTGCCAACAACCTCTTCGTGTTCTGCGTCAAAGAAGCCTTGCTCCTTCATCCACTTGTCTGAGTAGACTTTACTCATATAGCGCGAACCGTGATCCGGTAGAATTACCACAACCACATCGTCTTTTTTAAAGAATCCTTCTTCTCCCAATTGTTGAACACCTTGAAGCGCTGCACCAGAGGTGTAACCTGCAAAAAGTCCTTCTTTGGTTGCAAGTTCTCTTGCTTTATGAGCACTTTCTTCATCAGTTACTTTGACAAACTGATCGATGCTATCAAAATCAGTAGCTGTTGGGATCAAGTTCTTTCCTAAACCTTCAATACGGTAGGGATAGATCTCGTTCTTATCAAACTCACGAGTTTCGTGATATTTCTTTAAAACAGACCCATAGGCATCAATTCCAACGATCTGAATATCTGGATTTTGTTCTTTTAGGTATTGGGCCGTCCCAGAAATGGTTCCGCCTGTACCGCTACAAGCCACCAAGTGTGTTATTTTACCTGCTGTTTGCTCCCAGATCTCAGGCCCTGTGCTGCGGTAATGTGCCGCGGTGTTTAAGCTGTTGAAATACTGATTGATGTATACCGAGCCTTTGATCTCGTTATGCAGTCTCTTTGCCACCTCATAATACGAACGTGGATCATCTGCTGCAACGTGTGCTGGGCAAACGTATACCTGAGCTCCCATGGCACGAAGCATATCGATCTTGTCACCACTGGATTTAGAACTCACTGCTAGAATACACTCATATCCTTTTATGATGCTCACCATAGCGATACTAAATCCAGTATTACCAGAGGTAGTTTCGATTATAGTGTCGCCAGGAGCTAAAATTCCTTGACGCTCTGCTTCTTCAATGATGTGTAAGGCAATGCGGTCTTTGGAGGAGTGACCGGGGTTGAATGCTTCAACTTTTCCGTAGAAATTACCGGGGATATCGGCAGTAATTTTGCTCAATTTGACAAGAGGTGTATTCCCAATGAGAGAAAGCACGTTGTCATGTGCTTGGATTTTGTCCTTCATAAATTCTGCTTAGTCAGAAGAAAGCCGCTCTTCTTGAGTGAATTGCGGTTTCAACCCTGCAAAGTTAAGTCAAAAATTTCAAACTACTTGGTTATACCTTCTAAATCAAAGAGGAAGGCCCAGTTTCTGGCTACTTCTTTGAGGGCTTCAAAACGTCCAGAGGCGCCACCGTGACCGGCGTCCATATTGGTGTTTAAAAGCAATACATTGTCATCGGTCTTCATTTCTCGAAGCTTAGCAACCCATTTTGCCGGTTCCCAATATTGTACTTGTGAATCGTGTAGTCCTGTAGTTACCAATAAGTTTGGATATCCTTGAGCACTCACCTGATCGTATGGAGAATAACTCAACATATAATCGTAGGAGTCTTTGTTGTTCGGGTTCCCCCACTCGTCATACTCACCAGTAGTCAATGGAATAGAATCGTCCAACATTGTAGTCACGACATCTACAAAAGGTACTGCCGCAATAACACCGTTATAAAGCTCCGGAGCCATGTTTACAATTGCTCCCATCAGCAAGCCTCCAGCTGATCCACCATAAGCGTATAAGTGATCGCTTGAAGTGTAGCCAGCCTCAATAAGAAACTTAGAACAGTCGATGAAGTCTGTAAAGGTGTTCTTCTTAGCGAACATCTTACCATCTTCATACCACTGACGGCCCATATACTGACCTCCACGAATGTGTGCAATGGCATAGATAAATCCGCGGTCCAATAGGCTCAAACGCGTCGTTGAAAAACGCGGGTCGATGGTAGAGCCATAAGATCCGTAAGCATACTGCAGTACAGGGTTCTTGCCGTTCTTTTCCATACCCTTGCGATATACCAAGGAGATCGGAATTTTGGTTCCGTCTGCAGCTGTAGCCCAAACGCGCTCAGAAGCATAATTGTCTTTATCAAATTTTCCACCCAGGACCTCGGTCTCTTTCATAACCGTAGATTCCTTAGTTGCCATATTGAAGTCAATTACAGAGGCCGGTGTGGTCATAGAATTGAAACCGTAGCGCAAAACTTCTGTGTTGAAATCTACATTTTGAGTGGTGTATGCGGTATAAGTCTCGCTTTCAAAAGGCAGGTAATAAGCCCCATCTGGATTGGCCCATGGAATGATCTTGAGTTTGTTCAGACCTTCACTACGCTCGCTTACTACTAAATAGTCTTTAAAAATATCTATGTCCTCTAATAAGACCGCGTTGTCATGAGCAATAACCTCTTCCCAGTTGTCCTTCCCAGTATTAGATACAGAAGTCTTCATGAGTTTGTAATTCTTAGCGCCGTCTTTATTGGTCAAGATGTAGAAATGATCTCCAAAGTGCGAAACATAGTATTCTAAGCCGCGTTCTCTAGCCTGTATTGGTTGGAACTCCCCCGTAGGATTGTTGGCATCTAAATATTGAAATTCAGAAGTCAAAGTACTTGTACTTCCGATCATCATATAGTCGTCTGACTTTGTTTTATACACATAGGTATAAAAAGTGTCGTCTTCCTCTGTAAAGATGAGGGTTGGATTTGTTGGGTCATCTCCGAGCTTGTGTCTGTAGATCTTATCGCTGCGGAGCGTAACCGGATCCTTCCCTGTAAAGAATAGGGTCTCGTTGTCATTAGCCCACTCAGAACCTGCCGTAGTCATTGGGATGGCCTCATCCAAGATCTCTCCCGTCTCCAAATTCTTCACGTAAATAGTATAGTTTCTACGGCTAACGGTATCTACCCCAAAAGCAACCATCTTGTTGTTTGGACTCACGTTGATTCCTCTTAGGTTGTAATAAGGATAGCCTTCTGCCATTTCATTGACATCAAAAAGCACTTCTTCCTCCGCGTCCAATGAACCTTTCTTACGCGTGTAGATCGGGTAATCCTTCCCAGTCTCGTAACGCGTCACGTAATAATAACCGTTATAGAAATAAGGCACGGAAGCATCGTCTTCTTTGATACGTCCCTTCATTTCTTGAAAAAGATCTTCTTGAAATGCCTTGGTGTGCGCGGTCATTTTATCAAAGTAATCGTTCTCTCTTTCGAGATAGTCAATCACTTCCTCATCTTCTCGATCATTAAGCCAATAGTAATTATCTACACGTACATCACCGTGAATCTCTAGGTTTTTTGCTTTCTTTTCTGCCGTTGGTGGCGTTATATCCATTGCTGCTTTAGGTTTTTGATCTTGATTGCAGGAAGCGGCAAAAATAGTGCAAACTGCTAGGATGAAGATGTTCTTGAACATGATTTTGAGTTTCTAATTGTTTTATATAGGCCCTCTAAATTAGTAAATTTGCGGCGAATAAAATGCTAAAATTATGTTCGGAGATATTATGGGAATGATGGGTAAACTCAAAGAGACCCAAGCCAAAGTTGCAGCGACCAAAGAGCGCTTAAACACTGTATTGATAGATGCAGAGAATTCAGAAGGAACGATTAATGTGACCTTAACCGCCAATCGCGAGATCAAGAATATCACCATCGCTGATGAATTATTAAGCGATAAGGAACAATTGGAAGATTATTTGGTGATCACTTTGAACAAAGCTATTGCGCAGGCAACTTCTGTAAATGAGACCGAACTCGCAGCTGTTGCCAAGGAAGGAATACCTAACATTCCTGGGCTTGACAATATGTTCGGCTAGTATTTATCGGCTACCTTATCCAGCAAGTCGTAGTGGTAGGTAGTATCGCGAAGACTGCTGTATCCAGAGACCTCCCCTATCTTTTTGCCCTTGTGATTGTAAGCGATCAATAAGGGAAAAGAACGGTCTGAGTTGTATTTTTTCAGGATCTCTTTGTTGTAGGCCAACTGTTCCGCAGAAACTATGTCCATACGACGCGGAATGTCAATCTTTACCAGGAAATAGCCCTGAGTCTTAGAACGGAACTCATCGGTTTCGAAGAAATCCTCCTTTAACTGTATACAAGGCGCACACCAATCGCTGCCCGTAAAGTAAAGTAATACAGGCATCTTATCCTTTTTGGCCATTTTCTGGGCGTCTTCCAGATTGGTCATCCACTGGGTCTTCTCCTGGGTTTGTGACCATCCGCTTTGCGTAAAGACAAAAGCTAGAACAATTAGTAGGGTTCTCATAGTTGTTGATTTGGGAACAGATATCGTGCCAAAAATGGGCAAAAAAAAGAGAAGTCCCAAATTAATGGGACTCCTCAACTCGATAGTTCACAGGATTGATTGTGAATTACTGAATGATTCTAAACTGCGTTCTGCGGTTTGCTCTGTGCTCACGCTCAGAACAAGAAACTCCATCAGCACAACGGTTTAACAATTGAGACTCTCCATATCCGTTAGAAACGATACGGCTAGAGTTGATCCCTTTAGAGATCAAGTAGTTAGTTACCGCTTGCGCACGACGCTCAGAAAGATCTCTGTTGCTGGCAGCAGTACCTCTTGAATCTGTGTGAGAAGCGATCTCTACGCGTACTCCGTCTTTCAATACTGGAAGTAATTTAGTGTCGATCTCACGCTTAGCCTCAGTAGTTAAAGTAGCAGATCCCAAGTTCCAGTTGATGTTCAAGTCATTGTATTCCAAAAGCTCACACTCTACTTCTTTCCAAGTAGTAAGTCCACCTTTTGTTTGCAATACTTCACGAGTGATCGTTTTGTAAACTGCAGGAATAGTCTCTTCTACAACTTGTGCATCTTTAACTAGTACAGTCTTAGTGATAGTAGCGTACTCTGCAGGAATCTCTACTTCTTCTACACGAGCTGGCTCAATAACCACACGCTTGGTGTAAGTAGCAGGAACTTCAGAAACTGGCGTAGAAGTAGTGCTGGCATCATTTGCTAAACGCTGAATAGCTACCGTTTGGTATTCTGCAGGATATCCTTTGTAACACCAGTAACGACAGTCATCTGGGTTGGCAGAAGCACAGTCAGGTGCTGCAGTACCAAGCTCCCACTGAGCGTAAGCTGGTTTAATCTCCAAAGTCTCTGAATCGCTAGAAAAGCTTGCAGGAATTACACGTAATGTAGAAGCTCCTTGCTTCTTTACATAAGAGATAGTCTCTGTTCCCCACTTTTCAGGAACTACAACCAATTTCTTACCGGCTGCTTTTACCATTACGCGCTCAGTTACGGTCTCATACTGTGCAGGAACGGTCTTTAATACCTTATAAGCAGGCTTAACCATTACTTGCACATCTTCATTTACATAAACGTCTGGTGTAGTACAACGTACATAACACTTACCAGGTTCTGGATTGGACGGAAGGTCTTGGGCATGAGTTAGATTCGCGAGACCTACGGCCAGGATTAGTAGTACAATTTTTCTCATTGTGATGTTTATTAGTGATTTGTTTTAACGTGGGGCAAATGTCCTTTTCTTTTAGTCTTTTTTAACAGACATTGAGATTAACTCCTAGTTAAAATCGACAAAAGACATTATTCATCGATTAAATACCATTCTAAGTTTTTTTGAAACCTTAGAGAACTCACAAATCATTTTTCAGCTTTTTTTTCGGATATTTACTTACACATACGAAGTTTAACACCAAATAATACAAACATGTTTGAATTGAAGCAAAAAGAAGGATCCGATCAGTATCACTTTGTACTGAAGGCCAAAAACGGGCAAGTTATCCTTTCTAGCCAAGTATACGCCAGCAAAAGCGGAGCGATGAATGGTATTGAGTCTGTACGTAAGAATTCTAGCGACGACGCTAAATTTGAGCGCAACACGGCTAAAAATGGAAAATTCTACTTCAACCTAAAAGCTGCCAACAGCCAAATCATTGGTACGAGCCAAATGTATGCTGCAGAAGCTGGTATGGAGAATGGAATTCAATCTATCAAGAACAACGCTCCAGACGCGGATGTTAAGGAGGTAGAGTAAATCCAACGTCCTTTAAAAAATCAAAGCCCTGCGATTGCAGGGCTTTTTTTATGACAATGTCTTTCTGAGTATTTCTAAAAACTCTTGATGCATGGCACCCGTATAATCCAAATGCGTCACTACACGCAACGCTCCTTGGCCCATATTACTCACTATTATATTATGGTCATCCATAGCTTTTAAAAAGGTGGATTCATCTTCAACATGGAAGATCACAATATTGGTCTCCACAGGAGCCACTTTTTTTACTTGAGGCAAGCTTTGTAAAACCTCCCCTATTTCTTTGGCCTTTTTATGGTCCTCAGCCAAACGTTCCACATGATGATCCAAGGCGTAAAGACAGGCGGCAGCCATATACCCTATTTGGCGCATTCCGCCTCCTAAGACCTTTCGGACGCGAATAGCATTGTCCATAAGGTCTTGATTACCGATCAAAACAGTACCTATGGGAGTACCCAATCCTTTGCTAAAACATACTGTGATGGTATCAAAGCGTTTACCAAATTCTTTGGGATCCTGCCCCATGGCAACTATAGCATTCATTAAACGAGCTCCGTCTAAGTGAAGGCCCAAACCGTGTTTGTCACAAATCGCGCGGATCTCGTCAATGGTATCAAAGTCGTAGCAAGCTCCTCCTCCTTTGTTAGTGGTATTCTCCAGACAGACCAATGTTGTGAGTGGGCTGTGATAAAAGTCAGGCGGATTGATCGCGGCCTCTACTTGAGCCGCAGTGATCTTGCCATGAGTACCGTCCAAAAGTTTACAAGATACCCCACTATTGAAAGAAACACCTCCACCTTCATAATTATATACATGTGCGTATTTATCGCAGATCAATTGCTCTCCAGGTTGAGTGTGTAGTTTAATGGCCGCTTGATTGGCCATACTTCCCGTTGGAAAGAAAAGCGCCGAAGGCTTTCCGAACATTTCAGCCATGCGTTGCTCTAAGGCATTCGCGCTCGGGTCTTCCTTATAAACATCATCGCCTACTTCTGCCTGCATAATGGCCTGAAGCATGCCGGGTGTCGGTTTGGTAACCGTATCGCTTCTGAGGTCTATCATTTAGTATTTTCTATTGAGTTTGCCTTGAGATTCAAGACTTTTCAAGGTATCATCCACCATAGCTTCTAAGGCTACCAGTGGATGGTTGTTGTTGTATTCAAAATTTTTATTCGGATGCTCAGGATCGTTGGTCAACTGGATCTCGTCATAGCGAGAGTTGAACGTTTCAGGTCCTGTAAAAAAGACATAAGCCCAACGGCAATTATATACTTCTGTCCTGGATTTGGTATCTGTATAAGGAACATCGGTGTCATATTCTTTGAGCCTTTCTGTTTTGAGCAAAAGCTCGTGTTCTTTGTAATAGACGAATATCTTCGGATCCTCAAGCTGAACCGTTTTAAACAAACCGCAATTGTCAATTTTTGTCAAATAGAGTTGTTCATCCTTAGCATAAACAACCGCAGTTTCAATGTAAGTGCCGTTTGAAGTACACCAGCTCCCATCGCGCAGCATAAATCGTTTCACACTACCCTCGCATTTGTTGGCGCGTACAAAGACCTCCGTCACGCCCTCTGCCAGCAACGCTTCTACGTGGTCTCTGAGCAAGCCTTCCACATATTGGGCATCATTTTGCGCAAACAATGGGAGGCTAAGTAGCAGTACACTTATTAAAACAAACTGTTTCATCACTATTTAGTGTTGATTATGAGAACACTGAAAGCTCCCAATAGGACTCCCGTCCGGAATGGTTGGGGCCGATTGCGGCTTGTATTCTTCTGGGTCTTCCATGAAGTTTTTAATTTCAAGAGCCAAGAACTGAGAAAACAAACTGCCTTCTTCGGTTAATACCTCCTGATTGGAAGTCAAAAAGCTCAGCGCAAGTGCCTTCACACTTGGAGTGGTTCTTCCATCCATGGCCAGATTCATCATATGCTGAATAACTCGGTGTTTAACGGCTTTAGATATCTCCGACTCGTATTCAGTGTCGAATTGGTAAACCGATATGATTTGTGCACTCAGATAATTCATAATGTCCAAAAAGCTGGCATTTTTGCTATTCATGGCTGATTGCTGATTCAATCGATTAGCCCGCTCTGGGTGCAACAAAAGTCCCAAGGTAAAATCTGCAGCAGTCGTGGCGGCACCAACTGGGTCAAAAGCCACTCCAGTCTTTCCTTTAAAGGATTCACGGTCTCTCCAATAACCAAAGGCACGTGGTGGGAATAGTTCTAATACATGCTCAGGAATCACCAAGTTTTCGGGCTTTAGGGTCTCCATCATGGCCTGAAGCGCCTTTAATTGCTCCTTTTTACTGACTACCTCGTGAATCAAATCACCATCTCCTTTAACCGAGTAGTTATAGTTTAAACCACCAATAAGCTTTACAGCTGCTTCTGTCTGGTAGCGGTGGAAGAAGTACAGCGGAACAAATACATCTTCTAGAACAGTCAGTGGTTCTCCGCTGCGGATGTTATCCACAGAAAAATTGTTCATAGCTGTCTGACGCAATTTCATGACCTCTTCCAGTTCTTTAACGGCATCTTCCCCATTATCCCAAAGGTGTGCGTATGCATGCGCCCCACCTTGAGCGCGGGCATCACTGTCTGATATGAATTGCAAGCCGTCTTTTTGAGCTTGAGCCAATACTTGGTTTAAATAGTCTTTCTCTGATTGCCCGGCTGAAGGGTCTCCGTAAGAATAAGCAACGGTTACTTTATCCCAAACTCCAATACCCGTATCATAAGCATTGCTGATGTCCAACTGGCCGTTCTTAATTCTAAGTAGTGGATGCGGATAATCCATGACACTGGCGCGTCCCGTAGGGCTAGACGCAAAATTGTGTGCAAAACCTAAGGTATGTCCTATTTCATGAGCCGAAAGCTGTCTGATTCTGGCCAAGGCCATTTCTAGCATGGGTTGGTAATTGTCATCACTATTTGCAAAAGGCTTGTTCATTAAGGCCTGTGCGATCATAAAGTCTTGACGAATCCTCAAACTCCCTAGACTTACATGTCCTTTTAAGATCTCACCGGTACGTGGATCCACAATGCTCGCTCCGTAACTCCAACCACGAGTAGATCGGTGTACCCATTGGATCATATTGTAGCGCAGGTCCATAGGATCAGCATCCTCTGGGAGCATCTTCACTTGGAAAGCATCTTTATAACCAATAGCCTCAAAAGCCTGATTCCACCAACGTCCGCCTTCTAAAAGTGCAGAACGCACGGGTTCAGGAGTTCCTGGGTCTAAATAATAAATGATGGGCTCAACCGCCTCACTTACCGCAGCGCCAGGATTCTTCTTCTCTAAGCGGTGTCTTACGATAATCCTCTTGCGAATCGGTTCCCAAATCGGCGTAGAATAATCCAAGTAAGATCGGTGGATAGCTCCGCTGCGTGGATCAAAAGCTCTGGGAGAATAACCATCATCAGGCAATTGCACAAAACTGTGGTGCTGGATCACAGTCAATGCACTGGCATCCGGTGCTACACTGCTTATGTTTCTTCCTGTGGGCTGCCCTTTAAAAGTCAGCATGGCTTCAAATTCCACATTCTTAGGGAAAGCCTTGGTGCGTTCCATCCACAATACATTGCGGGTTTTGTCCAAGCTGTACTTTCCTTCTTTAGCTCGAGCCAAACGTTGCGCAACGCCATGGGTATCTAGCATTAAAAAAGGCGTAAGGTCAATAACATAGCTGCCGCTTGCTGTAGTCTCTTTAATATCAAATCCAAACAGCACAGATTTAGCAAAAGCCTGCTCTACGGATTTACGCTCCGCTTCATTATCTGTGACCGCCCTGTAGTCTTGGTTGGGTTGCAGTAACAAAAGCTTATTGCCTGATTTAATGAATTTTACGATAACACCATCTCCCAACTGCCCACGGTCCAAACCAATGTCATTAGAACCTAGGCCAGAAGTCAACGAATGCACATACAAAAACTCTTGATCGAGCTTGTCGACTTCTAAATAAATAGCGCCCGCTTTAGGACTGTAATGAAAATCGAAGAAGCCGTTAAAGGCTTGTAGGTCTTCCTGTTTTTCTAAGAATTGTGATTTAACTGGGGAGATACAACATACAATTGCCAAAAGGCAAATCAATCGCTTCATAAAAAAATGGTTTGCTAGAGGCATAAAAATACGTCAAAATTGTTTCATCGCAGACCTTGAAGTTCTATTTTTGTGTGACTAACAAGCAAGTATGACTACAACAGATCAGATCAAGGATCTTAGAGAGCGCCAGGATGCGTTAAGGAGGTATCTTTGACATTGCCGGAAAGCGTGTCATTATAGCCAATGACGAAGAAAAGACCTTCGACCCTAACTTCTGGAACAATCCCAAGGAAGCAGAAGTTTTTATGAAAAAGCTTCGGGGGCAGAAAAAATGGGTCAGCGACTTTGAAGAAGCTGTTACCCTTATTGATGAAGCCGAAGTTCTATTAGAGTTCTACAAAGAAGACGAAGCCACCCAAGAGCAGGTGGATGCGGCGTTCACAAAGGCCCAAGAAGCCACAGAAAGCCTCGAGTTCAGAAATATGATGAGCGATGAAGGCGATGATATGAGCGCCGTTTTACAGATCACGGCGGGTGCTGGAGGTACCGAAAGCTGCGACTGGGCCCAAATGCTCATGCGTATGTATTTGATGTGGGCAGAGAAGAAAGGCTTTAAGGTCAAAGAATTGAATTTTCAACCGGGTGATGTAGCTGGGATCAAAACAGTAACTTTAGAAATTGATGGAGAATACGGCTTTGGCTGGCTCAAAAGTGAAAATGGTGTACACAGATTGGTACGCATCTCCCCTTTTGACAGTAACGCCAAGCGCCACACGAGCTTTGCCTCTGTATATGTGTATCCTCTGGCAGATGACAGCATAGAGATCGACATTAATCCTGCGGATATCAGCTGGGACTTTGCACGATCTAGCGGTGCTGGAGGTCAGAATGTGAACAAGGTAGAAACCAAGGCCATCTTGACCCACCACCCTTCTGGAATTGTGATTCACAACAGTGAAACACGTTCTCAGCTAGAAAACAGAGAAAAGGCCATGCAAATGCTCAAGTCGCAGTTGTATGAGATCGAACTGAGAAAAAGACAGGCGGCCAGAGATCAAATAGAATCAGAAAAGAAAGCCATTGAATGGGGGTCACAGATCAGAAACTATGTGCTCCATCCTTATAAATTGATCAAAGATGTCCGCACCAATTACGAGACCGGAAACACGGATGCCGTATTGGATGGCGCTTTGGACGAGTTTTTAAAAGAATATTTAATGATGACCGGACAAGAAAAGCCGGCAGACGAACTATAGCTATGTATAAAATTGCAGTTTTAGGACCCATCCCTCGGGATCATATCGTTACTCATCACGGTGAGGTCATTCAAAAATACGGTGCAGCCACCCATACGGCAATCGCCCTGTCTCGCCTGTTGGATGAGCAAGGTGTTGTTTATCCTGTAACTCATGTCCGTAAAGCGGATTACCAAGGCGTTTTAGAGGTATTGGCTCCTTATACCAACATCAACACGGACTACATTTCTGACGCCCAAGATCAAGGAGATGTGATCCAATTGCAATTTTTGGATCAAAACAATCGGAAGGAAAAACAAACGGCCTTCATGCCGCCAATTACGCCTGAAGATGTAGCACCATTACTGGACTGTGATGTCTTTGTCTGTGTTCCGGTGACTGATTTTGAAGTGCCTTTGGAGACCTTGCACTACATTAAGAATAACAGTGATGCAACCATAGTCTTTGATGCTCATGGACCAACCACTGCCCTGACCCATCGCGGAGATCGCGTGACCAAGTTTTGGGTAGATCGCGATCGTTGGCTTCCTTATATAGATGTATTAAAGATGAATTTGGAAGAGGCCAATTGCAGTTGGTTTAAAAACGAGTACGACTTGGGTGAGCTCGCCACGCATGATGCCATGAGTGAATCTCAATTGCCAGAATTTGCAGCACATTGCCTCAGCCATGGCTTGAAATCGCTCTATGTTACCTTAGATGCCCGCGGTGTTATGGTTTATTCCCTCAAAGACGGTAAGGTTCACGCAGAACACGTGGATCCCGTAATTGTTGATCACGTTGTCGATACTACTGGCTGTGGAGATTCCTTTGCTGGCGGAATCGCTTTTGGACTTTTAGAAGAAGACACAGCCTATGTAAAAGCGGCCCAATATGGAAACGCTATGGGTGCGCAACGCACACAAGGCAAGACCTTTGATGTGTTCCGCTCTTTGGCGGAAACTGATGCCATGATTGTTGCTGGTCACATCTCAGGCAAGTCGCAATAAGACTGAAATTATATGGGTCTTAAACCACAACCTTTATCGCAAATAAAGAAGGAGTTGCAGCTTCAAGACCGGGAAGCCTTGATCCAGCTGTGTTTAGAACTTGGTCGTTTTAAGCGTGACAATAAGGAAATGCTCAGTTATTTGCTCTTTGATGCGCAAGATGAAGAGCAATACATCTCCGCCTTGCAAGCCGATATGGACGCCAGTTTTGAAAGCATCAATACCCAATCGCATTATTATATCAAGAAGAGCGTCCGAAAAATCCTAAGAGAACTCCGCCGCTTTATACGTTATTCCAACAAGAATGAAACTGCTGTTGAACTCTTAATGCATTTTTGCTATGGTTTAACTGAAATCAGACCGTCAATCTTTGAAAACAAGGTGTTGACCAATATTTTCTGGCGACAGATCAATCAGATCGAACAAAAGATCGGAAAGCTGCATGAAGACTTGCAGCACGATTATACTTTAGAACTTGAAGCCTTAATCAAACCCTATGTCCATGATCACCATATATCATAACCCGCGTTGTAGAAAATCTAGAGAAGCCCTCCAATTGTTAGAATCTAGTGGCATAGCCCATGACATAAGGCTTTATTTGACCGATACACTTACTGCGGATGAATTAAAGGCTCTTTTGATCAAATTGAATATTACTGCGGAGGAGTTGATACGGAAAGGAGAAGCGGTATGGAAGTCTGCTTACAAAGGCAAAGACCTTTCTGAAGCGGATTTGGTAAAAGCGATGATAACAGAACCCAAGCTCATGGAGCGCCCTATTTTAAGCACTTCAGACTCAGCAGTTGTTGGAAGACCTTTGGAGGCTGCTCAAGCTTTTTTGCAAAACCTTAAACAAGATTAACATATTCTTAGGGAAGCTGCCGAGTATATAGGTCTAACTTCGCAAAAAATTACCTAAATGCAGCTAAAAGCACTAACCACGCTTGCCCTAATTCTGTTTGTGATCCCTTTCACTTTTGGGCAGGCCAATGCAAGAAATTTCACCGTAAAAGGTTCCATTGTTGATGAGCAAACCGGGCAACCGCTTGAATTTGCCACAGTATCCTTTTTTAATGCCGCCAATGATCTGGTCGCTGGGGGAATCACAGAGATTGACGGGAAATACTCCATTTCTGTACCAGAAGGCGTTTATACCGTACAGTACGATTATATCTCTTATAAGACAGTTCGAAAAGAAAACGTCTTAGTCAACAAAACGACAGAGCTTCCTCCTGTACGAATGGCTTTAGATGCTGCCAGTCTTGAAGAAGTGGTCGTAACGGCAGAGACTACAGAAGTTGTGGTACGCTTGGATAAAAAGATCTACAATATTGGAAAAGACCTCACCACCAGTGGTGCCACAGTAAGTGATGCATTGAATAACGTCCCTTCCGTAACCGTAGATGTGGACGGAGCCATCAATCTGCGTGGGAATGGAAACGTACAGATCTTGATAAACGGACGCCCTAGTGCGCTTGCAGGCTTCGGTAATACAGATGCTTTACGTCAATTACCTGCAGAGACCATTGAGCGCGTTGAGGTAATCACCTCCCCTTCTGCGCGTTATGATGCTGAAGGTTCCGCAGGGATCATCAATATTGTACTTAAAAAGGACAAGAACTTAGGATTCAACGGATCCATTATTTCTAACTTAGGTTTCCCTTGGGGAGCAAGTCTTACTGGAAACATCAATTACCGTCAAAAGAAATTCAACATTTTCAATACTACTTCAGTCCGTTACCAGGAATCGCCTGGAAATGGTTTCTTTAGAAACGACTTTAATATTGACGGAATTGAGAACCCTACAGTAATTGAGGATCGTGACATTGATCGCATCCGAAGAGGAATTACCACCAACCTTGGAATTACCTATAACTTAACGGACCGTTCAACCATTACTGCTTCTGGTTTTTACCGTACCGGTAATGACGATGATAGAACCGGAAACTTTACGGATGAATTTGACACTTCCAATGCATTGGCAGAACAGACTGTCCGTATTGAAAATGAAAATGAGGTGGGTGATAGCTACCAAGTAGCTTTGAATTACACCAACAATTTCAATGATGAAGGCCATAACCTAGCCGTTGATCTGCAATACGACACCCGTAATGAAGAGGAATCCAACTTCATTGAAGAGCGCGCTGCATTTCCAGTGGCCGAGACTTTACCTGCGGAAGACATTACTACAGATGAATCTCGTGACAACTATTTGATTCAAGCGGATTATGTATTGCCTATTGGAGAGAATGCACAGTTTGAAGCCGGTTATCGCGGGCAGTTTAGAGAAACAGTTACCGACTTTCAGGTTTTGGAAGAAGTGGGAACTAGTGGTGTTTTTGAGCGTAACGGAAACCTATCTAACGTATTTACTTTCCAGCAGGACGTTAATGCTATCTATACACAATACGGAAATAAGTTCGGGAAGTTCTCGTTCCTTTTAGGTTTGCGCTATGAATCTACGCGTCAACAAGGAGCTGTATCAGATTTTGACCCAACCGTTGGAGATGACTTTGATGTGGATTTTGACGAGACCTTTGATGGACTCTTCCCTACGGTAAACCTAATTTATGAATTGGGAGAAAGTGAGAACATTACCTTTGGTTACAACCGACGAATCAACAGACCGCGTGGTTTCTTTGTAAACCCCTTCCCTTCACGTTCCAGTGAGGCCAATATTTTTCAAGGGAATCCAGGTTTGAATCCTGCCTTTGCCTCTGCCTTTGATCTAGGTTATTTAAAGCGTTGGGAAAAGCTTACTCTGACTAGCTCTGTCTACTATCAGTATGAATCCGATGCGTTTCAGTTCATTAGAGAAAATACAGGGGATGTAACTCCCAACGGCGTGCCGGTTGTGCGTACCATTCCTATTAACCTAGCGACCAATGAACGTTTTGGTGCAGAAGCAGGTGTACTCTACAATCCAACCAAATGGCTGCGTTTGAACGGTAGTTTTAACTTCTTCCGATTTGTGACAGAAGGTGATTTTAACGGAACCGACTTTAGTGCGGACAACACCAGCTGGTTTGCACGTTTTTCTTCTAAGGTTACTTTACCGGCCAAGATCGATTGGCAGACCAATGCCTTTTACCGCGGACCGCGTGAGGATGCTCAAACCAAGAACAAAGGAATCTTATCCATTGATTTAGCCTTCGCCAAAGACCTTTTTAATGACAATGCAACATTAGGTTTTAACGTACGTGACTTGTTTAACAGTCGCAAACGAATCAGCGAGACCAATACGCCAAACTTTACCCAAGAGAGTGAATTCCAATGGAGAGAAAGACAATTCACTATGTCATTCACCTACAGATTCAATCAACAGAAAAGACGCCAACAACGCGGCAGACAAGGTGGCGGAGATGACGACTTTGAATTCCAAGGACGTCCTTAAGGCATAAAAAAAGAGCGGTCAATTGACCGCTCTTTTCTTTTTATCTATAAGTGAAAGCTTATTGCTGCGCTTTTTTAGCGTCGCGCTTCATTTTCATTTTCTCCATTAATGCTCCTCCAATCCAGTAAGGAATGATGCTGATCAAAAAGATCATCAACCAAAAACCGATGGTCAAGATGGTTAAGAATGCTAAAAATCCTAGGTATTGGTCAAATTCGAACATGGGTAACTATTTTTTAGTATGCTGCAAAGATAAATGAAAATCTAAAAAATTATTAGCCTGTGATAAAAAAAATTATCCCTCACGTACGCTGCAGATTTGCGGCTCAATATTTACCTTTGCAAGGATAAAATTACAACCATGGATTACCGCAAAGAGAAAGACACTTTAGGAGAAGTTAAAGTACCAGCAGACAAGCTTTGGGGCGCACAAACAGAGCGTTCTAGAAACAACTTTAAAATAGGAAGACCTGCTTCCATGCCTTTGGAGATCGTTTACGGTTTTGCTTATTTAAAGAAGGCTGCTGCCTACACCAACTGTGAGTTGGGTGTCTTAGCTGTAGAAAAGCGCGATTTGATCGGTGCTGTCTGCGACGAAATTCTAGAAGGAAAGCACGATGATCAGTTTCCGCTGGTTATTTGGCAGACCGGTAGCGGTACCCAAAGTAATATGAATGTCAATGAAGTGATCGCCAACCGTGCGCATCAATTGGCAGGAAAAACCATTGGTGAAGGTGAGAAAACCTTGCAACCCAATGATGATGTAAATAAATCTCAATCCTCTAACGACACCTTCCCTACTGGAATGCACATTGCTGCCTATAAAAAGGTGGTGGAAACTACAATTCCCGGTGTGGAGCAATTGCGCGATACATTACGTGATAAATCCGAAGCCTTTAAAGACGTAGTTAAAATTGGTAGAACCCACTTAATGGATGCTACTCCGCTTACCCTTGGACAGGAGTTTAGCGGTTATGTCTCTCAACTAGACCATGGAATTGCAGCCTTGAAGAACACTCTAGATCATTTGAGTGAACTTGCTTTGGGAGGAACTGCCGTAGGTACAGGGATCAATACACCAAAAGGTTATGCAAAACGCGTGGCCGAGTATATCGCCGAATTCACACAGCTTCCTTTGGTGAGCGCTCAGAATAAATTCGAGGCGCTGGCAGCTCATGATGCTATAGTGGAGACCCACGGAGCTTTAAAACAGCTGGCGGTGTCTCTAAATAAGATCGCTAATGATATCCGATTGTTGGCCAGTGGACCGCGTTCAGGTATTGGAGAGATCACCATTCCAGCTAATGAGCCGGGATCCTCTATCATGCCTGGAAAAGTGAATCCTACCCAATGTGAGGCCTTGACCATGGTTTGTGCACAAGTAATGGGTAATGATGTAGCCATTGCTGTTGGCGGGATGCAAGGACATTATGAGCTTAACGTATTCAAACCCGTTATGGCGGCTAACATCTTGGAGTCTGCTCAGTTGATTGGTGATGCTTGTGTTTCTTTTGACTTAAACTGCGCGCGAGGCATTGAACCCAACCGTCAAGTAATTGATAAGATGCTCAATAACTCCTTAATGCTTGTAACTGCGCTTAATACTAAGATTGGATACTACAAAGCTGCCGAGATTGCAGGAGCTGCTCACGCCAACGGAACTACTTTAAAAGAAGAAGCTGTCCGATTGGGCTACCTAACGGCAGATGAATTTGACGCTTGGGTACGTCCAGAAGACATGGTTGGACACTAACATGTAGGATTGTTAATTCCATTTGTAGGAAAATACGCCTCTTCTTGCTTTTTTTGACATTTTTTATCGATTAAGTGCATTATTTTATCGGTCAAAGAAGGATTTTTATATCTTTCGAGTCCCAAATTGATTGATATACTTATGTACAGGAGCTTTATTTTAGGCCTCCTGCTTTGCCTGACCTTCAATGCCCTTGGTCAACAGCAGGTGCGCTATATGCAGGATTCTCCAGAGAAGCTAGACTTTAAGTCTGCCTCCGTTGCCGACTATTCCCCTTACGGCTTAGAGAACTTTGGATTGAACAATGGAACGTATTGGTTTAAGATCTTCGGATCTAACACCCACAATCAGGTATTGACCCTTCCAAGTCCGCATGTTTATGATGCAACGCTTTACAACAGCCGCGGATTGAACATTGGTCAAGAAGGCTTTACGCGCTTCACAACCTATAAATTAAGTGAAGCTACCAACTATCCCCTATTCTTAAAGGTGAAATTGCATCAGGAAGCACAGGTTCCTATGGAACTTACGTCTGAAGCTATCTACGACGCAGAAACCCAAAAGACCTTATTTCAATTAGGATTGTATTACGGTTTTGCAATCATGGTAGTTTTGATCAACTTGATGTGTTTTGTCCTTTTTGATGAAAAGGTATTCTTAAAGTACGCCGGATTCCTAGTAACTGTTGGCTTGGCTTATGCCTTTACTGACGGCCTGTTTAACCTATTTGGAATCACCGGAAACTTTATCAACTTATATTTAGAGCCTATCCTTCAATTGAGCGTTGGACTCATGGGAGCGGCTTTTGCTTGCCAGTTTTTACGCAGTTCTCAGCATTTCCCAAGACTTAAATGGTTTACATTGACCTTAATTAGTTTTGCTGGACTCTCCTTTGGATTGTATTGGGGCTTTGGCGAATACAGCTATGCCACGGTAGGCCAAATCATGCTCTTTGCAGTGGCACTTACCTATTTAGCTACTGGAATTCGCTTGTGGAACGCAGGATTATATGCCCGAATCTTTGTGGTTTCCTACAGCCTCCTTTTCCTAATGGCGACTGATTTCTACCTATTGAAATCTCTAGGCCTGAACTTCCTGAACATTCAGGCGGTTCATCTTAAGATCGGTAGTGTCTTTGAAATGTTGGTTTTGAGCTACGCCATTATGTACAGAATGCGTTCGATCAAAGAAGAGAAAGAACTCATGAGCACAGAGATGCGTATTTACTTAAAGCGTATTGAATCGCTTTCACGCGGTATTGCCTTGGTGGATTCAGAAGAAGAAGCCTACCTGGAGAACCTTATTGATCACTACGATCTTGATGCTACAGAAACCCGCCTGTTACAATATGTATCAGAAGGAAAAGAGAATCACAAGATCGCAAGAATACTTAACCTTAGCGAACGCGAAGTCGAGCGCCTGACTCTCGCATTGTATCGCAAACTTGAAATTGCTGAACAGATCCAAGACGATTATCGCATGTTGGATCAGCAACCAGACTATATCTATAACTAGACGGCTAACTTAGCTAAGTATAAGGCCTGTGCGTTTTAAAGCGTCAGGCCTTTACTTTTTTATAGTGTTTCTTGTATTGGATCCAAGCAGCGGTGCTTAGGATCGCGATAAAGCCTAAGGTGTAGTAAACAAATCCTGGAGTAATCGGTTTGTCTCCGCTGGCGTAAGAGTGTAATCCTGTTAAGTAAAAATTTACACCAAAATAGGTCATCATAATAGACGCATAAGCGATCACAGCGGCAAAGTTGAAGGTCCAACGTCCACGAAGTCCCGGAACCAATCGCATGTGAATCACAAAAGCGTATATCATAATACTGATAAGCGCCCAGGTCTCTTTAGGGTCCCATCCCCAATAACGTCCCCAACTCTCGTTGGCCCATTGTCCGCCGAGAAAGTTACCAATGGTCAACATCACCAAACCAACCGTCAAGGCCAATTCAGTAATGATGGTGATCTCTTCAATATTGAGCTTCATGCGCTCTTTGTTCTTCTTGGTGGTAAGTACCATCAACAATAAGGCTGCTATCCCTAGTATCATTCCAAGGGTAAAGGGTCCATAACTCGCTACGATCACCGCCACGTGTATCATCAACCAATAAGAATCCAGAACCGGCTGCAAATTGGCAATGGAAGGGTCTAACCAGTTCTCATGGGCTACCCACAAGATTATGGACGCTACAAATGCTGTAGAAGCTACGGTAAGTACAGATTTTCTACCAAAAGCCAATCCGAAGAAAACCGTTGCCCAAGCCACGTAGATCACGGACTCATAGGCATCACTCCAAGGCGCGTGACCACTGATGTACCAGCGAGCAGCCAAACCTAGAGTCATTAATACAAAAAAGGCCCAGATAATAACGCGGCATACGTTGATCGCGCCTTTTAGGAATTTCTTGTCGTTAAAGATCTGCCAGATGATCATCAAGAACATCACCAAACCGATCATAGCAAAATACTTGTAGAGACGATTAAATATGTCCGCACGATTATAGGTGATCTCTGCATTGATCTTCTGATCTGATGGATATACCTCACTCCCATTATTCTTTTGGTAAAGCGTGATGGCTTCCAAGAGCTTGTCAGCATTCTCATAGTTCCCATCAGAGCGAGCGTCACGAAGGGTTTGCAAGTAAACTGGCAAGAGTTGCCCTTTGATGGAATCGTCTTTGGTCTGCATGCGCGTGCGAATCGCCAAAGTGGATTCCCACGTATTATTGAGGTCACCTGGAACTGGGAAGATCCTGAGAATGCTTCCTGTAAGGGCTTGGTTTAAAAGATAAACGTGTTCGTATACCTTGATGAAATCCTTTTCAAACTTATTGGGATTGTTCTTTCGAGTAGCCTCCGTCAAATACGGGTCTAACTTATTGTTCCCCTGCTCGTCTACAATGTCTAGAAGCGAAATGGCCTTGACGTCTTTAGGAACTCCGATGATCTTACGAATACTGTCGTTTCCTCTCGGCAAATAAATGATAGGTACATCGATCCACAGCTGCGGATGTTGACTCATGGACAAGAAAACCTGATCTGCCGTTAACCCAGCGTAAGTATCACTACGGCTGATCTTTCTGAGTAATTCCGACGAAAAAGTATTGATAGGTTTCATACGTCCATTGTCCTGAATGATCAAACGTCCGAACTTCCCTGCATGCTCTTTATCTACAGCCATATCCACGATCTGAGCTTCTATAACTTCTGTAGACAAGCCTGTGTTATGAGAATCCTGTGCAAAGCCTGCCGTACCGATCAATGCAGCGATCATCAAAGCCGCCTTTTTTGTCTTGACCTTTTCTAGCATTTGCTTGAGTTTCCCGAATCGGGTTCTGCGATCAAAAAGGATCATCATCAATCCTAGATACAAAAGGAAATAACCGATATAAGTGATCCAAGTTCCCCAAAAGTCGTGATTAACACTCAAAATGGTTCCTTTCTCATCAGCATCAAAGGAGGCTTGGAAGAAGCGATAACCGCCTTGATCCAAAACGTGGTTCATATAAATGTCGTAATCGAAAGAATCTCCTGATTCTGGATTCACAGTAAGTTTACTTTTAAAGGCGCTGTAAGCAGATTCTGTTCCCGGATATTTATCGGCAATAAAATCATTGAGGGTCAAACTAAAGGGTAATTCCAATTCTTTAGCACCATAGCTGGAGTAAATCTCTAAACCACCAACTTGAGTGAGTTCTACATCTGGTACATTCCCTTTTCCACCAATAAGCGTTAATGGTTTGGTCTCGCCACCTGAAGTAACTTCTAGAAACAGCGCATCTACTTGGCTCTGCTCCTCTTTTGGCGCTTTGACGATTCCGTATTTTCCTTGGGTCAAGCCCTCTGGGAATACAAACTGATTTCCAGCAATCTGGTAAAGTGATCTGAGTTGTAATTGTTGTACGCTATCTGCAACCACCGCGCCTTGCTGTTGATCTGCCATACGCAGATAGGTTCCTTCCAAAGGTGTAGAGATCTCAAAACCCTTTTCTTCACTGTAAAAGATGTTGATGGCCCCGTTGGTGGGTTGGTTAAAGGCAAATGCCAAGGAGTGAACTTGGGTTACTGTTCCGTCCTGTAACCAGTGTTCGTGGCGGTTACCGTCATTGGCCTCCACTAATTTTAAGTATTGTGCTCCTTGATCACCAGGAATAAGATCTTCCTTAGCTCCAGAGATATAATCTAAAAACTTAAAACTGACTTCTTGCCCGTTATAATCCGTACTGAGGATCTCATCTCCTCTGTATTTGTCTGCAAGTCTTTCTGAGAAATTAACCTGACGCGGTTCGAGGTTACGGCGCTGCTTCATGCCATCAACAATGGAATCTCCATCAATAAAAACCTTTAAAAACACCTCTGCGCTGAGCATGGTATTCTCTGTCTCTCCTTCGCGAATTCGCATCACGCCCTCGTAACCAATGTAGCGTGTCACAAAGGCACCAAATAAGATCAGAATGAAGGAAAGGTGCAACAAAAGCGTTGCCCAGTTCTCACGTTTGTTGAGTCTGTAGCGCTTGATGTTCCCGATAAAATTGATCATGAACAAGGCCATAATAGCTTCAAACCACCAGGCTTTATAGATGTAATGATTAGTAAAAGGTGTGGGCGATGTGGTCTGTGAGGCGTCTAAGAACGTACCTACTGCCATGGCTGCGGCAAAAACGATAAAGAGTACCGCGGTTAATCGCGTTGAAAAGAGGATAGAGAGCAGCTTATTTTGCATTCCGCAATTTTGATGCAAATTTACAAAACAAGCGTCAAAATATTAAGCTGAAAACTGGGGAATTCCTAAGAACTTTTTATTGAAAAATTGACAAAGCCTATTTTGTTTAAACTCCTCTCTGCCGACAAAATTTCATTACCTTCGTTTTTATGATTAAACTGGCTCTTGTAGGCAGCGGAAACCTCGCCCATCATTTGTATGAATCCATACTTCCCTTAGATGAGATTCAATTGGTCGGTGTTCTAGGTAGAAACCCAGAAACCTTGGCATCATATGATGCTGTTCTAACTACAACAGACCCTCTGGCCTTGCCTGCTGCAGATCTCACCATAATAGCGGTAAGTGACGATTCCATTGCCAAAGTCTCCCAGAAATTGGAGCAAAAACACGGCCTTTTGGCCCATACCTCTGGAGCTCAAACTTTAAACGCAATTGCCGGAAATAGACGCGCGGTTTGCTACCCGCTACAAACATTCAGTAAATCCAGAGCAGTAGATTTTAGCACTATCCCCTTTTGCTTAGAGGCGGAAACAGAAAAAGACTATGAGCTTCTCGAGGACTTTTGCAGCTTGTTGACTCAACGCGTGATCCGCATGAATAGCGAAGACAGAAAACATCTGCATTTAGCGGCCGTTTATGTGAACAATTTTGTGAATCAGTTGTATCAAAGTGCTTATGAAATTCTCGACGGACGTGACTTACCTTTTGATCTCTTACATCCACTTATTTTAGAAACTGCAAAAAAGGTCATGGACAACCGCCCATCCGATGTTCAAACTGGTCCTGCAAAACGCGGAGATCAAGGCATCATGGACGCACATTTAGAGATTCAATCAGAAGCCAATCGAAAAATATATACACTATTAACCCAAGCCATTCAAAACTCCCAGAATACATGAGTTATAAAACGAAACTAGCACAGATAACTACCTTCATTTTTGACGTGGACGGTGTTCTTACTGACGGGAAGGTCTTAGTCACCAGCAGTGGTGAATTGCTTAGAAGCATGAACATCAAAGACGGATTTGCCCTAAAATATGCGGTAGATATGGGCTTTAATGTTGCGATCATTTCTGGAGGCACCAATGAAGGCGTTCGTAGCCGCTTAGAAGGATTAGGAATCAAACAGGTATACCTGGGAGCGCATCAAAAAGCACAATTTTTAGAGGCATATTGTCAGGAACATCAGGTTAGTCCAGAAGAAATCGCCTATATGGGTGATGATATCCCCGATATTCCCGTCCTTAGAGCAGTAGGTTTGGCTACCTGCCCACAGGATGCGGTCCCAGAAGTAAAGGCTGCTTCAGAATATATTTCACATAAACGCGGCGGAGAAGGCTGCGCTAGAGATTTGATCGAGCAGGTCTTAAAAGTACATTCAAAATGGGTGTAGGCAGCATTCTACAACTCATCCGCTGGAAGAACCTCTTGATCATCATTGCTACCCAAGCAGTTATCAAATGGGCGTTTTTTCCAAGTTTTGGTGTGAGCGAAGCACTAAGTACAATCAATTTTATTCTTTTAATTCTGGCTACCATCTTGATCGCAGCTGGAGGTTACGTTATCAATGATATTGAAGATCGTGGTATTGACAAGATCAATAGACCAGATCGGGTTTTGATAGGGTCCAAGATTTCTGAAAAATGGGCCTTTAACTTTTATGTCGCTTTAAACATTCTTGGTGTTGCAGTTGGCTTTTGGATCGCCTATGCCATTGATAAAGCGAACTTTGCTGCGCTGTTTGTGTTAGTATCGGTTTTGCTTTATTTCTATGCTACCTCTTTAAAAAAGGTCCTGCTGGCAGGGAACTTTCTGGTTGGACTTCTAACTGCTTTTGTGGTTTTGATTGTCGGGATCTTTGATCTGGCGCCTGTGGCCCACCCTGCAAATCAAGACCTGCAATTACAGGTCATGAGACTGCTTCTGCATTACGCAGTATTTGCCTTTGCGCTGAATTTTATTCGAGAAATTGTCAAAGACATTATTGATATTAATGGCGATAAAAACTTTGGAGTAAACTCCTTACCCATTGCCCTTGGACGGGAACGCAGCAATATGGTGGTGTTTGCCTCAGGGGTTTTTACCCTAACAGCGGTACTTTATTACGGCTATTCGAATTTTTTGTATTCTGAGCTGATGCTGGCTTATTTTTTCATCGCGCTAGGCGCACCGCTCCTTTTATTCTGTATAAAAAGCTGGTCAGCTAGTTCTCGAGAAGATTACAGCTTCCTATCCATGTTGTTGAAGATCATCATGGTCCTCGGACTAATTTCACTGCTGATATACCCCTATAAATAATGTTGTTAGAAGATCAATTAAAGGATTACAGACTGATTCTGTCTTCTGCCTCACCACGTAGACAGAACTTCTTTAAAGGAATGGGGTTTGATTTTGTCTTAGACATCAGACCGGTAAACGAAGTCTACTCAGACGTCTTAAAAGAAGAAGAGATCACCAACTATTTGGCGCAATTGAAGGCGACTCCTTTTGACGATCTAAAAGAGAAAGACATCTTGGTCACTAGTGATACCATTGTCTGGTTTCAAAATAAACCCTTGGAAAAAGCGGCAGACCGAGATGAAGCCATTGCCATGCTAACCGCCTTGTCTGGAAACTATCACGAAGTGATAACTTCTATTTGTATCACAACTGCCTCAAAGCAATTGGTTATGCATGATAAGGTAAAGGTCTGGTTTAATGAGCTGAGTCAAGAACAGATCGCTTATTATATCGACAAGCACAAACCTTATGATAAAGCCGGAAGTTATGGAATTCAAGAATGGCTCGGTTATGTTGCTGTTCCACGAATAGAGGGCTCGTTCTTTACGGTTATGGGCTTGCCCACACATTTAGTTTATAAAGGCTTGAGTGAAATCGTACAAGGTAAAACCGATTAAATGTTAAAGAAGCATTAACAGCCTGAAGCAGGGGGTTGAATTTGGCTATATTTGAGCAAACCATTCCAATTACCACCCATGCGTTTAAAAGGCTTTTTATTGCTACTCGCCCTTGGGCTTCCCCTATTCGGCTGGGGCCAAAAACCAGAAAAACCAACCTCCTCAGAAATTTATGAAGACCTCAGAAAACTGAGCTTCTTTGGAACAGCGCTCTACGTAGCGGCCCATCCCGATGATGAGAATACGAGAATGATCTCCTATCTGGCCAACGATGTCAAAGCGCGAACTGCCTATTTGGCAATTACTCGTGGCGGTGGTGGACAGAACTTACTAGGTCCAGAGATCCGAGAATTGCTCGGAGTAATTCGCACCTATGAACTGCTCGGAGCTCGTGCAGCTGATGGCGGGAGTCAGTTTTTTACGCGAGCCGTAGATTTTGGTTTTTCAAAGCATCCTGATGAGACCTTGCAAATTTGGGATAAGGATGATGTTCTCAGAGATGTTGTAATGAATATACGTCGCTACAAACCGGATATCGTAATCAACAGATTTAACCACAGAACTCCAGGGACGACTCATGGACATCACACAGCATCCGCTATGTTAAGTGTTGAAGCTTTTGATATGGCTGGAGATCCCACAATATTCCCAGAGTCAGCAGAAAAATATGGTGTTTGGCAACCCAAACGACTTTTATTCAACACCAGTTGGTGGTTTTACGGAAGCCGTGAGAATTTTGAAAAAGCGGATAAGACCAATCTATTCGCCGTAGAAACTGGTAATTACTTCCCAGCTACTGGTCTTTCTAATGGAGAGATCGCTGCTTTAAGCAGAAGTATGCACAAAACTCAAGGATTTGGCAGCACCGGCAGTCGTGGCAATCAAACAGAATGGTTGGAATTTATCAAAGGTGATTTTCCAGAAAATAAAGAGAATCTGTTCGACGGTATTGATACCTCTTGGTCACGAATCTCTGGAGGAGAAGCTGTGGGAGCGATTGTTAAAGAGGTTACCGAGAACTTCAACTTTTTAAATCCATCGGCCAACGTACCAAAATTATTGGAGGCCTATCAACTACTCCAGAAATCACCAGATTCCCATTGGAAAACCATCAAGCTAGATGCACTTCAAAAAATAATCTTAGACTGCAGTGGTATCTTTTTAGAAGCTCGATCCAATCAGCAAATGGTAACTTTTCAAAGCAACCCAATTGTCTCTGTTGAAGCGATAAACAGATCAAACTTAAACGTAAAATTAAACAGTGTTTCTGCTACTGAGTTTAAGTTTCCGGATATGTTCGCCGCGGTCACTTTAGCACCCAATGAAGGCTATAACACAGAAAGTGTGAATGGATCTTTCAACCCTGTCCGTCAGTACACAGCCCCATATTGGCTGAGTGAACAAGGCAGCTTAGGGATGTACAAAGTGAACCAGGAAGACTTGATTGGCCTTCCTGAAGCGCCTAAAAGATTTCCCGTTAATTTCAGCATTAGCATCAATGGGGTTAATATGATGGTTACCAAAAATGTGATCCACAAGTATAACGACCCTGTTGCTGGAGAAGTTTACCAACCCTTTGATGTGGTCCCTGTGGTCACCACAGCTATTGAGGAAAAAGTTATTGTATTTCCTAGCGCCCAATCCCAGACTATTCCTGTTTTGGTTACGGCCGGAGAAAACAATCTTGAAGGTACATTACGCCTTCAAGTCCCTGAAGGATGGAGCGCATCTCCAAGCAGTGTCAATTTTAAATTGATGGATCAAGGAGAATCTCTCAGGATTAATATTGAAGTTACTCCTCCTTCTGATCAAAGTGAAGGATATATTATCCCGGAAGTAACTGTTGGCGATCAAGTTTACACGAAAGAATTAATACAGATCGATTACCCACATATTCCGTTTCTCAACGTCTTGGTTCCTTCTAAAGCAAAAGTGGCCCGTATTTCTATAGACAAACGTGGGGAGCGCATTGCCTATGTCAATGGCGCTGGTGATGCCATTCCAGAAAGTCTCAAACAAATTGGTTATGAGGTGACCACTTTAACACCTCAAGAACTCACCGCAGAAAACTTGAAATCCTATGACGCCTTGGTCTTTGGGATACGCGCATACAACACGGTTGCCGAGTTGGAATTCAAAAAAGAGGTAGTTGCCAGCTATGTTGAGCAAGGTGGAAATGTAATCGTACAATACAATACGAGCCATAGGTTGGTCACTGACGATTTTGCTCCTTACCCAATTCAACTCAGTCGGGAGCGGGTTACCGATGAATATGCACCTGTGACTTTACTCAAACCAGAGCATCCGGCACTAAACAGTCCTAATAAAATTACTGCAGCAGATTTTGAAGGCTGGGTACAAGAACGTGGACTGTATTTTCCAAGCAGTTGGGATTCCAATTACGAAGCCCTTCTTGAAATGAAGGATGAACAAGCAAGCAGTCCTTCTCAAGGAAGTTTATTGGTCGCTAAGCATGGAAAAGGACACTATATCTATACCGGGCTTAGTTTCTTTAGAGAGCTCCCAGCAGGAGTTCCAGGAGCCTACAGATTGTTCGCGAATCTTTTATCAATCGGGAAATAATGAAGGCGCCCAAACAATGGAATAAATGGTATACCTTGATCCTAGTAGCTAATCTGGCTTATGGGATCTTGTTTTACATCCTCATGAATCAATTCAGCCAATGAATCGCTTACAAATAGAAGATTGGCTGGTATTGGCCACCACCCTGCTCTTTATTGTTATCTACGGAGCTTGGAAGACTCGTAAACACAGCAAAGTATCCGATTACCTTCGCGGAGGGAATTCTGCCAAATGGTGGACGGTAGGTATTTCTGTAATGGCCACTCAGGCCAGTGCTATAACCTTCCTCTCTACTCCAGGGCAAGCCTTTCACGACGGAATGGGCTTTGTGCAGTTCTATTTTGGACTGCCTATAGCCATGATCATTATTTGTATGGTCTTTATTCCGCTATATCACAAGCTTAAGGTGTATACCGCCTATGAGTTTTTAGAGCAGCGCTTTGATGGACAAACCCGTGTACTTACGGCCTTCTTGTTTTTAGTGCAACGAGGGCTCTCTGCAGGGATCACCATCTTTGCTCCGGCTATTATACTCTCTGCCGTATTGGGTTGGGACTTGTATATGCTTAATATCATTATTGGAGTATTGGTGATCATATATACCGTAACAGGCGGTACAAAGGCCGTTAGCGTGACTCAGAAGCAGCAAATGGCAGTGATCTTTGCTGGAATGTTCATTGCGTTCTATTTGATCTTAGATGGCTTGCCAGAAGAGGTGACCTTTACCAAAGCATTGGACATTGCTGGAGCCAGTGGAAAAATGGATATTCTGGATTTCTCCTTTGATTTTGAAAACAACTACACGGTTTGGAGCGGAATCATTGGAGGTACCTTTTTAATGCTCTCTTATTTTGGAACAGATCAAAGTCAAGTACAGCGCTATCTCAGCGGGCAATCCGTAAAGCAAAGTCAATTAGGATTAATGTTCAATGGTTTGCTTAAAGTACCTATGCAGTTCTTTATTTTGCTTGTTGGGGTAATGGTTTTTGTCTTTTACCAATACAACAGTGCGCCCTTGCATTTTAATCCGAGTAACGTTGCTGAAGTTATGGCAAGCCCTTATGCAGATCAATACGAGTCTCTTGAAGCAGAGCGAGGCCTTATTGAAGCCGAGTTGTTCTCCGTGCAAAACGCTATGGCTACTAACTCCAGCAGCATGAATGATCCTGAGCTATTAAATCATATGAAAGGTTTACAAGGCAAGGATAAAGAGCTGCGTGAGCAAGCCAAAAGGCTTATTTTGAAAGTTAACCCGAACGCTACAGTCAATGACAAAGACTATGTGTTTATCCATTATATATTAAACAACCTACCCAAGGGACTCATTGGGTTATTATTGGCGGTGATCCTATCCGCAGCGATGTCCTCAACAGCCTCTGAGCTCAATGCTCTGGGAACCACAACTACCATTGATATCTACAAACGCAGTCATCGAGAAGAACGAGATGAGATTTTCTACATCAATAAATCAAAGTGGTTTACTGCCATGTGGGGTGTGCTTGCGATTTTAATTGCCTGTGTGGCCAATCTCTTTGAGAATCTCATTCAATTGGTCAATATCATTGGTTCCATTTTCTACGGAAACGTTTTGGGAATCTTTCTCCTGGCCTTCTTTATCAAATACGTAAAAAGTCGTGCCGTATTTGCCGCAGCAATACTGACCCAAGCCATTATCATTGCCTTGTGGTTCTGGGATGTCATTCCGTATCTATGGCTCAATTTAATTGGATGTGCCTTAGTGATGATCATTGCGATACTCTTCCAAAGCTTTGACAAAAAAGAATAAAAAAAAGGCGTCTTTAACAGACGCCTTTTTAATATTGTAAAGGGTTTAGCTTATTTAGCGCCCCACTCTTTCAATGATTTCTGATTCAAAGCTACATAATCTTTGTTACCAGCTTTCTCAGCCAATTCTAAAGAGGTTTTAGCCGCTGCAATAGCTCCTTGCTTGTCTCCCATTTTAGCGTGGATCAAAGATTTTTGGCGGTACATCCAAAACGCAGGATCCTTACGCATAGAAATAGCTTTATCAATCCACTGTTGTGCTTGCTTCATGTCTTTACCTTCTTGTAGGTAGTAAACAGCTGCAGCGTAATAGTCGTTTCCGCTAGGGCCGGCCATAGTTTGATCAATGCTCGCCATAACCGCTTTATCTGTTGGAACTTCGATAGTCGCGCGAACATAAGTGTTCTCCCAAATGATTCCGAGGTTCACAGAGTTATTAGAAAGATCATCAAAAGTAATTGTGAATGTTTCTACAGGCATGTCCATAGACCAAACCTGAGAAGTTACAGAAGCTGCAACTTTAGATTCGTCCCATTGACGTGGATTCCCCCAGTTGGTGGCATCGCTGTAGAAAATGATCTCCCAGCTTTTCTCACCAGGCTTGCTGTATAGTGCATAAGTGCCAGGCTCTAGTGTTTTCCCACCAATAGTAACAGCAGAGCTGAACGTAATTTTGGTGTTGGCGTTAGCCCCGGTTCTCCAAACTGGACCGTAAGGAACAAGGTCACCAAATACTTTACGTCCCTTCATGCTTGGACGGGAGTACTCTAAAGTAATATCAGTTAATCCGACTTTTTGCTCCACTTTTTGAAATGGACTCGGTGCGGGGGTATTTACTTGGCCCCATGCGGTAGCCGAAAGCGCAAATACCAAAAGAAAGAAATAGTTTCTCATGTTAATGAATTTAGTGTAGATGCGAAGTTAATTCAATCCACAGGCTTAGTTAGTTAAGATTTCCTTAAATCGCTGAACCTTATATGGTTGAATGCCATTACCTATTTGTAGGATTTTTCTATACCATTGGTATTTAATCGATTATTTTGATATATTTATCGATGTAATTCACCCCATAATTACTAACCCCTGCAAATCTTAACCTATGAATGCCCCATTGCACAAGTACTCCAGTAGTGACTTAACGGTCACTTTTGAGCCCAAGAAATGTATTAACGCAGAGCGATGCGCCAGAGAGCTTTCCTCGGTCTTTAGAACGTCAGTAATTCCGTGGATTGATCTTGAGGGCGCGCCCATGCAGAAAATCATCAAGCAAGTTAGACGTTGCCCGTCTGGTGCGCTGAGCTGCAGCGTTAAGGAAACTCAACCTCAATCGGCATAAGGCTAAACCGCCTATTCGTCGATAATAATGAAAATTTAAGCCTTCTAATGTGTCTTTTTTACATTCAAGATGTACATTTACCGCGTTAGAAAACTAGCACACATGAATCCTGTATTGAAAATATTCGCTTTTATTGCACTGTTGGCCAGCACCCCCGCTTTTGCGCAACAGTCTGTAAAAACACTCGACGAGCACTTTGTCGATGTGATTGACAAGTCCAACCGCTACGAAGATTACAAAGTTGTAAAGCGCTACAAACTCGACAATCTTAAAAAGGCGGTAAGTGATACGGTAGCCTCTTACAAGGCAGAAGTCACTGCATTAAAAACCACAGTTGGAGAACTTGAAACTCAGGTTGCTCAATTGCAACAAGAACTGAGTAACCTTCAGACCGAACTTGGTAATACCCAACAAGCTGTGGATAATATGAGCTTCTTAGGCAGCCAAACCAGCAAGGGTACCTACAACACCATTATGTGGAGTATCATTGGAGGCCTGCTCTTTTTGTTGTTGGTATTTATATTCCGATTTAGAAACAGCAATGCGGTAACCAAAGCTTCTAAGGTCAAACTTCAAGAAGTTGAAGACGAATATGAAAGTCACCGCCAACGCAGTTTAGAACGCGAGCAACAGATCCGCAGAAAACTACAAGACGAGATCAACAAAAGCCGTAAACAGCAATCTAGCAGTCAGGCTAAGAGTTCAGGCGCGTAATCTTTGCGCCAATAGCTCTTAATCGCTCGTCGATTCTTTCATAACCACGATCAATCTGTTCAATATTGTTGATGGTACTGGTGCCTTTGGCAGAAAGTGCAGCAATCAACAGAGAAATTCCTGCGCGTATATCTGGAGAGACCATAGTGGTCGCTTTTAAACTGGATTGGAAATCATGCCCAATAACCGTGGCTCTGTGCGGATCACAGAGAATGATCTTGGCTCCCATGTCTATAAGCTTATCCACAAAGAACAGGCGAGATTCAAACATCTTTTGATGGATGAGTACAGATCCTTTAGCCTGCGTACACACGACTAATACTATACTTAATAAATCCGGAGTAAATCCTGGCCATGGCGCATCAGCAACTGTTAAAATAGATCCGTCGATATAGCCTTGGATCTCATAAGATTCTTGTGCAGGGATAAAGATGTCATCCCCTTTCTTTTCGAGTTTGATCCCCAGTTTGCGGAAGGTATCCGGGATCAATCCTAAGTTTTCCCAACTCACATTCTTAATGGTGATCTCTGAACGCGTCATAGCAGCCAAACCGATCCAAGATCCGATCTCGATCATATCTGGCAAAATGCGGTGTGTACATCCACCTAAAGATTCTACACCTTCAATGACCAATAAGTTTGAACCGACACCGCTGATCTTCGCCCCCATCGCATTAAGCATCTTACAAAGCTGTTGCAAATAAGGCTCACAAGCCGCGTTGTAAATCGTGGTAGTTCCTTTAGCCAAAACCGCTGCCATTACAATATTGGCAGTCCCAGTCACCGAGGCTTGATCTAAAAGCATATAGGTTCCTTCCAATCCGTCAGGAGCTTCTACACCGTAAAAACGTTCTTCTTTGTTGTAGCGGAAGTTAGCGCCTAGTCGAATAAAGCCTTCAAAGTGGGTATCGAGTCTGCGTCGACCAATCTTATCGCCTCCAGGCCTTGGGATGTATCCTTTCCCAAAACGCGCTAATAACGGCCCAACGATCATAATGGAACCACGCAGGGAGCTTCCCTCCTCTTTAAAGAGTTCTGATTCCAGATACTTGAGATTTACATCGTCTGCCTTAAAAGCGTAGCGACCTTCTCCGAGCTTTTGAATTTTTACACCGAGATTACCGAGAATGGTAATAAGTTTATTAACGTCCCGAATGTTCGGAATGTTCTCAATGATAACTTCGTCTGGAGTCAGTAAGACTGCGCAAAGAATTTGTAATGCTTCGTTTTTTGCTCCTTGTGGTTGAATCTCACCTTGGAGACGATGGCCTCCTTCGATCTGAAATGTACCCATTAAAAAATGTAGGTGTTAGTGACGTTTTCTGTTTCTGCCTCCTTTTTTGCCTGAGGTCTTCTTTTGTTGGAATCGTTTTTTGGTCTTGAGCAGATCGCTAGAATCGCTTAAGTCTTCTGAAGAGTCTTTCAAATTGAGTTTCCCTTCTGAAAGTTCAAAAAGATGTTCAAAGATCACAGCGTCTTCTACTGTGTCTTTGTTCCAATTCAAAAAGGACTTTTTCATGTGATTGGCGATATTGATCACCAAGGCATTCTTCATATCGCCTTCATCCCACCCAATAGCAACATCGATCATACGCTTGATATTGTTACCGTAGAAACGGTATTTTGGATGGTTTTGCGGGTAACCTAAATGTTCTGGTCTTTCGCGAAGCTCCTCAATAGAAGGTTTTGGATAAGGCGAATCCACATCCAATTTAAAATCTGAGATGATAAAGAGCTGATCCCACAATTTGTGCTGAAAATCAGGTACATCGCGTAAGTGCGGGTTTAAATTCCCCATCACAGCGATGATGCTTTTAGCACATTTATTACGGGCTTCACGGTCTTCTATGGCCAGACAATGATCTACCATTTTCTGGATATGACGGCCGTATTCCGGAATGATCAAATGCGGTCGCTCGGTATTGTATTCTAACTGATCTATCAAAATAAAATGCTTAGTAAGTAAGGGTAAGTCCTAGAGTTTGCAAAATAGTAAATTATAGGGAAATCACCCCTTCTACCTTAGAAACTTCTAAATATTTTTCAATAACTGCATCCGGCGATTTCATTCGCACTTTTACCGATACACTTGTAAAGGTTCCTTTGGAGGATTCCTTGGTTTGCAGATCAGCTCCAGAATTGGCAAAAATGTCTTTGATAGCCGTGATTTTTTCAGGATCCGACGGGACTATGAATTTGTATAAATAGGTAGAGGGCCAACTGAAATTTTCTTCCAATTGCGCTTTTAATCGCTGGTAAAACTCTTCGGTTTTTTGGGAATTATTCATGAATTTAATGCACTATTTCAAGTGGGACAAAGATACGTCTTTCACAACGAAAAAATTATTGCCAACTTTGCTTGTAAATCGGCCCGCTTTTTGCCTTTGGCTAAGGGCAATAAAACCCCTTATCTTTATCGAAATGGAAAACAAAGAACATCGTATTGTAATTACCGGAGCACCCGGCACAGGAAAGACGGCCGTAATCGATGCTTTAATGCAGAAAGGTTATCAGGTGTTTCCTGAGGTAATACGCGAGTTCACGGCAGAGGAAACTGCAACTCAAGACAGTCCACAAATCGCAACCAACCCTATTGTTTTTGCTAAGGATTCCGACGGTTTCAACAGACGCTTACTCCTGGGAAGACAGCAACAGTTCTTTGCTGGCGCTGCCCTGGAGAAGTATCCTGTATTTTATGATCGTGGACTTCCCGATGTGCTGGCTTATATGGATTATTTCAATCAAGAATACGGCGCTGAATTTGAAGCCTATTGTACGGATCACAAGTATGATCAAGTATTTATAATGCCACCTTGGGAAGCTATTTTTCATGCTGATGGCGGGCGTTTTGAGACTTTTGAGCAGGCGGTAGATCTGCATGAGAGCCTCGATCTACGCTACCGATATTTTGGCTATGACCTCCTTGAAGTCCCACGCTTGAGCGTAGATGAGCGCGTGGGCTTCATTATCAATGAATTAAACCGCGAATGAATCCCCAAGAACTGCTAGAACAATATTGGGGTTATGCCAGTTTTAGAACTGGTCAGCAAAAGATCATTGAAGCCAGTGTTTCAGGCCGAGATGTTTTATCAGTGATGCCTACCGGTGGCGGGAAAAGTCTTTGTTATCAAATTCCTGGATTGATGCATCAAGGCATCACTCTGATCATTAGTCCTTTGGTGGCGCTAATGCAAGACCAAGTAGAACAACTCAAAGCTCGCGGAATCAAAGCAGTTGCACTTAGCGGAGGGCTCTCATTCGAAGCGGTGGATCGGATACTGGACAACTGTATTTACGGGGATTATAAATTCCTTTACCTCTCCCCAGAGCGTTTACAGCAAGACTTGGTGCAAAGCAGAATAAAACAAATGCAACTCAGGCTAATTGCCATTGATGAGGCACACTGCATCTCGCAATGGGGACATGATTTCAGACCCTCCTACGCCAAATTAAATGTCTTGCGAACCCTGTTGCCAGAAGCTTCCGTTATTGCATTAACAGCTACCGCCAACGCTCGCGTAGTTGAGGACATCCAACAATTGCTAAATCTGCGGGATCCTCTTGTACATTTAAGCAGTTTAGCCCGTCCTAATTTGAGGTATGCGGTCAAAAAGGTCTCTGACAAGCAAAAGGCTTTGGTACAATTGCTACAGCGCCAAGACGGTTCTGGAATTGTATACTTGCGCAGCCGCAAGGGTGTGGAGCAGCTCGCACAACATTTAGAAGCCTCTGGAATACCCGCCATGGCCTATCACGGCGGTCTTGATACAGAGTTGCGTAAAAAGCGCCTGACCTATTGGTTACAGAGTGATGACTTGGTCATGGTTGCTACCAATGCTTTTGGAATGGGCATAGACAAAGCCGATGTGCGTTTTGTCATTCACTTTCAGCTGCCTGATAGCCTAGAGAGCTACTATCAAGAAGCAGGCCGAGCCGGACGCGATAAACAAGCTGCGATTGCTACCCTACTTATTGGTGCTGATGACCTCAGACAGGCCGAACAAATGTACGTGAACCAATTGCCCGACTTACAATTCACTACACGCGTATATAAAAGTTTACAACAGCATTTGCGAATCGCCTATGGAGAAGGGGCTTTTGAAGCCTACCCCATAGATTTCGCCAACTTTTGCGCGGACTATGAGTTGCCCTATGGAAAGGCCTATGCGAGTTTTCAAATGATGGATCGCTTAGGCATTCTCCGATTGAGTCCCGTTTTTAGTAAACAGACCCAATTCCAATTCACCGCACCCAATGCCTCCCTCTTGGATTTCTTTGATAAAAATCCACAATCTGGAGTATTGGGTCAACTCTTACTGCGGAGCTATCCAGGCATCGCGGAAGCTCCAGCGCGAATTGCCCTCAAACCCTTGGCCAGACAGGTCAATCGTTCTGAAAGATTTTTGATCGAGCAATTGGAATTTATGGCCAATCAAGGAGTGGCTACACTTCAGTTGAGAGAATCTGACGCCAATATCACCTTCTTAACACCGCGAGAAGATGCTCGAACCCTCTACCCTTTCGGAAAACATATCGAACAGTACCACAGCCAAAAAGTGGAGCAATTCAATGCTCTAAAAGACTACATTAATAAAGATTCTGGGTGCAGACAGCAATTGATCGCCTCTTATTTTGATCAAAAGGAATCAGAACCTTGTCTAAATTGTGATCTCTGTGATTCCAGAACTCGATCCTCCCAAAAACCACCCACAGAGCAAGAGATCTTGGCCCTACTAGAAAATGGTGGCCTGAGCCGTGATGAACTTGCAGAAAGGCTTAATTTTGCGCCAGCATACATCGGGCAGCTATTGCAAACGCTCTTAGATGATGGACGCGTTAAAATGAATATGGATCAAACATTTACCAAGATTTAAGCGATGAGAATAGTATTTATGGGTACTCCAGAATTTGCGGTAGCTTCATTGGAGGCTTTGATCGAAGCGGATCATGAGGTTGTTGGTGTAGTTACTGCGCCGGACAGACCTGCTGGACGTGGAAGAAAGCTCAAAGCATCTGCAGTAAAAGAAGCCGGCCTAAAACACCAGATACCCGTTTTACAACCGCTAAAGTTGAAAAGCCCAGAATTTCTTGAGGTATTAAAGGAACTTGAAGCCGATCTGTTTGTGGTTGTCGCTTTTAGAATGCTGCCAGAAGTGGTTTGGAGTATGCCCCGTTTTGGCACTTTCAACCTCCACGGGTCGCTTTTACCAGAATATCGCGGAGCTGCCCCTATCCACTGGGCCGTAATTAATGGAGAAACAGAAACTGGCGTTACTACATTCTTCATTGATGAAAAAATAGATACTGGAGCCATTATTGCCAGTAAGTCTATGGCTATTGGTGCCGATGAAACTACGGGAGAAGTACACGATAGAATGATGCAATTAGGAGCTTCTTTAGTAGTGGAGACCGTTTCGGCTATTGAATCGGGCGAGGTTAAAGCACAACCGCAGCCTAAAGATAGGTCCTTTAAACCTGCGCCAAAGCTGCATGCGGAGAATACTCGTATTGATTGGAGTCTTTCAGGTGAGTATATATATAATAAGGTAAGGGGCCTAAATCCGTTTCCTGCAGCTTGGACTGAATTTGTCATCCAAGAGGAAGTTGTCTCTGCTAAAATCTACAAGGTGGCTTTTGAAGCTGCAAAGCACGATCTAAAAATCGGAAGCCTTCTTTGTGACAAAAAGAGTATCCGAGTCGCCATTGAAAATGGTTGGATCAATCTATTGGAACTCAAATTGTCTGGAAAACGAAAAATGACCGCTTCTGACCTTTTGAATGGATTCAGCATCCCATCAGATTCCAATGTCCAATAAACCCCCACAGGGTGTGGGCTGTATGAATTTTATCGATTAAGTGTAGCCGTTATTAACAATGGGTTCGAGTTATTAACAAAAACGCTCATTTCCCGCGCCATTCCTTGCATGGACCGATAATCCGATTAAATTTGTAAGGCAATAAAATAATAACGTTTAACCACTAATTTAATTTAAAGTTCAAATTATGAATAAATCAGATTTAATCGACGCAATGGCGGCCGATGCTGGAATCACTAAAGCAGCAGCTAAAAAAGCACTAGAGTCTTTTTGTGGAAATGTAGAAGGAGCTCTTAAGAAAGGAAACAGAGTATCTCTAGTTGGATTTGGATCTTGGTCTGTTTCTAAGCGTTCTGCACGTGAAGGACGTAACCCACAAACTGGGAAAACAATCAAAATTGCTGCTAAAAACGTGGTAAAATTCAAAGCAGGTTCAGAATTATCTAACTCTGTGAACTAGTCACAAACGCAATAAAATAAAGGTAAAACCCCGCAAATCGCGGGGTTTTGCTTTTCTAGGGATTTATTTCTAGATTTACTTATGCCAACATTAAAACCAACCAAAGGCGTACTGCTTATCGCAGAGCCTTCTATTTTAACCGATGTTTCTTTTAACCGTTCGGTGGTTTTACTAGCGGAGGTGAATGATGCCGGCGCCGTTGGTTTTATCCTCAATAAACCTCTGGAGTTTACTTTGAATGATCTCATCCCTGAGATCGATTCTGACATTACCGTCTATAAAGGCGGGCCTGTTGAGCAAGACAACCTTTATTTTATCCATAAAATACCTGAAATGATTCCTGACAGCGTAGAGATTGCGAGTGGAATCTATTGGGGTGGCGATTTTGAAGCCGTGATGAAGCTCCTGGAAGAGGGTAAGATCTCTCAGGAAGACATTCGATTCTTTTTAGGTTATTCTGGCTGGGCCAGCGAGCAGTTGGATGAAGAATTGCAGATCAACAGCTGGATTGTCATGAAAAACCCTTATGAAAACGAAGTCATAGGGATGAGCTATCAGAATTTCTGGAAGGAAAAGATGATCGAGTTTGGAGATGACTACGCCTTGTGGTCAAACGCTCCAGAAAACCCACACTACAATTAAGACAAGCGCACACGTGCGTTTAATTTTCCGATAAGGTCTTTGGCCACCGTATTGGTGTACTGTTTTTTGCGGTATTTAGTCACCGGACGGATTCCCTGCACTACGTTTGTGATGAACATCTCGTCTGCCTTTTGGAGCTCAAAGGGAGATACCGGCCCCTCCTCGATCAAATAGTCAGGCAATTCGAGTAATAACTTTAAAATCTGCTTACGCATGATTCCGTTCAAACAACCGCTGCTAATGGGAGGTGTTTTGATACGATCTCCTTTCACCAAGAATAAGTTCCCATTCAAAGCCTCAACGATCTGCTTATCAGTATTGACCACCAAACAGTTTTGGTAATCGTTCTCGTCCGCATAAATGCTGCCCAATACCTGCAAGGCCTTATTATTAGTTTTTAGGGTGGAAAGTAAAGAAGGGCTCAAATAGTGATCCTTATATAACTCTACCTCATAGGCAGATTCTTCTAAGGTGTAAAAAGGAGAATCTATCGCGCGCAAACTAATGGTATAATCTACTTCTAATTGCTTTGGAAGATACAATCCACCGGTTTTGCGGTAGACCAGTAATTTTACCACAGCAGTTTTAGAAGATAGTTCATGCGCTTCAACCAACTCTTGAATTTGCTCACTTAAAGCCTCCGGAGTGAATTCCATGGGGATCTCCATGCGCATGATACGCATGGCAGACATGAGTCTAAAATAGTGGTCTTCCCAAAAAAGGATCTTCCCCTGTTGAACACGTAGGGTTTCAAAGACGGCGTCACCGTAGTTTAAACCGCGATTGTCATTGGCGTGAATGCTTGTTTCTGAGCTGAGGGTTCCGTTAATGATCTGCATAAAAAAACTCCCGTTCTTACAGGAGTAAAGATACCATTTATAAGGACCAGATTTAAACCGATCCCAAAATATGTTTGAGTTCTGAGATCATATTGTCCCAAAGCATTTTACCCTCTTCCATTTCATCGTCTTCCGAAAAATCAGTGATCATTAGAGAAACGTCTTTGGTAATCTCATCAACCTGAATACGCAGTTCAAAATAGTAGTCGGTGTCTTCATCCTCCATCCAACGGAATTTGACACGCTCTCCACTCTTTTTACTAATGAGCTTAGCTTGTTCTTCACTACCGTCCCAAATAAAGGTAAAAAGCTCTCCTCTGGAATTCACATTATCTGCGTACCACTCTGAGAGTCCGGAAGGTGTAGAAATATATTGAAACAAGAGGGATGGAGACACATGAATAGGAAACTCCATTTCGTATTTGACTTTGTCGCTCATTACGTTTTTAAGATTGGAACGCTCCAATATATATATTAATTTGAAAGTAGAAAAGAATAAAACTTGAATTAAAAAAATAAAACAAAAATTGACCGCTTTATTTGGCTTGAGAAGATTTGTTGTTATCTTTGCTCGCTGTTAAAAACGGCGAGGTAGCTCAGCTGGTTAGAGCGTCGGATTCATAACCCGGAGGTCGGGAGTTCAAGTCTCCCTCTCGCTACAAAAGCAAACCCAAATACCGCAAGGTATCTGGGTTTTTTTTATGTCCTAAGCTGAAAGCTTGCTTTCAAAGCGAATGGACATGAAAAAACACAGTAAAAGCCCAACGGGCTTTTTGGGTTTGTATGCTTGTTAAGGCTTCCCAATTAAGACTCAGCGACTAAAAGGAGCTAAGTCTCTTTATAAGATTAAGACAAAACAACCCAACGGGCTTTTTGGGTTTGTATGCTTGTTACAGCTTCCATATTAAGACTCAGCGAGCGATAGCGAGCTAAGTCTTCAACAATTCAAAGAATTGGTGGGTTTAAGACTCACCGAACACCAGTGAGGTAAGTCTACAACAATTCCCCCGCGCCAGCGATCGCAGCGGCATCCTTTTCGCGTTAGCGGAAAGATACAGCGGAGAGCGCGGTCGTGAAGTGAATTTATTCTACTTCACGAGGCGCCCAAACCACTACCACCTCAAATTCACTTCCTGCAATTCACAACAATACAGTACTTATCAAGGCGCCCAAACCACCGAAACACATAAATTAAAGTATAACCGATATACTTCTTCCTGTTTCCTACAAGAATTAACTAACAATTGTTAATTCAACACCTTAAAAAACATCGATGAAATGCACTTTTTACGGTTGAAGTGCAAAAAAATCGTGTTTTTTCTTGGTCAAATGGATTTTAATACACATTTTTGTCCACGGCTGAATTACAGCCTAAAACGTTTAAACTTAACCTTAACCACGAATCGAATATGAAACCCCCGTATTCTTCATTCCGAATTCGAGCCTACTTAACCGCTTGTTTCTCAGGACAAAGAATTACTTCGATTTCCTCTTTGTGTTCGATCCGCGAAATGAACACGCCAATAGCTATTGGCCCCACTAAATCAACAGTTATGAACCCGAAACTACCTCTAAAGGCTATTACTTTTGTAATGGCATTGCTTGTGTCTACAGGACTGTTCGCACAGGAAACTGCAAAACGCGTTGTACTTAGTAACGTAACGGCAGAAGTGTCTAAAATGCTAGTCGACAATGGTGTCGATTTAAGATGTGGTGTTACACACGACCACGATGCATCTTCAGGACACGATGTACTGAAGTTGGAATTACTACCAACGGAGCTAAAAACATTGGATCGTTTGAACATACCTTATATGGTATTGATTGATGATCTCTACGCGCACTATGAAGAAGTCGCTGCTAAGGATCTTCCTCTAGCAAAAGCGCAATTGGCACAAATGAAAGCCGTTCAGGCGGAACGTTTAGCTGCCAAAGGTTCTGTGAGCAGCACTACTCAAGATAGTTTCTTGCAGTATACTGGTTCTTCTGAAATTGATTGGGCTATTCCAGCTAATTTCAACCTTGGAAGCAAGTTTTGGTGGATGTTTAACAGTTGACGAAGTAATGGATGAGTTAGATGACATGAATACCCTATTCCCAGGTTTGGTGTCTGCGAAGCAAGACGCTTCCCCTAGTGGCGAAGTTACTTGGGGTAATGACTCTCCAGGAACAGCGAACGATTGGGACGGTCAAACCATTTACTACGTGAGAATGACCAGCGATCAGGCTTCTGCAGAAGGTTCTAAGCCTGCAATGCTATTTACTTCCATGATCCACTCTAGAGAGGTAAGTTCATTAATGAGTAACATCTACTTCATGTGGTACTTGCTTGAAAACTACGGAGTTGATAACCGTGTTACTGAGCTTTTGGACAATAATGAAATTTATTTTATTCCTGTTGTAAACCCTGATGGTTTGCGTTGGAATGAGACCATTACTCCTGGTGGAGGAGGCCTACAGCGAAAAAACTTGAATCCAAGTTCTGGTTCAAGTACGGTAAGTTCATCAAACACCTCTCGTGGTGTGGACTTAAATAGAAACTTTGACTATTTCTGGGGAACCGCGGGTTCTGGTTCTTCAGGAACGCCAAGCTCTGATTCTTACCGCGGTACTTCTGCCTTCTCTGAGCCAGAATCACGAATTTTAAGAGACTTTATGCTGTATGATGGTCCGGATGCAGGTTCAGATCCTGACAGAGACTTTCAAACAGTTTTGATGAACCACTCGTTCGCCAACAGTATTCCTCACCCTTATGGAGGTAACCCTGGCAACGTGACTGGACGTGAAAATGAAATGCACGCATGGCACGCAGAGATGACGCGTTACAACCGTTACGTATCTGGTGCTACAATTTTCACCCCTGCAAACGGTATTGCTGACGACTGGATGGTTGGAGGTGCTACAGATGGTAACGGATCTACTGGATCTGGACAGAACATTTTAGGTACTACTCCGGAACACGGTGGTACCGGATTCTGGCCTTCATCTACTGATATTACACCTATTGCACAACGTGCAGTACGTCTATATATGTCTTCTATTTACTACGGAGGTAAATACGCCAAGTTCCACGACATGACTCAGTCTGACGTAACTAGCCTTAACCCTACTCTTACTTTTGGTATTGAGCGTGTTGGACAAACTGCTAGTGATTTTGACTTAGTAGTGACTCCAGGGAACAATATGACTGGATCTGCTGTCACTTTAAGTGCAAACGGACTCGGAATTAGCGGAGCTAGTGCTTGGACAAACCTAACCACCCCTGTTAGCTTAGACACTAACATTCAGGCTGACGACACTTTTACCTATACCATTTCTTTGCGCAACGATGACGGAAACGTGATCTACGAGGCAGAAATTGAAAAAGTTTACAACCCAACCGTATTGTTCTCTGACAACCCAGATACAGACAGTCTAACCAACTGGACAGCTACTGGAGCTTGGAACAATTCATCATTGGATGGGTTTACTGGAACACGTTCTTTGAGAAGTTCTAGTACTATTCCTTATACAAACAGTTCTAACGGAACCCTTACTTCTGGTGTAATTGACCTTTCTACTTCTGGAGAGAGTGTGATTCAGTTCTACACAAAGTATGATATTGAGCGTAACTTTGACTATGTTGAAGTTCTTGGTTCTACAGACGGAACTACATGGATTCCGCTAACAGGACGTTATACCAAACCTGAAGCGACTTCCTCTACAAATGATCACAATGCAAAGTCTGCGACCAATGAGGGTCACCAAAGCGGTAGCTCTGGAATTGTATATGACGGTGACACTTTTGATCAGTGGGTAATGGAAGAGATCGTGGTGAGTTTGAGTGAAAACACAAGCTTGTTTGGATCAAGTACAGTCCAGATCAGATTCCGCTATTCAAATGACACCAACAATGTTGGTGAGAACTATAGCTACGACTATGATGGATTCTTTATTGACGATTTTAAAGTGATCCGTACAAGTACTGAAGTACAATGTGATTTTGACGTTGTAAACACCTTCCCTTATACCGAAAACTGGGAATCAGGACGTGGATTGTTCAGTGAACAAGCTGGAGATGACGGAGATTGGTTGTTGAACACTGGTGGAACTCCATCAGGTAGTACAGGACCGAGCCAAGGTAATGGTCCTGCGGGTCAATATCTATATATTGAGTCTTCTGATATCGGTGTGACTACTGGCGCTATTGGATTCAATGCCCGCGCCATTATTGCGAGCTCTTGTATCGATTTGACAAACCACTACAATGCTTCCCTATCTTTTGATTACCACATGTATGGTGCCGACATGGGAACCTTAGCCCTTGAGGTAAGTGAAGATGGAGGAATAACTTGGACACAAGCCTTTAGTGTAAGTGGACAACAGCAAACTTCTAACGCAGACGCATGGACGACTGAGGTTGTAGACTTGAGTGCTGGAAATTATGACGGAAAGATAATCCGTGTTCGTTTTAACGGACTGACAGGATCAAGCTTTAATTCTGATATGGCCATCGATAACTTTGTAATTACTGCTACAGAGGTATGTACTGTAACCACCACTTGGGACGGAAGTTCTTGGGACAATGGAACTCCAACAGCTAACGTACAAGCTGTGATTGCAGGTGATTACAACATGAATACACAGCCGAGTATCGATGCTTGTGCCATTACGGTAAACAACGGTGCAACATTAACTGTAGCAGCTGGAACTTATGCCACTTCAACGGGAGACATCACGGTAAACACCGGTGGTAACCTTGTGGTTGCTCATGAAGGATCTGTTGTTCAAACTGATGACAGTTCAACCGCTACTAACAACGGTAGTATCACAGTATCTAAAACCACTCCTACGCTTGGATTCAGAGAATTCAGTGTAATGTCGAGCCCAATGTCTGCTTCTACAAGAGATGTTGCCTTCTCAGGAGCTTTTAGAGCTTTTGGACACAATACAGCAAACTTTGACACTAATGATGCAGTTACTGCTATCGTTGGAGACGCGATCAATTTTGTGGACCAAACTGGAAATGATCGTATTCCACTAACGGGATCTGAATCACTTGATGTTGCTCGTGGATATTTAGTAGTACCATTTGGACCAGGTCCTGATGCAACATATACAGCAAACTATACGCAAGGAACGCTAAATAATGGACAGATTACTAAGTCTATCATTTACAACGGATCTCCAGAAGAAAGTGCTAACCTTATCGGTAACCCTTATGCTTCTGCAATAGATGCTGACCTATTCCTAGCGCAGAACACACACATCCCAGAATTGTATTTCTGGAATCAGAACACAGCCCCTGCTGCTGGGCCAGGATACTTGGCATACAGCATGGAAGATATTTCTCAGTACAACTCCTCTGGAGGTATTGCGGCTGCTTCTGACCCAGGTAACATTCCTGATCAATTTGTACCATCAGGACAAGGATTTGGTGTGAAGCCTACTAGCAATGCCAATGCGGTATTCTCAAATAGCATGCGTGTTTCAGGAAACAACACTGGCTTTAAGAGCGCTCCTGCCACATCTACAAGACCAAACAGAATTTGGTTACAGATGGACAATGCGACTTATACAGAGTCTACCTCTACTACCCTAGTTGCTTTCTTGAATGAAGCTACTGATGGATTAGATCTTGGATATGATTCTAAGCGCATCGGTACCTATGTATCACTATTCTCTACTGTAGAGGATCTTGAACTCGGTATTCAAGGACGTTCTGCTTTTGTAGATGACGCGGTAATCCCAATGGGCTTTAGAACACTATTAGAAGAAACTACAGCTTATACTATTAGTATCGCTAAACTAGAAGGTGAAGACATTGAAGGAGCCACCATCTATATTAAGGATTTAGAAACGGGAACGATTACAAACTTGAGCGAACGTGATTATGTGTTCACTGCAGACCAAGGACACTATCCTAACCGATTCGAGGTTTACTTTAAGAATCGTGTACTCGATGTGGAAGACTTAGGACTAAACGCAAACACCGTATTGCTTTACCCTAACCCTGCATCTGACAGCTTTACTATTCAGAACACCAGCAACCAAACTATCGAACAAGTGACGATTTATGACATCCAAGGTCGCGTAGTTTACAATTCGGATATGAACGGACAGTCTGAGCAGAATATATTTGTAGGACAACTTCCATCTGGAGTGTATATGGTGAGACTTCAATCTGCCAACACAGATGTTATTAAGAGATTGATCAAGAATTAATTATCACTGATTTAAACTTGAAAGAGCCTCCCACATTTCGGGAGGCTTTTTTTTGTGATGTTTTTCCTACAGTATTTGTTCGTAATGATACATTTAAACCATAAAATACACTATATTTTCGATGAACGGTAAGATATAATTGATTAACGGTTTTACCGTAACACTATTTATTACCTAGTTTTGTACCGCGAACAATAAACAACTTAACCTCACACAAATGAAATTCATTTTAAATGCCCCCAAAAATGAAAACAAATACTTCAAAGAGAATTTTAGGGTTCCTATTTGTAGGAATGCTTACGCTCTCACTAGCTAAAGGATTTTCACAAACAGTAATCCATTCTGCCGATTTTGAATCGGGATTAGATGGTTGGACACTCGTAAGTGGTGCGCGATGGAATTCATCGAGTTACTCTTACACGGGTACCTTCAGTATTCAAATTGGACACAACACTGGAGATTTGCAGTCGCCTCAAATGGCCCTTGCTGCATACGACAAGGTTGATATCCGTTTCCATTTTACCAATCGTGGAATAGACACTGGTGAGAATCTAATTTTAGAGTATCGAGACAATCCTTCTGCATCTTGGGTTGTCATAAACAACTACGTTTCAGGAAACGTTGTTTCCAAAAATGCTGATTTTCAGTACAATGCTTCCTCTTCTGTGAAGTATGCTAAAATCATCGCAATCAACAGCTCGGATTATACCTTCCCTGCTTCTGCGACAGCTCAGTTTCGATTTAGAACAAACGCGGACGATTCGGCTGACCTGATTCACATTGACGCTGTAACAATTACAGGTACTACTTACAACACGATCTCTACAGGTCCAGGTGGTGTAACTAGCGGTTTAGAGATGTGGTTGCAAGCAGATAAGGTGGATGGATCTGGTGTAACAACAGACAACACAGGTTTAAACACTTGGCAAGATACTGGTAAGGGCCATGACGCCAATACTATGGTAAGCACCCAAGCACCAACGTACAAAAACAACGCAACAGACAATATTAATTTCAATCCTGTGATTGAGTTTAGCAATTCATCTGCTACCTCCAGCTCAGACATGGGTTATTTAACAGCACGTGACGAATTGACCGGAACAGGTGGTTTTTACAGTCATGACATCTTTATGGTGGTAACACCAGACGAGCCTATTACGAATACCATGATTCCCCTTGATACATTTACTGGCAAGGATCCTACAGGTACCACGGCTCAGGAAGATGTGACTGGATTCGGTTATGGGGCATATACTAACCGTTTTACCAATGAGTACTTTGCATACTGCATTGGTACCACCGCTGGTCCGGGCGATGGCTATGGCCGTGGTGACCTTACCTACAATGTAGATTTGAATCAAGTAGGTATCATCAACGCCCGCCACAATGCAACATCCGGAGCAACCGGACAAATGGTATACTTTAATAATATTGACATTGGAGACAGCGAGTCTGATTCTGCTGACTTTGCTGAGATCTCTAATCAAAAGTACTATATCGGACGCAGTCAGTATTGGAACGGAAGTTTTGGTGGACGTGTAGCAGAGATCATCACCTACTCTTCTACCAATGCCGACGGATCAGCAAGTGACGCCAGAAACAGAATTCAATCGTATCTAGCGATCAAATATGGAATTACCTTAGGCGCTAACGGAATCTCTCAAGATTACGTAGATGCTGGAGGTAATGTGATCTGGGATCAGTCAGCTGATTCTGCTGGTTTTAATTACGACATCGCCGGAATTGGACGTAGTGATGCTGCCGGATGGCAACAAAAACAATCCAAATCTATTAACAGCAATACCATGATCACCATGGGAATTACAGAGATTGCCACTACCAATAGTGACAATAGCAATAGTATTCCTATTGATGAATCATATTTAGTTTGGGGTAACGACAACGGAAGTTTGACAGCGGCTCCAGCCGTAAATGTAGACTTGAGTGCCAGTATTTCTGGGCTTTCAACACCTGTTGAGTTTACATCTATCTCACGTACTTGGAAAGTAGTTGAATCTGGTGGAAATGTTCCAGAAGTAACTGTTTCCGTACCTGAAATTTCATTATCAGCTACCCTAACCCCGCCGGGTAGCTACCTAATGTTTATCTCAAACACACCTTCTTTCAGTCCAACATCTGAGTATAGAATCATGACCCCCAATGGTTCTAACTTAGAAGCGTCTTATGATTTTGACGGAACCAAATACATCACTTTTGGATATGCTCCAATGTATGTGTATGAGCGTTCAGTTGATTTTGATGGCGCTGCGGATTACTTAGATGCTGATGATGTAGCAGATTTAAATTCTGCATTCACCATGTCTGCTTGGATCAAAACTGCAGCCGGAAACACGAATGTAGACATCATCTCTAAGCGCGATGCTGCTCCATTTACTCAAGGTTATGCGTTGAGAATTAACGGTAGTGGCGAACTAGAAGCGACTTGGAAAAACAGCTCAAGTGCAACACAGACACTTATCTCAAATACCGTGATGACAGATTACACGGATGTTTGGCACCACATAGCCCTGATCTTTGACGGATCAGACGCCTATTTGTATATCGATGGTGTATTGGACGAAAGTGGGTCGATGGACCCTCCAGTATCCACTTCACAACACTTATTGATTGGTGCTGCGGATTATTTATCTCCTCAAAACTTCTTTGATGGAACGATTGATGAAGTTCGTATTTGGAGACAAGCGCTAAGTATTGATCAGGTTCGTTATATGATGAATCAGGAGCTTTATGAGCACACTGACAATTCTGTTGACGGTACGATTCTGCCGCAAAGTATTACTCTCAATGAGGTAGCTTCAATTGACTGGCCAGATTTGGTAGTATACTATCCGATGAACGTATACACCTTTACAAATATCAATGACAGTTCAGGAAACAACAATGTAGCCGCTATCAAGAATTTAGATACTGTAGATTTCCAAACAGCTCCCCTTCCTTATGAAACTACTGCTGACGGAGATTGGACGGACGCATCTTCTTGGATTAACAACAGTGTACAATATTTACCTCAATCTAGCTCTATCGTAGATGGATCTCTAATTGAGTGGAACGTGGTCGACATCAACCACAACATTACCAGTTCATCAAACACTACAGTTCTTGCCGCAATGGTAGACAGTAGCGCATCTTTGGATATGGATAATGATAATAAACTAGAGGTAACGCACTATCTAGAGCTTGATGGTTTCCTAAACTTACAAGGAGATTCTCAACTCGTGCAAACTGCTGGATCTGATCTGGAAGTGACTAGTTCTGGTTATTTAGAGCGCAGTCAAGGCGGAACAGCTGATCTTTATACTTATAACTACTGGTCTTCTCCAGTGGGTAGAAACAATGCATTTACGCTAAACTGGGATTACAAGATCAACAACCGCCTGCGTGATGGCTCATCACACATTAACTGGGTGTGGGGTTATGACGGTGCAGCTGGTTCGCCAGTAAGTCTTTCTGCGCGTTGGATCTTCCGTTTTGAAAACGGACCAGTTGGAGACTATGACTCTTGGGAGTTTGTAGGACCTTATCAGTATTTCAGTGTAGGTCAAGGATTTACTATGAAAGGCCCTGGTACAGGTGGCGTGACAGATATTCAGAGCTACACCTTTACAGGTAAGCCAAACAACGACCAGGCCAGTCATGAAATTCAGTTGAGTATTTCAGCAGACAACAACTATTTAGTAGGTAACCCATTCCCTTCTGCATTAGATGCGAATGATTTTATTGCAGACAACCCCCACTTGGATGGTACCTTATACTTCTGGGAACACTTTGGAGGTGGTTCACACTTCCTAGCTGAATACCAAGGTGGATATGGTATGTATAACCTATCTGGTAGTGTGCCAGCGACGTCTCACCCATTAGTGAGTGATGCAGGGTCATCTACAAAATCACCAGGACGTTATGTTCCTGTAGCTCAAGGGTTCTTTGTAGCTGCGGATAGTGACGGTACGATAAACTTTAACAACAGTCAGCGTAATTTCGTAAAACTTGGAGGCTCTTCAGTTTTCATGTTCACTGATGATACATACGCAGGAGGTACTCCAACTACAGGAGATGAGCCTTCAACTGAGGAACCAGATGACACGCAGTTTGACGCTCCAGACACACGAACCAAACTACGTTTAGGATTTGATTCTCCTATTGGAATGCACAGACAACTATTGGTGACCTTTGACAACAATACCACACTAGGTGTTGACCACGGTTATGACGGTAGAGTATTTGACGAACAAGTTGAGGACATGAACTGGTTGATCGAAGATGAGCGCTATGCGATTCAAGGTATTCCAGTAATTGAGGGTAGATCAAGCGTTCGTAGAGCTCTTTATGTGAAGATCGAAGAATATGGTGAGATCACTATTGGTCTAGACGGTGCCGAGTTCTTGGGTGAGAAATTAGTTCCTTACCTACACGATAAAGAAACAGATACCTACGTAGATCTTAGATACGACTACTTTACGACATTGATCGAGCCAGGCGTATATGAAGATCGTTTCCAAATGGTTTTCCGCAAGACACCTCGTCAAGTGGATCAAATTTCTAACAAACAAGTTAACACTGTTGCTGCTATGCATGCAAAAACTTCGCAGCAAGTAACCGTGTTTGCTAAGGAGGAAGCTTTGACCATTAAAGAGGTTACTGTATACTCTATTCTAGGACAGCAAATTGGAACCTACCAATTCACCGGTAATGCAACTCAGGTAAACTTCCCTTCTACCTTGATGAGCACTGGAACTTATATCCTTAGAATTACAACAGACAAAGACGTTCAAACGACTAAGATTTTAATTGACAAATAATAGTTTGCTTAGACAAAGCAAGTAGTTTTTCCTAACGCAAAGGGAGCCCTGTAACGAGGCTCCCTTTTTTTTATGAATAAATACATGATGTAGGAAACCTCTGTAATAATTACGGTTTAAACACACAAAAACACCGTTAATCAACATATTTTTTCGACGAAATGCACTTTTTTGTCGATTATTATGTTAAAGCGAAAGGATTTTTTTTTAAGTTTGTTTACAGAATCTGTTACAGAAGACCCCAAATCGACCTGTGGCTTAATCTACTAGCTTATGGAAAAAACTACTTCTACCAACCGCGGTATCGCGTATGCGATGCTGATTTTTTGCATGATCTTTACGCCGCTTGTCACGGCGCAGACGGTCATCCACCAAGCGACCTTTGAGTCTGGACTGGATGGATGGACCTTAGTTACAAACGCAGATAGACAAAATAACGTCACCTTCGCGGCCCAAGGCAACTACGCCATTCGTATTAGAAATGCCTCTGGAGAAATGCGCAGTCCCCAATTAGCGTTGAATACCTACGACAAAATTGACGTTTCTTTTCGTTTCACCAACTATGGTTACGATACTGGTGAAACCTTCGATTTAGAATATAGACCGGACACCTCGAGCTCCTGGACCATTGTTGGAAGCTTCGTTGCAGGAAGCGTCACTGGCAAGACTGCCGACTTTCAAAACGGTGTTCCCTATGTAGACTATGCCAAAACGGTAACTATTTTTAAGACTGACCATACCTTCCCGAGTTCTGCTACGGGACAGTTTCGTTTTTCAAGTAACTCTACCTGGGATGGAGATCGTGTGTACATAGATTATGTAACCGTAACAGGGACAGCATACAATACTTCAATTACAGAAGGGCCTGGTGGCATCAACAACAATCTAGAGTTGTGGTTGAGAACCGACCGCGTTGATGGTAGTGGTTCTATTGCTGACAACACTGCGCTAACTACATGGGAGGACTACGGAAAAGGAAATGATGCCAACGTCTTAGAATCTTACCAAGCACCGACCTATTACGACAACAACAACAACAACATCAACTTTAATCCAGTGCTTTCTTTTAGTAATGACAACAATTTGTCAGGAAGCGATATGGGTTATTTAGATAGCAAAAATGAAATGGCTGGAACTGGAGGTTTTTACAGCCACGATATCTATATGGTAGTAACTCCAGACCAAACCATTACCAATGGAATGATCCCGTTGGACACCTTCACTTCTACGGACCCAACAGGAACAACATTTTCTGAGGATGTAACTGGTTTTGGATACGGAGCCTATACCCAAAGATTCACTGGAGAGTACTTTGCTTACTGTATCGGAACAACCACCGGTGCTGGTGACGGTTATGGTAAAGGAGATCTTGACAATGCTATCGATCTGAATCAGATTGCCATCATCAATGCACGCCACAACAGTACAAGTTCGCCTACGGGACAGAATGTATACTTCAACAATATTGAGATCGCGGAATCTGAATCAGACGCTGGTGATTTCGCAGAAGTTTCAAACACCAGATACTGGTTAGGACGCAGTCAATACTGGAACGGTAGCTTTGGAGGTAGAATAGCAGAAGTAATCACCTACTCTGCCACCAACACAGACGGTTCTTTGACAGACAATCGCAACAGAATTCAGTCTTACTTGGCGATCAAATACGGAATTACCTTAGGAGTCAATGGAGTTTCTCAAGACTACGTAGACTCCAACGGAAACGTGATCTGGGATCAATCCTCTGATGGAGGAGCCTTTAACTGGGACATTGCCGGATTAGGTCGTTCTGACGCAGCCGGACTGATGCAAAAGCAATCTAAGTCTGTTAATGCCAATACCCTTGTTACTATGGGTATGGCCAATATCGAGTCAACAAATAATGCAAACACAAATGATCTCACTGATGACGAATCGTATTTGGTTTGGGGACACGATAACACCAGTCTAAACGCTGTTGCCCCTATCATTGTTGATATGAGTGATGGTGTACCAGGATTGACTACTATAGTAGAATTTACTTCTGTAGAACGCACTTGGAAGGTTGTTGAGACTGGAGGTGATGTTCAGAAAGTGGAGGTATCTGTACCAGAAGCGCAATTAGCTGCTACTTTGGATCCACCAGGGGAGTATTTAATGTTCATCTCCGACACACCGACCTTTAATCCGAACTCAGAATATCGCATTATGCGATTGAATGGAGGAAACTTAGAAACTACCTACGATTTCAACGGCACCAAGTATATTACCTTTGGATATGCCCCGGAGAACATTTACGTGCGCTCCGTTGACTTTGACGGTAGTGTAGATTATATGGATTCTGATGATTTCCTAGACCTAGATTCAGACTTTACGCTTTCTGCTTGGGTTAAGCGGGACGCTGGTACGGATAGAGACATCATTTCTAAACGTAATACAGCTCCATATACTGAAGGGTATGCGGTTAAAATTGATGGAAGCGGACATGCTCAAGCCATTTGGACTAACAGTGGTGGAGCCGTACAAAGCCTAACCTCTTCTGTAGAAATTCCAACAGATCAGTGGCACCATATTGCGGTCACTTATGACGGAACTAATGCACGCATCTATATTGACGGTGTTTTAGACGTAACTGGTCCTATGGATGCTCCAGTGAGCAACTCGCAACACTTCTTGATCGCAGCCTCAGATTACGAGAACCCATCCAATTTCTGGGATGGAGGCATTGATGAAGTGCGCGTTTGGGATACAACATTAGGAGAAAATCAGATCCGATTCATTATGAATCAAGAGATCATAGAACACTCAGACAATACAGTAACTGGTAGTATTCTGCCTCAGAGTATTTCACTCAATGAGGTATCCTCAATTCCATGGGGACAACTTATGGCCTACTATCCGATGACGACCTACACCTTTACCAACATTAAGGATGAGTCTGGAAATGGAAATACAGCGGCCATCAAGAATTTGGATACCGTTGACTTCCAAACTGCACCACTACCCTATGAAACAGATGCAGATGGTGCATGGGATGACGCGAACACTTGGGCGAATAGTAACGTACTTTATTTGCCAGGGTCTCTATCCATTGTTGACAATACCACGCCAATTGATTGGACGATATCTAGAGTTAATCACGACCTGACAACCTCAAATAATACCACAGTTTTAGGTGTGTTTGTAAACGTTGGAGCGGAGATTCTTGTTGACAACAACAATAAGTTTGAAGTATCACACTATTTAGATCTTGCCGGATTTATCGACCTTCAAGGAGAATCTCAATTGGTTCAAACACAAGGAAGTGACTTGGAAGCAACCAGTGCTGGTTATATTGAAATTGATCAAGGAGGTACAGCAGATACGTACACCTATAATTATTGGAGTGCTCCTACCAGTACATTCTCCTCAACCAGCGTGAATGAAACATTCAATATTAATCGTGTCCTACGTGACGGTACGGATGTGAATAATCCTGTGTATGTGAATTGGGTGGGTGGCTATAACGGTGCGCCAACCACTCCGATCTCCCTGTCCGATTACTGGTTGTTCAAATACGACAACCACCCTATTGGAGACTACAGCTCATGGCAATACCTCGGTCAATGGGGTGCACTAGATGCTGGACAAGGATTTACCATGAAAGGCCCAGGATCTGGAGCTGTTACAGATATACAGAACTACACCTTTACAGGTAAACCTAACAACGATCAAACAGGATACGAGATACAACTCTCAATCACTGGTGGAAACAACTATCTGGTAGGTAATCCGTTTGCCTCTGCTTTGGATTCACATGACTTTATTGCAGACAACCCACACCTAGACGGTACCTTGTACTTCTGGGAGCACTGGGGCGGTGGATCACATATTTTAGGTGAGTACCAAGGTGGGTATGCTATGTACAACCTCTCTGGAGGAGTTATGGCTACCAGTCACCCTGATGTAAGTGCTGCAGGTGTTCCTACCAAAACTCCAGGACGTTATGTAGCGCCGAGCCAAGGATTCTTTGTTGCTGCGGATACTAACGGTACCATTGAGTTCAATAACAGTCAGCGTAACTTTGTTCGCTCCGGATCGAGTTCTGTCTTTGTCTTTACCGATGACTCCTACGCAGTGCCATCCACTCCAGCGACAACGACCTACAGCGAACCAGACGACAGCGATCTAGACGCGCCAGACATGCGTCCTAAATTGCGTATTGGCTTTGATTCACCAAAAATGTTGCACAGACAATTGCTGTTGACCATTGACCCGAACACTACTTTGGATTACGATCGCGGTTATGACGGACGCTTGTTTGACGATCTAATTGAAGATCTGAACTGGGATATCGCTGGTGAACGTTATGTGATCCAAGGAATTCCAATGGTAGAAGGAAACAGCAGTGTGGTACTTCCACTAATTGCTGAGATTGCAGAAAGCGGAGAATTCACCATTGGTCTTGACCAAGCCGTGAACCTCAATGAAAAGATCATTCCTTATTTGCGTGACAAGGAGTTCAATATCTACACCAATCTTCTAGAAGAGGTGTACACGGGAACTATTGACGCGGGAATGCATCCGGATCGTTTTGAGATTATCTTGCGCAGAACACCGAGAAACCGAGATATTGACACGAGTATGAAGTCTGTGGAATCGGCAGTATACGCTATGCATCAAAAGCAAGCTGCTCAAGTGAGCGTAATTGCTAAAGAAGCTGATGAAACCATATCTACGGTAGAGGTCTACTCTATCTTAGGACAATTCATCGGACGCTATAACTACAGCGGCACCAATCCGCAGGAGGCTTTCTCTTCAGCGCAAATGGCCACTGGAACTTATATACTTAAGACTACAACCAACACAGGGACTCATACAGTTAAAATCTTGATTGAGAAGTAGTTTAAACTTTAATTCATAACCAAAAGGCGAGAATCCCATGATTCTCGCCTTTTTATTTTCTTACCAGCCTGTTAAAGCCGCTTAAATCCGATTCGATATTTTGTAACTTTATCCTTTATAATTCGTCATATAACGCAATTAAAAGCCTTTACCATGTTTTCATTATTCCGTGAGAATGTTCGAATTGCGATGGATTCCATCCGCAGTCAACTCCTTAGAACCATTTTAACGGTAGTAATCATTGGAATAGGTATATGGGCCCTAGTAGGTATTTTAGCGGCGGTAAAAGCTTTAGAAAACACGATTTCTAGTGACTTTGCCTCTATGGGTGCTAACTCCTTCAACATTCAGCGTTACGATTTCACCTCTCAGGGAAGACGCGGTGGAGAGCGCCAAAAGATCAACCCGATCATCAGCTATCGGAATATCAAAGATTTTCAGGACGCCTACAACTACCCTTTTACCCGTACCTCTGTTTCTTTCCGCGGAACCAGTCGTGCGGAAGTACGTTATGAGGGCAACAAGACAGATCCTGAGGTACAGGTTTACGGAGTAAATGAGAATTACCTAAACAACACCGGTACGGAAGTGGAAAAAGGACGTGACTTCAATGTTTTTGATATTCAGAATAATGTCAACGTCTGTTTGCTCGGTGCGGATTTCAAAAAGACCTTATTTGAGGGCACTGACCCTATAGGTAAGACCTTGAGCATTCGCGGAGTAAAGTTCAAAGTCATTGGACTCTTAGAGTCTAAAGGAGCGACTTTTGGTAACAACCAAGACCTTAAGGTGCTGATCCCTATTCAGCAAGCCAGAAGTATCTACACCGCTCCTAACATCACTTATACCATCAGTGTTATGGTAGATGACAAAGAATACTTGGAAGGCGCTCAAAGCGACGCTATTGTTACCTTTAGAAACGTGAGAGGCCTCTCCCCTGTTGAAGAAAATAACTTTGGATTAGAGCGTAGCGAGGATTTGATCAACAGGATTGCAGAGATCACTGGAGTTCTAGAGTTTGCCGCCTGGTTCATCAGCGCCATTACCATTTTTGGTTCTTTGATCGCCTTGATGAATATCATGCTTGTTTCTGTTACGGAGCGTACGCGAGAGATAGGGGTACGTAAAGCCTTAGGAGCAAAACGATCTACTATAGGAACACAGTTTTTAATGGAGACCGTAGTTATTGGTCAGTTGGGAAGTATCTTGGGAATTCTCCTAGGTTTGGGAACTGGTTTGGCTTTTGCTAAACTGGCCGATTTTAACTTCAGTATTCCTTGGGGTGCCGTGATCGCTGCGACCATTATCACCTTTTTAGTGGCCGTTGTCGCAGGTTCTTATCCCGCCATGAAAGCCGCTAGATTGGATCCTATCGAGAGTCTTCGATATGAATAAATTATAGCTTTAAGTAAATTTAATTAATTGCCTTAAAAACAATTAATTAATAATTTCATCAAGTGCTTCAAAAAGTTCCTTGCCAGCAATGTTTGCACCTTGTTGGATCAAACCAAAAATCTGTTGATTTCTGTTAGCTCCTAGCGCTTTATTTCCCGTTTGCAATTGAACTGCATCCTCTTGAATATTCTCGATTAGCCATTGCCGCCCTTCCGCTGTAGTGAGGTCTGCTGCACCAGAAGGAATACGCGCATGGATCATTCGCATTTGATCGTCCTCAATAGCTATACAAAACACTTGATCAGGGCTCGAGTTCTCTAAATACTTCGCTGCACTCAGCGCTCCCTCCCACACCAGATCGCTAAACACATCCAATTCCGCTTCAGCAACCTCAGGCTTATCTGCTTTGAGCTTCTGCCATTCGTCTGCCGTAATGCTTTGAGTAGCTAAAAAGCGGGTGAACTCCTCTTGAAGCTCTTCAAACTGTTCTTTGGTAAGTCTTGTATATTTCATCCTTTCAAAAAAAAAGGCCTTCTGCAGATACAAAAGGCCTTTTACTATTATTGGAGGGCTAATTAGCTCTTAGCCTCTGCTACTACGTCAAAAGTCAAGCTAGCAATCACGTCTCTGTGGAAACGTACTTTGGCTTCGTATTGCCCGGTACGTTTGATGTTTCCACCAGCTACAGAGATGAACTTCTTCTCGATGCTCACTCCAGCTTTTTCCAAAGCCTCGGCTACGTCTGCGTTGTTTACAGAACCGAAAAGTTTATCACCTTCACCAGCTTTAGCAGTGATCTTTAACTCAAGGCCGTTCAATTTGTCAGCCTCTTTAGTCGCGTCGTCTACCAACTTCTGCTCTTTGAAAGCGCGTTGCTTCAAAGTCTCTGCCAATACTTTCTTAGCAGATGAAGTAGCTAGGACCGCATATCCTTGAGGGATCAGGTAGTTTCTACCGTATCCGTTCTTTACAGTAACGATATCGTCTGTAAACCCAAGATTTTCTACATCTTTCTTTAATATAAGTTCCATGACCGTACTGTATTATTTTAATAGATCCCCTACGTATGGCATAAGTGCAATGTGACGTGCTCTTTTAACAGCTACGGCCACTTTACGTTGATACTTCAAAGAAGTACCAGTCAAACGACGAGGAAGTAATTTACCTTGTTCATTCACAAACTTCATCAAGAAGTCTGGATCTTTGTAATCGATGTACTTAATACCAGACTTTTGGAAACGGCAATATTTCTTTGCCTTCGTAGTCTCGATGTTAAGCGGCGTCAAATAACGGATTTCACCGTCTTTTTTGCCTTTTGCTTGTTGTTCAATACTAGACATGATTAAGCGGTTTTAGCGTTACGTTTTCTTCTTTTCTCTGCCCATGCGATAGCATGCTTGTCCAAACGTACCGTTAAATAACGCATGATGCGCTCGTCACGTCTAAACTCTACTTCTAATGGGTTGATCACTTCACCAGGAACGGTGTACTCGAACAAGTGGTAAAAACCACTTTTCTTGTGTTGAATAGGATAAGCAAGCTTCTTAAGCCCCCAGTCCTCTTTTGAAATCATCTTAGCTCCGCCAGAAACCAAAAAATCTTCGAATTTCTTTACTGTTTCCTTTATCTGCTCTTCAGATAAAACGGGATTCAAGATGAAAACAGTTTCGTAATGATTCATACTTTATGTTTGAATTAAATTTAAGTCTCTTGTTAAAGAGGGGGCAAAAATAGCACTAATTATAGAATATTCAAAGCCCCACTACCCTTTAATTTCCTACATATTAGCCTTACAGTTTTGACAGTTAAACGTAGTTTTTTCACCATTAATCGTTAAGTTTAGTTAAGAAATGTTGTCGTTCATCGATAATTTGTGTATAATTGTACGTTACTAAATCTATTATTGCCTTGGAAAAAACCGTACTTAACTGTGCTATAGTTGACGATTCCAGCCTACAACGTCTTTCTATCGTCAAGCTAATCCAAAACCACCCCTCGCTCAATTTAGTAGCCGAGTACAACAACGCTATTGAAGCAAAGATGGGGCTCTTGGACACACAAATCGACTTGATATTCCTTGATATCGAGATGCCGATCTTATCGGGATTCGACCTACTCGATGACCTGAGCGTTAAACCACAGATTATTTTCGTTACTGGGAAAACCAAATACGCTTTTAAAGCCTTTGACTATGATGCTGTAGATTATCTGCGCAAACCTATTTCAAAGGAACGCTTCCTAAATGCGGTGCATAAGGCGATTACCAATCATAGACTGCACAATGAAGACGGTTTTGACGATGAAGACTTCATCTTCGTAAAAAGTAACTTGAAAAAGCGTAAAGTATTCTTGAATGAACTTCGTTATATCGAAGCTTTAGGAGATTACGTAAAACTGGTGACCGAGCACGATTCTTTGGTAGTACTATCTACTATGAAGAATTTTGAGTCGCTCCTGCCAGCCGATCGCTTCTTGAGGATTCACAAGTCTTATATTGTAAACCTGGATAAGGTGGAGCGTTACAACAGTAAAGTTATTGAGATCGATAACGATCAGCTGCCGCTAAGCCGAAACAGAAAGACCCAATTGGTAGAAGCACTTACTGCTTCCATGAAGGCCTAATACGGATCTACATCTACAACTAGTTTTATTCGCGCAAAAGGTTTTTGCGCTTCAAAGTTGCGCACGAGCTGCCCGACCTTTCCTTTGTATGCCTTTATTCCAGCGTGAATGGGCACTTTTAGCAATACGTGACTGAGGTATTCATTCCGAATTCTACCTACAGGAGGGATCTCCGGTCCTAGTACACCGTCATTGAATTGTGCTTCCAAAGCTTTGGCAAACCAACGAGCACCATTCTGCATCGTTTCAAAATTTCGATGTTTAAAAGTAAAACGGATCAAGCGATTAAACGGCGGATAGCCATAATATCTGCGTTGTTCCATTTCATCCTTAAACATCCCATCAAAATCATGCGTGGTCACTTGCTGGAGGATCATATGCTCTGGATTGTAGGCCTGAATCAAAACCTTACCGCGATCTTTAGTACGTCCTGCCCTACCCGCAACCTGACTCAGCAATTGGAAACTACGCTCATGTGCGCGAAAGTCTGGAAAATTCAATAGCGTATCGGCCTGCATAACACCTACTAAGCCAACCGCTCTAAAATCAAGGCCTTTTGCCAGCATCTGCGTCCCGACCAAAACATCGATCTCTCCTTGTTCAAAGGCGTGGATGAGTTTGGCATGCGCATGCTTGCCTTTAGTAGTATCTTGATCCATACGAGAAATACGCGCTTCTGGCAGTAATTCCTGCAGTTCATTCTGAATCTGCTCTGTACCAAATCCTTTAGGGTCCAGAGTCATACTGCCGCAGGCGCCACATTGCTTGGTTATAGGTGTGGCATATCCGCAGTAATGACAACGCAGCTGCCCTTTCGCCTTGTGGTAAGTCAAACTCACATCGCAATTAGGACACTGTGGAGCACTCCCGCAGGTCATGCATTCCATAATGGGCGCAAAACCCCTTCGATTCTTAAAAAGAATCACTTGTTTGTTTTCTGACAAGGTTTCTTTAATGGCTTCCAGCAAGGTGTCTGAAAAATGCCCTTGCATGCGTTTCTTACGGTTTTTATCCCGCAGGTCTACCAATTGTGTGTCTGGCAGCAAAACCTTCCCAAATCGCTCCTTAAGGCTTACCAAGCCATATTTCCCGGTACTTGCGTTGTGATAGGATTCTAAAGCTGGTGTTGCAGAGCCCAAAAGGACTTTAGCCTGTGTTAACGCTCCTAGTACAATAGCACTGTCTCTGCCGTGGTACCGAGGAGCCGGGCTGTATTGTTTAAAAGAATGTTCGTGCTCTTCATCAACAATGATGAGCCCCAAATCCTGAAAAGGCAAAAATACCGTAGAACGAGCCCCTATGACCAACTGCGCTTTTGCATCTCGCCGCAATACCTGATTCCATACCTCTACCCTTTCATGTACGCTGTAACGGGAATGATAAACCCCTACGCGATCTCCAAAATAATATTGCAATCGGCTGATGAGCTGCGTGGTCAGTGCGATCTCTGGCAACATATAGAGTACCTGTTTGCCAGCATCGAGCATTTCTTCTATAAGTTTTACATAAACCTCCGTCTTTCCGCTAGAAGTCACTCCGTGAAAAAGACAAACGGATTTATTGGCAAACGCTGTTCTTATTTGTTCTAAAGCCCTTTGCTGTGCCTCTGATAGACCTTTTGAGGCTGCCGTTTCTTGCTCCCACAGAGCCTTACGGTCGGTTTGTTTCTTTTCTTGAATGACAATTCCCTTATCAATCAAGGCTTTTAAGGGTGCTGCACCACCAGATACCGCAGACAAAAGCTCTTGTCTTTTTACGGCCCCAGACTGTCTCGCACTAAGCATAAAGAGTTGCATAAGCACTTCCTTTTGTTTGGGAGCGCGTTGCATTTCATCCAAGAGTGCGGTCAGAACTGTCTCCTCTTGATATTCTGGCGCCAATTGAAGGTAAGACACCATCTTTGGGATGTACTGCTCGTAGAGCGTCTCTACTAAAGCCACGCGATTTTTATCAATCAGGGCTTGAATAACTCCAAGGACCTGCTTTTTCTCCAAAAGATTCCGTACGTCATTGAGATGTAGTTGCTGTCTGTTCTCTAACGCCTCAAGTATTAA
>NZ_CBFCWJ010000036.1:0-41216 GCF_965601605.1 Gilvibacter sp. | reverse complement strand
TCTATGTCTGCTCCGGAGATGGTTAGTTTAACATCGAGATTATCGCAAAAACGATACGTATCTGCAAAGGCATCCACCTCCGCTTGACTAGTCAACACAAGGTCTGCCGTAGGACAAACGCGGCAAGAATCCTCCACTTCTTCTCTGGAATCACAACCGGGAGCGTTATCTGCAATAGTTGCATCAGCATCGCCTGCCACCACCAAAAATCCGCAGATCAATTCCGTATTACACACTGCCAATAGGGGGTTGTTGGTAATGCTCAATCCTAAGAATCCAGGATCAAAAGAAGCCGAATCCAAACCGGAGATATCCGTTAAAACAGCATTGTCATAAATGGATAGACCAAAAAGCGTATCAAAAGCTGTTAGCCCATCTAAGGATGCCAATTGATCATTATTACCTATTTCAAGAGTGCCGGTAAAGGAAAAACTATCCAATCCGTCTAGAGACAATAAGTTGTCATTGTCGCGGATGATCATGTCATCCGTAGTGGTGATGCTATTCAATCCTTGAAGGTTGACAAGCGCATCGTTATTGATAATGACCACGTCATCATCCGATGGGTTGGTAATGTTCTGCAAGCCATCCAAACTCAAAAGCGCCGGATTGTCTTGAATCACAATACTGAATCCAATAGTCCCAGTGAGGCCAGAAAGCGCTGTAATATCTTCAAGAGCCGTGTTGTTTTGAATGATCAATCCGAAGTCATCCGTGGCCATAGTGGTCAAAGTTTCCAAGCCGCTTAAATTGGTCAGCAATGGATTGTCTGCAATGGTTAAGGTACGAACCGAATTCAATCCGCTTAAAGGCGTCAGATCTACAATATCTGCCCCAGCAATAGACAGACCAACCTCAAGGTCCGTACAGGCGGTAGCCGTAGCAAAGAAGGCATCCACCTCTGCTTGACTGGTTAAAAATACGTCTGTAGTTGGGCAGGCTGCACACGCAGCTTCCACCTCGGCCTGAGAGTTACAACCCGGAGCATTATTAGCAATGGTAAAACTGCCTCCGCCCGTAAAATAGGTACACAAACTAACAATGTCACAAACCGCCAGATTAGGATTATCCTCTATGTTTGAAAATGCCAAAGGATCCACAAAGGTGACTCCGTCTAGCGCGCCAATAGTGTTCAATTGTCCATTACCCACAAGAGATAAACCACCCAAATGCGTTAAGTTTTGTAAGCCTTCCAGATCAAAAATAGCATCGCAGTCCAATATTTGCACAAATGCAGATGAAAGGTCTGTTAGTCCTTCCAGACCTGAAAAGTTTTCCAAGCTCGGCATGGAACCAATAGATATAGAAATAGGAGCATCTGTTAAACCAGATAAGCCTCCTATGGATGTCATGACTGCATTGTCGAATACCTCAATAATACCTGCCGAAGTTATTCCCTCCAAACCGTTTAAATTCAATAAAGAATTGTTGGAACCAATACTGATGCCAGAACTACCCGTTACATTAGACAGCGCTGTAATTTCTGTTAGTAAGGGGTTGTCAAAAATGGTAAGACTATTCACGCTCGTTAGCCCCTCCATACCCAACAAATCGGTTAGTAAGGGGTTCTGCAATAAACTAAACCCAGCACTTACCAAACTTATATTGTTTAGTCCGTCCAAGCTAGCTAAAGAGGTACAATTTTGTATAATCAAATTGCCTAAAAATGGGCCATCTTCTATAGTAGTTAAACTGGCTAAAGGCGTTAGATCAACAATGTCTGGACCGTCAATACGCAGACTACCATTAATGGTGGTGCAGCCAGGATACATGACAGCAAAGTTGTCTACCTCTGCCTGCGTGGTTAAGACCACAGAGCCGGGTGGACATCCGCCGCAAACGGATTCTACTTCTGCTTGAGAATTACATCCTGGGACGTTTCCAGAGATATCTATGGTGCCACCGCTATCTATATAAGCGCAAAAGCTGGCAATCTCGCATTCAGAGAGTGAAGTATTACCCATAATATTGAAGACTAAATCCGTGCCGATTATCTCTGCATCGGCTAAAGCCGAAATATCTTCCAAATTAGGATTGTCTTGAATCAATATAAATTCATCTATCCCTTGCAATCCTTCCAAACCAGCAAAGGAGGTAATCAAATCACATTCGCCAATACCAAAACCACGAATGGTTATTCCTGATAAATCTGGTAAAGCTGTTAGCTGCGGATTATCAAAAAAGCTAGCGAATTTCAAACTTGTAATTCCATCTAGATTCACGTTGGCTAAAACATCGTTTTGATCAATCCCCAACGTTTCTTCAGGCCCACCTACATATGAAGTTAACCCCGATATGGTGGTCAGCGAATTATTATTGACAAAATAGAGTCCTCCATTAGTATAAGTGGATAATCCAGTGATGTCCGTTAGGGCATCATTATTTCTTATAAAAACATCAGAAGCACTAACAAGACCTGACAACTCGTCTATATTAGTGATCAAATCCATATCATTAATATCGAGTACAAAACCTGCGCTTTCAATATTCTCTAAACCGGAAAGATTGGGCACATTTGGATTGTTATTTATGGTAACTCCTCCAGCAACATTAGTTATTCCAGATAGGCCAGCAATTGATGTCAAAACAGGGTTATCAGTGACACTTATTCTACCTACAACAGTTGTCACATTTTGGAATCCATCTAGGTTCTCAATGGCGTCATTCTCATCAACTCTTAAAGCACCAGCTGTTGTCAAATTAGTCAAGGCATCTACATTCACAACGCCTGTATTGAAGATCAATACCTGAACTGACACTTCTGTAAGGTTATTTAGGCCTTCAAGGCTAGTAAGCAAGCTGCAATTTGTGATATTCAAACCAGAATCATCCCCCAAGATCTTAGTAAGTCCAGAAAGCGGGCTTAGATCCGTGATATCATCTTCAGACAAAGGTCCACCAATAGAGAGTTTTACATTCAATTCCGTACAGCCGGGATAAAGCACAGCAAAATTATCCACATCTGCTTGCGAGGCCAGAGTGATATCTCCTGTAGGACACTGCCCAAAAAAATGAAAAGAAGAAAGTAGGAAACCTAGCAGTAGTAGTCTTTTGATCATAATAAATATGTTGATGATCAAAGCTACATTAAAAACCGAAAGGATAAAACCCCCTATGTATAAGTGTATTAAAACAAGGTTTAAATGCGAAAAATCTATTCAGGATTGGTGTTGAGCATTTTCCAGAGTGCATCCTTAAGCGGCATCAAACCAGTTTGTGCTACCGAAGATATGAAAAGATAAGGTACATCTGTAAATTGCTGATCCAATTCCTCTTGCATCTCTGCCTTGAGCTCATCGTCTAGCATATCGGATTTAGAAATGGCAATAAGGCGTTCTTTGTCTAACAGCTCTGGATTGTATCTGCGGAGTTCATCCAACAAGATCTCATACTGTTTGTAGATGTCGTCTGCATCTGCGGGAACTAAGAACAGCAATACGGAATTGCGCTCAATATGACGTAAAAATCGGTGTCCGATCCCCTTGCCTTCTGCAGCTCCCTCAATGATTCCAGGGATATCTGCCATTACAAAGGTTTGGTAATCTCGGTATTCTACAATTCCCAAATTCGGCTTTAGCGTGGTGAATTCATAGGCTGCAATCTTAGGCTTAGCAGCGGTAATTACAGATAGCAAAGTAGATTTACCAGCGTTGGGAAAGCCAACCAAACCAACATCGGCTAAAACTTTAAGCTCAAGAGTAATATTCTTCTCCTCGCCTTCTAAACCGGGTTGAGCATAACGCGGGGTTTGGCGTGTAGCACTCTTAAAATGCCAGTTTCCAAGACCGCCTTTACCGCCTTCTGCAATGACCAGTTCTTCATTGGCTTCTGTAAGCTCATGCAGGATCTCTTGATCTTCGGTCCTGCGAATCACCGTACCGCGCGGCACCTCAATGATCACATCTTTACCATTAGCTCCAGTGGAACGTTGTTTTCCGCCATTCTCACCGTGATCTGCTTTAAAATGCCTTTTGAATTTGAGGTGATAGAGTGTCCAAAAGTTCGGGTTTGCTCTAATAATCACGTGTCCGCCACGCCCACCGTCACCGCCATCAGGACCTCCTTTGGCGATGTACTTTTCGCGGTGTAAATGCGCACTTCCCTTACCACCTTTACCAGAAGTAACGTGTATCTTCACATAGTCTACAAAGTTGCCTTCTGTCATGGCTTTTGTTTTTTACTGCGGATTATAACTGATCGATCACAGCCGTCAAGCGCCCGGTGATCTCGTCAATAGAACCAACACCGTCAATGGCGTGGAATTTATCTTGATTTTGATAGTACCCCTTTAAAACGGCAGTCTTTTCATTGTACTCCTCAAAACGATTACGGATCTTAGACTCGTCCTGATCATCAGCACGGCCACTGGTTTTTCCGCGTTCTAACAAACGCTCCACCAAGATCTCCGTATCTACCTCAAGAGCTACACAACCACTCACTGCAGAATTCATGCTTTCCAATAGTTCGTCCAAGGCAGCTGCTTGCGCCTCTGTTCTTGGGAATCCATCAAAAATAAAGCCTTTGGCCTGCGGGTTTTTCTCTACCTCTGCACGAAGCATATCAATGGTCAAAGAATCGGGCACTAAATCTCCACGGTCCATATAGGCCTGCGCAGCTTGTCCCAGCGCTGTGTTATTCTTCATATTGTAACGGAATACATCCCCAGTAGAGATGTGTACTAGCTCGTAACGATCTTTGATCAATGCGGCTTGTGTTCCTTTTCCGGCTCCTGGAGGGCCAAACAATACGAGATTTGTCATTTGTTGTGCTTTTAAAATGTAAATGTCTTTTAAGTTTCTGCCCAAGCCGTTGTAGTCCAAACCGTATCCAACTATGAAACGGTCTTCAATCTCCATCCCCACATAATCTATGTGAAAGGATTTGAGATAAGCATCGGGTTTATAGAAAAGCGAGGCGATCGAATAACTGGCCACCTGCTCCTGATTAAGTATTTGAACAATAGCCTCGATGGTGTTACCGGAATCCACGATGTCTTCCACCACAATAACGTGACGGTCTTTCAGTGAGGGTTCCGCGCCCATTACCGTAGAGATGTCTCCAGAACTGCTGAGTCCGTCATAGCTCGCCACTTTAATAAAGCTGAGCTCACAGGGATAACTGAAGCGTTTGATCAAATCCGCAGCAAAGAAAAATGCGCCATTGAGTACAACCAAAAAAACAGGATTCTTGGCTTTATAGTCGTCTGCAACGCGCACAGCTACCCCGTTTACAGCATGCTGCACATCGGTTGCCGTTAAGTACTTTTCAAATTGCTTGTCTGCCAGAGTGATCAAAACGCTTGAGGCCTTTTAAATTCGGGGCAAAGATAAGCTTTTAAGCTTTATTAGCAGTGAGTATTATGGTTCAATTCAAAAGCCTTATTTTTGTCTCTTATTTGGTATAATAATGACCGATTATTTCTCTACAAACTTCACTTTAGGTATTCTAGGCGGAGGACAACTGGGCAAAATGCTCCTGTACGACACCCGCAAATTTGACATCAAAACAAAAGTATTGGACCCCAGCGCTGAGGCGCCTTGCCGCATCTCTTGCGACACTTTTGTTCAAGGCGATCTGATGGATTTTGACACAGTTTACAACTTCGGAAAAGATGTGGACGTGCTCACCATTGAGATTGAAGGTGTGAATTTGGACGCGCTGGAAAAGCTAGAATCAGAAGGCGTTAAAACCTATCCGCAAGCAGCGACTCTTAGAAATATTCAGAACAAAGGCGTGCAAAAGGATTTTTATGCTAAGCATGAGATTCCAACAGCTCCTTACCAGCGTTTTGAATCGACTCAAAAAGCTAAAGCTTGGGTAGCAGCCAACAATTGGGATTTGCCTTTTGTGTGGAAAAGCTGCGTAGGTGGTTATGACGGTATGGGTGTAAAGATCGTTCGTGAACTCAGTGATTTGGACGGCTTGGCTAATGTACCTTGTATCGTGGAAAAGATGATTCCTTTCAAAAACGAACTTGCTGTGATCGTGGCTCGTTCTGCTAACGGAGAAGCTGTGAGCTATCCGGTAGTGGAGATGGAATTTCATCCGGAGGCCAATCAAGTAGAGTATGTGATCTGCCCGGCTCGTATTGACGATGGTGTAGCGCAGAAGGCGCGTGAAGTTGCCCTAAAAGCATCCGCAGCCTTTAGTCATGTTGGGCTTTTGGCCGTAGAACTCTTTCAGACAGAAGACGATCAGATCTTGGTTAATGAAGTAGCACCGCGTCCGCACAACAGTGGTCATTACAGCATTGAAGCCAGCTTTACCAATCAGTTTGAACAACACCTGCGTGCCGTGCTCGGTTTGCCCTTAGGGAATACAGACAGCAAGGTTGGCGGGATAATGGTTAACTTGGTAGGAGCCGAAGGGCATAACGGCCAAGTTCGCTATGAAAATATTGCGGAGATCATGAGTTTGCCAGGGGTAACCCCTCACATTTACGGCAAAAAGATGACCCGCCCTTTTAGAAAGATGGGCCATTTGACCATCACCAACGAGAATCTGGCAGAGGCCAGACGCATCGCTCAAGAAGTAAAAGAAAAAATACGCGTAATTAGTAGTCATGAGTAAAGTAGGAATTATAATGGGCAGCACCAGTGATCTGCCAGTAATGCAAGAAGCCATTGATATCTTGGCTGGATTTGATATTCAAACGGAGGTGGATATTGTATCGGCACACAGAACACCAGACAAACTTTTTGACTACGGAAAACACGCCCACGAGCGCGGCTTTTCAGTGATCATTGCCGGAGCTGGAGGTGCAGCGCATTTACCAGGTATGATCGCTTCTTTATCGCCACTGCCTGTAATTGGCGTTCCTGTGAAATCAAGAAACTCCATTGACGGTTGGGATTCTGTGCTTTCCATCTTGCAAATGCCAGGCGGAGTGCCCGTTGCTACTGTGGCCTTGGATGGTGCCAAGAATGCAGGTATCCTCGCCGCACAGATCATTGGAGCTCACGACAAATGTGTGCTTGATAAGATCATCGCCTACAAAGAAGGCCTGAAGATTAAAGTAGAAGAAGGCGCCAAATCCTTGAAGGAAAAATAATCCATGAGTAGAGTAAATCCATTGTTGCAGCCTTTTAACGCTGCTCCTTTTGATCAAATAAAACCCGAACATTTTAGCCCAGCCATTAAAACTTTGATCGCAGACACGCATCAGGAGGTTAAGGCCATTACAGACCAAACGGAAGCTCCGACCTTTTTAAATACTGTGGTAGCTTTAGAGCGTACCGGTCAGCAATTGGGTAAGGTGAGTTCTATTTTCTTCAACCTGAACAGCGCAGAGACCAATGAGCAGATTCAAGCAATAGCCCAAGAGATCTCTCCGCTTCTATCGGCTTTTAAAAACGATTTACTGCTTAACGAAGCTTTATTTAAAAGAGTAAAAGCGGTTTATGACAATAAAGCACAGTTGGAATTGACTGCGGAGGACGCCATGCTTTTGGAGCGCCAATATCAAGGTTTTGCTCGTAATGGGGCAAACCTGAATGAAGCCGATCAGCAGGAACTCAGAAAAATTGACGCAGAACTCGCTCAAAAAACTTTGAAGTTTGGTGAGCATGTGTTGGCGGAGACCAATGCCTATGAACTTCACCTCACTGAGGAATCAGACCTCAACGGCTTACCAGAAACAGCCAAAGCAATGGCTGCTGCAGAAGCGAAAAGCCGTGATAAAGACGGTTGGGTGATCACCCTGCAATACCCAAGTTATATTCCGTTTATGACCTATGCGGATAACAGAGAGTTGCGTAAAGAATTATCCTTAGCTTTTGGTGCTAAGGCTTTTAAAGGCAATGATAACGACAACCAACAATTGGTATTGGACATTGCGAATTTGCGTCACAAACGCGCTCAATTGTTGGGTTATGACACCCACGCTCACTTTGTATTGGAAGACCGCATGGCTAAAACGCCCGCGGCAGTGACCAGTTTTTTAGAGGAACTAAAAGACAAGGCCAAACCAGCAGCGCAAGGGGAATACGATCGTTTGGAGCAGTTTGCTAAAGAGCTCGACGGCATTGATCAATTAGAAAAATGGGACGGTGCTTATTACGGGGAAAAGCTCAAGAAAAAACTATTTGACTTTGACGAGGAAGAACTCAAGCCTTACTTTGAGTTAGACAAGGTCATTGCCGGTTCTTTTGAGGTGGCTTCTCGTTTGTTCGATCTGAATTTTGAACCGATTGATGATGTACCGGTTTATCATAAAGACGTAAAGACCTATAAAGTCACGGACAGTAAAGGAAAATATATTTCTCTGTTCTACGCGGATTTCCATCCGAGACCTGGAAAGCGCGGCGGAGCTTGGATGACCAGTTACCGTCCGCAGCAAACCGTAAACGGCAATAATGAACGACCACACGTATCCATAGTGTGTAATTTCACGCCCTCAACAGCAGACAAGCCATCGCTTTTGACCTTTAACGAGGTGACCACCTTGTTCCACGAATTTGGACATGCCTTGCACGGAATGTTGGCCAATACCACCTACAGCAGCTTGTCTGGAACCAGCGTGCTTTGGGACTTTGTAGAGCTGCCCAGCCAGCTTATGGAGAACTGGTGTTACGAGCAGGAGGCTTTGTCACTTTTTGCAAAACATTACGAAACCGGGGAAGACATTCCGATGGAACTCATTAAAAAGATCAAGGCCAGCGCTACCTTCAATGAAGGGATGCAGACCTTACGCCAATTGAGCTTTGGAATGCTGGATATGGCTTGGCACAGTGCGGATCCATCTGCAGTTGAAGACGTAAAAGCTTTTGAAGAGGCGGCTTTTGCCTCAACTAAACTATATCCTGCTACTGCGCAGACCTGTATGAGCACCTCTTTCAGTCATATTTTTCAGGGCGGATATTCTGCAGGCTATTACAGTTATAAGTGGGCAGAGGTTTTGGATGCGGATGCGTTCAGTTACTTTAAGGCTGAAGGAATCTTTGATCGAACCGTGGCAGATAAGTTCAAGGACTTTGTACTTTCTCAGGGCGGCACCCAAGATCCTATGGAGCTCTATGTAAAATTCCGCGGTCAAAAACCCGATCCTAAGGCACTGTTGGAACGCGCCGGTTTACTCTAAATCAAAATAAAAAGGAATACACGTTTATTCCTTTCAGTATTAATTTTCAATAATTATTGAAAGTTTAAAATATTTTTATATCTTTACACCGTGGAATTCAAAGAAGCAAAACAGAAATTTATCAGTACCTGGGGATCCTTAGGAACCCTTTGGGGAATCAATAAGGCCATGGCACAGATTCATGCCCTGTTGTTTATTGCTCCGGAGCCACTTTCTATGGAAGAGATCATGGAAGAACTTGAAATCTCCCGTGGAAACGCTAGTATGAATTTACGCGGACTCATTGATTGGGGTATTGTTTACAAGGTGACCAAACCTGGAGAACGCAAAGAGTTCTTTGCTAGTGAGAAAGACGTAAACGAGCTGGCGCGACAAATTGCCAAGGAACGCAGTCGCCGAGAAATTGAGCCTACTATTAAGGTTTTGAAAGAGATCTCAAGCATTGAGTCTAATGGTAGCGCAGCTAATGAGGAGTTCATTAAGCAAACCAAAGCCATGCATGAATTGACCGAGAATGCCAATGCCCTTTTGGGACGCATAGTAAGCACAGAACAAAACTGGGTAACCAAAACGATCATCAAACTATTCAAATAAATTTTTTTCAATATATGTTTCAATATTTATTGAAAGTTTAAAATAAACAAAATGAAAACCACCTTATACTACGTTTTAATTGCTGCTGGAATTGGACAAATCTTTACCGCTTTGATCTACCCGTACATCCGACACAAAGTCTTTGATTGGTATAACGACATCAAACAACTCAAACCCTTGAACCAAGAAATAGCAAAGACTTACGGTCACTATATTCAAGGACTTAATTTCTCTTTTGGATTATTGACAATATTGTTAATCGAACCTTTGCTTACGCCGTCGTTATTGAGTTTGGGCATTTCATCGATCATTGGGGCTTATTGGATTGGTAAAATCATTACCCAAATTGCCTACTATCCGATGTACAATATTCCACAAACCAAATTGTTCAAAATAGGAAGCTATGGCATGAACGGACTGTTCGTCTTATTCGCTTTGGGGTATATCGCTTTAATTATCCACCATCTAATGCAACTATTATGAGAAACTTAATATTTCCGATAAACATCACGCTCATAATTTTCACTGTTGCAGGCTACCTGATCTTTTTGTGGCCGGGAATTATCTGTCACCTACTTTTGGGCGGTTTTCAATTGAGTTGTATGCTGGGCTATTTAATCACTCGTAAGGACAATACACAATTAGAAAATTTGCAGGTGTATATCTATGCAGGGATCACGCTTCCGCTGGTTTTGGCAGCAGTGATTTCATGGAATGATGACCTTTTAGCGATGATGGTGGTAGGTTCTGTTCCTTTGGCAATCTACTTCTCTGCAATCATTTATCAAATCGAAAAAAAATACAATCAAGCTGAAAACTGAACATCATGGAACGATACTATCATTGGTTATTCAAATACGCTTTTGGCCTTAATGTGCTTATGTTCGCACTTGGAGCAGCGGGATACCTTTTACTTTTTCCAGGAGCTGTTATTCACGTCCTTTTAGGAGGGGTTCAGGTCCTTTTGTTTCTGCATGCCATCTTAAAATTCAAGGATTATTCAAGAAGCTTAAAAAGGCAATTGGTTCTTTATTCCATACCCTGCGCAGCCGTGCTCATAAACTTCTTTCTTATCCCGGGTCATCAAACAGTGGTATTCACGGTGTTGGCTTCAATACCCTTGGCGATCTTTTTTATCATCATTCTAAAACAACTTCAAACACACTATCATGGAATTGAAGAATCTTAATATCACTATAGCCGGAGGCACAGGCTTTTTGGGACAAGTGCTCATTGAATATTTCAAGACTCGCGTAAAGCATATTTACGTACTGAGTAGAAACTTTAGACCCAACAGCAAAAAGGTCACCTATTTGATCTGGGACGGCAAGAATCAAGGCGATTGGACTCGTGCTTTGGCCTCAAGCGATGTATTGATCAATCTTGCGGGCAAGTCTGTGGACTGCCGTTATACCCCTGCGAATAAAAAAGCAATCATCGATTCCCGAGTAGAAAGCACTAAGGCCTTAGGCCTTGCTATGCACAATTGCGAAACGCCGCCATCAGTATGGGTCAATGCTTCAACTGGAACTATTTATGAGCACTCTGAATCTACCCCTATGGATGAAGAGCACGGCCGATTGGGCAATACCTTCTCAGAAGAAGTGGCCAAAAAATGGGAGCGCGCTTTCTTTGACTTTTATCGCCGAGAAGTGCGTCAAGTCGCTGTGCGCATCGCTATAGTTTTAGGCAAAAAAGGAGGGGCTTTACAACCCATAAAAGCGATTAGCAAGTTAGGGTTTGGCGGCCAACAAGGCAATGGCAATCAACAAATCAGTTGGATGCATGAAGAGGATTTTGCCCGTGCTATCGGCTTTATTATAACCCATCCGGAGCAAGAAGGCATTTTCAATTTGGCTGCTCCCCTGCCCATCCGCAATAGACATTTTATGCAGAACCTCAGAGCAATACTAAAAGTACCACTGGGAATCAACTTGCCCAGACCGCTTTTAGAGCTCGGCGCACGGCTGATAAAAACTGAGACAGAACTGATCTTAAAGAGTCGTTACGTGCAACCCAAGCGTTTGCTGAATGCAGGTTTCAAACACAAATTCACCAGTCCAGAACTCGCTTTAAAAGACCTATTGTCATGACCAAAATAGAACTCACCACAGAAATTAAAGGAAGTATTGACACGGTCTTTGACCTGTCCAGGGACATTAGTTTTCACATGGAATCGGCTAGTCACACTGGAGAAAAGGCCATTGAAGGAGTTACCTCAGGGCTCATCAACCTCAACGAGACCGTTCGTTGGCGAGGTAAACACTTTGGGCTTTGGCTCACCCATACCTCCAAGATCGTTAAAATGGAGAAACCCCACTGTTTTGTAGATCTGATGATCCACGGGCATTTCACCTATTTTGTTCACAAACACGAGTTTGAGCAGCGCGGTGATCGCGTTATCATGAAAGATGAACTCCTTTATAAAGTACCTTACGGTTGGTTTGGTAAGTTGTTCAATAAACTCATGCTCAAGAATCATCTGAGACGATTTCTCAAACACAGAAACGCGCAGATCAAAAATCGAATTGAAAACGAGGCCTTAAACGCTTTAGTTGATGACGAATTTCTTCGCCACGCTTCCACCTCGGCTTGATTCAAAAACGGCAATATAAACTCCGCTTTTAAGACTGCCTAAGGATAGGGTTCCCTGCGGATTGTCAATAGTAGCAGTAGTGATTTGCTGTCCGATCACATTAAAAACGCTCAATTTCTGAAACTCGCTTTGGGTGCCGAGTTGATAACTCAATTGGCCATTGCTAACGCCGATTTGAACCGCTTGTCTACCAAAATCTGTGGTAGACAAAAGGTCATTCTTAGCGGATTCCAAAATGTATTCCAACCCGAGCTTCGCAAATTTTAATGCATGATTGGCCGTTCCAGTAACACTGTAGGTATCTCCTGAGGTGTGGATGTTTGGGTTTCTACCACTAAAGGAAGCTTCAAAAGGAAAGGCAACATCAAAACCGTTTTGTGCCCAACTAAAATGATCCGAACAGCCGTAGTTACAAATGGAAGTTCCATAGGTAAAAGCGTGTTCTCCACTGGCGTTATAGGTATCCATAAGATCGAACATAAAATCGTTCAGTTCGCTACTTATGTAAGGATCGGTCATGAGGTAAACGTCATTGGCAGAACCGTTGTAATTGGTCATATCCATTTGAACATAGGCATAAACATCAGTTCCGGCATTGTTGTAATCTTGAGCGATCTCAAAGGAACCTACTAAACCTATTTCTTCTGCTGCAAAAGCCATGAATTCCACTGTGCGCTTAGGACGGTAATCCATTTCTAGCAATACACGGAACACTTCCATGATTGTTGCAATACCTGAAGCATTATCATCGGCTCCAGGAGCATTGTCTCTGTCCGGAGCTGTCGAATCGATATGCCCTCCGAGAATCACATACTCATCAGCCAAAGAACCTCCAGGAATAGTAACCACTAAAGATGGCATGGGAGTTCCGGTGTGATTAACAATGCTCACGCTAATATCATCACGTCCTGCAGCGGTGATTTCTGCTTCTAGTTCTGTCTTAAGGTCATAAACAGCATCTATTGCAGAACCTCTATTGTGATAACGAGTACCGTAACTTTGCAAACTGAGGATACGGGCTTCAATATTCGCTGCGGAGGCCAAAGGCAAGGCTTGTTCAACCAAGCTTGATTCTGTCAAGGTATAGGTGAAACTACTTTTAGCCGGGGCCTGTAGCGGCTTAAGTTGGGCCAATGCTGCACTACGGCTAGGCATATAAACATAACCCGGCCCGTGCGTTAAAATATTATCGTGGAGCTTGTGCGCCGCAAAAGAACTCATGTACACAGCGGCTTGCCCAGAAACAGCGCGTACTACGGTAATGTCATCAGGATATTCCTCATAAAGTTCTTGGGCACTACCCAAATCCATGGTGGCGTAAAAAAAGTTACTTTCTTCTTGGCCAAACAGCGCAGTTGCCGGTAGGGCCAGCAACAAAGCCAGCAGGGTAATTCTCTTAATCATAGCGTAGGTTTGCTTCAAAAGTACACAAATTGTACGATTTTACTTCCGACAAATTGCGCAAAACCAGCATAAAACCCTGTTAATGGGAAATGCTGCCCTGTTAAAGTTCTAGAACTTTTATATTTTTGGAAAAATCTACAAGGAGCCTTTTTATGGCGGACAATCAAATAGATGCAACCCAATGGGTGGCTCGATATTCAGACTACCTCTTTAATTACACCATTGCTCGGGTCAATGACCGCGACTTGGCTAAGGACCTCATCAGTGAGACTTTTTTAGCCGGCCTGAAGTCTATGGAGAATTTTAAAGGAGATGCCACGGAACGTACCTGGCTGGTCTCTATCCTCAAAAGAAAAATTATTGATCATTACCGCAAGATCAATTCGAACAAAGGAAAAGCAGAAGTTCGTATCAATTATGACGACAGCGAAACTGAAGGCGATTGGCTGGAAGAACGCGTTGCAGATAAATACGACCGAACTGCAGAAGATCAAATTGAAAATGAAGAATTAGGAACAGCGATCTACGATTGCATGGACGGTCTGAATGAAAAACAGCGTACGATCTTCCGCATGAAGACCATGGAAAATTTTGATACGGAAGCAATTTGTAATGCTTTTGATATTACACCGTCTAACCTATGGGTGATCATCCACAGAGCCAGGAAGGCTATGGCAGATTGCCTAGAAAACAATTGGTTATAGGAAATGGGAAAAATTAAACTAGAGTGTCACGAAGCCAATCATATTTGTGACAAATCACAATATAAGGAAGCGAGCTTTTGGGAAAAGGTACGCTTGAACATTCACTTGATTTACTGCCGAGCTTGTCGTGAATACACCAGACGCAATACCAAACTCACAAAGACGTATCAGGACCCACGGGTGAATACTGTGAGCAAGGAAGAAAAAGCGGATCTTCAAGAACTGCTAAATAAACAGTTGTCTGGCAAATAGTCAGCTACTGAGCCCTACACTAAAATACAAATAGAGCAACCCAACAATGGGGATCGATTCTATCCAGAAAGCCGCCAAATAGGGCGGCTGTTCTGTTTTACTCCGCAGCAAACCAAGAACTGTTAACAGTGCTATCAGTAACCAATAAATATTGGAGTACCACACAAAGTCGTCTTTAAAACCTTCTAAGATCGCAGCCAAAAGAACTGCAGCAATACCGAGATAACGGCTCTTTTGGACTCCAAATGCTTGCGGCAATGTTTTTAAATCCAGCCCGTCTACCTGCAGATCTCGAATCTCAAAAGGAATGGTCAGCGCAAAAACCGTCAAAAAGAATTGTACAAACAACAGATAAGCATCTGCAGTGGGTAAAACGCCCGTATGCCACAAGGGAATGCCCACAGCAGTTGCCGCCCAAACCAAAGCAACTACAAAGATCTTTATCCCAGCCAAGGTTCTGAGTGTTTTTGCCTGAGGCAACATGGGCACCACATAGGCCATTGTTAGCAAGGACAGCAGTCCAAAGCCAGCCAAAGTGTTGAAGGGTAAAAACAGTCCGCAACCAATTAAAGCCAAAAAACAGATCAAGGAAAAGATCTGAATGGTTTTGAGTTCTGTTGGAAGACTTTTGTGATACCATCGTGCCCGCTCTGCATATTTGACAAAGTTGTATCCGCTTACAGCTGCCAAAAAAGTGAACAGCGTTAAAAGTGGACTGAAATCCAAGTCCATAAAGACCGTGGCAGCCCATTGCAAGGCACAGACAGCGAGGGCAACGTGCACGCTGCTTTTAAGGTAAAAATCAAACAGAGCTTTTAGAACGGCCATAGGGTAAGCTAAATTAATGAACAATTCGCTTTAAAACTGTCAATAAATAAATTTTCCCGTACTGTCAAAACTGCTGTTTTTATAACCGATATGTCGTATTTTTGTGTACAAATTTTTACAACCCAATGAACACGGATTCTTTTGCGCTAAGACACATTGGTCCAAGACCATCGGACCTCCAAAGCATGCTAGCCACAATTGGTGCGGATAGCCTAGAACAATTGATCTCGGAAACCATTCCTGCAGAGATACGCCTGAATCAGAAATTACACCTGGACAAACCCATGAGCGAGGTGGAATTTGCGGATCACATCAACGCCCTTTCTGAAAACAATCAGGTTTATAAAAGTTTTATTGGATTGGGTTACCACCGATCCTCTACACCAGCTCCTATCCAAAGGAACATTTTAGAAAATCCAGGCTGGTATACCGCTTACACGCCTTATCAAGCTGAGATTGCTCAAGGACGTTTGGAAGCGCTTTTGAACTACCAAACCATGGTCACTGACCTGACAGGAATGGAATTGGCTAACGCATCACTTTTGGATGAATCTACTGCGGCTGCAGAAGCCATGACCTTACTTTTTGCCGTTCGTGAACGCGCGCAGAAAAAAGCGAACGTGGTCAAATTCTTCGTTTCTGAAGAAGTATTGCCGCAAACCAGAGCGCTTTTAGAGACCCGTGCTATTCCTATTGGGATTGAATTGGTTGTGGGAGATCACCGCGAGTTTGATTTCTCAACAGAATACTTTGGTGCCTTGTTGCAGTATCCTGGAACCAGCGGAATCACTTTTGACTACAAGAGTTTTATCACCAGCGCTCACGCTATGGAAATCAAAGTAGCGGTAGCTGCTGATCCGTTGAGCTTAGTTCTACTAGAATCTCCTGGAGCATTAGGAGCCGATGTAGTTGTTGGAACTACACAGCGTTTTGGAATTCCTTTAGGATACGGAGGACCACACGCTGCTTACTTCGCTACCCGCGAAGCCTTTAAAAGACACATTCCTGGACGTATCATTGGGGTAACTCGTGATACCGACGGAAATCGTGCACTACGTATGGCACTGCAAACTCGTGAGCAGCACATTAAGCGTGACAAAGCGACCTCGAACATTTGTACTGCTCAAGTACTCTTAGCAGTAATGGCAGGAATGTATGCGGTCTATCATGGACCAGAAGGCCTTAGAGATATCGCAACCAAAGTACACCGCGCTACCGTGACCTTGGCGTATCATTTAGAAGCCTTGGGTTACCAGCAGCTTAACGAAAGCTATTTTGACACCATCCGAATTAAAGCGGATGCGAATCACATCAAACTCATTGCGGAGGCCAACAACCTGAATTTCTATTATCCAGATGCGGAAACTGTTTCCATCGCTTTGAATGAAACGGTGAATTTGGATGATCTCAACAACATCCTTTCGATTTTTGCTGAAGCAAATTCCAAAGATGCTCCGACGGTTGATAGACTCATTGAGAAATCCTCTTTAGCCACTTCGCTACAGCGCAATACCGAGTTTTTGACCCATGATGTGTTTAACTGTTACCACAGTGAATCTGAGCTGATGCGTTACATCAAGCGTTTGGAGCGCAAAGACCTTTCTTTGAATCACTCCATGATCCCATTGGGAAGCTGTACGATGAAGCTCAACGCAGCTTCTGAAATGTTGCCTTTGAGTGACCCAAATTGGGTGAACATTCATCCGTTTGTTCCTGTGGAGCAAGCCTTAGGTTACCAATTGGTATTGAAAAAATTAGAAGAACAGCTTACAGAGATCACTGGTTTTGCAGGGACTTCTTTGCAACCCAACTCTGGAGCTCAAGGAGAATTTGCAGGCCTGATGGTCATTAGAGCCTACCACCATTCTCGTGGCGATCACCACAGAGACATTTGTTTGATCCCATCTTCTGCACACGGAACCAATCCAGCATCGGCGGTAATGGCGGGAATGAAGGTTGTAGTGACCAAAGCTGATGAGCACGGAAATATTGACGTGGAAGATCTTCGTGAAAAGGCAATTGCTCATAAAGACAACTTAGCTGCACTCATGGTTACCTATCCGTCTACGCACGGTGTTTACGAGTCTGCGATTCGTGAGATCACAGGCATCATTCACGAGTACGGCGGTCAAGTTTATATGGACGGAGCGAATATGAACGCTCAGGTAGCCTTGACAAATCCTGGAGCCATTGGTGCCGATGTTTGTCACTTGAACTTACACAAGACCTTTGCCATTCCTCACGGAGGTGGTGGACCGGGAGTTGGACCGATCTGCGTAGCAGAACAATTGGTTCCTTTCTTACCAGGGAATCCATTAATTGAAACTGGTGGAACAGACGCGATCTCTCCGATCTCTGCAGCACCTTGGGGTTCTGCCTTGGCTTGTTTGATCAGCTATGCTTATATCTCCATGCTTGGAGAAAGTGGTCTACGCAAATCTACGGAGTATGCCATCTTGAACGCTAACTACATCAAAGAGCGTTTGAGTGGGCACTACGAAACCCTCTACACAGGAGAGCAAGGACGTGCTGCACACGAAATGATCATTGACTGCCGTCCGTTCAAAGAGCATGGAATTGAGGTAACTGATATTGCTAAGCGTTTGATGGACTACGGATTCCATGCGCCAACGGTATCGTTCCCGGTAGCTGGTACGATTATGATTGAACCCACCGAGAGTGAGAGTAAAGCAGAGTTAGATCGTTTTTGTGATGCAATGATCTCGATTAGAAAAGAGATTGAAGCAGCATCAAAAGACAATCCGAACAATCCGCTTAAGAATTCACCACACACCCTTCAAATGGTAACTGCAGATACTTGGGAATTCCCATACAGCAGACAAACGGCAGCGTATCCATTGGACTACTTGAACGACAATAAATTTTGGCCAACCGTACGTCGCGTTGACGATGCCTACGGAGACCGAAATCTGATCTGTACTTGTGCTCCAATTGAAGAGTATATGGAAGCCTAAGGAATTTCAATAATTCCTTAAAAAAGTTTTATTTTTACAACACCAAGGCCGGTTTTTTGCAGATATGGCAAAAATTTCGGCCTTTTGCATAATTTTCAGGAATTGTGCGTTATATGTTTTAGTTTAGCCGAATTGCAAATCGCAACACAACCATAATGAGCATCAAAATCACAGGTACAGGCAGCTACATCCCGAGTAGCGTTGAGAAGAATGAAGACTTTGATAAACATGAGTTTCTAGACAGCAACGGAGCTCCCTTTTCACATCCTAATGAAGTCATAATTGAAAAATTTAAAGGCATTACCGGTATCGGTGAACGCCGCTATGTCAAGAATCATTTAACAGCTTCTGACATTGGATTCTTTGCGGCCGAAAAAGCCATTGAAGACGCCAAAATTGATCCAGAAACATTAGACTATATAATCGTTGCCCATAATTTCGGTGATGTAAAACACAACGCCATACAAAGTGATATTTTGCCGAGTTTGGCTTCTCGCGTAAAACATAGTTTGCGCATCAAAAATCCTAACTGTGTGGCTTACGATATTCTCTTTGGCTGCCCAGGATGGGTTGAAGGAATGATTCAAGCCCAAGCGTTTATTAGAGCCGGAATGGCCAAGCGTTGTTTGGTTATTGGTGCAGAGACCCTTTCGCGAGTGGTTGACAAGCACGATAGAGATTCTATGATTTATTCGGATGGTGCTGGAGCTTCCATTGTAGAAGCAGACGACTCAGCCACTGGAGGTATCTTAGGTCATAAAACGGCCAGTTTTACCTATGATGAAGCCTATTTCTTATACTTCGGAAAGTCATACAACAAAGACCTGTGCCCAGATACACGTTATATTAAAATGGATGGACGCAAGATCTATGAATTTGCACTGACCAATGTTCCTAACGCGATGAAAGCCTGTTTGGATGAGGCGGGAGTTGGCATTGAGCAGGTTAAGAAGATCTTTATTCACCAAGCCAATGAAAAGATGGATGAAGCCATCTTAAAACGTCTGTATCGTCTATACAAAGCAGATATTCCAGATGGAATCATGCCGATGAGCATTCACAAATTGGGCAACAGTTCCGTAGCAACGGTACCTACCCTTTTTGATATGGTTCGCAAAGGACAAATGGAAGAGCACCAACTCAACAGCGGCGATGTGATCATGTTTGCTAGTGTTGGCGCCGGAATGCATATTAACGCTATCGCTTACCAAATCTAATCTATGTACGACGGCAAGCTTCCCAAGAAGCGCTATCAGCTCACTTTAGATTTTTTAAAGGAGGTTGTCCCTACGGATAAAAGCATTTTAGACCTAGGGGTTACCAATCCGTTTACAGCATACATGACAGAGGCCGGATATGATGTTGAAAACACCACTGGGGAAGATCTTGATTTGGATGTATCCGCAGTAAAGAACACGGACCGTGAAGTACTCACTGCCTTTGAGATCTTAGAACATTTAGTTGCTCCTTTTACACTGCTGCAAGAATCTTCAGCGAACTACTTAGTGGCTTCTGTACCGCTTAAACTGTGGTTTGCCAGTGCATATCAAAGCAAGACTGATGAGCGTGACAGACACTACCACGAGTTTGAAGATTGGCAGTTTGACTGGCTTTTAGAAAAAGCAGGCTGGCAGATCATTAAGCGCAAAAAATTCACCAACCCAACCAAAAAAATCGGGATACGACCGTTTCTTAGACGCTTTACCCCACGTTACTATTTGGTCTATGCCCAACGCCCTTCCAAAGGACAAGTCGGCAATTATTAAACAGCAGTTGTTCTGCTTTTTCTTTACTTTCGCTTTCAGTAGTAAAAGCTACTTCTGATGAAATTTGGCATAATCATTCCTGCACATAACGAGGCCGATCACATTGGCCAGACCTTAGATTCACTCTTGAATCAAAGCTACGGTGCAGCACAAATTATTGTGGTTGATGATGGTTCAACAGACCAAACAGCTGAGATCGTGTCTGGATATGCCGAATCCCATCCGCAGTTAAGATTCGTTCAAAAGCCCAAAGTGGAAGAAGGACATTTACCCGGTTCCAAGGTCATTGCGGCTTTTAATTTTGGACTGGAACACCTTAGCGAAGAAGTCGATATTATTTGCAAATACGACGCAGACCTCATTTTTCCTGAGAACTACTTGGAACTGCATAAAACCACTTTTGAATCAGACCCCGAGATTGGTATGGTTGGTGGTTTTTGTCATATTCTAGAAAACGGACAATGGGTTTTAGAAAACCTGACGAGTCAAGATCACATTCGCGGAGCTCTCAAAGCATATCGAAAGGCCTGCTTTGAGCAGAATGATGGTTTGGTAGAAGCCATGGGCTGGGATACCGTTGATGAGCTATTGACAAGATACCACGGCTGGCGGGTGGTCACCCTACCCCAGCTCGCCGTGAAGCATTTAAAACCCACTGGAAAAACCTATAACCGCAGCGCCCGCTTTAAACAAGGACAGGCCTTTTATCGTATGCGCTACCGCTTCTTCCTAACCACTATTGCCAGCTTAAAAATGGCCGTTCGAAAAAAGAGTGCAAGCTTCTTTTACCATACGATTATCGGCTATTTCAAGTCCTGGTTTAGCGGAGATACATTCCTAGTGAGCAAGCCTCAAGGAGCTTTTATGCGCAAACAACGCTGCCGCAGTATTATGCAAAAGTTAATTGGCCGCTAGAGACACTTCTAGCTGCTTGGGTATTTGTATTTTTACAAAAATCTTAGACATGAGAATATTGGGCTCCTTGCTCCTAAGCGTAATGCTTTTGAGTTGTCAAAATCAATCATCTAAAAAAGAAGTTACCAGTACACCAGAATCAAAAGGACCAAAGAATGTGATCTTATTGATCGGTGATGGGATGGGTGTTAGCCAAATGTCAGCGCCTCAATTCTATGGAGAGGGAACTCCAAATTTAGAACGATTCCCAGTTGTTGGTTTAATAAAAACATCCTCGTCAGCACAATTGATCACAGATTCTGCAGCTGGAGCTACAGCCTTTGCTTGTGGGGCAAAATCGTACAACGGCGCCGTTGGTGTAGCCAGCGACAGTACGGCTATTGAGAACCTTCCGGAAATACTCGTAAAACAAAACATGAGCAGCGGCGTGGTAGCAACCTCGACCATTACGCACGCTACTCCAGCCAGTTTTTATGCCCACGTAGTGTCCAGAAACATGCATGAAGACATCGCTTTAGATCTCGTCAATTCTAAGTTGAACTATTTTGCTGGTGGTGGTCTTAAATATTTTAATCAGCGCAGTGATGAGAAAGACTTACTGAGCGAACTGCAAAACAAGGGTTTTGCCTTAGATACCACAGCGATTCCAACAACTACCGCAGAAAAGATGGGAATCTTTATGGCGGCGAACGCTTTACCTAAATTTATTGAAGGCCGCGGAGATTTCTTGACACAGGCCAGTTTAAAAGGAATTGAATGTTTATCTCAGAATGAGAACGGTTACTTTTTGATGATAGAAAGCTCTCAAATTGACTGGGGCGGGCATGACAATGACGCTGATTATTTGATTGGAGAGATGTTAGACTTTGACAAAACAATCGGCGCTGTTTTAGACTACGCTCAGAAAGATGGAGAAACCTTAGTTATAGTTACTGCAGATCATGAAACTGGTGGGTTTACTTTAGCAGCCAATGAGGGTGACTACAACAGCATTGCTCCTAGCTTTTCAACTGGAGGACATTCTGCTACCATGATTCCTGTTTTGGCCTTTGGCCCAGGTGCAGAAGCTTTTACGGGCATCTATGAGAACACTGGAATCTTCGATAAGATCGCTGCAGCGCTTAAATAATAAGTGGCTGTCTTTACGCCTAAATAATTAGTACCTTCGCTTGTAGATGAATCCAAAGAAGCTTTTAGCAGACATCGGCTCGTATTTTATTATGCTACGCGGTGTATTTAGCAGACCTACCAAGGCCTCTGTACTGCGTGACCTCATTCTAAAAGAGGTAGACGAACTGGTGATCAACTCTTTGGGTATCGTTGGATTCATTTCCTTTTTTGTGGGTGGTGTAGTCGCTATCCAAACGGCATTGAACATCTCCAACCCTTTGATTCCCGCGTATTTGGTCGGTTTTGCAACGCGACAATCCATCATCTTAGAGTTCTCGCCTACTTTTATGGCCATCATTATGGCAGGTAAGGTAGGATCTGCGATTACCTCGAGTATTGGCTCCATGCGGGTTACCGAACAGATAGACGCCTTGGAGGTTATGGGAATCAATTCCTTGAATTATTTGGTCTTTCCTAAGATCATTGCCTTGATGTTCTTCCCATTGGTTATTGGTATTTCTATGTTCATTGGAATTGTCGGTGGATGGGTTGCTGGAGTTTACGGTGGATTCAGTACTAGCGATGCTTTTATTCAAGGTTTGCAGTCTGACTTTACGCCTTTCCACGTCACTTATGCCTTTATCAAGACCTTTGTATTTTCTTTCATACTGGCCACCGTGCCATCTTGGCAAGGATATTTTATGAAAGGTGGAGCATTGGAAGTAGGTAAGGCCAATACGAATTCCTTTGTTTGGACCTCAGTATTGATCATCTTGATGAATTATTTAATCACCCAAATGTTACTCAGCTAATGATACGCGTAGAAGGATTACATAAGAGCTTTGGGGAAGAAGAAATTCTTAAAGGGATCTCCACGACCTTTGAACAAGGGAAAACCAATTTGATCATTGGTTCAAGTGGTTCTGGAAAGACTGTTTTTCTAAAATGTCTATTGGGCTTATTCACTCCTGAGAAGGGTAAAATCTTCTTTCAAGACAAGGCCATTCAGGACATGAATGATGATGAAAAACGAGACCTGAGAGAAGATATTGGGATGGTCTTTCAAGGCAGTGCGCTCTTTGATTCCATGACTGTGGAGGAAAACGTGATGTTTCCCCTGCGCATGTTCAGCAACAAAAAGAAAGATGAACTCCTAGACCGCGTAAATACCGTACTGGCTCGTGTCAATCTAGAAAACGTCAATAAAAAATTTCCATCAGAGATCTCAGGAGGGATGCAAAAACGCGTCGCAATTGCACGCGCCATTGTCAACAACCCTAAGTACCTTTTTTGTGATGAACCCAACTCTGGGCTAGATCCGCGTACTTCCATCCTCATTGACAACCTCATCCAAGAGATCACTCGAGAGTTCAATATCACCACCGTGATCAACTCGCACGACATGAACTCCGTAATGGAGATCGGTGAAAAGATCTGCTTTCTGCAATTTGGAAACCTAGTTTGGCAGGGTTCCAACAACGAGATCTTTAAAACCGAAAACAAGGACGTGACCAATTTTGTGTATTCGTCCAACCTCTTCAAAAAGATCCGAGAAGTACAGCTCAAGGAAAATGCTCCCAGATAAACCGGAGTCAAGTTCCAGAAAAACAGTACATTTAAGCCTCTAAAAAGAAAGTATGAAAAAAATTACGCTCTGCGCAGCTGCTCTTTTGGCTGTAGCCACCATGTATTCTCAAACTGTTAGCTTTACCAATGAAGACGATCTGATCGCGTCTTACCCAACCTCTGGAACAGAAACTGCTGTTGATATGAACGGCGATAACCTAGACGATTACGTTCGTGTTTCTGGTGGAGGTGTTGGAATTGACTTTCAGAATCCTGACGGAACATTTACTTCGCAGTTTTTCTCCATGAGTATCGCCTCTCCTCCAACTTGGAGTATTGCGGCTGGAGATATTGATGGAGATGGTTTTACCGACCTTGTTTTAGGTAACGGAAACCGCGCATCCTTCTTGTATGCGGATTCAACGGACGGAACCACGATTAGCGGATTCACTTACGACAACAGTGATTCTACCTATATCTTCTCACAACGTTCTAATGTGATCGATATTGATAATGACGGGGACTTGGATGCCTTTGTATGTCACGATGTTGATGAATCTCACCCGTACCGCAATGACGGGAGTAGAAACTTGGTAATGGATCAAACCTTGATTGTTACTCTGGACCGCCCAGGAAATTATGCTTCTCTTTGGGTAGACTACGACAATGACGGCGATACCGATATGTTCTTGACCAAGTGTAGAGGTGGTGCGAGTGCTGGAGATCCAGACAGAGATAATGCCATGTACACCAACAACGGTGATGGAACCTTTACAGAAAATGCTTTAGATATTGGAATGCGTGACAACGCACAAAGCTGGTCTACCGTATTCCAAGATTTTGACAATGACGGTGACTTTGACGCCTTTATTGTAAACCACACCAATCAGAACCGTTTTATGCAAAACGACGGGAACGGAAACTTTGTAGACATCATTGGTTCTACAGGAATCAATCCAAATGATCTTGGAGCCTGGGAAAATCAAGCTGCCGATTTTAACAACGACGGTTTTGTAGATATCTTTTCAGAGCTTGCTCGTGAATTATACCTCAACAACGGTGACGGTACCTTTACAGGTTATGACCTTCCTTTTGATGAAGGAGGAATTGGCGATATGAACAACGATGGATTCTTAGATGTTGTTCGCAACAACGACCTTTGGATCAACTCTGGAAACTCTAACAACTGGGTAAAAGCCAAGTTGATCGGAGTAGAAAGTAATATTCAAGGAATTGGAGCTCGTATTGAGATTTACGGAGATTGGGGAATCCAAATTCGCGAGATCCGTTCTGGAACTGGCTTTAGCCACATGAGTAGTCTTACCGGTCACTTCGGATTGGGTACTGCTGGAAGCATTGACAAATTGATCATCAAATGGCCAAGCGGAAATGTTGACGAATATCTGAATCCAGACATCAATACTACGCATGAGTATACAGAAGGAGATTCTCCTTTGGCTGTAACTGATTTTGAGATCAACGGCTTACAAGTTTATCCTAACCCTGCTGTAAACAGCTTAAAGTTCTCCTTAGACAATCTTTCAGAAACTTCTGTAGCCGTTTATGACACCAACGGAAGACGCGTACTTGAAACAAGTATCGATCAAAACAACAGCATTGACGTTTCTGGATTGAATAGAGGAGTTTATCTGATTCAATTGGAGGTTGAAGGACAAACGGTAAGCAAGCAGTTTATCAAGCAATAAGTTCTCAACTTATAAAACAAAAAAAGCGCCTCTAGGGCGCTTTTTTTATTGCAGTTCTTGAACCACTAGGGTATCTGCTTTGAGTTTAAACTTTAACCAATTGGTAAGTCTTTTGGTATAAGCGGAACGTTGATCCAAAGGCAAGGAATCGTTCCAGCGTATCGCAAAGACATTTAAGGTGTCTATCTTTTTAAAGTCATTGACATATGTCTTGGCGTATTGAATACTGGTCAGAGCATCGTAATTGATACGCGCCTCGTCACAGATATCCTGAAACGGAATCAGATCTCTTTCCAACATCCGCAGCTTGAGTAATTCCTGCTCGTAATACTGGATCTTTTGAGACTGACTCAGTAAATCCAAGGAATCACGAGTACGCAATTGTTCCATATAGCGGAGTTCATCTTCAAATCCGTTTTGAAACTGCGATTGATTCACCTCAAACTTGGCATTCACCAACGGCTGATAAGCCTGTAAACGTCCTCTTAAGACGGCTTCTGTACTTTCTGGGATATTGTCCTGCCCAAAGGTGGTGATCACAATAGAGCCGCCCTCACCATTGTTATAATCATAGGTGGCATTTCGCTTTATATAATTAGCATTGTCCAGACTGTTGAGTTCGTTATTGATAAAATTCTTGGCCGCCTCATTGAATCGGCTTTCCTTGATTACATTGTAAAAAGTATAACCTGCTGGCAACATTACGATCAATGCCGCAACCGAAGCAAAACGTGCAATGCGTTTACGCCGCTTACTGTTGGCATAACGGATCATTGGGAACCCAAGCACCTTCACTACAATGAAGGTCGCCAAGGCGATAAAAATCGTATTGATACTGAAGAGATATAAAGCACCCAAGGCAAAAGACAGTCCGTTAGGGTTCTCTTTAATAAACTCAGCCAAACCATATCCTACCGTGCACAAAGGTGGCATTAAGGCTGTGGCAATGGCAACTCCAAAGATCACACTGGCAATGGTTCCTTTTTTGGTTCGAGCAATGATCAGGGCCAGACCTCCAAAGAAGGCAATAAGCACATCTCTAAAATCCGGTCGGGTTCTCCCCAGAAGTTCCGAGGTCTCTTCCCGCAGCGGAAACAACCAGAAAAACAGGAATGCAGTGAGTACACTCAGCACCACCATAACTCCGAAGTTGATCAAAGACTTGCGCAGCGTGTCGATATCATTAATAGCAATGGAAAGTCCAATACCTAAAATAGGACCCATTAACGGCGAGATAAGCATCGCTCCGATCACTACTGCCGTTGAGTTGGCATTCAGTCCTACGGAGGCCACAAAGATGGAACAGATCAAGATCCAAGCCGTAGCTCCCTTAAAAGGGATATCTGCCTTAACGGCATCTACCGTAGATTCTCTATCTGTATCACCTCTAAAGTCAAAGATGTCCACCACAAATTGGCGGACACTTTTGAAAAGCCCTTTAGCTTCTTTCCTAATATGTTCTTTTTGCACCTGCGTTTTAGCGTCGTCAGGTTGCTGTGATTGTTGCTCCATAAATTATGCGTAATCAGTTCCGAAGTTTTCTTTCACTTGGTTTAAGATACGCTTAATTTCTTGTTCTTTCGCTTTAGGAACTACCACAAGTACATCTTTTTTCTCCACGACGATAAAATCGTGCAGATCTTCGAGTACCACTACTTTTTCACCAGCCGTATAGATCATATTTCCAGTAGCATTGTTCAGTTGTGCTTTAGCACGAACCACTACGTTATTGTCATTGTCTTTTGGAAGTTTGTCATAGAGAGCACCCCAAGCTCCGAGGTCATTCCAGTCAAAGGTCGCGGGCAACACACGAACGTTATCGGCTTGCTCCATGATACCATAGTCAATGGAAATATTCTCCGCCTCCGGGAAACGCGCTCCCACAAACTCAAATTCTTTATCGGTATTGTAAACCTCCATCCCTTGCATGAACAAGGCGTGCATGGCTGGCAATTTTGTTTCAAAGGCCTTTACAATACTGGCTACACTCCAAATAAACATTCCAGAGTTCCATACATAATTGCCTTCTGCTAAAAACGCTTTGGCCGTTTCATAGTCGGGTTTTTCAGTGAAACGAATCACTGGTTTTACTGCGGATTCAGCCTCGCCCTCATACTGAATATAACCGTAACCCGTGTTCGGGAAGGTTGGATTGATTCCCAAAGTCATCAAAATGTCCTCCTGTGCAGCAGCCTCAAAACAAGTCTTTATATTGTCTGTAAAAGCTTGCTCGTCCTCTATCCAATGATCAGACGGAGCCACTACCATTACGGCATTAGGGTTCTCTTTATAGATTTTTAAAGCCGCCATTAAAATACAAGGAGCTGTGTTGCGCATAACAGGCTCAAGGACCAATTGCGCATCAGTCACCTGTGGTAATTGCTCTTGCACAAGGTCTTTATAACTGTCATTGGTAGAGATCAAGATTTGATCTTCTGGGACCAAGCGCGACAGTCTTTTAAATGTTTTTTGAATTAAAGAATCCCCGGTACCCAACATGTCGTGGAATTGTTTTGGATACGCTGAAGTACTCACTGGCCAGAATCTGGAACCTACTCCTCCGGCCATAATGACCGCATAATAATCTTTGTTCATAATGTTTTAGCTGATCGGTTCAACTTTTGCGTTGGGGCTAAAAAGGTACATCCGTCCCGTAGCCAACTCCACGCATTCATAACGTTTTACCCTTCTGTTACCGCGTTTGAAGATCTTTCCATTGTACAGTCTAAAAACGCCTCCAAAAGGAATCTCAAAAATAAATTTATCATCACTTGGCGGATCGTATGCACCAAGCGCCAAAGCCAATCTCGCATCCGTATCGCTGCTGGCCTTTGGATTCTTGAAATGCAAGGCCAAAAGCGGTAACAACTCTGATGGAAACACCTTCGTGTTTATAAACGGAAGCATTAACGATGTAAATGTACGCTTCCACTCCTTTCCGTGCGGTTTGATTCGACGAGAGTACGTCTTAAATGCGACCAGATGCGCTATTTCGTGGACGAGCGTGATTAGGAATCTGTAGGGGTTTGATCCTGCATTGACGGTGATCTGATGACTCCCGTCTGGCATTTGTCGGTAATCTCCATGTCGTGTCACGCGCTGATTCACGATCTTTAAATGTACGCCATTCTTTTTAATCAGTTCCACACAAAGCGGAACCGCGGCGCTAGGAATATACTTTTCTAAAACAGTGTCCATTAAGGCGTTGAAGAAGATACAGGCAATACCTTACCGTTGTACATCGTGTTTCCGCTTAGGGCAAAGGTCTTGATATAGTCGGCCATTTGAGCAGCCGTAATCGGAGCTTGATAGCCCGGGAAAGCAGCTTCCAACATTTCTGTTTGCACGGCACCCAGGGCCAATACATTGAATGATGGACCGCTTTCTTTAAATTCTTCTGCAAGCACTTCGGTCATGGTGATCAAAGCACCTTTACTGGAGCTATATGCAGTGAGCCCAGGGAATTTAGCGCTTCCCATAATTCCTCCCATACTGCTCACATTAACTACATGACCCTCTTTGGGCATGGCAGGCAATACTGCTTGAGTTAAGAGCGCAACACCAAAGACATTAACACTGTAGGATTGCAACCAATCTGTTGCGGAGAGCTCCCCAAAGGGTTTATTGACCAAATAACCTGAGTTGTTTATCAAAATATCTATTTGATCTACTTCTGATAGGATCTTTGCCACTGAAGTTCGTATTTGATCTTCAACTGTTAGATCACAGGAAATACTCGAACAGCCAATGATAGAAGCGGTAGGTTCATCGTTTCTGGACAAGGCAAAAACCCGATGTCCGTCGGCAGTAAACTGTTTAACCAATTCCAAACCAATGCCGCGGCTGGTCCCTGTAATAATTATGTTTTTTCCCATGCTTTAAATTACAAAACCTGCTTGAACCCCAGGGGCCGCAAGCAGGTTTATTTTATTTACACGATGCAGATGTTCTTATACGAACATGGTCACCGGATTCTCAATATAAGTTCTCAAGGTTTGCAAGAAAGCGGCTCCCGTAGCTCCATCCACAGTTCTGTGGTCACAAGCTAGAGTAACAGTCATCACATTACCAGGAACAATGGCTCCGTCTTTTACAACCGGCTTTTGAACAATGGCTCCTACAGAAAGGATAGCAGAGTTCGGTTGGTTGATGATGGAGGTGAATTCTCGAATTCCAAACATCCCTAAATTAGAAACTGTGAAGGTACTTCCTTCCATTTCTTGAGGTGTCAACTTTTTGTTTCTAGCCTTACCAGCGAGCTCTTTCACGTTGGCTCCGATCTGAGAGAACGTCATTTGATCTGCAAATTTCAATACAGGTACTAACAGGCCTTCATCAACAGCTACGGCAACACCAATATGAATGTGCTTAGCAATTCTAGTTACATCTCCAGCCCATTGTGTATTGACTTGAGGGTGCTTTCTAAGTGCCATAGCACAAGCTTTCACTACCATGTCATTGAAAGAGATCTTCACGTCCGGAGCAGCATTGATTGCTTTACGAGCTGCAATAGCGTGATCCATATCCAACTCAATAGTCAAATAGTAATGAGGAGCTGTGAATTTAGATTCACCCAAACGCTTGGCAATAGTCTTGCGCATTTGCGAGTTCTTAACCTCTTCAAAGCTTTCTTCACCAACAGGTACATACGCTTGAGCGCCTGCAGCAACTGGCTGGTAATTCTCAATATCGCGTTTGATGATACGCCCGTTCTCGCCGCTTCCTTTTACAGTAGCTAGGTTGATTCCGCGTTCCTCTGCTAATTTCTTCGCTAAAGGTGAAACAAAGATGCGTCCACCGTCATTAGCTACAGCAGGAGTTGCTGGTGCTGGTGCTGGCGCTGCGGCCGGCTTAGGGGCTTCAACTTTCTTCTCTGGAGCTGGTGCTGGTGCCTCCTGCTTTGCAGCTGGCTGACTACCAGACTTTCCGTAGTTCTCTATAATTCCGCTTACATCGGTTCCTTTAGGGCCAATGATAGCAAGAACCTCATCTACCGGAGCGGTTCCTCCTTCCTGAATCCCGATCTTCAAAAGGGTTCCAGCGTAGAAAGATTCGAACTCCATGGTGGCCTTATCGGTCTCGATCTCCGCAAGGATATCTCCCTCGGCAACCTCGTCACCTTCTTTTTTCAACCAAGTAGCAACCGTTCCTTCTTCCATGGTATCGCTCAAACGCGGCATGGTGATCACCTCTACTCCGTCAGGGATGCTTACTGCACCTCCACCGTCGTTCGCTGGCGCTTCTTGGGCAGCTTCTGCTGCTGGCTCAGATGCTGCTTCACTGGAAGCTTCTTCTGAAGCTCCATTCAACAATCCTGAAATATCTTCTCCAGACTCTCCGATAATGGCCAAAAGGGTATCCACTGCAGCAGTTTCACCTTCTTGGATTCCAATATGTAAAAGAGTCCCTTCATAAAATGACTCGAATTCCATGGTTGCCTTATCAGTTTCGATCTCCGCGAGGATATCTCCTTCAGACACGGAATCTCCAACCTGCTTCAACCACTTCGCAACAACACCTTCTTCCATGGTGTCGCTCAATCTAGGCATGTTAATTACTGTAGCCATTGTTATAGTTTATGCGGTAAAAAAGGATAATCTTCTTGTTCGTAAACAACGTCGTACATTACGTTCTTATCTGGATATGGCGAATCTTCAGCAAACTTCTCACATTCAGCAACCTTATCCTTAACGCGCTTATCAATTTCCGCGATTTCGTCTTCTGTAGCGTATTTTTTCTTGTAGATGATATCCAATACGTAGGAGATTGGATCCTCATCACGCATGCGCTCTACTTCTTCCTTGGTTCTGTAGTGCTGCGCATCACTCATGGAGTGTCCGCGGTAACGGTATGTTCTGATCTCTAAGAAAGTTGGACCTCCACCACTGCGTGCGCGCTCAATGGCTTCATCCATTTCACGGGCAACTACGTCTGGCTTCATACCGTCAATAGCCTTACACGGCATTTCGTATCCTAAACCGAGCTTCCAGATCTCTGAGTGATTAGCAGTACGTTCTACGGAAGTACCCATAGCGTATCCATTGTTCTCAACACAGAAAACCACAGGCAGATTCCAAAGCATCGCCAGGTTGAAGGTTTCGTGCAAAGAACCTTGACGTGTTGCACCATCTCCCATATAGGTCAATACAACTCCGCCTTTATCAAAATACTTTTCTGCAAAGGCCAAACCGGCTCCGAGTGGAATCTGTCCACCCACGATACCGTGTCCGCCGTAGAATCCTTTATCCGGAGCGAAAATGTGCATGGATCCACCCAAACCTTGAGAGGTACCCGTTGCCTTTCCGTAAAGTTCTGCCATAACGCGTTTAGGGTCTTCTCCCATCCCGATAGGCTGAACGTGGTTTCTGTATGCAGTGATCATTTTGTCCTTGCTCAGATCCATGGCGTGAAGCGCTCCTGCTAGGACAGCTTCCTGTCCGTTGTAAAGGTGCAAGAACCCTCTCACTTTTTGTTGGATGTAAACCTGTGCAAGCTTATCCTCGAACTTTCTCCAGAAAAGCATGTTTTCGTACCAGTCGAGGTATGTTTTTTTGGTGATTTTTTTCATTGGTCGCTCTGAATTATTCAGTACAATTTTTCAGTAACAGATTAACAAAAATACGGTTTTCCCAAGGATAAGAAAAACCCCTAAAATTAATTTTCACAACGAAAACGTTTTAGAGAAAAGAACTGTTGAAATTTAATGGCAAAAGATTGGCTACCGACTTGGTTTTTACCACGCTACCCGAGGCTCCCATAAAGAAAATTTCAATCTCGGATTCCTGCTTATACTCGTATTCAAGCATGGCTTGTCTACAGGCTCCGCAAGAGGTAACGGGTTCCTTTAATTCATAGTCAGGAGCCGTGGCTGTAATGGCAATTTGCGTTATGGCCACACCGGGATGATTCGCTCCCGCACTAAAGATCGCGACCCGCTCTGCGCAAAGTCCGCTTGGATAAGCAGCATTCTCTTGATTGCTTCCGATCACATAAACGCCATTTTCCAAGGCAACAGCCGCGCCTACCTTAAATTTAGAATAAGGAGCATAGGCATCTTCTCTAGCTGCTATGGCTTTTTGCATGAGAAACTTGGCCTCAGCGGGTAAGGCCTCCAAATTTGGATAGACATCAAATGTGGTCGTAATTTTCTGTTCTTTCATGCGGACTGAATTGTTTAGAGACAAAAAAGGCTACCCATAAGGTAGCCTTTTTAAATGTTTTTGATTTTCTAGTATTCGTCGTAGGTATCTCCAAAGTTGAAGGTCAAACCAAAACGAAGCGTTCCTTCCAAAGGACTAACAGAACGAGAAGTTGAGAATAGATAAGACACATCAAAAGCCAAAGAAGTGTATTTGAATCCTGCTCCAAGTGAGAAGAACTTACGAAAACCTTTATCTTCACTTTCATTGAAGTAACCGGCTCTAAAGGCAAATACGTCTTGGTACCAGTATTCCGCACCTAAAGCCCACTGCATTTCTTTCAATTCTTCTGAGAATCCATCAGGAGCATCTCCGAATGACTCAAAGATTCCCGAAAGGAAGCTGATGTCTTCATACTCTTGTGCATCTTCCTGATCGATCACACCGTCTCCGTTGAAATCACGTGGCGTTGGCACTAATAGCTTATCGATCTCTGCCATCACCTGAATACGGTTGTATTCGTCTAAGATGAAATCAAATCCACCACCAATAGAAAGGTTGGTTGGAATGTTGTTATCCGGAGCATCATCTCCGTAGCTCAGTTTAGGACCGATGTTAGAGATGTTGAAACCAGCTCTCCAACGTCCGTCAAAGCTGTTGTATGCAATTTCCTCACTCTGGTAGTAACCAGCGATATCTACTGCAAATGTACTTGCAGCACTCGCGTCATTTACCTGATCAAAACGCAGGTTAGAGTTGATAAAGCGTCCGGCAACTGCCATAGAGAAACGCTCACTCAAACGCAATGAATAAGAAAGGTCTAACGCAAATTCGTTAGGACGTACGATCAATGGCTCTTGTCCTGCAGTTTCACGAAGCTCGATCTCACCATTACTAAAGTAACGGAAAGAAGCACCTACAGCTGAGTTTTCATTGATACGGTTGTAATAAGTCACGTTACCCAAGAAGATATCGTTAACCAATTGACTTAGATAAGGTGTATAGGTAACACCAATCGCCTGCTTAGAAAGCGAAAAGGCATATTTGGCCGGATTCCACTGTTGTGAGAAAACGTCCGCTCCAGTAGCCACACCCATATCGGCAAGACCAGCGGCACGAGCATCAGCAGCGATTAATAAAAAAGGAACACCTGTGGTGATCACTCGTTGTTCTGCCGTTTCCTGGGCCATTGATTTCCCTGCGATCATTAACATCACTAGGGCTATACATATTTTCTTCATGAGATTTCGTCGTTTGAGCAAATATAAATTTATTTTTCGAAGTCATTTGAACTTTTTCAAGGACTTCATTGTTCCGTTTTATAAGACGACCAGTTTTTCGAATTTTTCTACTTGCTGATTCGTCAAAGTTGATTTTACTGTTAGTTTGTATACGTAGACTCCTTTTCCGATGCGATCTCCAAAATCATCGCGTCCGTCCCATACGATATCTCGCGATAAAAAGCCATCCGTAGTAACCACTTGATTCTTAGTCCAAACCACCTTCCCGCTCACGGTAAAGACCTGAACTTGAACTTCTAAGGGCTCAAAAGGCCTGTTGTGATTGAACCAAAATTCAGTGTAGTTCACAAAAGGGTTCGGGTAATTGAGCACCCGCTCTAAGCGCAGCTCATCATCTCCGGCTACTACAAACTGAATGTCTGCAGTACTGGAATTATTATAAGTATCCCACGCTTTTAGGGTGAGCGTATGCGGTCCTTCTTCTAAATTTCTCAAACGATAATTGGCAGTTCCTTCTGTGAAATCATCCACGCCGGCCAGATAATAATCGTTCAAAATAATAGGATTGGCTTCATCGCCGTCTAAGATGGCGAGCATATCGTGACCAATACCACTGGCGGTATTTATTCCGTGTTCATCCATCAACTTGGCAATAAGAATAGGAGAATCGTTGGTGATGCCTCCATTGACAAAACTCTCATCGTTCATAAAAAGTTGGATCTCTGGTCCGAGGTTATCATCTGGGGCATTCTCATCGAGCCCACCCACACGAATATCTTCATTGAATCCGGTTTGATCTTCAAAGGCGTTGTCCTTTTCTGCATAAAAACTCACGCGCCCATTTCCAACCGGTTGCGCAATATCTCGCGGCACGACAAACTCAATTTCAAACTGTCCATTGGTAACCGTGGCCTGTCCGTTGAACAGTCCCGAGCCTAAAGTCTGATAGTCTAAAATTAAAAGCGTCCCGTCTGTTGCGGTCACTCCGTCATTACCTAAAGTCTGTCGTTGAACGTTCTTGTCAAATACTTTGATCTGCGCGACACCATTATAATCAGGCAGCGGCGCTCCTGTAGGAGATAGTACTTCTCCTCCGAGTTTAACACGACTCAAAGCCTTTAAGGTATCTGTGGCCGCTGTGATCGGAGTTCCGTTTACTGTATTTAGACGGATCTGTTGCTTTGGGAAAGCCAGTTGCATGGCTGGATCTCCAACATAGAATACTACACGTCTGCGTTCGTCAGATATAATGAGGTTCTTGGCCTTTCTGAGCGATTCTGAGGGCGCGTCAAAATTATCAGAGCCAAAAGCAAAAAGCAGTGGCGCCAAAATATTATTAAAATCTACTCCCAAACCAACACTAATGGTCCGTGTTGTTGTGATCAAGGCTACAGCACCACCGTTCTCGTTCCAATAGGTAAATTCTCCAGCCGTCGGTCTAAGCGGATTGTCAAATCGTGAGAATTCACAAGTTACCGTGACAATGAGCGGGTATCTATTGGTGTTTTGCAGGCCTTCTGCATCGTCTTTAGTGAATATAAATTCCTTGGCTAATCCGTCTTCCCCACCGTGCCCCAAATAGGTCAAAACCAAAGTTCCCACATCAATGGAATTGACAATGGCTTCATTCACATCTGGATAACGGTTACCTCCAGCGGAAGTTTCCTGTAAAAAGGCATCGGTGTGGATCTTCTTTACATTAATAAAGGGTTTGTTGGAGGCGATATCGTCTCCCAAATTATCCAAACTCACCTCTAAGGTGTTGTACTCAAAGGCTTCATCCACATCATCAGAAACCAAAACAAAATTGTTCCTCCAGTTTCCGAATGCTGGTTTGTTGTCATAACGAATCAACTTATCCACCATGGTATTGGCCAGAGCCACATCGTCTGCAACGATACGCCCAACAGCAATATCCAATAGGTTGGTTGATTCCATACGCCCTTCGGTTGGGTCCATCATGCCATAAAAATCGTCTGACATATATCCTGCCAGCGTATTGAAACTATTAAAGGTGTGATAGGTTGGAACAATATTATTGTTGTTGGATAAACGATCCTTGTAATCTACCGAGGTGTCTCCAAACAAGCAGAGATACTTAATGCGATTGGCGGAACTAGAGGCATTGTCGTAAACGTATTTGACCAGGTTTCTTATTGCGCCAATGTCTTGTGCTCCAGAACTGAATTCTTCATAAATACGGTCCGTAGAGACAACTTTTACCCGCAGCCCATCACGGTCTGCGCGGTGCGCAGCGAGTCGCAGCGCAGGTTGCATCATAAATGGCGGAGCAACGATCAGATAATCTATGTCTTGAAAATCTCCATTGGCATCTCGCATCAAAGTCCCTTTCAGGTTTTGATTGGCCACAAAGGTCTCTGCTGCTCGAATCGGTGAAAAGTAATCACTTGGTGTCACCGCGACATACTGTCTCACTTGACCCAAAGTGGCTTTCACATCAACGGTGGCTTCCCCGAGGGTTGCTTTGGCTAATGGATTCCGAGGATCCGTTACGTCCCAAATCTGGGTATAATCGCTGGCATTGCTGAGGCTATACTGCCCAATTCCTGTCATGCCTGCGGCGTCATTATACTGGAAAGGGAACTGCCCGTCAACACCGGTTAACTGTCTTCTGGCAGTAATACCTATATAATCGAGAAATGCAAAACTGGCTGGATTCCCCGCGTTGTTGTAGGTAAGAGTTACCGTTACTTCTTCTCCGCTGGCTGGAACTACTCCTATATAATTATCCCCTGATGCTAAGGCAACTTCACCAATAGCCACAAAACTCAAAACATCTTGAGGCGATCCGTTCACTGAAACATCCATGGTAGTTGCAGATTCCGATGCCGCGGCTGTTTTGACGGTCATAGCCATGTCTGTTCCGCCCACGATATTTGGGAAGGTAAACTCAAAGGTTTGTTCGCTTTCAATTTCAAAAGGGTTACCAAACCATCGGCGGCCAACGTTGACGATACTAAAGTCATCCTCTTCAAAGAATTGATAATCGTCAAACTGAGTAATCACCGCTGTGGGTGCTCCATCAGGTTCGTTCAGTGTAGCGATTCGACGCCCTGGGGTTCCTCCCGCAGTGACATAATAATAAGCTTCATCGCTATATGGGTTGATGTTGGTGTCTAAATCTTCAATATATCCGCGCGTTCCCACTCCGTAGAACAGGATCTCATCGCCTGAATCAAAACTTCCATCATCTCCTCCTATAACTTGAATAGCCACCTCGGGAAGATCAAATGCGTCGTTTTGATTGTTTCGTCGGGGAAGTGGTTTCCCGCCGTGTCCATATATTTTTATGGTATTAGGATCGATGCCATCCAGATTCATCCCTAAAGAAGTCAAGAAACTTCTAGAGATACGATAGACCCCAGTCTGGTCAATTTGAAATTTATACCAAGTCCCAGTAGCCAATACGGAGTTGGTTATGGGCAATGAAGTACTCTTAACACCAGCCGTTGCTTGATAACTGTAATCTGCAGTAAAAGAAATCAACTTTTCAAAACGTCCAGATCGCTTAACTATAGGTGTAATTCCAATAACTGAGTATTGTTTGTCCCTAGCGCGAGCTGTCTCTATAGTTGCAGAGACTGTGTTTGGAACCAAATCAGCATCCAAGCCTTCCTGTTCTGCAGCGGTTAGCGGAACAAACCTCATATTGGAAATCTGTAAAGAATTGGGATTGACTATTTGACCGTCTTCCCATTGCTTATAATACACATAACCCGAAGCACTGGCCAATTGGTCAACATTTCGTAAAGGTATCTCTGTAGCTTCTGGGCTGAGTTGATTTTGCGATTGCCAAGGCAGCACTACAGCATTTTGCTGCGCAATACCTAAAAAGGGCAATAGCAGGAACAGAAAAGCAATTTTTTTGGTCATCACATTCAAAACGTCGTAAATGACGTATTAGTATTTACAAAAATAAGGCTTCAATGTATTTTTTTTTAAGATAGCATACTAAACTTGCAAATACTGCGTTATCCTATGGCCTACGGGCCATTGCGAGTATCAATAAAGAAATAATGTTGAAGATATTACGTTATTTACTATATTGCGAACCCATTTCTTAACAGAACTAAAACATGAAACGACCAACAATACTTAAGCTATTAGCTGTTGTATTCCTGAGCACGATCATCTTTAGCTGTAGTAAATCCCGCGACTACAAAAGCAGTTCGCGCGCTACAGGTTGGAAGATGAATTCCAAAGAAGGTGGCTTTCAGTACAATCCTCAAGCCAAAGAACAAGAGACCGGCCCTGGTCTAGTGTTCATTGAAGGAGGTACTTTCACCATGGGACGTGTTCAAGACGATCCGATGCACGACTGGAACAACTCACCAAATCAGCAACACGTTCAGTCATTCTACATGGACGAAACTGAGGTGACCAACCTAATGTACCTAGAGTACTTAGATTGGATCAAGAGCGTATTCCCGCCGGAAAACGACAATTACAAGAAAATTTATGACGGAGCTCTTCCAGACACACTTGTTTGGAGAAACCGACTTGGTTTTAACGAAGTTATGACCAACAACTACTTGAGACACCCTGCTTATGCAGATTATCCCGTAGTTGGAGTTAGTTGGGTTCAAGCTACCGAATTCAGCAACTGGAGAACTGACCGTGTTAATGAATTGATCTTAGAACAAGAAGGTTTTACTGCCCGTGGTGCTAAGACCAACATTACAGAAGGACAGGCTTTCAGCACCCAAACCTATTTGAATGCGCCAACTCAAGCCTACGGAGGTAACGATTCAATTACACGTGGTGGAAAGCGATCTGCTTCAATGCTAAAAAGAAATACAGACAGTACCAACCTTTACGTGCAACGTAAAGATGGATTGCTATTGCCAGCTTATCGCTTGCCTACTGAAGCGGAATGGGAATACGCTGCCCTAGGATTGGTTGGACTGCGTTCATACAACGTTTACCGTGGTCGTAAAAAATACCCATGGGACGGACAATACACACGCTCTGGAAATCGCAGAAGCCGCGGTGATCAATTGGCCAACTTCAAACAAGGAGATGGTGATTACGGTGGAATTGCTGGATGGAGTGACGATGGTGCAGACATCACTGCTGAAGTGAAGTCTTACCAGCCTAACGATTATGGTCTTTACGACATGGCCGGTAACGTAGCCGAATGGGTTGCTGATATCTACCGTCCAATTGTAGATGACGAATTCAACGACTTCAACTACTACCGTGGTAATGTTTACACTAAGAATTACATTGGTGAAGATGGTAAAGTGAAGATCGTAACAGCGGATTCTATTGTTTGGGATACCCTAAACAACGGTAAGATCGTTGCTCGTAACCTACCAGGAGAAATTCTTCAGGTTCCGGTTGATGAAGACGAAACTTACCTACGAACAAACTTTGATCAGAGTGACAACCGCGATTACCGCGATGGTGACAGACGTTCAACGCGTTACTTCGAATCGTTTAATGACGATGCGGAATACGACGATGAAAAGCGTATGTACAACTCACCGAAACACTTGGTAGGAACAGATGGATCTACTGGTAATTTGGACCGTCAATATGACGAGTCTAACAAGCGTACTTCACTTATCAACAATGAGGTTCGTGTTTACAAGGGTGGTTCATGGAGAGATCGTGACTACTGGTTAGATCCGGCACAACGCCGCTTCTTCCCTCAGGACATGGCAACTGATTATATCGGTTTCCGTTGTGCGATGTCTCGCGTAGGATCAAAATCTAAAGACAGAAAGCGTCCTAGAAATTAGGAAATGGAAATATTAAAAAAGCCCTGCATGAATCATGCAGGGCTTTTTTTTTGACCGCCGCTTCCCTTATTTTTGTGAGTGATGAATCTAGAGCAACTTTATCAGGCCTTTCTAAAGAGTGATGGCGTTTGTACCGACACCCGGAAATTAGAACCCAATCAGATCTTTTTTGCCCTCAGCGGACCCAACTTTAATGGTAATAAGTTTGCAGCACCTGCATTACACGATGGTGCTTTGGCAGCGGTGATCGATCAGGCCGAATACGAGCATCCTGTGGAAGGCACCTACTTTTTAGTAGACGATTGTCTCAAAGCGCTTCAAGAGCTTGCAACCTATCATCGCAGACAACTAGGCCTACCCATCCTTTCTTTGACTGGAAGCAATGGCAAAACCACCACAAAAGAACTCATAGCTGCGGTCTTGTCGCAAAAATTCAACCTAAAAGCGACTCGCGGGAATTTCAACAATCACATCGGAGTACCACTCACCTTGCTCAGCTTCAGTTCAGAAAATGACTTTGGGATCGTAGAAATGGGCGCCAATCACCAAGGAGAGATCGCAGAACTTTCTGCTATTGCAGAACCGGATTATGGCTTTATTACCAACTTTGGGAAAGCACACTTAGAAGGCTTTGGGGGAATTGAAGGTGTGATCAAAGGCAAGTCAGAATTATACCGAAACATCGCAGCGCGTGACAAAATGGTCTTTGTTAACCAAGACGACGCCAAGCAGATGGAGTTGACCCAAGAAATGAAACAGGTGCTCATTGGGTCAGAGATGGAGGGCAATAGCCTAGAACTCTTAGGTACAAATCCTAGCGTGATCTTTAAACTCAACGACACTGAAATACAAAGTCATTTGATCGGTGAACACAACGCTAAGAACATTAGAGCGGCCATTGGTATTGGATTGCACTTTGGATTGACTGAAGCCCAAATCAAAACAGGCGTGGAAAGCTACAATCCAGAGAACAACCGTTCCCAATGGATCAGCAAGCCGAGAAACAAGATCCTTTTAGACGCCTATAACGCCAATCCAAGCAGCATGGAAGCCACTTTAAAAAGTTTTAAGGACTTGGATAGTGAAGCCGCTAAAACAGTCATTCTGGGTGATATGTTTGAGTTGGGCGAAACGGCCGTGGCAGAACACCAAGCCGTTGCCGATCTTGCACACTCATTGAACTTTGATCGCGTATTCCTAGTAGGCGCTAACTTTTATGCAGTAAATGCTCATGATGAACAGATCAAATGCAGCGAGTATGAAGATCTGGTTGTCGCATTGCAGCAAAAAGATGTGGAAGGCCACTTGTTACTTATAAAAGGCTCCCGAGGCATGGCTTTGGAACGTATTTTGGATATCTTGTAAACCATGCGTTTACTTCTTTTCCTTTTTACTAGTTTACTGGCCTTTGGCGCTATTGCTCAAAACAACTACGAGTACACCCAACCCGAACAGCTTAATGACGGCTGGCAGACCGCAGATCTGCGCGCACAAGGTTTAGACACTACCAAACTGTATCAGCTTTTTGCACAACTACCAGAAGCGGAGCACGAACTGCACAGTATTCTTGCGGTGC
>NZ_CBFCWJ010000035.1:0-104362 GCF_965601605.1 Gilvibacter sp. | reverse complement strand
CGAGCTGCTTCCCTACTTGTACACCATGTTCTGGGAATACGCTCAAGACGGTATCCCGATGATCAAGCCTTTGGTTTATTTTGATCAAGAAGACCACCAGACCTTTTACCGTACAGACGAGTTCATTTTTGGAAATGACATTTTAGTGTGTCCTATTTTAGAGCCGAATGCGCAAGGCCGCCGTATGTACATCCCTCGTGGACATTGGTACAACTACTGGAGTGATGAAGTGGTTGAAGGCGGAAAAGAACTTTGGGTAGATGCGGATATCAACAAGATCCCACTCTTTGTAAGAAGTGGAGCCATGATTCCTAAATATCCTGTACAGCAATATGTTGGGGAGAAAAAGATCGAAACCTTAACCTTGGATGTTTATTACAAAGAAGGAAAAGGAAAAGCCAAGGTCTATGAAGATGCTCAGGACGGTTACGACTACAAAAAGGGACGTTTTAGTATGCGTTCATTCAAGTTGACTGGAAAGTCCAATGAACTGATCATTCAGCAACACAAAGAAGGTAAGTTTGTAACCGAGTACGATACCATTACTTTGAAGTTCCACGGATTGCCTTTCAAGGTTACTGCTATTGAATTAGACAATCAGCTGGATACCAGCATTAAATTCAACGGGGAAGCTACTTTAGAGATCACCAAAGACTTTACTGAGCTTCACTTGATCGGGGAATAATCACCCTAAAATTGAACTAAAAAAGGCCAAGGATATTTGATATCTTTGGCCTTATGTATATTCCAGCCCTTTTCAAAGAGACCAATCACGCTAAGATCACCGAGTTTTTAAAAAGCAATGCCTTTGGACTTTTGATCACTCAGCATGATGGAAAACCACTAGCCACTCACCTGCCATTAGAATACTTGGAAAAAGATGGTAAAGCCTATCTGCAAGGGCATTTGGCTAAAAGAAATGTACAATGGGAGTCCTTTGATCAGCAAGGTGAGGTTTTGGCGGTTTTTAATGGACCGCATTCCTATGTTTCTGCAAGTTGGTACAGCATTGAAGAGGTCTCTACCTGGAACTATGTGGCCGTGCATATTTATGGCAAATTACGCACTATGGACCAAGAGGAGCTCATGCCCATGTTGGAAGGCCTTATGGCTAAATACGAGGCTGATGTTGACGAGCCCATCGATATGTCCAAACTCTCCAAAAAGACCTTGAACCAGGTCTATGGAATTGTAGGATTTGAAATTGAGATCACAGACATTCAAGCCAAATACAAAATGTCTCAGAATCGTTCTGAAAAAGATTATGAAAATATCATTGATCAATTGGAAGACGATCGCGGGACACAGTCGGCAGAAACGGCAAAACTCATGCGCGTCTTTAAACCCGACTTGGATGGGAATGCGTAACTAGCAAACGGCATTCCCTTAGTTGAGGAATTTCTAACACGATTTTAACGAATTTGCTATTACTTTTTGAGGAAAAACCCTGTTGACCTTCAAGGAGTTATGAATTAAATTTACAGTCTTTACACTAAACTGCAATCGACTTAAACAGTTGAAGTGAGAAAGAAAAGTTCTGCTACATGTTCAAAAAAACCCGATCGTCCTTGATCGGGTTTTTTATTGTCATTTATTGCTGCGTCGCATTTGCCTTTGAATCTTATTGATCGCAGATTCTATAGATTTTTCGGGTTCGATCACATTCCTCGCCCCCCAAAAATCAGGATCTGAAAAACCAGAGATCTCGTCGGTGATCACTACCGATGGACGCAATCGATCCTTTGGGCGTACAATTTGATCATTTGTGATCAATTCCCAATTGGTCACTGCCATCTCACTGTTCAAACTATATACGGAATTGAAGAGTTTGCGTTTTTTATTGATCTTAAAGGTGAGATCCACACTGCCGTATCCGTAGAACCAACGTCCGTCTTTCTCGCGGTAATCTACTCTATAAGCTGCTCTGGTTGGAGTAACCACAATATCACCGGGTTTTCTTTTTACAAACAAAGCGCTGGCCGCTTTTTTATCGGTGAGTAATAATTGGTATTCTGCGCTGGTCAAAGCCAGGGTTTCCGTGTCAATATAGAGTTGTCCATAATACAAGGGATCCAAAACAAAGTCCTTTTGCTTAAAACTCACCACATAAACCGGCCGATCATTCACCGCGGTAGAACTTTCCAAAGAGAAGTCGTAAAGGTCATAAGTGTCTTCTGTAAAGATGTATTCCGGATACTTCATTATATCCAAATACAAGGTAGAGAATGGCCCACCTTGTAATTTAAGTGCCACCGTATCCAAACGGCGATAGTCTGTGCTTTTACGGGCCTTATCAAGAGCTACCACATCTTTAATGTTGTTGGTGCTGGGTTGTTTGTACAAGTCCACAACAGCCTCGGTTAGGGATACATTTCTGTTGCGCCTTTTTATGGTCTCTCTGTAAAAGGCCGTCATGCGTGCGGGTTGAGGAAGGGTGTTGTCCCCTCTTTTCCTAAAAACAGCACGGACCAAGGCATTGGCATCAGCAAAACGCGTTACACTGATCTCACTCAACTGAGAAATTTCAATGGTCAAATAAATCTCGTGTTTGCTTTTAGGGACCTCACTCAAGGAGGCCGTGTAAGTCTCATACCCTAAAAGAGAAACCTCCAAAGAGGCATTGAGATATTCGTTAGGCACTTTAAGCAAATAATCACCTTCTGTATTACTTACGGTGCTGATGTTTGTACCGGTCACCAATAAAGTTGCAAAGACCACTGGGTCTTTACCTTCACTGTCTAAGATCTTTCCGCGAAATTCGGTGTACTCCGCCGCAGCGTCCTGTGCATTTAGGGTTGTTGCTGAGAATAAAAGAGTCGCTAGCAACAGCAGCATCAGTCCACGGAAATTGCGCTTTGGAGTTTGTGATTGGGCTCGCATTGGGCAATAATTTTCAATGGGATTGTTCTTCTAATTTAAGAAAATATCCCCTTCCCTGCCTGGTTTTTAACACTGTAGCCCTACGTATTTAGGGTCAAAGTCGCCATTGCAAACCTAGCCCTGCGTATTGATTGCGGTAATTTCTAAAGGATCTGGCAGTGATATCCGTATAATTGGTACTGCGGACCCTAGAGTAGACTTCTGCCCTTAAATATAGACTTTCATTAAGCTGCCAAGTCGCGTTAAAGCTCAGGTTAACGTATTCGTATTTGATCTTCTCTCCCGTAAGTCCCGATTGATCACGAGCCTCAAAAGTTTTATAATTCCGTGTATTAAATGCAGTGCTCGCACTCAGTACGAGCTTATCCCCACTGTATCTCAAACCTAAACGAGGCCCATATTGAGTAAAACCTGACCGATCGATCAACTGATCAATCCTTTGATAATAATTAAAGGCAGGAGTGATTTTAAAAGCCTTGGTCAAACGGAGTTCCAAAAATGCCGTGGCATCCAAATAATCCCAATCGCGTTCTCCGTCAGGAATCTCATTGGTGGTATTCAAAGTCTGATACAGTCGTTTTCGGGCGGCGAGCTCGATACCGATCTTCTGAAACCGCCGCCCTACTTTAAACCTCTGCTCAGTTGTAAAGCTGAGCTCATATTGATTATACTCCAGATCCCGAACTCCAAAAGGGTCAAAATTTTTGTGTCTGAATCCAGCCAATAGTATCATTTTATTGTATCGAAAGGGACGATACTGTACCCCTGTCTGTGCTTCATATTGCGTAAACCCTAAGGGATTGATTAAAATATCTTGCGCTCCGTCAAGTCCTTCTCTATCGTTGCGCTTGAATCTCGCAAAAGCCAAATAGTCCCAGCGTTTAGAGAGCTCCAATTCATAGGACAGATTGAGTGAAAATCGCCAATAAGAGTCCTCAGGTTGTTCGTAAAAGAATCGGGCTTCTGGAGCAGCAACTAGGCTGAAGGTGCTGTATCGACCTTCTGTCTTAAAACTGTAGCGCAGATCAATATCTTGATAGACACTACTATTAATCAAACTATCTCGACCTAAAACAGTACCCTCAAAAAGAACTTCATCGGGACTCTTCAAATAATTATACTCGTATCCGCTCAGAGTAAGCACTCTGAATTTGTGGTTTTCTGATTGCTGTGCTAGACCAATGTTGGTAAAGAGCAGGGTGACTAATAGGATATATCTGTTCATAATGTGTTTAGTTTTGGTTGTGCGTCAATAGCGGCTTGTAGCCCCATTTTATTGACTAATTGAATTCCCAGTCCTGGTCTTACGTTGACCTCCATGATCTGTGGTCCTAGTTCTTGATCAATAACAATATCGATCCCTAAATATCCCAAGGGAAAGATCTTTGCCGTCGCTATGCTGAGTGCGTAAAGGTCTTCCCAATACGGCACATCCATACCCTTGACACAACGGGTATTGTCTGGGTGGTTGTCGCTATACGAACTGCCGTCATAGACTTGTGTGAGTTTACCTGTGGCCATGTCAACGCCTATGCCCACCCCTTTTTGGTGCAGATTGGCTTTCCCATTGCTTTTGGAAGTTGGCATCCTGAGCATCGCCATAATAGGCACTCCCTTTAAAGTGATCACCCTAAAATCAGGAACTCCCTCTTTATAGATACTACCAAAGAACTCGTGAGGCACAATACAGGCTTCAATCAAGCAACGGTCCTCAGAACGCATGGAGTACATGCCGGTAATGATATTGGCTATGTGGCGTTTGACATCAGCATCAGCAAATACTTTTCCAGAACCTACCCACTCTCCTTGCTTTTTACGAAGGATCAAGATTCCGTCTCCTCCACAGCCATTTGCAGGTTTTATGGCCAAAGCATCGTATTGTTGACAATTTTGCCATGATCTTTTGATCTCACTGTGCTTGTGAATCACGGCATAAGTCTCTGCACAGGCAATCCCGTGCTTATGCAAGATTTGCTTGCACTCTACCTTGTCGTCGGCCAATTTGTAATGCTTGCGCTGGTTGTTGGGATAGATCAAGGTTCTGTTGCGCTTGTTGATCCCCATGACACCATTGGGCTTGATGAATCTGAACATAGCGACTATTTTAAAAGTGGATTGAAGCGAACGATCTCTACCAATCGGAAGCCAATGTATCGGCCTAAAAGAATCGCAATAACAATAATCAGCAATAGAAATTCTGGAAAGACCACCAACCATTCAAAGATCACTTGTTGTTGAAACAACAAATAACAACAGCTCACAGCCAACAGCGTTTGAAAAAGCATTCTTGTGGCATCACCCAGGCCATCTTCAACAATGAGATTGCTGAATTTCTCCGCGGACAACGTCAAGATAATCGTAGGAAAAACTGTTAGTGAACTTAGCCAAGGAATATCAAAATAAAGACCCGCTGCCGTCCCGGCCAGCATAAAAACAACCATAAGGGTAAGGGAGATCACCAATTTTGGTGTGTGTAATAAACCCAAACGCTGGAACGGTCTGGAAGCGAGTCCTACAAACAAGATCAGTCCTGTGAACAGTAGAATTCCTAGACCAAATCCGGTTTCAAACAAGGCATAGGCAATCAATACGGGTAAGAACACTCCAAAGGTTTTTAAGCCCACAACATTGCGTAAAAAGGCTACTAATAATCCGCCTAAGGGCAGCATCAGGATCAGATACAAGGCCGAAGTATTTAAAATTCCAGACTCCAAAAATCTAAACAAGCCTAAAGGACTAAAACTGCTCAGTGTAGCCGTTGGACGCTCCAAAAACTTCAACACTTCTAACTGCTCCATCTGGTAGTTGTAATCAAAAGACATACCTGGACTGTGGCTCAACATGGCACGATCTCCATGATGAATAGCCAAATAATTCGCTGGTAAATACCCAAAATGACCGTTAAGGGTGTCAAAAGGGATCCAGTGTCCGTCAATTTTTAGTTCAGTCCAAACGTGTGAGGTTCTTTTCTGTGTATTTTCTAAGATGAGGCCGCCACTCAGTCTAGCCGGATAGCCCATAGCACGGGCCAAAGCCACAAACAATCGGCTCTTACCGTTACAGGACGCGTAGTTCCGTGAAAGCGCTGTAAGGGCATCGGTCTTGGTAATGATTGGAGCCGATGGAATTTGCATCACCCGATCAAAAGCTGCAGTAATTCTCAAAAGATCACTGCTGTGTGCATTGCGGATTTGATCCGCCAGAGCAATAATCTCTGGCGCATCAGCTTGAATTAAGGGAGTTGATACTAAGTATTGGGTCGCGGATTCAGTATCTCTTTTAAAGTTTTCAGGGATTTGGTGCTGATACGCCTTGCCCTTAAAGACAAAACTGGTTTGTAATTGCTTGTATTGAGTATCGCCGTCTGCGGTCCATCTTAGTCGAGTACCATAAATATCTTCTCTAGGAATCAGCTCAGTTGGGAAAGTCAGGCTGTCAATTTGTTGTCTACTGCTATTCTGAGGCAGATACCAGTTTACTTGATCCTCAGAAGCAAAATCTTCTAGATAATAGTTGAAGGAAACACGATAGGTTTGATCTGCAGCAAAACTCGGTTTAGACTCATTTAGAGCCTTGCTCTTTTGATAAACTGCAAACATTAAGAGCCCTGAAATGGACAGCAGGACAAGACTGATAATTTGATTCTTTCGCATAGTGGTCGTTTATTGGACTAACAACCGGATTGGAAAAAATCCTGAAAAAGAATCGAAATTGTTTTTGGTAGAAAACAAAAAACCCGGCCAATTGACCGGGTTTCTATCTGTATATCAATGAATTACTTCACTTCTTCAAAATCGACGTCTTCAACGTCAGATCCTTGGTCGTCTCCAGCGGCTGAGGCATCACCTGTCGGTGCTCCTTGCTGCTGAGCTTCCGCTTGCGCTTTGTACATTTCCTCACTAGCCACTTTCCAAGCTTCGTTAAGGGCATCAAGTGCAGGCTGAATGGTCTCAAGCTCTTTAGTTTCAAAGGCTTTCTTTAGATCTTCAAGAGCAGCTTGGATCGGCGCTTTTTTGTCATCGCTGATCTTATCTCCGAATTCTTCCAATTGCTTTTCAGTTTGGAAGATCATCGCATCTGCTTCGTTGATCTTATCTGCTTTTTCTTTAGCAGCTTTATCAGCTTCTGCATTGGCTTCTGCCTCAGCTTTCATCTTTTCGATCTCTTCCTCTGTAAGTCCTGAAGAAGCTTCAATACGGATGTCCTGAGATTTTCCAGTCGCCTTATCTGCCGCAGTTACTTTGATGATGCCGTTGGCATCAATATCAAAGGTCACCTCAATTTGAGGCATTCCGCGAGGGGCTGGTGGAATTCCGTCTAAGTGAAATCTTCCAATAGTTTTGTTGTCTGTAGCCATTGGACGCTCTCCTTGAAGTACGTGGATCTCCACACTTGGCTGGTTGTCTGCAGCCGTAGAGAATACCTGTGACTTCTTGGTAGGGATCGTGGTGTTAGCCTCAATCAATTTGGTCATCACTCCACCCATGGTCTCAATTCCAAGAGAAAGTGGTGTCACATCTAAAAGCAATACATCTTTTACATCACCAGTCAATACCCCTCCTTGAATAGCAGCTCCTACAGCTACTACTTCGTCTGGGTTAACTCCTTTACTCGGATCTTTCCCGAAGAAGTTCTTTACAGCTTCCTGAACAGCAGGAATACGTGTAGAACCTCCTACTAGGATTACCTCGTCGATATCAGAAGTTGAAAGTCCTGCATTCTTAAGTGCAGTCTGACACGGCTCAATAGTTCTTTTTACTAGATCGTCGATCAATTGCTCAAACTTTGCACGGCTCAAAGTACGCACCAAGTGCTTAGGTCCGCTAGCCGTAGCTGTGATATATGGCAAGTTGATCTCTGTCTGAGAAGAAGATGACAATTCGATCTTTGCTTTTTCAGCAGCTTCTTTTAAACGTTGCAAGGCCATTGGGTCTTGTCTAAGGTCCATGTTCTCATCAGATTTGAACTCATCGGCTAACCAGTTGATGATCTTGGTGTCTACATCGTCACCACCAAGGTGAGTATCACCGTCAGTAGCCAATACTTCAAACACGCCATCTCCAAGCTCTAGAATAGAAACGTCATGCGTTCCCCCTCCAAAGTCAAAGACTACAATCTTTTGGTCTGAGGTCTTTTTGTCCAAACCGTAAGCCAAAGCAGCTGCGGTTGGTTCGTTGATAATTCTGCGAACGGTCAATCCTGCGATCTCACCAGCTTCTTTTGTAGCTTGACGTTGGGAGTCGTTGAAGTAAGCAGGAACGGTAATAACCGCTTCAGAAACGGAAGTACCTAAGTAGTCTTCTGCAGTTTTCTTCATTTTCTGAAGGACCATGGCAGAAAGTTCTTGTGGCGTATAAAGGCGACCGTCAATATCCACACGTGGCGTGTCATTGTCTCCTTTTACCACCGTATAAGCAGCGCGATCAGCCTCTTGCTGAGACTCGCTGTATTTGTTCCCCATAAAACGCTTGATGGAGGCAACGGTTTTAGTTGGGTTGGTAACTGCCTGACGCTTTGCAGGGTCACCCACCTTGATCTCACCGCCTTCTACGAAAGCAATTACGGATGGTGTTGTTCTTTTTCCTTCGGCATTCGGAATCACCGTAGGCTCGCTTCCTTCCATAACGGCGACACACGAGTTGGTGGTTCCTAAGTCGATTCCAATAATTTTACTCATAATTATATGCTATAGGTGTAATGATTCAAATTTAAACTCACTCCTCTATAGTCAATCATTATGCCAGCTCTATAATTATGACAGGCTGTCAGTCTAACTGTGCAGCCTGTCATTGTTGTCTTGCTTAGGATGTTAAATAGGCATGTATGGCGCTAAAATCCTGACGGGATCTACCGGCTTCTGCCGCTCCTTCAAATTGCGCCTTAACCGTTTCTGCCACAGCCAATCTTTTACCCGCAGAGCTATATGCCTGAGTAGCCAAGCGTAGATCTTTCAACATATGCTCTAAGGGGAAATGTGTTGGATAAGTATTATTGCTGATGTTATCCGTCTTTAAGGCTGTAAAAGGCGCCGTCACTGGTAATTTAGGCAGCGTTTTTAATAAGAACTCCGTATCGATGTTTAATGCCGTTCCTAACTGAATAGCCTCGCTAAAGATCACCATCGACTGACCCAAAAGCATATTGACCACCATTTTAAAGGAAGACCCCTGCCCTGCAGTGCCAAAAGGAATTACTTTTTGTCCCATCTGTAAGAGTAAGGACTCAAAAGGAGCGATTCCTTCAGCAGTGGTTCCCACAAAGAAACTCAATACAGCAGCTTCTGCTTGCGGTTTGGAACCTGCCACGGGAGCATCAATAAAAGAAACTCCACTTTTTTGAGCTGCCGTTGCAGATGACCTACTGAATTCCGAATCCACCGTAGAACAGTCTATCCATGTGGAATGAGGTTTCATGTGCTTTAAAATTCCAGATTCACTCAGAAACATTTGATCAACCGCAGATGGACCTGCAAGCATACTGATCACTAGATCTGCATCTGCCACTGCTTTTGCCGCACTTTCAGCAACAGTCGCTCCTAGTATTCTTAAGGACTCTGCTTTTTCTATAGAACGATTGTAAACCGTCAAAGAAGTTCCGTTTTTCAACAAGTTGGTAGCCATAGCCTGGCCCATAATTCCCAGGCCTATAAATGTAATTTTCATGTTCAAAGAATTTAATTAGGGCAAATTTCAAGGATATTCTCCACAGAAAAAATGAACCAGTTCAAGAAAACAAGAATTAAACGGATTTGCGAATCTTACTGAGAAACTCCGCACTCATGCCCAAATAGGAAGCCAAAGCGTATTGGGGAACTCGCTCCACAATTTCTGGATAACGCTCTTTAAAGACCAAATAACGCTCGGTGGCACTGTCGCGCAGGTTCGAAAGCATTCTGTTTTGCGCAAAGGCAAAGGCCTTTTGCGCTGTCATTTTAAAATACCTTTCAAAAATCGGGTGCTCTAAACAAAGTGCTTCGGTGGCTTCATACTCCAATTGTAAAACGGTGGTTGGCGTAATGGCTTCCACGTAAAGTGAGCCCGGTGCCTGATTGAGGTAACTATTAAAATCAGAGATGAACCAATCTTCTATGGCGAATTGAATGGTTTGCTCGCTACCATCAGCAGCAATAAAAAAGGAGCGCAAACAGCCAGAGACCACATAGCTTTGATGCCTACAGATCATCCCCGGTTCAAGCAGAAATTCCCTTTTATTCAAGGTCTTGCTTGAGAGAATTGCTTTAAGAGCAGTCTGCTGGGTATCATCGAGCTTTACGTATCGATTGATATTTGCGAGTATTCCAGAAGTTTCCACTCATTAAAAGTAATGGCTTCTGGACAAAAACACTAAATTTAGCCCCTAAAATACCACCGTGGAAAGCATCTCCGTTTTCGATATGCTCAAGATAGGCGTTGGCCCATCGAGCTCCCATACTTTAGGCCCTTGGCGGGCCGCAAACCGTTGGATCAAGATCGCCAAAAAACGCGGTCATTTTAAACAGATCGATCAGGTTACTGTTAATCTTTACGGCTCTTTGTCCTTGACCGGAAGAGGTCATGCCACGGACATTGCGGTACTTTTAGGGCTCTGCGGTTTTGACCCCGTGAGTTTCCCAACCGATCAGATCGATACAGAAATAGCGCTGATCCGTGAGAACAAAACCCTAGCGCTCAATGGAGAGCGGCCTATTGATTTTGATCTGGAGAAACAGATCGTCTTCAATCGAGAGTTTTTACCATTCCATCCCAACGGGATTGAGTTTATTGGATTACTCAAGAACGGAAAGCTTTTCAAAAAGACGTTTTACAGTATAGGTGGTGGATTTGTTGTTGAGGAATCCAGAAAGCGCGCCGCTGCAAAGAAAGAAGCCTTTAGTCATTTCCCTTACCCCATTCAAAGGGCTGATGAACTTCTAAAGTACTGCAACGAGCTGAACATGAAGGTTTCTGAAGTGGTCTATCAAAATGAACTTTCGTTGCGCACAGAAGCACAGATCAATGATGATTTTGAGGCTGTTTGGAAGGTGATGCTGGAAAGCATGTACACCGGCTGTCATACGGAAGGTATATTGCCTGGAGGGCTCAATGTGCGCCGTCGCGCTTATGACACCCACAAAAAACTCATCAGAAATACCCAATATACGGATCCGCAAGAGTGGATCTCTTGTATTCGCGATGGAGAAGTTAAGTTTAGAGAGATCTTAAAATGGGTAAGTTGTTTTGCCTTATCGGTCAATGAAGTCAATGCCTCGCTTGGACGTGTAGTTACAGCGCCAACCAATGGAAGCGCTGGTGTGATCCCTGCCGTATTGATGTATTATATGGTTATTGAAAATCACGACGCCAACTTTGACGATGTGCAGCAGTTCTTATTGGTTGCAGGAGAAATTGGAAGTCTCTTTAAAAAAGGTGCCACTATTTCTGCGGCTATGGGCGGATGTCAAGCTGAAATTGGAGTCTCTTCTGCCATGGCTGCTGGAGCTTTGACCGAACTCATGGGCGGAACTCCAGAACAAGTTTTAATGGCCAGTGAAATCGCTATGGAGCACCATTTAGGATTAACCTGCGATCCGATTGCTGGTTTGGTCCAGATCCCTTGTATTGAGCGCAATGCCATGGGGGCCATTAAGGCCATTAATGCTTCTGAGTTGGCGCTTGACAGTGATCCTAAAAATGCCAAAGTGCCTTTGGATAAGTGTATCAATACTATGTGGCAAACGGCCAATGATATGAATAATAAATACAAAGAGACCAGTGAAGGTGGCTTGGCCATTAATGTGGCCCTCTCTGACTGTTAGTCTTCTGTATTGCAGTCCCCTTTTCTTCGTGAATCGATCAAATGATGGATCTTCCAGCCGTCTTGTGTTTGAACCAAAGTGAAGGAATTGGCTCCGCAATGTAAAAATTGTCCATTGACATAAAAACGGTAAGGCGTCCAAACATGGGCAAGGTCGCCATCAATTTGCACCTTATAAGATAGTATTTCTTCTTTCCACACTTGCTCTGGTGGTCTATTGGCAATGCCTTCCAGCAAACGATCTACGCTGCCTCGGGCCAAACGTTTCTCACCATTAGGTGCTGTGTATGCTGTGTTTAGATCAACATCTTTGAGCATGACAGATTTCATCAAGGTAGTATCTCCCTTGTGGAATCCCTCAAAGAAAGTTTCAATGATGCCGCGGGCATCGGCCTCAGTAAAGTCTTGAGCAACCGCAGCTAGAGAGAAGCAACAAGCCAGTACAAAAAGTAATTTCTTATTCATGGTGTATTTAGTTAGCCGGCCAGAAATTCTGCTGGTCCTGTTTCCTGTTAAAATTAGTACTTTTATCCCCTAAAACCTTATTAAATGTCAACGGCCAAGAAAGAATACAAAAGAATTACCACCAAAACCTTGGTGGACATGAAGCATAATGGGGAGAAAATCTCCATGCTTACTGCCTATGATTACACCATGGCGCGCATTGTTGATGGCGCGGGTATTGATGTAATTCTTGTAGGTGACTCTGCATCTAACGTAATGGCCGGACACGAGACCACCTTGCCTATTACCCTTGACCAAATGATTTATCACGCTTCTTCTGTTATTCGCGGTATCAATAGGAGTTTGGTTGTGGTGGATCTGCCTTTTGGTACGTACCAAAGTGATCCAAAGGAAGCCTTGCGTTCTGCGATCCGCATCATGAAAGAAAGTGGCGGACATGCTGTAAAGTTAGAAGGAGGTCGTGAGATCAAAGACTCCATCAAGCGCATCCTGAATGCGGGTATTCCAGTAATGGGGCATTTAGGACTCACCCCTCAATCGATCTATAAATTTGGAACCTACACAGTACGTGCCAAGGATAAGGATGAAGCCGAGAAACTTAAGGAAGACGCCTTGATGTTGGAAAAGATTGGTTGTTTTGCCATTGTTCTTGAAAAGGTCCCGGCTTCCCTAGCGGCAGAAGTGGCTAAAAGTGTTCAAATCCCAATTATTGGTATTGGAGCGGGTCCTGGCTGTGACGGTCAAGTTTTGGTTACCCATGATATGTTGGGGATGACCTATGAATTCAATCCGCGTTTTTTACGTCGCTATTTAGACCTTTATTCTGAGATGACCAATGCCTTCGAGAAGTATATATCGGATGTAAAGTCTGGTGATTTCCCGAACGAAGACGAGCAATACTAAGGCTGCAAATGCGATCCACGGCGGAGAACATTGACATTATCTACGAGGACAACCACTTATTGGTGGTCAATAAACGCGCTGGTGACTTGGTTCAAGGTGATCAAACTGGAGACCTTCCTTTAGTAGAAGTTGCCAAGCAGTATATCGCTCGTAAATACAACAAACCAGGAAAAGTGTTCTTAGGGGTTGTTCACCGTTTAGACCGTCCCACCAGCGGCGTTGTAATTTTTGCTAGGACGTCAAAGGCATTGAGCAGGCTCAATGCAATGTTCCAAAATAGGGAAACGCAAAAGACCTATTGGGCCGTTGTTGACCGAGAGCCAGAAAAAGAAAAAGCGACCCTAACGCATTTTATGGTTCGCAATCCGAAACAAAATAAATCCTACGCCCACATTAAAGAGGTTCCTCAAAGTAAAAAGGCTGTTTTGTCCTATAAGGTCATTGCCCGATTGGAGCGATATACCGCTTTAGAAGTGGAGTTACACACCGGGAGACATCATCAAATAAGGTCACAGTTTGCTGCTATTGGCAGCGTGATCAAAGGTGATCTCAAATACGGAGCAAAGCGTTCCAATACTGATGGAAGCATTCATCTACATGCGCACCGACTGGAATTATTGCATCCCGTAAAGAAGGAACCCATGAGTTTTGTGGCCATGCCAAATACCCAAGATCCGATATGGGCAGCACTTATTGGATCCGGTACAGATCGTGCTTAAGGGCATAGATCACTAAGCCTACACGGTTTTTGATCTGCAAACGTGAAAATAGCTCGTGGCGGTAACCGTCAATTGTTTTTGGACTGAGATTCATCTTTTCTGCAATCTCTTTATAAGTCATTTCCGTACAAGCCAAACTGATAAAAATCCGTTCGTTCTCTTTCAATCGATGCTCAGGTTTTTCTTTGGCCGGATTGAGGGATTGTAATAAAGTAGCCGCAACTTTTTCCGAATGATAATAACCTTTGTGGATCACTTCCAAAAGTGCTTCCCTCAGCTTGTCTGGATGGATATCCTTAAGCAGGTAACCGTTGGCGCCACAGCGCAACATGCGTAAAATGGTCTCTTCATCATCATCCATAGACAAAGCGAGCACCTTAATGTCTTTGCGATAGGAACTGAGCCAATTGGCCGTTTCAAAACCGTCCATTACCGGCATATTGATGTCGAGTAAAACTACATCTGGCTGCATTTTTGCCAGTTTTAATTTTTGTTGAAAGTCCGACCCATTCTTTGCGTGGAACAGGACGTTAAACTCTCCAAAGGATTCTAAAAGTTTTTCTAGAGAACCGGCAAACAAGAGGTGGTCGTCTACAATTACGATATTGTGTTTAGTCTTGGCGGTCATAATCTTTATAGGGATATTCGAGGGTTAAACTAACACCTTTGCCCTGTTGTGAGTCCAGGGAAAATTCGGCGTTTATCAACGCGGCACGGCTTTTCATATTTAAAAGACCGTTGCTCACACGTACATCGGAGGCGTCAAATCCGATTCCGTCATCTTTGGCCTTGATCAGCAATCGGGCTGAGTCAAAGTCTAAATTTACAGATAAATTATCTGCTTTAGCATGTTTGATCACATTGCTAAAAAACTCTTGAAGAATGCGGTAGATGATGATCTCATCTTTGGCATTTATGCAGCACTCCTCGCCTTTAATGTCCAGAGTGGCATTTATAAAATTCATTCGATTGAAACGCTCCATCTCTCGCTTGATGGAGTTCACCAAACCGTCGTTTAGGATCACGTCCTTGTTCAACGAGCGCGATAAATTGCGGATCTCACGCAGGCTTTCGCCTACGATTCCTTTGGTTTCTTCCAGTTGAGGACGCGCTTCTTCATCCAGCTTGGACTCTATCATATTGAGTTGGATATTGGCCACTGAAAGCAACTGCCCAACATTGTCGTGAAGCTCCCAAGCAATATTTTTAAAGGTCTGTTCTTGAATCTCCAAACGCGAATTTGCCAGTTCTTGTTCAAATTTTTGTTCCGCCTCAAGATTTTCCAAGACCAATTTATTCTTCCTGTGAATAAACACCGAGAAAAACCGAATAGCTACCACCACAATAATAAGCAGTACCGCGGCAACGTAAATAATCAAATAAATTTGTTGGTCTGGGGTTTGCATAAGATAAATCCTAAAGTAAAGGTACCGTACATAATCACATTTGCTACGGCCAAGGTATAGAGGTAAAACTGTTTGAAAGCCTCTCCGCTTTCAATCTGATAATAATAACGCCCGTAGATAAACAAGGGCGTAATACACAAATAGTAGATCAATAATCCTACGGAGATGTAAAAAGTCAAGGAAGTGCTGAATCTCAGAATATTATCGCTCTTCAGCAATTCAAAATAATAGATCAAAATGCAGATCAATAAGAAGATCGATCCTACAATGTAGGTGTAGTTAGAAATACCCGTAAACATGATATCGGTAAATATCAAATTGGCAATGGCCGAGACCACATAAACAATGACTCCCCATTTAATAATGCTCGCTAAAAAACCACGTTTGAGTCGGGATCTAAAGAAAGCTGCAAAGAACCCAAAGGTGACAATGAGCTGCAAATTGTGTATCCATAGATTACTCTCAAAACGGGTGCCTTTTAAAGCTCCCAGAATTGCTACTTCTCTATCAATCAATCCTGGTAAAATATACGCTACAATCTCGGTGATAGCAACGAAAAATAGAACGTACACCACGTATTTGGTGTACGTTCCAACTTGGTGTCTTTTAATATGATACAAGCCCGCAAAAGCTGCTATGAGCTCTAAACAAATTACTAAGACTACAACAAACTTCATTAATAGTTCTTTGGAGGGAACCCAGCTGTTATGGTGTTATACGGCTCAATGTCATAATTGTTATCCGAGTGCTTATCGTCAGACATGGTCGCACTTAGAAAAACAGTTGCATAATCAGAACTCATATTGTTGTATGCTGCAAAATAAAGGCGTACACCAGGGTCGGTTATCCCCTTTTTGGCAGATTCATCTTTTACATAGTCAAGAAATTCTTCAAGTTCCGCAATATTAAACACAACTTCTCGGGTGTCTTGCTGCCCTCCTCGAGCCTGAGTGATAGCAGGCTCACGAGTGGTAACCCAGTTATTTTGAAGTTGTTTCGCTTGTTGTACTGAAATACATTTGGCAGGTTTGGCCATAGTTCGCTTTTTTAATTGTTATAACACATTAAAGGTTATAAAATCCGACTTGTAAATCAAAGAATCCGGCTAAAAAAAGGAAAAATCCCCTCTTTCAATCCCGCATATTCCTTGAGCTCAATACATAAAGTACAGGGTTTATCCCCTTGTGACTTCAAGATTTTGCCCCTATTTTTAAAGAAAAATCTACCATGAGAACCCTTAGACACCGCTCACAAGGAGAAGATGTGCACTTTTTAGAAGAGATCTTGGTCGCACTGGGATATCGTGTAAAAATCTCCGAATTCTTTGGCCTAGACACCCAAAAGGCAGTTATGGACTTTCAAAGAGCCAACAACTTAGTTGTTGATGGAATTGTTGGTCCTAAAACCTGGTCTGTCCTTATTGCAGCCCAAGAGCACCTAACGCGTTTCAATGATAAATTCTTATCAGAACAAGACCTTATTGACTTTGCCGCCAAGTACAACTTAGAACTCGCTGTTGTGAAAGCGGTCAATGAAGTAGAAAGCAGCGGAAAGGGATTTTTGATCGATGGTCGACCACGGATACTTTTTGAAGGACATATTTTTTGGAAACAACTGGCCAAAAGAGATTTGAATCCTGAAGATTTTGTGACCGATTTTACCAAAAACATATTGTATAAGTCTTGGACTAAAAGCTTCTATGAAGGTGGCGAACAGGAATACGATCGTTTGGAAAAGGCCGCTGGCATGAGTGATGTAGATGCCGTCCACGACGCAGCTTATTGTTCCGCTTCCTATGGGGCATTTCAAATCATGGGGTTTCATTATGAATTATTAGGATACCCTAGTGTTGACGCTTATGTAGCACATATGTACACCCATGAAAAAGCGCATTTAGAAGCCTTTGGTATTTTCTGTGAAAAGAACAATTTGATTCGCCATCTCAAAAGTCGGGATTGGGCAGCTTTTGCACGAGCTTATAATGGCCCAGGCTTTGCCGAGAATAAATACGACACCAAATTAGAATCGGCTTACCAGAAATACAAAACACTTTAAGGCTCTCGATTCACAAATTTTAAGCGCGTTCCCGGTAGTTGCTGAGACAAGATGCTTATTGCCTCAGGTAAAAGCTGAAGAATTCTGGCATATCCGCCCGTAGTTTGTGCATCTCGCATTAAAACGATCAATTCTCCTCCGGGTGTAAGTTGTACTGTTCCTGCTTGGACAGGACCTGTCAATATTCCTGGCAGCTTTAAGTTTGGAATCGATTTAAACCGATACCCCATTCTGCTGATGTTCCTTCCCAATTCATGAGAAGTATTCCACAAAAGCTCCCGCTGTTGTTCGCTAAGCTTCTCGTATTCAGGACCTAAAAGTACTGGGATCTCTGATGTGTCAAATAGCGTCTCTAAGCTCCGCAAACGGGATAACGCTGGTTTTTGAGGTAAATCCTTTTCGTGAAATTGGAGTTGTTGCCCTTTTTCTAAACGCGATCTTTCTGTTATGCCTGGGTAATACGACGCACTGCCCAAAACCAATTCGCTTTTAAAACCTCCTGCAATAGCGATATAACCAAAATTACTCGCTGCTTTGGTAATGATCTCTAGTCGCTCTCCGAACTTAATTCTGTGCGCTTTGTATAACTCTTTAGATTCTCCATTGATTTTTAGGCTAAAATGCAAGCCGGTTACAGCCACTATCGCCTCTTTGGCAAAAAGCAGTTCAGGACCTCTTTGGTAAAACTCAATGAGCGTGGCGTTAGGATCATTTCTGACAAGTTCTCTGGCAAAACCAGCATTATAATTGTCCATAGGCCCGCTCCACGGAACTCCAAAACTTCTATAGCCGAAGCGCCCAGAGTCTTGGAGGCTTGTTTGAAATCCTGCTTGAAGAACCTCTATCATTGGATCTCTATTTTAGTCAACTGGTACTCGCCATTGGCTACTTGCTTCTCTATTTCTTTGAACTCTTTATAAGTCACTGGGAAAAATCGCAACAAATGCCCCGCATTAAAAGGACTCGGTCGTTTTGAATTCGACGGATCAAATATGGGGACCGGACAACGTCCGATCAGATTCCAACCCCCTGGACTGTCTTGCGGATAGATTCCTGTTTGTGAGCCTGCTATACCTACAGATCCAGCTGGAACTCTGGTCCTCGGATTGGAAAGCCTTGGCTGGTGTAACTCTTCATTGAGGCCTCCCAAATAGATAAAGCCCGGCAAAAATCCGCAGAAATAAATATGGTAATCAACTCCGGCATGCCCTTGGATCAGATGTTCCAAGCTTAGTTGCTTATCATGCAAAAAAGTTTCTAGGTCTAAGGCCAATTGCGGCTCATAACAGACCGGTAACTCCCAGCGAACGCTCGGTTTTGCCACCATCACTTCATTTAGACTGAGAGTTTCTTCAAGTTCTTTTTTTAATGCCGGCGGAGACTGAGTGGGTTTTAAATGCAAGGCAATTGCATTGTAGCTGATCACCGTTTCTGCAATCTGGTCAGAAAAGAGTTTGACCAACTTGCGATATGCCAGCAGTTCGGCATGGATCTCTGGACTGATTACTGCAGGCCACTCAATGAGCAAAGTGTGTTTGCCAAAAGGTCGGATTCTAATTGTACTCATCGCTCTAGAGTTAAGTTATTTGCCTCAAATTGAGCATGAATATACTCCAGCAATTCCAGAGCGCCAGGAGTATCGCCATGAACGCAGTAAGTGGATGCTTTTAGTGTCAAAGTTTCGTTTTCCCAGGTATTTACGGATTCTTTAAAGATCATCGATCTCAGTTGATCCCAAGCCTCCAATGGATCTTTAATTACAGCCCCGTCTAGCTTTCTCGACACCAAGGAGCCGTTATTGTGGTAACGTCTGTCGACAAAAGCTTCGGAAATGGTTACTATCTGCTCTCCTGCCATTTGCTGTAGCACGCCACCCGGGAGTGTATATACTGGCACTTTCAACTTTAAGTTGTTCATGGCATTGAAAATAGCCTGAGTTACCGTGCGCTCACGCGCCGCTTCATTATAGAGCGCTCCATGAGGTTTGATATGATGAATTGGCACATCCAGTTCATTACAACAATCTACAAAAAGGCTAAGCTGCTGAGTGATGGCAACCGTGAGCTCTTCTGTACTTAGATCAAGTACTACTCGTCCAAAATTGGCTTTATCCGGATAAGCAGGATGCGCTCCTATTTTTACCCCGTGATTCAAAGCACGCTCTAAGGTCGTTAGAATGGTATCTCGATCTCCATAATGCCCGCCACAAGCCACATTACAGCTGCTGATCATAGGCATGAGTTGGGCCTCAGTAGCAATCCCCTCACCTACATCCGCATTGAGGTCAATAGAACGTTTTACCCCATCCATGTGAGAAATAGTTTATAAAGAGTGCGCCCACTTAATAATAGGCAGATCCCGATGATCGCAATGCCTAAGATGTTTTGAAGTGTTGAATTGACAAACTTGCCCAATAAGCCGTTACGATTCACTGCCCAGAGCAAAAAGATCGCAATTAATGGCAATACGATACCATTGGCTATCTGAGCAAATTGAATGATGGCGATCGGACTGCTGCCGCTTAAGGCAAAGAAAACACCAATGACCAATACTGCGATCCAAACGGCACGAAATCGCTTATCGGTCAAAGAGGCATTCCAACCAAAACAACCACGGGCCACATAGGCCGCAGCTAATGGTGCCGTGATGGCAGAAGTTATCCCTGCTGCAAAAAGCGCCGTAGCAATAAAATATTTGGCAAAACCACCCAATAGAGGCTCCAATCCTTTTCCTAAATCTGCAGCAGAATTTACTGCCATACCTTGCAGCGCAGCTCCGCAGACTAAAATAGCCATGGAAACCAAACCGCCAATACCTACAGCGATCACAGTGTCTCGTCTAACCCATTTTAGATCATCAGTATTAGACCATTTTTCACTGACCAAAGCAGCGTGTAAAAACAAATTATAAGGTACTACTGTAGTTCCGATCAAGGCAATAACCGTGAGCAAGCTTTCCCCCGGCATTGCAGGAATGAGCAGCCCTTTGATGAGTGATAGTACATCCGGCCCTGTTAGGACAGCCGTGATCAAAAAACAGAGACTCATTACCAATACTAAAGCCATCAGGACGCGCTCTAAGATTTTATAGCGACCTATATAAAGAAGCAGAAAAGCGATCAAACCAATGAGTAGTACGAGACTTTCCATTTGTTGACCAAAAAAGGTGAATTGTGTATTGGGAATCAACTCTCGCAATCCCAAAACGCCTCCGCTTATGTTCCCAGCTTCATAGGCACTATTGCCAATAATAATAGCCGAAAAAACCAAAAATAAAGCGAGATTGCGTAAGGCCTTATTGTCTATCTGTGCACGTAATGCGGCCGCCAGGCCTTTGCCAGTTATTAAACCCAAACGAGCGGCCATTTCTTGTAAGATGATCGTGGCGATCATAGACAGTAGCAACGCCCACAATAGATTCATTCCGAAATTTACCCCCGCAAGGGTGCAAACCGTCACTGTTCCAGGGCCTATAAATGCAGCTGCAATAAGTGTAGCAGGGCCAATTTTTTTATACCAGGGTGTGCGCATCGCACTAAAGGTAAAAAATAAAAAAGGAGCCCTATAAAGGACTCCTTCTTTTTATTTATGTGGATTGGAATTACATCTTCACGTCTTCCAATTCAACCTCTTCTGCATTTTTGTCTACCAACTTCACTTCATCAAAGCCCATGTCTTTGAACTGAGCGAACTGTGTAGCGGCATCACCTACAACTAAATAAAGCATGCGGTTCTCATCCAACAACTTGTTGGCAAGCGCCTTGTGCTCTTCTAGGGTCATGTTCTTAACGATCTCCTCTTCTTGCATGATGTAATCTGGAGCAAGGCCATAAGCACTCATCTCAGATAACATTCCCAATAAAGAGAATTGCGTTTCAAAGCGACGGGCGTTAGACTTAACCATTGCGTTCTTAGTGAACTCTAGATCCTCAGCAGCAATCCCTTCTTTGTAGTTCTTGATCTGATCTCTAAAGATTTGAACCGACTCTCCTGTGGTATTTGTTCTTACACTAGAACTCGCGTTGAAGGTTCCAGGAATCTTAGATCCGCTAAATCCAGAACGCGCTCCATAAGTATATCCTTTCTCTTCACGCAAAATCAAGTTTACGTTTCCAGAGAAAGATCCACCTAATTTGTAGTTCATCACTTCTGCAGGATAGAAATCTGGATTGTCTCGAGCCATAGATAGATAACCAATATTGATCACCGACTGCTTCGCATTCGGGATATCAACAAAAGCTAAAGTAGACTGATCACGTGATGTATCTACTGGGAATTCTGGAATGGTTACATCCTTTGCTGCCCAGTTAGACTCTAAGCTGTTCAAGGCAGCAACGGTCTGAGCTTGATCGATCTTACCAACGATCAAGAAACGACTGATCGAAGGTGAGAAATTCTTCTCATAGAAGGCCTTAAGGTCTTCCATAGTGATCGCTTCAACCGATTCTACTGTACCGCTAGTTGGGTAAGCAAATGGGTGACCTTCACCGTAAAGCATTTTGTTCCAAACACGCCCTGCTACTGCATTCGGGTTGGCATCAGAACGCTTGATGCTGTTAATAGTAGCCGTTTTGATACGATCAAATTCGTTGGCATCCCAACGAGGCTCTAGAAGGATTTCTTCTACCAAGGCCATCAATTTGTCAAAGTTTCTAACCAAAGTATTTCCTTGTACCACAATGCTCTCACGAGTTGTGTACATGTTCAAGCTCGCTCCAAGAAGCTCGATCTCTTCTTCTAATTCTTGTGGTGTCTTATTGGCTGTACCTTCCATCATGATGTCACTCATCAAGTTGGCTACGCCATTCTTGCTCAAATCATCAAGCAAGTGTCCACCTTCAATGATCAAGCTGAAGTTTACGGTTGGGATCTCATCCTGAGAAATACCGTAAACCATCATACCGTTGCTTAAATCGGTCTTCCAGCTAGTTGGAATGCTCAATGCAGGAGCTTCTCCAGCTGCAGGCTCCACAGAACGGTCAAAAGCAGAAGGTGTCTTAGCGATCTCCTCCTCAGTATCCACGATTTCTTGAGTAACATTTTCAGTGATCTCTTCCTCCACAACTGGAGCAACCATTGAATTAGTCGCAGCTAGCTCAGGCTTTCCTTTAGGAACAAAGCTAGTGATCACATAAGGCTTGTCTTTGATGTATTTGTTGTAAACACGCATCACGTCTTCTTTGGTAACGCTCTGAATGTTCTCCAAATCTTTCTTGTAGAATCCAGGGTCCCCAGCAAACACGTTGTATTGTGCTAAGTTGAATGACTTCCCAAGAACACTGCTGATCTGGTTGTAGAAGTCTGTTTCCAAGCTCGCTTTGATGCGCTCAATGTCACGATCTGTAACTCCTTGCTCTTCAAACATGGCATAAGCCTCAAAGATTGCATCTTCTACTTCTTGAAGAGTCTTTCCTTCATTAGCAGTTATGATAATTCTAAATGCTCCCGCTATCTCCTGAGAGTTGTTGAAAGCTGTGGTACGAGAAGTCAATTCCTTCTCTTCTACCAATACCTTATATAAAGGCGCTTTCTTTCCTTGAGAAAGTAATTGTCCAAGGAAGTCTAGTGCATAAGCATCATCAGTGTATTGTTGTAGTGTTGGATAAACCATGTTTAACTGAGGCGCTGTAGCGAAGTTGTCTTCGTGCATTAAACGCTTAGTCTCAGACAAAGTCACAGGCATTGGCTCTAGTGGAGCTACTTCCTGACGCTTCTTGATCTCTCCAAAATACTTCTCGATCATTGGCTTGATGGTCTCCATATCGAAGTCTCCAGCAATTACCAAGGTAGCATTGTTAGGGCCATAGAATCTGTCGTAGAATTCACGTACGTCATCTACAGTCGCGTTCTGAAGGTCTACCAACTCTCCGATCACCTGCCAGTTATACGGGTGTCCTTCTGGATAGATGTTTTTATCAATAACCCAACCGGTATGTCCGTAAGGGTTATTGTCAACACGTTGACGTTTCTCGTTTTGTACTACTTCTTGTTGATTGTAAAAAGCAGATTCTGTCACCGTATTGATGAAGAACCCCATACGGTCACTTTCTAACCACATGATCTTTTCCAATGCGTTCTTTGGAACAACTTCGTAATAAATAGTACCGTCTTTCCAAGTACCACCGTTGAGCGTTCCTCCCACGTCTTGAATTTTCTTAAAGAATTGATCCTGCCCAACGTTTTCAGACTCTTGGAACAACATATGCTCAAATAAGTGAGCAAATCCTGTGCGTCCAGTCTTTTCACGGTTAGATCCTACGGCATATTGAATGGCCATAGAAACAATTGGGTCACTTTTGTCTTGGTGCAAGATTACATCGAGACCGTTTTCCAGTTCGTACTTTTCAAATTCAAGAGTTAGGTCGCTGTTCGCAGAATCTCCTGTACTTCCGCCTTCTTTGCAAGAGGTTGCAATAAAAAACAAAGCCGCTGGGATTAACCACAAACTGCGTGTGAATGATTTTCGCATGATTGATTTTTTTTTAAGTGGGTTAAAGATAGGTAATTCACTCCGCCAGAGCACTTTCAGAATTCTAAAATATCTGTTAAAAAGCCCATAAACAAAGGGGTCTAAAGCTCTTTATGTCAGATAAAACGAATCTAAAGAAATAAAAGTATGTGATGTTCAGCTCAAACGAACAATTGAAAACTTAGAAATGAATTGTAGACAATACAATTAAATAGGCGCGACTAGTAAGCCTTCCAGAATCATAAAAGATTAATTCAAATCGCGTAATTTCAATTCTTCTCCAGGATTAACAAAAGCAAAAGCAGTATATCCTGCAGCTTTGAAATCATCCAACTGCTTGCCCATATTCTTGGCTTTGTAGTCTAAAACTACGGCATTGCCTGCTTCCCTTAATTTAGAAGCTTGAGTGCGCATTGCTTTTATTGACTCAGGGTCTTTTCCTCCTAAAAGTGCAATGCGCTTACGGGTATCAGGAATCTCAAATCCTTGCTCATCCAAGATCAAAGCCAAACGTTCAAAGCCAATGGAGAATCCGCAGGCCGGCACTTGTTGTTTACCACCTAAGAAACGACCAATCATTTTGTCGTAGCGTCCCCCACCCGCTATGGACCAACTGTAGCCTTTTACCTTGACTTCAAAGATCATCCCAGTATAGTAGCCCATTCCTCGAACCAAGGAAAGATCAAAACCGATATCGAGGTCAGCTCCAGCTTCAGCTTTCACAGTGTCTATCACGAATTTTAAATCATTCATGATTTCATCTGGAACTATGTTTTGTTCGGCATTTGCCGCAATAAAGTCTTCAAAAGAATGCTCTAGAAACGAAGTGACTACTCTTAAAAATGTATCCAATTTCCCTTGATCAAGATCACTTGCAGCAAATTCTTGGGTGATTCCTTTTAGACCGATCTTATCAAGCTTGTCCAAAATAATAAACACTTCACCTGCTTGATCTTCATCAAATCCGCAGTAATTGGCGATAGCCATAAGCAAACGACGATCGTTGATCTTTACCTCAAAAAGTTCTAAACCGAATTGTTTTAAAGTAGAAGTAGTCGCGGAGATCAGCTCCAATTCCGCCAAATAAGTTGGATCTCCTATTACGTCGATATCGCATTGGGTAAATTGTCTGTATCTTCCTTTTTGCGGACGCTCTGCTCGCCAAACATTTCCAATTTGAATAAACTTATTCACCTTGGGTAACTGGCCCATATTGTTGGCATAAAAGCGTGCTAGAGGAACCGTTAAGTCAAAACGCAAACCAAGATCAGCCAAATCATCCATGGTACTTTTGGCTAGTTTTTCCCCGCGTTTTAAGATCTTGAAAATCAGCTTTTCATTCTCCCCACCTTGACCACTAGAAAGCAAAGCGATGTTCTCCACACAAGGCGTTTCAATTTGATTGAATCCAAAGACTTGGTAATGCTCCAGAATTACGTTTTGAATGTAATTGCGGATGGCCTTTTGATCGGCAGTGAATTCACGCATTCCCTGAGGTGGAGTCTTCAATATTTTCATGGGTTCCCAATGGATTTTTAAGATGCCACAAAAATAGCAATTGCGCTAGAGATGTTAAAATTAGTGGCTTCCTATTTTTAACCACCTCCCATCCAACCGGGTCTATCCAAATTGCGATACTGGATGGCTTCCAATAGATGAGATTCCTGAATATTGGCAGCTTGCTCAAGATCTGCCATAGTCCTAGATACCTTGAGAATACGATCATAGGCTCTCGCCGAAAGCCCCAAACGGTCCATAGCATCTTTCAGGAGCTTTTTACACGTATCATCCAAGCTGCAAAACTCACGAATCTCTTTGGATTGCATTTGGGCATTATAATGTATTTTGGGATGCTCGATAAAACGCTGTTGTTGCAGTTTTCTAGCTTTGACTACCCGATCTCGAATTTTATCGCTAGAAGTACCCGGTGGTGTTTCGCTCAACTTATCAAAACCAACTGGATTGACTTCAACGTGCATATCCATTCGGTCTAGCAGCGGTCCGGATATTCGTCCCAAATACCGCTGTATCTCCGCCGGTGAATTTACTACAGGAGCGTCGGGTTCATTAAAATATCCACCTGGACTCGGATTCATACTGGCTACCATCATAAAACTTGCGGGATAGGTCACATTGAATCGCGCTCTAGAAATTGATACTTCCCGATCCTCTAGTGGTTGACGCAATACTTCCAGAACTGTACGTTTGAATTCTGGGAGTTCATCTAAAAACAAAACTCCATTGTGAGCGAGCGAAATTTCTCCCGGTTGCGGGTAAGTTCCTCCTCCTACCAAGGCAACATCACTAATGGTGTGATGTGGACTCCGAAATGGCCTACTGCTTAAAATTCCTTTAGTTTCCTTAGTTCGACCTGCTACGGAATGGATCTTGGTGGTTTCTAAAGCTTCATCCAAGGTCATGGGCGGTAAAATGGACGGCAAACGTTTGGCAATCATGGTCTTTCCTGAGCCTGGAGGCCCTATAAGTAGAATATTATGACCTCCAGCAGCTGCAATTTCCATACACCGTTTTATACTTTCCTGCCCCTTAATATCAGAGAAGTCTAGAACAGAGTCCGTCGCTTGTTTAGCAAAAAGCGCTTGGGTGTCAACCTCGATTTCCTCTAGAGAATTCCCTTGATGAAAATAGTTGATTACCTCCGACAGTGACTCCACACCATAAACTTTTATTCCTGAGACAATCGCAGCTTCCTCAGCATTTTGCGTGGGTAGAATTAAATGGGTAAATCCTTCCTCCTTGGCTTGAAGGGCTATAGGCAAAGCCCCGCGAATAGGCTGTAATTCACCATCTAGAGACAGTTCTCCCATCATTATGAATTGCTCAGGATCTTTAGTAGTATTGATCTGCTCAGTAGCAAAGAGAATGCCCATAGCCAAAGGCAGGTCGTAAGCCGCTCCTTCCTTTCTGAGATCAGCGGGAGCCATGTTTAAGGTGAGCTTTTTACCCGGTATTTTATAGCCGTTGGTTAACAAAGCGGCGGCTATTCGGTAGTTGCTTTCTTTAATGGCATTATCTGGAAGACCAACCAAATGGTAGCCAATACCATTATCAACATGAACTTCAATGGTTATTGTTGTAGCATCAATCCCGAAAACGGCACTCCCGTATACTTTAGTAAGCATAGTTGTTTGTTTGGGAGGAATAACCGCTGGCAAGGTAATAAATGCTTTACCGCAAACTTTAATGCTAAAGCGTAGTGCTGTATAGATTTATAAATTTAGCGCAGCCTCACTATTGCTTAGCGCGCAGGTTTTCAGCACGTTTGATCTGAAAAGGCGTAAACCAATCCCAACTCACCCCCACACTGATCTGGTTCCCAGAATCCACGAAGCGATAATTGTAATTGTCGTGCCCGTAGATATAACTCACAAAGAAGCCGAAATCGCTCTTAAAAGGATACCAAGTACCGAACACTTCTGCACGTAAGGGTTCTACGCTTGGATGAGCTCCTGAAATTCCTTCTAAACGCAGTCCAACAGAGTATTTCAATGTTTCCTTATAGGTATGCAGGTATTCATATTCAAACCCCAATCTATGGCGGCCATAAATGTCAATATCGAGCGGATTGTATCCACCAATATCGGCTACAAAGAACATATTGTTATGCCAGAGCTCATACCAACCGGTAAACGAATGGACCTGATAAGGCGTGTCTCTTTTTAAATTGTTGAATCTAAAATTTCCGCTGACTCGCGTGAAATTCGTAGAGAAATTTCCATTCACGCGATTGAGAATATCTGACAAATTGGTCTGGTCATTGATCATGGCATAGATCGCATCACAGGGCGAGGTCTCATCGTCTAAATTGGTATCAAAAGCGCAGCCTGATTGTCCGTTGGAATAATGTCCAGTTTCTAAAGCAGCCGCCACAAAATGGTTACCATCTGTTTTGCGCAGCAATTGAAATCCAAGAAAAACTCTATAGGACGGCGTTTTTACCGGCCTAGAGTTTTCATTATACATGCGGATATGTGGTTGGAAACTGGCGTAGAACGTACTGCTAAAACGCTTGTCAGATTCATCCTGTAGGTTTTTGACCATATTGTTGTAAAAGCTGTAATAAACCACCGGATTAGCATCAAAAAGGATCTCTTCCTGGTCAACCATACTGGACAAATAACGAACCGTTGGTTTTATACTGATGGGATAATAATCTCCAAAAACAGAAGTTTGTTGCTCCGAGGTTTCTTGAGCTGAAGCTGTCAAACCGAACAGAATAAATAGAAGTAGAAGTCTGCGCACCGCGAATAGAAATTGGTTAGTTGGCCTGAAGGTACTATAAAGAAATGTAAAAGCGACTACCAGGCGGCAGTCGCTCTTATCTTAACAGACTAACTTAACTCTTGGTGCTTGCGCCTGCACCTGTGGAGTTATTAAATAGTCCACAAATCATTAAAAGGTTGCGTGGAATTTTAAAAAAATTATATTATTTCTTCTAAAACTTTTTAATCTTATGATTATCAGATAATTAAACTACCGATAATTACTCCGCCAATTTGCTCAATAAAGCCGCTGTAGAAGCATCATGGCCATCAGAAACACTGACAGACTCAATATCGCTCAAAGTGTTTTTAGCCAACACTTTACCAAGTTGCACACCCCATTGATCATAACTGAAAATATTCCAGATCACTCCTTGAGTAAAGAGTTTGTGTTCGTAAAGAGCAATGAGTTTTCCGAGTGAATTTGGACTCAATTGGTCAATAAGGATGGTGTTGGTTGGACGGTCACCCGTAAAGACCTTAAATGGAGAATCTAGGGTTTGTCCATCAGTTCCAGTCATCAAGGCCTGAGTTTGGGCAATGAAATTGGCCATAAGCGCATCTTGATGCGATTTCTGATTGTGCTGATCCTTTTTAAAGCCGATAAAATCCGCAGGAATCACTTTAGTTCCTTGGTGGATCAATTGGAAAAAAGCGTGCTGGGCGTTGGTTCCTGTAGATCCCCAAACAATAGTTCCTGTTTGGTAATCGATTACGTCTCCGTTTCTATCCACACCTTTTCCATTACTTTCCATAATGGCTTGTTGTAAATACGGAACCAGCTTGGTCAAATACTGTGTATAAGGAATTACCGCTTCGCTTTCAGCTCCTAAGAAGTTGTTGTACCAGACAGAGATTAGTGCAAGAGTGACCGGCAAGTTCTGCTCATAAGGAGTTTGCGTAAAGTGCTGATCCATAGCGTGAGCACCTCTTAAAAGCTCCTCGTACTGCTCATATCCAATGGCACAAGCAATTGACAGTCCAACGGCACTCCACAAAGAAAAACGGCCGCCTACCCAATCCCACATGGTGAAAATATTGTTCGGGTCAATCCCAAAGTCTTTTACCGCAGGGATATTGGTACTTACCGCAACAAAGTGCTTAGCAATTTGATCTTCTGGTGCGTGCTGTAAAAACCACTTGCGAATGGTCTGAGCGTTCATTAGGGTTTCCTGAGTGGTGAAGCTCTTGGAAACAATGATAAATAGGGTTGTTTCTGGATCTAGCCCCTTTAAAGATTCCACCACATGGTCTCCTTCTACATTAGAAACAAAATGAACTTTCAGGTGATTGCGTTGATTGCGCAACGCCTCAACCACCATGTCTGGTCCTAGATCGCTACCACCTATCCCAATATTGACAACATCTGTTATGGATTTACCTGTATGCCCCTTCCAGTCGCCTGAGACCACCGCATTACTAAAGCTCTTCATCTGTGCAAGGACTTCTGCGACTTCTGGCTTCATATCGGAGAAATTCCTCAGGGCAGTGTGCATCACTGCTCGGTCTTCTGTCTGGTTGATATGTTCTCCTGAGAATTGTGCAGCAATTGCGCTTTTGAGATCTACTTCTTCTGCTAGATCCAATAAAGCCTTATGCACCTCTGCAGTAAGATGCGTTTTAGAACAGTCCACATAAAAGTCTTGCCATTGAAAGCTGTATCGCTCTGCCCGCTCTGGGTCTGCTTTAAACAGTTCTTGCAATCGTTGCTGCTGGCTTGCTTTTAATTCGCTTAGACGCTTCCAGGCCTCAGTGCCTGTTGGATTAACAGATGGAAAACTCATTTTTTGTCAGTTTGGGTTTCACTGACAAATTTAATGACAAATTAGTAGAGACCCTTATCCAGAATCACCAAATTATGACGAATTGCAAACAAAACGAGTCCGGCCACATTCTTGGATTCTGTTTTTTGCAATAAGTTGTTCCTATGTCCTTCCACGGTTCTTGGACTTATAAAGAGTTTATCCGCGATTTCATGAGTGGTAAGTTGATCGCAGATCAGTTGTAAAACCTCCTTCTCCCTAGCGGTGAGTTCCTCCGCAACATTGAGACTTCGTGATGGAGCCCCTTGTAATTCATCTTGAATAATTTGCATCACTTGATAATTGTAATAAAAGCCGCGTTTGACCACTTCGCGTACGGTGTGTTTAACGGTCTTGGGAGTTGAATTTTTAACCAGGAAAGCCGCTGCCCCGATGTCTACCATATTGGCTATAAAACCTCGCGTATTGTAGCTTGTCAGGGCAATGACTTTTATTGCTGGGTATTTTTTGAGTACGGCTTTTGTAGCTTCTATACCATTGACCATAGGCATTTTAAGATCGGTTAGGACCACATCAGGCAGATCGTCCATCGTAGCCAAGGTATCAAGAAGTTTTTGACCATTTTCTGCTTCAAAGACTACTTCAAAGTCAGCTTCTCTTTCTAGGATGAAAGCAATCCCTTTTCTAAAGAGCTCTTCATCGTCTGCGAGTCCAATTCGTATTGTATCAGTTGCCATTTCTGAGGTTATTTAGGGTAAATCTGATGCCGTTTCCAGCTTCACTTTCAAAGTTCGACTGACCCCCTAAAAGGGCCACTCGACTTTCAATATTTTTCATGCCCAGTCCAGGTTTACCTGCACTAGCGGTGTTTTCAAAGCCCACGCCATTGTCTGAATACGACAAACTGGGTGGATTACTGGTAAGCGAAATGCTTATTGCAGTTGCCGCGCCGTGTTTCAACGAATTATTGACCAGCTCTTGTATAATCCTAAAGACATGGAGCTCTTCTTTGGAATCAAGCGATTCTGGCTCATAGTCACAGCTGAGCTGGATCAAACCTTCATGAGCCCTGTTGTAATCGTTAGTCAATTCTTCTACAGCAGCTTTCAACCCAAATTTCTGCAATACCGGAGGCAGCAGATCATGGGCTATTCGACGTGAACTCTCTAGGGTGGTATTGGAAATCTGAAGTATCGTGGCAAGCATTTCATTGGATTGCTCTTCTTCTACTCCGCCTTCTAAAAGCACGTTTGTATTCAGTGATACAATGTTTAGCTTGGAAGAAATTGCATCGTGCAGATCTTGGGCTATGCGTTTGCGTTCCTTCTCTTGAGTAAGAATGGTGGCTTGTAGCATCTCTTTTTGAAACGATATCTCCATATTGGCCTTTTCAAGTTCTGCATTGATGACTTTTTTCCGCGATAGAAAAAAGAAGATCACCAAGGCACTAGCCATCAACAATAAAAAGCTAAGGGCTATTAGAATCAGAGAGATAATATCCGTATTCTCAAACAAGTTTTTTGGTGGCTTTTCGGGTTCGGTAATTGGTATACCATTCAAAAGTGACTAAGCACTGGAAGAGCAAATAGAACACGATGTTCAAATTCAATAAGAGTAAGTAGCCTTGTTGGGACAATTCGTATTGAAGGTTACCGCTAGCAAATATCAGCGTGCTGCAAATCAAGTATATAAAGACACCTACATTCACAATAATGAATGGCGTTTTAGCACTGATGGATCGGTAAAAATAGATCAATGAATAGCCTATTAATAAGGCTTGACTTAGAGAAATACCGATAGAATTGTATCTAAAGAACAAACTCGGATCCATAGCGTACTGAACAAGCATGAAGCATAAAAGAACTCCCGCAAAAACGTAGATTAAACGGTTTTTTATCAACTCGCCATAAAATAAGCTGAGCAATATCAACTGCACAACCGTATAAATACTCGAAATGAAGATGTTGGGCTCCCCCAAGATTACAAAAAGGATCATACCTAACTGCGTTAAAGACATAGCAATTAGGTATAGGGTGAAAAACTTAAAAGCCTTGCTCTGTTTAGCAAAGCTTTTAAGAAATAATAAAGCGTTGATAATAAGAATAATCGTAGCGAAGTACGATAGATTCTTAAAAAACCGTGTCATGTAAATCTAGCTGTTCAATTGACTCGATGGGTCGCATACTGGAGGGCATGGCATCGTAAAGTCAAAAACATAGTTGCCATTATCGCGACCGCTTGGATCTGGTAACTTGTCTTTATAAGTTCCATCGATTTGATGGGTGCAACCTACAATAACGAGTTTTTCGGTTCCGTTATCGTCAATGGCCAAGTAAGCTCTTACGGCATCAGGATTTTCAGCTAAAACACCCGTGAGATCGTCTTTTGGGATCAAAAAGGCTTTAACTGCATTAGGATTTTGATTGCGCCAATTGGTAGTCCAATTAATGGCATCGCTTAGCGAAATAGTATCGTTGGGAGTACTCATGATTAGGAATTGTTGTTTGGTTAATAAATCACAAGTTGAAGATACTTAAAAAGCATCGCCTATTTTAACAATTACGGTTAAGCCGTAATTAGTTTAACGTAAAGCCGTAGTCTACTTACAGCCCTCGTTACGCTTGTAATAATCAATCAAACCATCGATTGGTCTGCGGATGATATTGCCTAACTCTAAATGATAAGGCTTCATGCAATCACGAATGATATCTTCTGAGAAATGCGCAATGGAACCAATGAAGTGAATAGGTACATGCTGAGCCTCTTTATAACAGAGGATTTTGTTCTCTATGAATTTGAAGATTCCTTCACTGATCAGCTTGTAGAAATAACCGTTAACTTCTTCACTGGTAAAAATAAATTCAGCAAATGAAGCTAAATAGGTATTCGGGTTGGGGCGTTTGTACACATTGAGCTTGATCACATCTGTATTGAGATCAAAACGCTTCTCAAACTCTTTGGCCAGTTTTTCTGGCATTTTTTTGTAGAAATAATCGCGGATTAGACGCTTTCCGAAGTAATTCCCACTGGCCTCATCCATCAAGGCATAACCTAAGGAATCTACTTCCATATGGATACTTTTACCGTCGTAATAGCAACTGTTTGACCCTGTTCCTAAAATACAAACTATCCCAGGTTCATCCGTGGCTGCATAGACGGCTGCGGCAACATCTTCTTGTACACTGATCTTCGCCCCCATAAATAGGTTTTGAAGTACGGCATAGAGAGAAGCCCTTGGAGAAGGTGTACCGCAACCTGCACCGTAAAAATCCACTTTTGTCACGGTAGCAAACAGTCCTACTAACTCGGTATTCTCACGAATACGACTTTCGAGTTCATCGGGTTCTACCACAGCAGGATTTAACCCTTTGGTGCGGGTTTTTAGTACTTTCTCACAAGAATCGTCAAGGAGGACCCAGTCACATTTGGTGGATCCTCCATCAGCAATTAATATCATAGTTTAGTCTTATAGGCTGGCAATATGCGCAGCAAGATCGATCAATTTTGACGAATATCCATATTCGTTATCGTACCAAGCAACCAATTTGAAGAAATTGTCATTCAATGCAATTCCGGCATTGGCGTCAAAATTACAAGTGTTGGCATCTGATACAAAGTCCTGAGAAACTACAGGCTCATCTACAAAATCAATCACACCAGCGTAAGCTCCGCCTGCTGCTTCTTTAAACAAGGCCTTCACCTCATCATAAGTTGCAGACTTTTCCGTACGTACGGTAAGATCCACTACAGAAACGTCTGCAGTAGGAACGCGGAAAGCCATTCCGGTTAGTTTTCCTTGAAGTTCTGGAATCACTTTTGTCACTGCCACCGCAGCTCCAGTAGAAGTAGGAATGATGTTGTTCAATGCTGAACGTCCTAAGCGGTAGTTCTTACGCGAAGGTCCATCTACTGTCAATTGCGTAGCAGTTGCTGCGTGTACCGTAGTCATAAGTCCTTCCACAATTCCTAAGTTATCGTGGATAACCTTGGCCATTGGTGCCAAGCAGTTAGTGGTACAAGAAGCGTTAGATACGATCTTATCTTCTGGCTTCACCTGATCGTGGTTCACACCCATTACAAACATCGGTGCGTCTTTAGATGGCGCAGAGATCACTACTTTCTTCGCTCCAGCATCTAGGTGCGCCTTAGCAGTATCCATGGTTGTAAAAATACCGGTACAGTCAATCACAATATCTACTCCAGCATCATCCCACTTCAATTGACTTGGGTCGCGCTCTGCGGTAACTCTAACGGTGTTACCATCTACTTTTAGGTGTCCATCTGCCACTTCTACGCTTCCGGCGTACTTTCCATGTACAGAGTCATATTTTAATAAATAGGCCAAGTGATCAACGTCCAAAAGGTCGTTTACGGCTACTACCTCTACTTGAGGGTTTTGTGCAGCGATTCTAAAAGCCAATCTTCCAATGCGGCCAAAGCCGTTAATTCCAATTTTAGTCATAGTATTATGATTTAGACAGACGTGATGTCTGCTACTCGAATAAGTTCAACATCTATTTCATTTTGTCCGCTAATCGCTCTAGCGAATGGGACATATACAATTTTTCTATTAGCGATTCCAACCATTACATCTTGTTGGCCGCTCATTAAGGCATCAATAGCCCCTACACCTAACCTACTGGCTAGAACTCGATCATAACAACTCGGCGCTCCTCCACGCTGAATGTGCCCAAGAACGGTCACACGCACTTCATAAGCACTCATATTTTCTTCAATGTATTTGGCGAGGTCAAAGATGTTCTTACCGATCTGATCGCCCTCTGCAACTACAATTATGCTCGAGGTCTTTCCGGATTTCTTACTGCGACGAAGCGATTCCAACAAACGGGTACGCCCCATATCTTCCTCAGGAATCAAAATTTCCTCAGCTCCTGCTCCAATACCTGCGTTCAAAGCGATATCTCCAGCATTACGACCCATTACCTCAACCAAGAATAGGCGGTTGTGTGAGTTGGCTGTATCGCGGATCTTATCAATGGCCTCTACTACAGTATTAAGCGCGGTATCGTATCCGATGGTGTAGTCGGTTCCGTTGATATCGTTATCAATGGTTCCAGGTAAACCTACTATGGGAAAGTCGTGTTCTCCCTTAAAGACAGAGGCACCGGTAAAAGTTCCATCTCCACCAATAACCACTAAGGCATCGATTTCTGCCTTTTTGAGGTTCTCGTAAGCTTTTTGACGTCCTTCTACGGTTCTAAAATCTTTAGATCTCGCAGACTTGAGGAAAGTACCGCCTCGATTGATGATGTTCTTTACCGAACGTGCATCGAGGTCTTCAAAATCGCCTTCAATCAATCCTTGATATCCTCTAAAGATTCCAACACAGGAAAGTTCATTATAGGCACAGGCTCTAACAACTGCACGAATAGCAGCGTTCATTCCAGGGGCATCTCCCCCAGAAGTAAGCACTCCAACTTTAGTGATTTTTGTACTCATTTATTGCTAAACTAGGGCATTTGGAGCAACTCCACAACTGCCCGATTAAACTAAAACGTTTTCGTTTGATAAATTTTTCTAAAAAACTCGTAATTGCCTGATTTTCCTCTAGTTTTTAATCAAAAACAGATAGGAAGCTGGCCGTATTTCGAAGCTTTTTTCGCCTTGAATTTCGATTGTTTCTCCGGATTTGAAATCGCGAAAACTACCCAGTGCTTTTACGGGTAGGTTTTTAGTCTCAGAACCGAAGTTGGCCAAATACAAAACTTCTGAATTGTCTTTGAAACGTCTAAAAGCTAAAAGGTCAGGATCGTGAAAGGTGTCTACCCATTCATATGCCCCTGCAGCTACTCCACCATTTAAGGCAGGTACTTCCTTTCTAACCTTTGCCAATTGCTCCAAAACAGGCCAAATTTTTCCTTTGGCTTTTGGAATACTGTCCTTTTCAAAGAACTTCAAACTGTGATTGAGGTCGTATTCCAGACCGCTGTAAATGAGTGGCATGCCCGGAAGTGCATAACTCAATACCAAGCAAGACTCCCAATGAGCTCCAGTACGTCCTAAGAAGGTTCCATTCCAGGAGTTCTCATCATGGTTCTCCACAAAGTTCATCAGATAATCATCATCGGCCCATTTTTCCATTTGCCCGTTGTAGTGTGCCCACCACTGTGCTGCAGGTTGTTCTCCTTTGGCAATATCATTCATCAAGTGGTGATTGGCCCAGCCGTAAGCCATGTCAAACAAACCGTCTTCCAATAATTCTGGATTGTCCGCTTCCGCTAACATAAAAATGGACTTTTCTTTTCGCAATTCAGGAATTGCCTTGCGCCAAAAATCTGTAGGCACAAAGCCTGCCACGTCGCATCTAAAACCGTCGATGTTCTCTTCTGCGATCCAATAGCGCATCTCAGCGATCATGGCCGGCGTCAAATCTGGATTGTCAAAATTTAGATCAGCTACATCCGTCCAGCCTTCTGGTGTTCTGCCGTCATCCTTGAGGGGTTCAGAAACTTCTCCAGCTTCATTCTTGGTGTAATACTCCGGATGTTCTGCAATCCAGTGATGATCCCAACCGGTATGATTGGCCACCCAGTCTAAGATCACATAAATACCGTTGTCGTGTGCAGTCTGCACCAATCGTCTAAAGTCTTCTAGAGTCCCAAATTCAGGATTGATTCCCGTATAATCCGATACCGCATAGTAGCTACCCAGGTATTTTTTACGTTCTTCTGGATCCTCAATATCATCAGCCATCACATTGCCATAAGCTTTACGCTTGGTTGAGGATATAGGATAAACCGGCATCAGCCAGATTACATCTACTCCGAGGTCCTTTAGCTTTGGAATATCAGCAGTAAAAGCGTCAAAACTACCCTCTGGTGAATATTGTCGAATATTTGCTTCATAGAGAATCGCCGTTTCTAAAAATTCATCCGTCAAAGGAGGTAAAGTCGTCACAGTCTCGTTCATAGGTTCTTCATTTGAGGGTTTGTCGTTACAGCTGATCCACAATGCCGGGAGCAGCAAACAAATAAATGCGCGATGTAAAAGGGTCTTATTCATCTATCGATTCTAATAAAACTACGCTGTCATTAGAATTCAAGCTTACCTTTCCATCCTTTACCACAGCAGTCTGTCCAGAATAGGCGTCGCGAACAGAGCTACCTTCTGCAAAGGCCATCCCGATCTCAATGATCTTCTCTCCTTGAGGAGCATTGAGTGCCACAACAACGGTGTCGTTTCCTGCTGCATATTCACGTTGGAAGGTATAAGGGGCTGATGCCAATTGTTGGTGTCTTCCAATTCCAACCGCTAAGTGGTTGTCTTTAAACTGCCCTAACTTTTGATAGTGCGCTAACAGCTGCTGTGCTTCTGCGTCGTTGGCATAAGCCTCCCAATCCATAGAAGAACGCAGCGTAGCGTCTCCATTGGTTCCGTCAATCAGCAAAGAACGCCCAACCTCATCTCCGTAGTACATTTGCGATCCACCAGGAGTCAACAGCAATAGGTTGGCAGCGGTATAGGTGTTTTGACGCTCCTTGTCATAAGGGTAACCGTCATCATGTGAAGTCAAATAGCTCAAGGTCCCGTAGTCGGCTAGCGTCGTATTTAAAATAGAATCGTAGCGAGAGAATACAGCTTCGTAGTCTACATCTGCCTCTTGAGAACGCAGATCAAAATTGATCATGGACGTAAAGGCATCTTTGTAATAGTCCTTTTTTACATCGCCAAAATTGGTCATTAGCCCATCGTTGATTCCGTATCCATAAACCTCTCCGACGGTGTAAAAAGCGGTGTCATCTAAAACCAGTTCTGGATTGGCCTGCTTCCAAGCTGCAAATGCGTAGTCACATTGCTTTTTGAATTCCTGCCATACAAAGGCTTCGGTGTGTCTAACGGTATCTACACGGTAACCGTCAATTCCAAAGTCGGTAATATAGTCCGTCAACCACTTCATGATATAAAAACGAGGCGCTCTAGGATAACCAGTGCGCTCAAAGAAGGCGTCGAGTTCCGCCATTTCTGCATCATAACGACCTTCTTGCTTCCACTTTTCTACCAAGGCTGGCGGCAAGGCTACATCATCATTGCTCTCCGTTTTAATGTCTGGAAGGTTTTCAACTAAAGTACACTCCACAGTGGTCTCATACGATTCATAAGTACACTTTGGCTGGGTACGCACCCACTCTTCTGGCCAAACAGCATCCATAGCTGTCACCGGTCCTGTGTGATTGATCACAGCGTCCAAAAGCACGCGAATGCCCTTACTGTGCGCTGCAGTAACCAAAGCAGTTAGATCATCAAAGTTCCCGAAGTTCGGATCCAATTGCGTCCAGTCTTTGGTCCAATATCCGTGGTAGGCATAGGTATATCCAGTACCCTCATCGGTTCCATCGTGTACCTGCTCAACGATTGGAGTCATCCAAATGGCATTGATTCCCAAGTCTGAGAAATACCCCTCTTCTATCTTTTGGGTGATTCCTTTGAGATCTCCTCCTTCAAAACCACGTAAAACGGCAGTCTCTTGGGTTCTATCAAAGTTCACGTCATTTGAGGGGTCACCATTATTAAAGCGATCCGTTAACAGAAAATATAAATTAGCAGCTTTCCAATCAAAAGGTTTGGTGGCTGCAACTTCTTGTTCTAACTCTTGCGGAGTTTCTTGCTTTTCTTCTTTACAGGCTGCAAAGCAAACCAGCAACATTAAAGCCAGTAGATTAATCTTGCGCATCTGATTATAAATTTATGGTTGTGGTCTCCCCGGCAGAGAGCGAATAATCTGTACCGTTTACAGTAACGTCTATTGCGGAATCACCCGCTACAGACAAGCTACAGGTCTTGGCATCAATATCCACGGTAAGTATCTGTCCTCTAAAATTCACTTTGAATCTGTAAGCGCCCCATTGCTCTGGTATCCTCGGATTCAAGCTCGGTTGGTCATTTTTGATTCTAAAGCCCGCAAAGCCTTCAACGATACTCATCCAGGTACCTGCCATGGAAGTAATGTGACAGCCTTCTTCTACTTCTTTGTTGTAGTCATCCAAATCAAGTCTGGAGGTTCTTAAATAGAAGGTATAGGCTTGCTCCATACGACCCAATTTGGCTGCTTGAATGGCATGCACACAAGGAGATAAAGAAGATTCGTGTACTGTGAACGGCTCGTAGAAATCAAAGTGCTTTTCCAGAGCCTCATCTGTAAACTGATCTTCAAAAAAGTAGAAACCTTGCAGCGTGTCCGCCTGCTTGATATAAGGCGAACGCAATATGCGATCCCAAGACCAATGTTGATTGATCGGGCGTTGTTTTGGATCGAGGTCACTAACCTGAATCAACTCTTTATCCAAGAAACCGTCTTGTTGCAAGAATACTCCGTGCTCCTCTGAATACGGGAAGTAAAGGCCATCGGCAATTGTGGTCCAATCGCTTAACTCACCCTCAGTAAGATTTGTTTTGGCTGCAATGCGGCTGTAGTCATCAGGTGCTTCGGATTGAATGCGCTGCATTTGGGCAGCAGCATAGTTCAAACACCACTGTGCACTGTAGTTGGTGTACCAGTTGTTGTTAACGTTGTTCTCATATTCATTCGGACCAGTTACTCCTAGAATAACATACTTACCTTTTTGTTTAGAGAAGGTAGCGCGTTGTTTCCAAAAACGAGCAATCCCAATGAGAACTTCAGCACCCATTTCATTGATGTATGAAGTATCTCCGGTATAACGAGCATAATTGAAGATCGCAAAAGCAATGGCTCCATTTCTGTGGATCTCCTCAAAGGTGATCTCCCATTCGTTGTGACACTCTTCCCCATTCATGGTTACCATCGGATACAAAGCTGCACCGTCCGTAAAGCCGAGCTTCTGGGCATTTTCAATAGCCTTCTGCAGGTGCTTATATCGGTAAACCAAAAGGTTGCGAGCAACTTCTTGGTTCTTAGTAGCCATATAGAACGGCAAGCAGTAAGCCTCCGTATCCCAATAAGTACTACCTCCGTATTTCTCCCCGGTAAATCCTTTAGGACCAATGTTGAGTCTTGGATCTTTCCCCAAATAGGTTTGGTTGAGTTGAAAGATATTAAAGCGGATTCCTTGTTGTGCTTTGTCATCGCCTTCTATCTGTATGTCTGCCATGGACCAAATTTGTTCCCAGGCAGCTGCTTGCGCATTGGCCAAGCCTTTTACGCCAATTTCCATTCCTTTTGCCAAAACAGCTTTGGCTGCTGGAATCAACTGGTCAATATCATGATTGGTAGAAACCGTATAACCGGCATATTTCTCCAAATTAATGGTTTCTCCTTGAGCTACTTGCGCACTGTAAGTCACAGAAGCTGTTTTGTCGGTTTGATCTACACTGGATTCTGAAACAGGCTGATCGTTCAAAAACACCTGTGAATCCATATATGTACAAACATGGAAGGCTGTTTTCTCGGTAGCGGAATGTATAAAGGCTGCAGACTTAGAAGCGCTAATGCCTTTAATGTCCCAAAACTTATCGTCCCAATTGGAATCTTCATTGGTAATTCCGGCATCGATATACGGACTAAAGCTGATGGTCGCAGATCCGTTAACCGGAGTCACTCTATAATCGATCACTCCCAATTCATCCATGTCCAAGGATAAAAATCGAAGCACTTCTACCTTCACAGTTTTTCCGTTTAGTAAAGTTGCCTCAAAACTTCGGGTGTACAAACCGGTTTTCATGTCCAGTTCTCGCTTGAAGTTGTCTACGCTTTTACAGGTGTGCAGGTCCAAAGCTTCTCCATCTATACTGACGTTGATGCCTATCCAATTCGGGGCGTTGAGTACTTTGGCAAAGTATTCGGGATAACCGTTCTTCCACCACCCCACACGAGTCTTATCAGGGTAATAAACTCCCGCAATATAGCTTCCTTGAAATGTTGGTCCGGAGTACTGCTCCTCAAAATTGGCGCGTTGCCCCATGGCTCCGTTACCAATACTGAATAAACTTTCTGAAGATTTAACGCGTTCTGCATCGAAGCCTTCTTCGATGATAGACCATGGATGGGTTACAATATATTGTTGGTTCATTGGATTGTTTCGCTGGTTAATTGATCAATAAAGTTGTTGGGTATTTGGGTAAAGTCTTGAAAGACGTGTTTGGCATGAGATAGGTGTTCTGGCTTCCCGATGCCTACAGAGACCATTCCGCCAGTATTGGCAGCAGTTACTCCAGCTTTGGAATCTTCAAAAACCACACATTGCTCAGGCTCTAATTTAAGTAGTTCTGCTCCCTGCAAAAAGACTTCAGGATCGGGTTTGGCAGCGGTCACATTGGTACCGTCTACTATGGCCTCAAATTCTTGGATCATGCCTACGCGCTCTAAAATATGGCGTGCGTTCTTACTGGCCGAACCCAATGCGATCTTGTAGCCTTTACTTTTTAGATCTGCAATAAACTCACGTACTCCCGGGAGTACATCATCTGCACTCATGGTTGCCACATGAGCCAGGTAATCTACATTCTTATCCGAAGTCAAAAAATCAAAGCGTTCTTGGGTGATCTCTACCCCAGCCCAATCGAGGATCTTCTGTAATGAGTCGATGCGGCTTACGCCTTTTAATTGTTCGTTGAGTTCTGGCGTCAGCTCAAAGCCAAGAACGGCTGCTGTCTTTTTCCACGCCAGATAGTGGAAATGGGCGGTGTCTACAATAACTCCGTCCAGATCAAATATAATTCCTTCTATTTTCATCCTAATTAGAACGCGACCTGGGCCTTCTGGGAGGAATCCTCAAAAAGCAGCAAATCGCTTATGTATTTAAGCGACAAGCACTTTGCTTATCTGCGCTGAAAAAAGGGAAGTAATAATAGCAACAGAATGCGGGCTAAATATACGGAATTTTTAAACCAATGCCCTATTTAGCCGCCGATGCTCTGGGAATCAATTCTGTTTGTACCACCAAGGTCTGGTAAGCATCATCGGGATCGTCATTCTCAATTCTATTGATGAGCAATTGTGCGGCGCGTTTTCCCATCTCATGCCCGTGCTGACTCACAGTAGCCAAAGGCGGTTGGGCGTATTTAGAAAGAAGTCCGTCTGTAAATCCAATGACCTTTACATCTTCCGGAACCTGCTTGCCTGCCTTCTTGACCGCATTCATAGCCGCAATAGCAAAAATTTCGTTTACCGCAAATATCGCATCCAGATCTGGATTGCTCTCTAAGTATTTACCAATGGCCACTCCTAAGTCCTCGCTTCTAGAAACTGCGTCCATATCGTCATCCAATTTGAGGATGAGTTTAGGGTCTTCTGAATAACTGGCATCCTTCAAAGCTTTTTGATATCCCATATAGCGCAGTTTACCTACATTCACGTGATCATTGGTGGTAATGATTCCGATGCGCTTACAGCCTTGTTCCACTAGATAGCTCACTGCAGTACGCGCTCCGCGGACATCGTCTACCACAACTTTGTCGGTATCAATGTCTGGAAGATCCCGATCAAAGATGACAATGGGCATTCCCTGATTCATGGTTTCTCTAAGGTGATGGTAGTCTTTCTTTAAAAGTGTTTCCTTAGCTACCGAGATGATAAAACCGTCAATACTGCCGTTAGCCAGGGTGTCCATATTGTGAACCTCCTTGGCAAAGGATTCATCAGATAGCCCAATCACCACATTGTAGCCACGTGCATTGGCCTCCTGTTCTACCCCTTGAATCACCGTTGTAAAAAAGTGATGTACAATTTCTGGAATGATGATCCCAATGGTATGAGCGCGTTGGTTTTTAAGACTCAAAGCGATGTTGTTGGGCTTGTAATTGTACAAGGCCGCAAAAGCTTGGATTTTCTTACGCGTCTCTTCACCAATTTCATGGCTGTCCTTTAAGGCTTTGGAAACAGTAGAAATAGACACCTCCAATTCTGAGGCTATCTTTTTAAGGGTCATTTTTGGCATAGGCTACACTCTAGGATTCTAAAAAGCGCTAAACAATTGATAATCAAAGACCGAAATATCTAGAATTTGGCAGTGATAGCCTCTGTATATTTCGAAAGTGTTAAAATACGTAAACTTATCAACACGCAAACGTTTTCGTAGGTCTTTATCCTTGCGGCGGACTTTGCAGACCCAATATTTAGGCTACTTTTACTTTCAAGGAAGTAATAATAGCATCTATTAGTGAATTATAACCCTTAAATGGGTCGCTATTATAGTTGATATTAAAAAAGGGCGCTCGTAACAGAGCGCCTTTTTTGTTATTGGAAATATACGTAAGTGCTGATCACAATGATCACTACGATCGCTCCTGCAAGCTTCACATGCTTCCAAGGCTCAATTTCTACTTGCTCTGTATACTCTTGCTCATAAGGTGTTTCTCTAGGCTTGATCTTACCTATGGCTAACATGATCAGGGTGTTAAGTACAAACAAGATCGCCATTACGTGCAAGAAATGTGGATAAGCGCCTGCTTCAATCGCAGCAAGTTGTTCTGGATCTGTAATTCCATTAGCAGCTGCATCCTCTAAGGCCGATCCCACAAAATGCGGTTGCAAAATGAACTGACTTAAGATGTATAGTAAAGAACCTGATAACAAACCAATCTTAGCTGCTATGGCTGGAACTCGCTTAGTCAAATAACCAACCACGATGATGGTTAGAATTGGAATGGAGTAAATTCCATTTACCTCTTGGAGGTAGTCAAATAAAGATCCTGCATTGGCCAACTGAGGCGCAATGAACATAGACGCAAGAGCTAAGATCACTCCAAAGGTCTTACCGTTCTTCACCACGGTTTTCTCATCAGCATCTTTGTTGATGTGTTGTTTGTAGATGTCGATTCCGTATAGGGTAACCGAACTGTTCAAAACCGAGTTGAACGAGCTCAAGATCGCTCCAAATAGAACAGCAGCAAAGAATCCAAGCCAAGCCGACGGCAATACGGCGTTTACCAAACGTGGGTAGGCTGCATCTGCTTGGTCCAATCCACCTTGAAAATAGTGGAAGGCAATGATTCCAGGCAATACTACGATAAGGGGACCTAATATTTTTATGAAGGATGCAAGGATTAAGCCCTTCTGCCCTTCTTTTAAGTTTTTAGCGGCTAAAGCACGCTGAATAATCTGTTGGTTGGTTCCCCAATAGAAAAGTTGCACCAACATCATTCCTGTAAAAATGGTAGAGAACGGGATCGCACTAGTGTTACTTCCCATGGCGTCAAATTTCTCCGGATTGGCCTCTGTAAGGGTTGCCCATCCGTCCATAACACTTCCATCTCCAATGGCCATTAAACCAAAGATCGGAATCAATAATCCTCCTATTAAAAGTCCAATAGCGTTAATAGTATCCGAAACAGCTACAGCTTTCAGGCCTCCAAATACGGCGTAGATGGAACCAATAATACCGATACCCCAAACACAGATCCAAAGGGCTGCTGTGTCAGAGACACCCAGTAATTCTGGAATTCCAAACATATTGGAAATCGCAAGTGACCCAGAGTAAAGGATCACGGGTAATAGAACCACTACATAACCGGTCAAAAATAATCCAGAGGTCAACGTCTTTGTGGTGACGTCAAAACGGCTGGCCAAGAAGGTCGGCACGGTTGTGAGTCCACCTTTTAAATATCGAGGTAATAAAAACAAGGCCGTGACCACTATTGCGATCGCAGCGAGAGTTTCCCAGGCCATTACCAAGATTCCTTGGTCGTAGGCAGAACCGTTAAGACCTACAATTTGTTCTGTAGAAAGATTGGTCAACAAAAGTGAGCCAGCTATGACTCCAGCGGTAAGACTTCGTCCACCTAGAAAATAACCATCACTGGTACTTTCATCGGTTTTTCGGGTTGCAAGATAGGAGATAACGCCCACCATTAGGGTAAAGCCTACAAAGGATACAATTGCTAGCATAGTTGTTGAATATTGGTTGATAAAAACTTGCCCAAACGGACTAGTCTGGGCAAGTTAATAATAAAAATGAAGAACGTTTAAGTTCTTAGTTGTTGCCTAAAAAAGACTATCGCTTAACGATTTTGATCTGCTGCTGTCCAGCGTCAGTAGTCACTGTTGCAAAGTAAACACCAGTCTTAAGACCAGCTACGTTGATTGCAGAGTTTGTTCCACTTAGCTTCTGGCTCAACACTTGCTGTCCAAGTACGTTGAAGATAGCGATATCGTTTTGCTGAGTTTTGGTTTGTACATTAAGCACATCGTTTGCAGGGTTTGGATAAACAGATAGCCCTACTAGTTCAGACTCGTCTACGTTAAGAGCAACTGCTCCTACTACTACGCTTCCAAGTGCTGCTTCGTCTGCTGGGTTTGCGTTAGGTCCAGATACTTCAAATCCGAACTGTACTTGGCCATCAGCTGCATCAGTTTCAGTCATGGTCATAGAGAATACACCAGCTTCTGTAATTGGCAAAGTCATTTCACGTAGTAAAGCAGAGAAATCTGCGTTGAATACACGGATAAAAGCAACTACACTGTAGTCAGAACTCAAAGTATAGCTCTCTACACCACCGGTGAAAGTCTGCTCTCCACCTAGTCCAGAGTTGTCTCCTACAATAGTGTTGGCTCTCATGAACTTAGCACCTTCTCCAGTAGTTTGGTTTACCCAAAAAGGATCGTCTGGGTTGTCAGCATAAGTGTTGAAGTTTGGCTGAAGCGTGATACGCCCGTCAGCACAGTTTACAGTTGACTTAAGATCTCCTACACCCCATCCAGAGTTGAATACAAAAGTTGTTTCGTCTAATTCGAAAACATTCATGAATCCGAACCAAGCGTCTCCGTCAGCTCCAGCACAAGGATCTACTTCGATCGTTGTTTGTGCATTACTTGTGAACATAGCAAACATAGCTGCTAATAGTAAGTAAGTTTTTCTCATCACATTTTAATTTAAATTAATAATCAAGTTTCAAGTTTAAAAATTGTACACCTTCACATAGTCCACGACAAAATCCTGAGGGAAGATATTATCATCTACCTCAGGGCCGCCAAAGTGTCCTCCAATTGCCATATTCATAATTAAATAAAATGGCTTATTAAACGGCCAGGTCTTAGCGTTTTTCTCCTTGGGCTTAAAAGTGTATACTTCTTTATTGTCTATATAAAAACTAATCTTTTCTGCAGTCCAATCCGTGCGGTATACGTGAAAGTCGTTCTCCACACCTGCGATATGAGTTTGTTTGGAATTGATGGTCGCGCCAAAGCTATCTGGCGTATGCAAGGAGTTGTAGATCACTCCAGGTTGCTTTCCAACATATTCCATAATGTCAATCTCTCCACAACCGGGCCAAGTATTGGTGTCAATATCGTTACCCAACAACCAAATAGCTGGCCAAATTCCTTGACCCTTCGGTAGTTTAGCTCGAACTTCAATACGCCCGTATTGGAATTCCATTTTACCTTTAGTTGTAATGCGCGCACTGTTGTAGACACCATCTTTTTTAGTAGCGGAAATAATCAGATGTCCATTGTCCACAACTGCATTGGCCTTGTTGTAGATCTGACGCTCATTATTACCCCAGCCACAAAGGTTTGGACAGCCGTCACCCAGCTCGTAATTCCAATAAACCTCGTTGAGGGAATTACCATCAAAATGTTCTTCAAAGACAAGCTCATTGGAAGTGTGTCCACAGCCTGCAAGGAGTAATAATGACGATATGATCAAACTAATTCTCAACATAAATTATCTGGTAAATTCTACACTGTAATTTGTGGCAGAACTTCCGCCAATGAAAACGCGATACAAACCGTCTTCTACGACAAACTCACCATCATTGTCGTAGAAGCCCAGTTCTGTATCAGTAAGTGTAAAACTAATTTCTTGGGATGCTCCTGGAGCTAGCTCCACCATTTCAAATCCTTTCAATTCACGCACTGGACGCGTCACAGAAGCCGCTACATCTTGAATGTAAAGCTGTGCTACCTCTTTTCCTTTTATCGCTCCGGTATTGGTCAAAGTGAAGCTCACTTTAAACGTGCCGTCTCCATTAGGGTTTACTGCCAGTCCTTCATATTGGAAGGTGGTATAACTCAGTCCGTGTCCAAATGGATACAATGGCGCATTGGATTCGTCCATATAATGCGACCAGAACACCAAGTTTGGCGCAGGAACAACAGGACGTCCTGTATTCTTATGATTGTAATATATCGGGATTTGACCTTTATCTCGAGGAGTGGTCATCGGCATCTTTCCGCTTGGGTTATAATCCCCGTAAAGCACCTGAGCAATCGCATTACCACTTTGGGTTCCCAATTGCCAAGCCTCGACGATCGCTGGAATATTCTCATCAGCCCAAGGCAAAGCCAATGGACGACCATTTTGCAACACCAATACGATATTCGGATTCACTTCATATACCGCCTCTAACAGTTCTTGTTGAACTCCTGGCAGGTCAATATTTACTCGACTTCTACCTTCTCCACTTTGCCAACCTACTTCTCCGAGATTCATGATCACTACATCGGCAGCACGTGCAACGCGGCGTGCCTCAGCAAATCCGCTTTTATCATCTTCATTGATTGCCGTTTCCATAACGAAGGAGTTCTCTCCTACGGTAACAGCAGCACCTTCTGCATAAGTAATGGAATTGTCTGGGTAGGCCGCCAAACCTTCTAACAGGGTTACTGCAGTATTATCATCAGCGGCAATTCTCCAACTACCCAGAGGGGAGTTTTTGTCATTGGCAAACTGACCGATAACGGCGATGCGTTGCCCTGACTTTTTCAAAGGGAGTAAATTGTTTTCATTCTTGAGCAGGACAATCGATTTTTTAGCCATATCCAATACAGCCTCTTGATGTTCTGCTTTACCAATAGTTTCTTGCTCACGTGCTTCATCACAGTAGCGATAAGGATCTTCAAAAAGTCCCAGTTCATACTTTACGGTAAGAATTCTACGAGCAGCATCTGTGATATAGGCTTCATCAACGCGTCCGTTACGCACTAGTTCAGCTAAATGCTCCACATACAGGTAAGATTCCATGTCCATGTCAGAACCAGCATTCGCTGCGAGTTCTGCGGCATGCTTACCGTCTTCTGCATAACCGTGTGCAACCATCTCTCCGATAGATCCCCAGTCAGATACTACAAACCCTTGGAAGTTCCATCTTCCCTTAAGGATCTCGCGTTGCAAGAATTGATCCCCCGTAGCTGGGATCCCGTTGAGCACATTAAAGCTGTTCATAAAGGTCTTTACATCGGCATCTACGGTGGCCTTGAATGGGGGTAGAACCATATTGTACAGCGTGCTGGTGCCAAAATCGGCAGTGTTGTAATCTTTTCCGCCTTCGGCAAAACCATATCCGGCAAAGTGCTTGGTACACGCTGCTATGGTAAAGGGATCTGAAAGGTCATCTCCTTGAAAGCCCTTAACACGGGCAGCAGCTATCAAACTGCCCAAGTAAGGGTCTTCTCCTGCTCCCTCCATAACGCGTCCCCAACGAGGATCACGTCCGATATCGACCATAGGAGCAAATGTCCAGTTAATTCCAGATGCCGCAGTTTCTGCTGCAGAAACTTCCGCAGATCTGCGAATAGCTTCCATATCCCAACTGGCAGATTCTGCGAGAGGGATCGGGCTTAGGGTTTTATAACCGTGGATCGCATCAAAACCAATAATCAGGGGAATTCCCAAACGAGATTCTTCCACTGCGATCTTCTGTACGGCTTTTACATTTTCGACTCCGCGAACGTTGAGCATGGATCCTACCCAACCTTTACGGAGGTGTTCGTATTTTTTATTTGCGGCTTCGTCACCTGCGGGGACAGGCCCGGTTACATTCCAGAAACCGTTGTATTGATTCATTTGACCTATTTTTTCTTCTAAGGTCATAATGCTCAATAGTGAATCCACTTGAGCCGTATAAGGACTGTCGCTGTTGGAAGCACCAGTCGCGGATCCGGATTCCGAATTACAGGCCACAAAACTTACGGCCAAAACTAATATCCCTAATAAAGCTGCTCTTTTCATTTTGGTATATTATTGATAAACGCGGATGTAATCGATTTCAAAAGTGGATTCCACAAATGCAGGGTCAATGGCTCCTCCAAAGGTTCCTCCCATGGCAACATTGACCAATAAGAAGAAGTCTTTGCGGAACGGTACCGCATCAGAATTCGGGAAGCTTAGTCCCACTACATCATTCACGTAGAAAATAATCTCATCTTCAGTCCATTCTAAGGCGTAGATGTTAAAGTCATCAGATACCCCTGGAGTAGGTGTGCTTTCTGTAATAGCATCACCTCCTGAATTACCAGGGAAGTGCAAGGAATTAAAGATCACGTCTTGGTTATTCCCAACGTGCTCCATGATGTCCATTTCTCCAGCACCTGGCCAAGGATTGGTATCAATGTCTGCACCTAGCATCCAGAATGCAGGCCATGTCCCACCACCAGTTGGCAATTTGGCGCGCATTTCAACACGGCCGTATTGGAACTCAAATTTATCTTTGGTGATCATTCGTGCAGAAGTGAAACCAGAACCTTCAAAGGTTTCTGCTCTGGCCGTGATCTTAAGCATACCGTCTTCTACAATTACGTTCTCAGGTCTGTCTGTATAGTACTGAGCCTCTCCATTACCCCAGCCACAAAGCTCAGGACAACCATCTCCAATCTCAAAGGTCCAGTTACCATCACAAGGGGCTCCTGGCACGTCAAACTCCTCTGCCCAAACAAGGACATCGTTGTTTCCGCTTCCTATATCTCCTGTAGCGCCACCAGCACAACTCGGAGCTCCTCCTCCACCACCTTCTGGTACAAAGGTGTGGTACCAAGCCAATTGGTTTCCTGGCGGATCGAATGGATCCTGAATTCCACGAACTACCAATTTATTCTCAGTAAGCTCAATGATCTCATATTCATTAATTCCAGCGAAATACGATAGCGTACTTCCAGGAACAGTCAAGGTTGAAGTTCCATCTGCCTCAATAAGGGCAAAATTGGTTTCTAAAGCGATTTGATCAGAAATGTCACGACATTCGTCTACAAACTCTCCAGGACTGGCATCCGGGAAGAAACGCTTCACCTCTGTCCAGTTAATGAAAGTTGCATCGCCAGGATTCAAAGTGTAAAAGAATCCTCCTGAACCGTCAAAGCTGAAGGTCAAGGTATCGTCATAAAGACAAGGATCCAATTGATTAGGCGCTGCGCTAAAGAAGTTTGGAAAATCTACTGCCGGATCACCCACTCCAAAGTGACCACCAGAACCTGAATCCCAAACCCAAGTTTTGCTACCGTCGCCGGCTAAGGCAAATTGCACTTCAGGGTCCAGAGTTAAGATTACATCCAGTTCTGCAGTAAGTTGCAATGAGCTGGAAGCCCCTCCTCTGCCGAAGGCCACTACAACGATCTCTCGTGTGTACTGGCCCACTTCGATATAGCGGAAAGTGGCTTCCTGTCCATTACTAACAACTACCGGGTCAGCATCAGGCTCGAAAAAGACATGAAAATTAATGGCATTATCTGCCGTTGGTAAAACACTAACTATGCCTGATTGGTCGCTGGCAACCGATAGTTCAACTTGCAAATTTGATGGTGCAGTGACGTCTCCGAAGGCTACATCATCTTCTTGACATCCCTGAACACCCAGAATCACTGTGATGATGAAAATAAACTGATAAATACGTTTCATAGTAAGTTTTTAAAATGCAAGTTGTATGTCGTCAAAATAATAAGTGGATCCATCTCCCGGTAGGTCTACGACAAACTCAAAGAAGATGATCACACGGTCATAAGTTCCTGTTGGACTCAATGGGGCGAAATCCCAGGTCAAGGTCTCCCAAGTGTCAATGACATTGGTGTTTACGTCTAATTCCACAAATTCGCCAGGATCTGCAGAGTTTTCCAGTTTCAATCGCACTGGAATGCCCGCTTTAGGCGAATAAGTATTGATAGAGATCATTTGTGTTGCAGAGAAATCTATCGGCGTATCTAGCTCTACAATAGTTCCTGCGAAGAACTGCGCGCCAACTGTCTTAATAGTTCTAACAACAGTAGCACTGGTATTGATACCTCCTGGAACAGCATTGGCCTCTACGGCAGAATCTGCTCCTTCAAAACCAAATACGGTATAGGTTAGATCTGGATCCTCAAAGTCTACAGGCAATTCAACGCCTGGATCACCTCCAGCAAGATCCAATTCAATATCGTCAAAGTAATAGGTCGATCCATCTCCAGGCAGATCAACGATAAATTCGTAGAAGATGATCACACGGTCATAGGTTCCTGTGGCTCCGGTAAAGTTCCAAACCAAAGTCTCCCAGGTATCGATGACAGTTGTGTTTACATCGAGCTCAACGAACTCACCAGCGTCCGCAGAATTCTCCAGCTTCATACGCACTGGAATTCCTGCTTTTGGTGAGTAACTCTTCATGCGGATGCTTGTAGTCTCGCTAAAGTCGATCGGCTCTCCCAGTTGTACGATGGTTCCAGCAAAGAACTGCGCTCCTACCGTTTTGGTAGTACGAACCACATTGGCACTGGTGTTAATTCCTCCAGGTACAGGGTTGGCTTCTCTGGCCGACTCAGCGCCTTCAAATCCAACGATACCGTAGTCTAAAGAGTCGTCTTCAAAATCTACTGGAAGTGTTACGACTGCACCAGTAGTTACGTTGGCTTGTTCAATATTGTCATAGTAGAAAATATCTCCAGCTCCGGTGTTTCCGAAGTCAAAAAATACGATCACTTTAGAATATTCTTGTGTTAGATCAGCTTCTGAGAAATCAAACCCGAGTTGTTCCCACTCGTTGGTCGTAGTGGTAACCGCATCGATCTCTGTAGCAATTGCAGGGTCATCAGCGTTCTCTAATTTTAGTTTTACTGTGGAACCAGCCAAAGGCGACCACACATCAATAGTGAAGCTTTGGAAGGTGCTGAAATCAATAGGGTCTCCTAATTGCAAGATGGTTCCTGCGAAAATATCAGCCCCGTCTTCTTTAAGGAATTCAGCAACTTTTGCACTTGTGTTGATTCCAGAAGGATCTGGATTATCAATCACTTGGCTTTGTGCTCCTGCAAAATCTGTAAAGTTGTAATCAATGGTCTCTGACTCAAAGTCGATCGGTAATACAATTGGATTGCTGATCTCAATGGTCACGGTTTCTTCTGCTGTTGCTGCGCCACCACTTAAGGCGACAACGCGTACATCGTAAAACCCAACGTCCGCATAGGTATAAGAAGCGGACTCTCCCAATCCGAATGGAGTCGGCTCTTCATCAGCAACCTCTCCAAAGAACACCTCAAAACTTGCGGCAAAATCTGCTGTGGCAGATACTTCTATAGTAAAAGCATCTCCGGTTTGTAGCACATTCACCGTTAGGTTTTCTGGTGCGCGGAAAGAAACTACCACCTCTACATCTAAAGTGGTGCTTTCACCTTCTAGATTGAAAGCTGTCAGCGTTGCCGTGTAGGTTCCTTCTGCATAAACGTGAGTGTCTTGTTGCCCTGGCGTAAGCTCTTCACTAGTACCGCCTCCATCACCGTACTCGATTGTGAAAGCAGAAGCTCCCGTTGCAGTTGGTGTAAAGGTTACAGTTCCTGAATTATCCTGAGCAAGAGATACTGATAAACGCAGGTCTTGTGGCTCGGTTATTTGATCCAAAAAGTCTAGATCACGGTCCTTATCACAAGCACTAAATACCAGTAAAAAGAGCACAGTCAGCGCTCCAAGTGGCTTAAGGGTTTTCATCAAATGCTTCATATTAGTATCCAGGGTTTTGTTCCCAACGGTTACCGGCCAATTGGATTTCAATGGCTGGAATTGGGAATAATTCGTGTTTACCGGTTTGGAAACCGTCTATTTCTGTTGCAGCACGCCCAGTTCTAACTAGATCAAAGAAGTGGTGTCCTTCTCCAACCAGTTCCAAACGACGCTCTAAGTAAATGGCTTCTGTCAACGCACTTCCTGTAGCCGTTACTGGACCTAATCCTGCACGATCACGTACTTCATTCAAATACATCTGCGCAGTTACATCAGAACCACCTCCGCGGTTGTGTGCTTCTGCTGCCATCAGCAGAACATCAGCATAGCGAATTGCTCTATAATTATTAGGGTTGGTCAAGTTTTGATCTCCAATGTTGGAATCCCCTTGACGTGCGATATACTTTCTGTTGTAGAATCCGGTATGCTCAAAACCTTCTACCCAAGACACTCCCGCGCCTCCGTTAAATCCGGCATTTTCTTCAGCAAACAATTCTATATTCAAGATACCTACATCGCGGCGCAAATCACCGTCCTCATAGGCGTCATAAGTTTCTTGTGTTGGAACATTAAAACTGAATCCAGAATCGTAAAGCGGTCCGCTAAAACTTCTGATTCCATTAAATCCGACAGCTACGTTTCCTTCACTACACTGTAAGCAAACAAAGCTAGCTCCTTCTACATCGGTGTATTGGATCTCAAAGACAGATTCCGGTCCGTTCTCACCTTCGTTCTCCCAGATCTCCGCAAAATCAGCTACCAAAGAATAAGTACCTGTTGCGATCAAGTCATCCAAGACCACACGAGCCTCGCTGAATTTATTTTGGAACAAGAGCACACGTCCAAGCAAGGCTTGAGCAGCACCGCGGGTTACGCGGCCTGGCACGTCTTGCACTACCGGTAAGTTTGCAATTGAAAACTCAAGATCATCTTCTATCTGTGCATAAATAGTTGCTACTGGAGTACGTTCAATGGTAGCCTCATCTCCAAAGAGAATGCGCTGATCTACCGCAAAAGGTACATCACCAAAGAATTTCACCAGCTCAAAATAGTAATAAGCTCTAAGGAATGTGGTTTGTCCAAGCACATTGTCTTTCCCAGAAAATTCCAGGTTGTCTTTAAACTCCATAATGAAGTTTGCGCGATTTACTCCAGCATACATCCAAGCCCAAATGTCTTGCAATTGTCTGTTGATTGGAGTGTGGCGCATATCGTCTATCTCCTGAATACCTGGTACATCGATGGCACTCTCACCACCTGCCAAGGTATTGTTAGAAGCGATCTCGCCCAACATCACGTTGATGTAAGAGCTTTGAAGCAAGTCATAAGCAGCGATCAAGGCTGCTTGGTAATCCTCTTCTGTATTGAAGAAGTTCTCTGAGTTCTGATCCTCTGAATCTACATTCACAAAATCATCGCTACACGCTGCAAAGCAGAATACCACTAAGCAAAACGCAAAAACTGATCTTAAAAATTGAGCTGTATTCATAATTTTAATATCTGATGTTTAGACCTACCAAAAACTGTTGTGCTGACGGATAGAAACCTTGGTCTATCCCTGCAGTCAATCCATTGCCGTTAGAGGCAGTTGGGTCAAAACCTGAATATTCGGTAAGGGTAAATAAGTTTATAGCAGACGCATAAATGCGCAGTTGTTTCAGTTTAAGCTTCTCCAACCAAGAGTCCTTTAAAGAATATCCTACTTGAAGATTCTGAAGTCTTAAGAACGATCCGTCTTCCACGTAGAAATCAGAGAATACGGTGTTTAAAGTCGCAGCATTGGTCACACGCGGGAAACTATTGGAAGTGTTTGGTCCTGTCCAACGCGAAAGCGAAGTTACTTGACGGTTGGTCAACTGTTGATTACGCTCATAGTTTCGGACGATATCGTTTCCTAAGCTTCCAAACGCATAGGCGTTGAAATCCCAATTCTTGTATTCAAAAGATAAATTCAATCCAAAGGAAAGATCTGGAAAAGCATCTCCTATATTGGTACGGTCTTCATCATTAATCACTCCATCTCCGTTAGTATCTACAAAACGAATATCGCCAGGCTGTGCGCCTTCTTGTAAGGCATGAGCATCAATCTCGTCTTGATTTTGGAAGATACCATCAGTTTGTAATCCGAAGAAATAACCTAATGGCTGTCCGGCTTCCATTCTTGAGATGAACTGATCCTGTCCAACACCAAAGGCGATTGGCCCTGGAATGAATCCATTGTCACTCTGTACAAAAAGCACCTCGTTTTGAATGAAAGTAACGTTTCCGCTCACATTGTATTTAAAATCTTCGTTGATCTCGTCTCTCCAACCCAATTGAAGCTCAACCCCTTTGTTCTCTACAGAACCTGCATTGATCACCGGCGGAAGGCCACCAGGACCGCTGGCTCCAAGCACTCCAGAAACAGGAGCTACAACCAAAAGGTCATTGGTGCGACGGTTAAAGTAATCAACCGTAAAGTTCATGCGGCTGTTGAAGAAGCGCGAATCAATACCAATATTATAGGTCTCTTGCTCTTCCCATTGGATCTGTGGGTTTGGCAAACGTCCTTGTGCACGCCCAAAGGTGAGTTCTTCATTAAATACATACACTCCTTCTCCGTTCAACAGTGAAACGAATCCGAAGTCTGCAATTCTATCGTTTCCAATGATACCGTAAGAAGCACGTAGTTTAAGGAAATCCAACCAGTCGGTGTTTTCCATAAAGGCCTCATCAGAAATAACCCAACCTGCTGAGAATGAAGGGAAGTACCCAAACTTGTTTCTTGGACCAAACTTGGTTGAACCATCGCGTCTGATCACGGCAGAGAATAAATATTTTCCTTTGTAATCGTACTGTGCACGTGCGAAATACGACAGCAAGCGCGCATCAAAGGTGTTACCTCCGTTAGGGAAGTTGTCAATTACATCACTGGCCTGAGCAATGGATGCATTGGCCACGTCGTTGTCAATAATATCAAAACCAGTCTGTCCTGTAAATTCTCCAACCGTTTGGAAAACAGAGGTACCAGCCGTTACTTTTACGTTATGCGCATCGTTGAAGCTTCTTTCATACTTTACAAAAGCGTCAAACGTATAATCTTTAAAGGTGTTTAGGGATTCGCCGACAGCACTTCTTTCAATATTGAAAACCTTACCTGCTCCATAATCTACGATTGGAGAGAAGAACCAGCCCTCAACTTCTGAATAGTTACCCTGGAAGCGCGCTTCTGCTGAGAATGCATCTAAGAAATCGTAGCGCAAACCTACGCTACCCCCAATTTTACGGGTTCTTCCTCGGTTAAATGTATTTTCAATCTGTGCAACCGGGTTGATCACCTCGTTTCCTAGACCTTCCGCTTTAGTGAATTCTCCGTTAGAATCACGAACCGCAAAGGTTGGCGCGTTATTAATAGCATTATAAAGAACGGATCCAATAGTGTTCTCTAGAATTCCCCGCCCTTCTACATCAGAATAAATGGCACTTGTAAATACATTGAAATTTTCTAAAAAGTCAAGGTTGTAGTTCAAACGAGCCGTTTTACGCTCAAAGTTTGATTTTTCTCCTCCACCGACAATACCGTCTTGGGTTAAATAGGAAACACTAAAGGAATATCTGGAGTTTTCTCCACCACCATCACCAGAGAGCTCTATACTTCCGATGGCGGCCGTTTTAAATACTTCATCTTGCCAATCTGTTCCTTGTCCAAAGCCACTGACATTGGTAAAAGGCGGTTGGCTTCCACCATTGGCAAAGGATTCATTTACCAATAGACCGTATTCTGTTGCATTGAGCACGGGTAACTTCCGCGTAGTATTTTGGAATCCTGTATACGTATTTAATGCTAAAGAAAGGGGTTGATTTTTACGTCCTGATTTAGTCGTAATAAGGATTACACCGTTTGCTGCACGTACACCGTAAATACCGGCAGTTGCATCTTTCAATACATTAATAGACTCAATATCCGTTGGATTCAGTACGCTCAGATCTTCAATCACGTTTCCGTCTACCAAAATCAAAGGCCTTGAATCTCCGTTAGTACCAATACCACGAATTCTAATATTCAAAGCACTTCCTGGTGCTCCAGAACCCGAAGTTACCTGAACCCCAGCTACCTGACCTTGAAGTGCTTGCTCTACTCGTTGTGGCTTTAATTCTTCAATAGTTTCTGAAGATAACACCGCGACGGCACCAGTAATCTCTTTACGCTTCTGTGTTCCGTATCCGACTACTACGACTTGATCAAGCGCCTGAGCGTCTTCTTCCATCGTAACGTTTAGTGTACCCGCACTATTCACAGTACGTGTGACAGTCTTAAATCCTAAATAGGTAAATTCTACAACGGATCCTTCTGGAACATTTTGAATCTCATAATTACCATCAAAATCTGTAATGGCTCCGAGGTTTGTATTTTGAACTACAACATTAACTCCTCCCAAGGGGATGTTTTGATTGTCGTAAACCGTTCCGTTGATGTTGAGTTGCTGACCCGATACAGTCAGGATAAAAAAGCCGAAAATTGCGGTAAAGAGCAGTTTCATAAATGTACTTTAATATTACATCCACTAAATTACACCACTACAATAGCGAATTCTCAATTTCCACCCCTACAAAATATATACATACTAAAATTTTAACATTTAAATTGATATATTGATAATATCAATTACCTAAAGCCTTAATTTACAGATACTTAATTACTTTGCTGTAAAGGCCGTTCGGATAAGATAGCACAGGTTTAGGTTAATATTGTATAGGTAATGTTGAGGGTAATTTAACAAATAAACGCCTCAACATTAAATGGAAAGAATGTGATCTACAAGAATAATGCCCGATGGCAGTTCCATTTTTTTGCGGAGTCGGTATCTACTTATCTCTACAGAACGAACAGAAATGTTTAGTAAAGGAGCAATCTCTTTAGAACTTAAATTAAGCCTTAAATAGGTGCATAATTTAAGGTCATTTGGGGTCAACTTTGGATACTTTGATTTTAAGGTTTTAATGAAATCCTTATCCACATTATTGAAGGCCTTTTGAAACAACTCCCAATCACTGGAATCATTTAGATTTTCTTCAATTATAGATTTCACGCGTTTTAAAAGCGCTCTTGCGTCCTTCTCGTCAATTTTATCCAAGTCTTTCTTAATGCCTTGTAGGGCCTCGTTTTTCCGAGCCATCCCCATAGTTGCAGTGGCCAATTCTTGGTTCTTACTAGCCATATCACGCTCCAGATTGGCATTTTTCAAGGCAATACTCTGCTTTTCATTTTTAAGGCGCTCTAGTTCTAATTGCTGATTGTTCTCGCGTTCGATCTTCTGTTTTTGCTTTTTATAGCGTCTACGATACACCTCATTCACCACCAGCATTGAAATTAAACCGAGAACTACATAACAACCAACCGCCCAATTTGAGGCATACCAAGGCTTAGCAATGGTAAAATTCATTCTGGCTGTATTAGTCGAAGAATTCAAGCCAATACGCGATTGCGCCTCTAGGGTATAGCTGCCTGGCGGCAGATTCTCGAAAACCACATTGTTGTCTGCGCCCCAAGTACTCCACTGTTCTCTATAATCAAGCAAACGGTATCGGAATTCTTTGCTGAGGTAAGTATCGTAATTAGGCGTATTGAGTTTGAGGTGTAAACTGTTAAAGCCAGACACAAAATCGGTATCCTCAGCAGCAATATCGCGCCGCTCCCCTTTCTCGCTTAACATATAACCATTACCTATATATACCGTATTGAGTCTAGGCACAAAGCCGGAGATGTCTAAAGTGAGGTACCCGCTGGTGGTCCCTAAAATATGGTCTCCTTCACTGGTATTACCTACTTCTTCAAATCCTATGACTTGATTGCGGATATCTTCTGAAAGTGATATGTTTTTCATTACTATAGAACGTCCAAAGGAACTCGGTCCATAGATCTTGATCTGATTGGCTCCAAACAACCAAAGGTTTTCCTGCTTGTCCACGTCCAATTGACCGGTAACGTATTGGTTGTCTAATTGGTAGGCTGAAGAGAGTAAACTGTCACGTTGAAATTCAGAATTACCTTCCTTTACATAAACCCCAGATTCCGTAGCGTAAACCAAGCGGTCCTTATAACTTACCATTCCTGAATTCTTCCCCAATGGAAGCGTTGTATCTCTTGTAATTTCAGTGATCTCTCGCTGTTCTAGATTTAGTTTTAAGTGATATACGCCTTTATACTCGTGATTGACCCATAGGTCTCCAGAAGAGTCATACAATAGAAAACGTGCAGAATAGGCAAAACCTTCCAGCACTCCTGCAAATTCCCAAGTGTTGTTATTTTTTGACAACAAACTTATGCCTTGATAGTTACCAACTAAGATCTTGTCAGGATCATCATTAACCGCTAAAAAGGTCCAACTCCCGGAATGACCGGAGAGCATCTTAGCAGAAGTTCCATCAATCAAAAAGGTTCCATCATTATGCGCACAAAATAAGGCATCACCAATGCGTTGTAGTTCCCATACTTGCCCATTGGTGCCATCAATACGCCTGAAATCCTCAACACTATTAATCGATCTGTAGAACAATCCTTGATTGGTGCCAAGATACAACCGACCCTCATGCTCAACAGCCGTATAAACACTCCCAATGGTGCCATTTATGTCGGTATATATCTTAAGAGGTGCATTTAGATTCAATACATCAATGCCATTATCTAAACCTGCCCATAAATTGTTATCTGCATCCTCATAAAGTGCTAAAATCGTATTGTTGGACAGACCGTTACGCTGATTGAACTGCGTGAGCAAATTTCCTTGACTGTCTAGGATCATCAAGCCATAGGCGACTGTACCAACAGCAAAATTGCCGTTCTCTAACTGAATAGCAGCATAAACTCGTAGATCACTGGCCATGTTATCTAAAGCTGTGGGCCAAGGGGTGTATCCTTCTGGAGTCAATCGATAAAAGCCAGAAGTTTGGCTCAGCATCAAAGTCCCGGTACTGGTCGGGAACAAGGCCACAACGCGGTCTTTATCAAAATCTGAAAGGTCTTGTGTGGGCTGGGCCAGTTGTTGATCGATCCTGTAAAAATCCAGCGCGTTATCCTGAAAGTAAAAAGTGTTGCCCTGACGATACATCTTAAAAATTCCCGGAGTGGGCACCGTCTCTATTGTCGCATTGCGCGTATTGTAAATGTAAATCCTGTCTAAGGATTGGAATAAGACCAAATCATCTACTTGTTGTATACTCCAAAATTGTTCGTCCTCTACAAGCCTGCCCGCAATATCCTTACTGATGGAAGTGTATTCATAATGCCCTGTGCCGTCTTTCTCCCAATAACCAAACTCCATATAACAACCTGAATAGACACGCTCGCCAATGGCTAGAACCGAGCGCATTATGGTCTTATTGGGAGAATTATACAACGTCCAGTTATTGCCATCATAATGAAGCAGTCCTTCATTATTGGCAAAGAACAAATTGTTTTGTGTATCCTGAGTAATGCTCCAGTTTTGATTTCCTGCCTGATAGTTCTTAGAAGTGAAGGCTTTGATCGGAGGAATCTCCTGACCAAAACTCAGCCCAACTGTCAGGAAGAAAAATAATACGCAAAACCGTTTCAATCTCATAAGTTGTGAAGTTACCAAAAATGGAGGACTTAGCGCTTTTTAAGGCCTTGAAAAATACGTGGAAATACGTATAGGATTTACGTCAATACCACACTACTTTTAACCAACTAAGAAAGCGTGCTTTCGTCGTTACAATTAATAATTTTTTGTGGGGATGAATTTTTATTAATAGGCAAAGCACGTAACTGAAGCTCTAGGGCTTCAGTCTTTGCTAAGTTAGGTTTGTCTAAGCACTCTTGCACCTCGTGTTCAGAGTGCTTTTTTTATTGACTGAAATTAAACTTTAGAGCAGGTTTTTCTTTGTACTTCTCCAAACCTTGTTTTAACCAAGCTGCGTATTCTGAGGCATCTGGAGTGTATCCAATAGGCGTATTGAGCAGATTGAGATCTGCGTCCATCAGCACATAATAAGGCTGAGAATTATTTTTAAAGTTGACCGTTTGAAAGGTGGCCCATTTGTTTCCAATATTGCGAATGGACTTTAAGGAGCCGTCTGGACGAACAAAATTGAACTGCTCCTGCTCTGGCAAGGCTTCGCGGTCGTCCACGTATAGAGAGATCAAAACATACTCATCATGCAATAGGGATTTGACTACTGGTTCTACCCAGACCTGCTCTTCCATCTTTCTGCAATTCACGCAAGCCCATCCGGTAAAATCTATGATGATTGGCTTTTTAAGGCGTTTTGCCGCTGCTACGCCTTCTTCAAATGTGGCATAGGTGTATTCTCCGTGAATATCGGAGATCTCTTTGTCATAAACGCTGTAGAACATCGGTGGTGCAAACCCACTCAATACGGGTAAATTAGATTTTGGTGGATTGGGAATCCCCAAACTCATATAGCCTGCAAAAGCCACAAACAGCAATCCTAAGACCACAGGAACCGCTTTGCGCTTTCTAGGTCCATCATGCGGAAACTTGATGAAACCAAACAAATAAGCCGCTAAAGCTAAACTCAACAGTATCCAAATCCCTAAAAAGACCTCACGCTTGAGCAAGCCCCAATGAGATACCAAATCAGCATTGCTTAAAAACTTAAAGGCAAAGCCAAGCTCCAAAAACCCTAATACCACTTTAACGGTAGTCATCCATCCGCCGCTTTTGGGCAGAGAATTCAGCCAGTTTGGGAACATGGCAAATAAGGCAAATGGAAGCGCTAGGGCCAATCCAAAGCCTGCAATTCCATAGGTGAGCTGCCAAGCGCCACCATCGGAGGACAAAGAGTTTCCCAAAAGGGTTCCTAAAATCGGTCCTGTACAACTAAAAGAAACAATGGCTAGGGTGATCGCCATAAAGAAAATACCTAGGACTCCACCTAGGGAAGTCGCCTTTTGATCCATTTTAGTTCCCCAAGAACTCGGCAAAGTCAATTCGAAATAACCGAATAATGAAAAGGCAAAAACCAAAAAGATCACAAAGAACACCACATTCAGCGTCACATTGGTCGATATAGTATTGAGTATTTCTTCATTGATGGAATCCAAAACGTGAAACGGCACACTCAACAACACGTAGATCAGCGCTATAAACAGCCCGTAGAGCAAGGCGTTAACAATGCCGCGTTTTCTGTTTTCTGATCCTTTAGTGAAAAAAGAAACGGTAAGCGGAATCATCGGAAACACGCATGGAGTCAGTAAAGCGATTAGTCCACCGAGAAATCCGAGCAAAAAGTTCTTCCAACCTGAGTTTTGCTGTTCGTTCGTTTCTAAAAATTCTGTGTTGCCCATCTCCAATACCAAGGCATCGGTAAGCTCTTTGTCCTTTGCTGTAGCCTCAGGATTGTCAACAATTTCAGCACCTCCAGGCACTTTCAATGGAATAATAGCATTCTCAAATATGCAGCGCTCTGCGTCACAGGATTGGTAATCAACTACAACGCTTAAAGGAGCCCCCTTTTTGTTCTGGACCAGGCTTTGTGTAAAACGTGCGCTTTGTTCATGAATCCCGATCTCCATTTCAAAGGTCTCGTCATACTTGCGCTTCACCTCGCTTTCTACAACATCTTCTATCACGGTATAATCTCCTTCAGCAAACTCATAGGAGATCTCCGTAGGAATAGGCCCACCCTCGTCCATATAATAGGCGTAGGTATACCACTCTGGGATTATCGTCGCATCCAAGGTAATGCGAATGGTATCGCCATTCTGCTCGTTTACTTCCGCAGTCCATTTGATGGGATCAGTGACCTGAGCCTGAGTGGTAAAAGCTAAAAGAACTAAAAGAACACTGTATAAATATTTTAATCGCGCCATGTAATCTGAAGCAGGTTTTTGGTGTTGTTGCTGACTTTGAAGCGATCATCTGCCCGATGACCAACCACCCAAACTATCTTGGAGTCGCTGCAAAGTAGCCATATTTTTTCTTTTTCCAGTCGTGATATTTTCTGGTTGATGAAGTAGTCACTGAGTTTCTGTGAACCTTGCATTCCGAAGGGAAAAAATCGGTCTGCGGCCTGCCAAGTTCGCAACTTCAAGGGCCACTTGAGCAAATCCGCATCTACAATTAGGGTGTTTTTATCACAAGGGCTTAGCGCATCGATCTGCTCAAAATGCAAGTCAATGGGCAAATGATCCGTTTGTTCTGAGGATTCGATTGTATAGTGTTCAAATGATTTACTGCTGATGGATTGTAAAATCAACAATTCCCGATCCTTGAGCAATTGGTAATCATCCGTGCGGACCTCAGTGCCCGATTGGCCTATTGGCAATCGGTATACTGCATCCCAATCCGTGAACCCAAAGGGACTCAGTAATTGATACAACACTCCATTTGGCGAATTCACCCTGGAGAGCGCAGTCAGGTCAATAGACAATCCATTTGTAGTAGGATTCCAAACGACTCCTTCTAAGCCCTGCATATAGGCGGAGATTAGTTCATTGGCTTGCTGTAAATGCTGCTGCGTTTCCCTAAGCTTATCAGTAATGTTGGGAAATACCTCTTTGAGCGCAGGAACAATTGTCAAGCGCACTTGATTTCTCAAATAGGCCTCTGAGGCATTAGAACTGTCTTCACGCCATTGCAGATCATTGGCATTGGCATGCTGCAAAAGAACTTGCCGATCAAAATCCAACAACGGACGTAAAATGGTTCCATTTTGCCGAGGAATGCCCTCCAGACCCTTAACACCGCTTCCTCTACTCCAATTCATCAAGAAAGTTTCTAAAGCATCGTCTGCATGATGTGCGGTCATGACATAATCATAACCGTGAGCATCACACAAATCATCAAAGAAACTGTAACGCAGACGTCTGGCCAACATCTGCAAAGATTCCTTAGTGGTGTCGAGCATGGTTTTGGTATCAAAGACAACATCGTGCAACACCAAGTTGTGCTTTTTAGCGAGTTGCTTCACCAATTGATGATCTGCATTGCTTTCATCACCTCGCAATTGATAATTACAATGCGCCACAGCGATATCAACAGCTTGCCTTCTCATAAGATCCAAAAGTACGCAACTGTCTAATCCTCCGCTAACAGCAAGCAAAATACGCTTACCATCAAGGCTGGGTAAAATCGTTCCGAATTGTGCTGAAAAGGAATCGAGCATGCGCAAAGATAGGATAAGCCAGCTAATGGTTTTGTTAAGTCTTATCTAAGAATTATTCTCCAGAACTTCCCGCATGGCCTTGGCCTTTAGCAGACATTCTTCATATTCATCTTTGGCATTGGCCGCTGCGGTGATGGCTCCGCCGACTGGAAAACTCAAATAGCCTTTTTGAGCATTGTACAATATGCTTCTGATGACCACATTGAAATCAAAATCGCCTTTAGGATCAAAATAACCGATGGCTCCGCTGTAAACTCCGCGTTTAAAATCCTCTTGGGCTTCGGCTATCTGCATGGCAGCTAATTTAGGCGCTCCGGTCATACTTCCCATGGGAAAGGTAGCTTCAATCAGGGCTACACTGTTCGTGTTTTCAGGAACCTCAGCCGCTACTGTGCTTATGAGTTGATGCACCTGTTTAAAACTGTGCAACTCACAAAGCGCTTCTACCTGAACAGTTCCAGGAACCGCTAACTGGGAAAGATCGTTACGCACTAAATCTGTGATCATAATATTCTCACTGCGTTCCTTGGGATTATTCTCAAGTGCTTCTTTTAAAGCAAGATCTTCTTCTGGAGTAGCCCCGCGTTTCGCTGTTCCTTTGATCGGTTGAGATATCACACGAGCACCGTTTCGTTTTAAATAGCGCTCTGGTGATGAGGAAAGTATGTAATGGTCGTCAAAACGCACAAAGGTGCTGAAAGGAGCTTCTGCTATGGCGTTGAGATGATCATAAATACGCCATGGATCAATGGTAGCATCCATGGCATAGAATTCTTGACAGAAATTCGTTTCATAGATATCTCCGCGTTGTAAATGATGCTGAATCTTATCAAAACGCTCAAAATAAGTGTCTTTAGTAGTTCTTAATCGCACCCGAATCGACTTCTCAGTATTGGTATATTCTACAGGCATATCGACAAGGGTGGCGCGGATGCCTTGGAGATCTGGGATAATTAAATCGATTAAATCCTCAGGATAACTGAAACTACAGATCTCCCCTTTAAGAATGATCAAGCGCTGTGGAACTACAAAATGCAAGTCAGGAAATCCCAAAACATCAGTGTTGTTAGAGCTCAGGTTCTCCAATTCATTTTTAAGATCGTAACCCAAATACCCAAACATCCAATCGGGATGGGCTTCACGAAAGTCCTTTAATGCTTGAAAAGCGGTACCTGCTTGGGTTGCCAAACTCGCCAAAGATCCTAGGGCAAACGCACAATCAAAGGCAGCTCCAGTGGAATTTTCGGTGTTGGAGTCCAAGCAAACCACCTGATCAAATTGCCTGCTCCACGCAAAGAGTTGTTGTTTGAATCGACCTGGGGATTCTAATTTAAATCGGTAAGTTTTCCTCAAGAAATAGAAATATTATGCCTTAAAATTACTATTATTGAGTGTTACAAATCCCTTTATTTATAAACAATTGAACTACCTGCGCTCTTCGGCCAGCAAATCTGGTCTTTTACCGACACTCTTACTCTGTTTATTAACCGTTCTCACCTCCTTTGGACAAGACAGCGGGCATCAGTTGCTGTGGAAGATCAGCGCAGCAGATAACTCCCGTGTTTCTTACCTATATGGGACTATGCATTTACAAGACAAACGGGTGTTTAATATCAGTGACTCACTACTTCCTGCTATAAAACGTTCTGAGGTGTTTGCTTTGGAGCTCCACCCAGACAGCATGACCAGCTATATCGATGATGAGCTTTCCGAAGCTTACAAAGAGAACATTTATAAACGCATACTCTCTGAAGAGGATTACAAAAGGTTGGATGATAAATTCATGGCTGCTAAAGGGATGGCCTTGGAGGACTATTATACCTTCAATCCAGACATTGTTGAGGCCGCCTTAAACGACATAGAATACGGAACCAAAGACATGCCCAACTTTTTGGACGGCTACCTCTACTCCATTGCCTTTCAGAATGGAAAGATAATTAATGGGCTGGAACAGGTAGAAGATCAAATAGAACTTCCAGAAGAGATTGATGATGAGGCTTTAAAAGCACGAATACTCGAAATGATCGAGGTATCTCCGGACCAGTACCGAGAGACGGTTGAGCAAATGATCAACCTTTACAATTCTGGCGCCATTGACTCCATTCACGACTTCATTATGGAGAACGATCAATACGACGACACCATGGTGCGTCGCAACAAGGTTATGCTAAGCAGCATGGTAGAAATTATGAGCAATAAGAGCTTATTTGCTGCTGTGGGAGCCGCGCATTTGCCAGGAGATGAAGGTTTGATCAATTTACTGCGCAACGAAGGCTACACTGTGGAGCCGGTTGAAGTGACTTTCAACAATGCCAATAATTATGAAGACTATCAACCTGATCCATCAGGCTGGTTTGAAAGCAAGCATCCAAAATACGGCTTGACACTGCGCACGCCTATCCAACCGGAGTATTATCAAAGAGATCCTCTTTTGATCTATTACACGCCTGACCTGCTTTCCGGCTTGACCTTTGCCTATATGCTTAGTGAAGAATTGCCGATGCCAGTGATCTCTGAAAAGAACATCAAAGGCTTTTTGGCGGATTATTTCTCAGACGATGACAATACAGAATTAAACATTATAAGCGAGCGTGAATTCAAAATTGACGGGCAGGATTTCTACGAATGTGTTGTTAAGAACTCAGACGATGAATATTTGCGCTTTGCCATCAATGTGGAGTCAGATCAATTTATGGCCTTTTTGATAGAAACAACCGAAATGGGCGTAAACAGCGGCAGCGCTGATGCCTTTTTTGAATCCATAAGCCTGACTAAACCGGACCCAGATGCCACCTATCAAGGAAAATGGCGTCGCTACACCAATGAAAAAGGTGCCTTTAGCGTTGAAATTCCGGATGTGGAAATGCAGGATATGGATCGCGAAGTAGAGAATCCGTTGGATCCTGAGGGAGAGCCTTATTATATGAACATTGATTTTATTTCTGATCCTCAATTAGATTACAACTACTTAATTCGATACAATGATCAACCCGAAGGTTATTATTTGGTCAATCAGGAAGAAATTTTAGAGACTCTAGGAGCCGAATTACGAGCTGGAATTGAATTGGTTGGTGAACCCATTAAGTTTGAAGAGCAAGGCGTTAGAGGCTTTATTGCGTATTTGAACTTCTTTAATACGTACAACGGAGTCTTCAAGTTTTACTTCCGCGGCAACAGAAGTTATGCCTTAATGGCGCAGGCCAAAGAGAAAGGCGAAGAAGTAGATCCAAATTCTCGATTCTTTACCAGTTTTAAGCTGGAACCCTTTTTGGAAGACGAGGTCTCCGATTTCAAATACGAAGATCTGTTCACCATGGAATCTCCTGCTGCCTTGACGCTCTTCTCTGAAGAAGAAGGCACCGATGCGGACGAATTCTTATACACCAAATCCTACACGGCCACCTCAGCAAATACAGGCGGGTTGTATATGATGGAAACCAGCAAATTGAATCCGCTCTATCGCACCAAAGACATAGACGCCTATTTGGATACAGCCTTGGTTGACATTTTAGAGTACCAAGACTCCATTGCAGAAAAAGAGTTGATCAACATCAAAGGAATACCTGGCATCAAAGCCCGTATTGTGAATCCTAACAGCAATGTACAGCAGTTTATTCAAACCATGTATGTAGATGATCATTTGGTTCAGCTCTACACCTGTTTGGGACAAGACGAAGTAGATAAAGGCCTACAGGAATTATTTTTAGAATCCTTCAAATACACGCGTAAAAGGCCAAAAATGGACGTGCGCGCCTCTAAAACCAAAGAGATCGTAGCGGCACTGATGAGCCCTGACACCTTACAGGTTAAGCGAGGACAAACTGCCCTGCTCTATCACGATTTCACCACGGAAGATGTAGACCTTTTGCTTACTGCTCTGCCCTACAAAGCCATTGAAATAGAAGGTTACGAGCTCAACAAAACGGATTTGATCGTACCGATAACCAAATACGGTAACAAAAAACATATGGAAAAGTTGTTGGATTACTACCGATCAGAATCTACCGAAGAAAATATCAAAGAGGAGATCGTGAGTGAATTCTTGAACTTCCAAGATATGCAAGCAGATCGTATTTTGATGGATCTTTTGGTAAAGAATCCACCCAAGCGTACAGACGAGTATTTCTTGGCTTTCTATCAACTGGAAGACAGTCTGGATATCTTGAAGCGTTATCCGAGAGAATTGGCGCAGCTATACAGCAATGATGACTTTAAGGATCAACTCATCGGTCTTTATGTGGACCATATGATGGGTATGGATGAGCTGCCAGAATTATTCTCAGAATTGCAACAGCGTATCATTGATGACATTCCAAATCAAATGGCCAAGTACCAAGACACTGTATTACGCAATCAAAGTTTCCATTTGAATGAGAACCTGCTTTATTACTATATGAGTATAGCCGAATCTGATCCGGCGGTGAACGCAGAAGACAGCGGCGAGATTCTCAAACAGATCTTTACACCCTATGCCAAAGATCCTTGGACCAAAACGGAATCCATGCTCAAATACATGGCCATGGGCTTTACTGTAGAGCCAGACATTCTCAAACAGTATATGGATCCCTTTTACTCGCGTTACGAGATCATGGAGGCTTTAGTGGATGCCGAATTGAGCGATCTGATCCCAGCGGAGTATTTGGAACCCAATGCGTTTACAGAGCTCTGTGTATACAATTATGTGGGTGATTACGTCTCGGAATACAACAACGAGGTGAAAAAACTCGGAGAGATTGAAGATGATGGCGTCACTTACGGAATCTACAAGATCATTTCCACCTCAGACGATAGCGAACCCGTAATGGCGCTAGGGATCATTTCAGCACCAAATCTCAACGATTTTGGTACCAATGATGCCTTCACCGAGTTCGATGAGATCAAAACGGCCTGGAAACTGCAAGCGCGTTCCTTGATTCGTCAATACAAACGCGCGATGAGCGAGGAATGATTAAATGTGTAATGGACGTTTGTCTGTAGCATCCAATGCAGCCTCTTTTACAGCTTCTGCATAGGTTGGGTGCGCGTGACTCATACGTGCAATATCTTCTGCACTGGCGCGGAACTCCATAGCAGTAACCGCCTCACTGATCAAATCAGCAACACGAGCTCCTACCATATGAACGCCCAATACCTCATCCGTAGCAGCATCGGCAAGAATTTTCACAAATCCATCGATATCACCACTGGCACGAGATCTACCTAAGGCGCGCATTCCAAACTGTCCCACTTTGTAGTCTACTCCAGCTTCTTTGAGTTGATCCTCTGTTTTCCCAACAGAAGCAACTTCTGGCCAGGTGTATACTACTCCAGGAATTAAGTTGTAGTTGATATGTGGTTGCTGACCGGCAATGGTCTCTGCAACAAACACACCTTCTTCCTCTGCCTTGTGTGCCAACATAGCTCCTTTTACTACATCTCCAATAGCGTAGATGTTTGAGACGTTGGTTTGCAAGTGTTCATTTACCTCAATACGACCGCGTTCGTCAATTTGGATTCCAGCTTTATCAGCGGCCAACCCATCCGTATACGGACGACGCCCTACAGAAACCAAACAATAATCTCCGGTAAAGCTTACTTCTTCACCTTTTTTATTGTTGGCCTTGATGGTCACTTCGTCGCCATTGCGCTCTACAGAAGTAACTTGGTGAGAAACGTGGAATTTCACCCCTTGCTTTTTCATCACTTTAGTGAGTTCTTTACTCTGCGCACGGTCCATGGTCGGAATGATTCGATCCATGTACTCAATAACAGAAACATCAGCACCCAAACGGCGGTAAACCTGTCCGAGCTCCAATCCAATAACTCCTCCACCGATGATCACTAAGTGTTTAGGGATTTCTGGCATTTTAAGCGCTTCAGTAGAAGTGATGATGCGCTCTTTATCAATAGTTATGAAAGGTAAGGTCGATGGCTTACTTCCTGTAGCAACAATAATGTTCTTGGCTTCCAGGGTTTCTTCTCCACCTTCAGTCAAATCAACTTTTACGTGAGTGGAATCTACAAAAGAACCCATCCCGTGAAATACGGTGATTTCGTTCTTTTTCATTAAATAGTCGATCCCTGAAGTAGTTTGATCTACCACCGATTGCTTGCGCGCGATCATTTTCTCTAAGTTCACTTTCACTTCACCCGGAACTTCAATTCCGTGCTCCTCAAAATGCTTAACTGCATCCTCGTAGTGGTGAGAAGAATCCAAAAGGGCCTTACTTGGAATACAACCTACATTTAAGCAGGTTCCTCCTAAGGTATTGTACTTTTCGATCAGGGCAGTTTTCATCCCCAATTGTGCACAACGAATGGCTGCAACATAGCCCCCAGGGCCAGATCCAATTACTACTACATCAAATGAACTCATAAAAAATGATTTTAAATCGACTGCAAATTTACAAAGCTTTTGGCGTTCTACCTAAGTCCTTAGTCGCAATATTACCTCCCTCCTTAAGTCTTAAGCTGCACAGGCATCCATCCCTGGAAAAGCCAGCATATCTCCCATCCCAACCGTAAATAGCCAGTTGCCGTAAACCGCGTGTTCAATACTGACTAGTAAGGTCGATCGCGTTTTAAAATACGTATAAGCAAACAGCAACCCGCCAATAAAGGTCAATACGGTTACCAAGGTATTCCTAAAGAATATGTGAGCCAATGAAAAGACCACGGCATTTACAAAGATCAGCACCTTCTTAGATGGAAATAAGGCCTCAAAACGACTAAAGAAATACGTTCGGTAGATCAATTCCTGCGGCCATACGGACAGAAAGGTATAGACTCCTAAGATCTTTACAAACAATTCTGGGTCACTCTTAGGCACACAAAACAAACTGCTGGGCGCCTTCCACAAAACAAAGAGCGTGGTCACAATCCCAATGATTAAGAACTGCAGTCCAATGCGCTTCCAGAAGGGCTTCCACGGATAGTTTTTAAACCACTTTAAGGGTTTGTCAGGATCCTTGACCAAACGCACAATGATATAGGTCAATCCCGCTACGGCCAAGCCTGCTTTGATCCAGATGGAATAATCCCAAGCAAAGCTCACGGGCAAAAGAGCGAAGAAGATCAAAAACTCTGCCCCGAGCAGGTATTTGTTACGCATGATCCATGACATGTTTGGTAGTGTGTTTCACCGCACTAATCACAAAAGAACTGTGTGTGTTTCCGATATACTGCAAGGTGGTCAATTTAGTCACCATAAACGCCCTGTAGGCCTCCATATCCTCAACGGCTACCTTTAAAAGATAGTCGTAATCCCCACTGATGTGATGACATTCTAATACTTCTGGCAAGGCAATGATGTCTTGCTCAAAGGTGGTCAAATAGTCTTTGGCGTGTTGGAGTAGCCTGATCTGGCAAAAAACAACAAAGTCTCTTTGAATTTTACTCTCGTCCAAGAGCGCCACATAATTTTTGATGATTTCATTACGCTCCAATTTTTTGATGCGCTCATAAATGGCAGTTGGAGATAAATTGAGTCTTGAGGAAAGCTCTTTATTGGTGATTTTTGCGTCTTCTTGCAGAATATTTAGAATCTGCTTATCTGTTTGGTCAAGTTGCATAGAAAATTTTTCGGTGTTCGTAGCTATTTTCAGAATGGAGCATAAATTTTTAACTAAGATATGGCTTTTTAGCCAAATAAATTACTAATTAAATGTAACAATTTGGTTAAATCTACAAATCCCAATTAAATTTGATGAATAAAACCCTAGTTAAAATGGCATTTAAACCTGCAAACAATATTCAAGACCTCCAATACTTTGGAGAATTTGGTGGTGTCAACCCTTCCATCTCGGATTCCTCCACCTATACCTTCCTTTCAGCAAAGACGATGTTTGACACTTTTGAAGGCAACGCTGACGGTTGTTATCTCTACTCGCGACACAGCTCACCGAGCAACCTGTATTTGGGAGAAGCGCTGGCCGCTTTAGAAGGCACAGAGACGGCCAATGTGACCGCAAGTGGTATGGGCGCTATCTGTCCGGTTTTGCTGCAGTTATGTGGTCAAGGCGATCATATTGTTTCAAGCAGAACGATCTATGGAGGAACCTATGCTTTCTTAAAGAACTTCACCCCAAGAATGGGCATAAGCACTAGTTTTGTTGACATTACTAAATTGGATTTGGTTGAGGCAGCTATTACTGAAAACACCAAGGTCCTCTACTGTGAAGCCGTCAGCAACCCGCTCTTGGAGGTTGCCGATATTGCAGCCTTATCACAATTGGCCAAAAAACACGGATTGAAGTTGGTGGTTGATAATACCTTCTCCCCGCTTTCTATTCCTGCGGGCCGACTAGGTGCCGATGTGATCATTCACAGTTTGACCAAATTCATCAACGGATCTTCGGATACGGTTGGTGGAGTTATCTGCGGAACTCAAGAATTTATCGATCAGCTGCGCAACGTCAATGATGGTGCGGCCATGCTTTTGGGCAGCACCATGGACAGTATGCGGGCAGCGTCTATTTTAAAGAACCTTCGTACGCTTCATATCCGCATGAAACAACACAGTCATAATGCATTCTACTTGGCGCAAGCCTTTGAGAGTTTAGGCCTAAAAACAGTTTACCCAGGCTTACCTTCGCATCCAAGTCATAAAGTGTTCTCACAAATGATGAATGCAGAGTACGGCTTTGGCGGTATGTTGACTGTTGACGTAGGTAGCTTAGATAAAGCCAACGAACTCATGGAATTGATGCAAGAGCGCAATCTGGGTTATTTAGCGGTTAGTCTTGGATTTTACAAAACCCTTTTCAGTGCACCAGGGAGCTCTACCTCTTCTGAGATCCCTGCAGATGAACAAGAAGCAATGGGTCTGAGTGATGGGTTGATTCGTTTTTCTGTCGGCTTGGATAATGATATCGCTCGTACCTTCAAACAGATGAAAGCCTGTATGGAAGCCGTTGGAGTGCTACAGACTGCGGAACTGGTTTAAGCACAACCACTTGAAAACACAAACGGGCCTCGCGCCCGTTTTTTGTTTTGCCCCAATGCTGCGTTTGCAATTCGGAGGCTAAAATCGTAACATTACAGTTCTATAAACTAACAGCATGCAGAACGATCCCGACAATATTGAAAAGATCCCCATTGAAGATCAAAAAATCATAGACAATAAAGAGCTGAACATTTTGGAAGCTCTGGTACCTGTGGTCATCCTTATGGGGCTTTTGGCTTATAACATCTTTGTCAAAGACGGGGCTTGGTTGGGAGATTTCTCCAATCAATTCATCCTGCTTATCGGCGGTGGAGTTGCCTTAATTCTAGGGCTTTTCAATAAAGTGACCATATCGCAGATGATTCAAGAGGTTTGGGAGAACCTAAAAAGTGTGTTTGTACCTATCTTGATTTTATTGCTTGTGGGAGCATTAGCGGGAACCTGGCTGGTCAGCGGTGTTATTCCGGCAATGGTTTATTACGGCTTAAAGGTGTTGAGCCCTGAGATCTTTTTACCCGCATCTGTTATAATCTCTGCCATTATCTCTATTGCAACCGGAAGTAGCTGGACCACCTCTGCCACAGTAGGTATTGCCCTTGTGGGAATTGGGGTTGCATTAGGCATTTCTGGAGGTATGATCGCTGGAGCGGTTATTTCTGGAGCGTATTTTGGCGATAAGATGTCGCCGCTAAGTGATACCACCAATCTAGCACCAGCAATGGCTGGGACAGACCTCTTTACGCATATCAAATACATGGCGATCACGACAGTGCCTTCTATTGTGATCACCCTTATTGTATTTAGCATTCTAAGTTTTAGTGCCGATGTTAGTGGAGACGCCGATGTCTCTTCTATCCTAGCCACTATTGACGCAACATTCAACATCAACCCTTGGCTGTTTGGTGTACCCTTGGTAGTAATTGGAATGATCCTTTTAAAGGCCAAACCCTTAGTTGCGCTTTCCGGAGGAATCGTTGCGGCGATAATCTTTGCGCTGATTTTTCAGGCCGATGTTCTTGGGCGAATCGCAGATTCTAATATCACAGCTGTTTTCAATGCGATCTTTGTAGATACGGCTGTGGAGACTGACAACCCAGACCTGAACGATCTTTTTGCCGCTGGCGGCATGTGGGGCATGAATTGGACCATTGCTCTAATCCTTTGCGCTATGGTCTTTGGAGGCGTCATGGATGCCATTGGTGCTCTGGCAAGAATCACCAAAGCATTATTGAGTCTTGCGGATTCTGTTTTTGGTTTGTTCGCTTCTACGGTGATCAGCTGTTTAGGGCTCAATGTCGTAGCTTCAGATCAGTATTTGGCATTAGTTATTCCAGGGAAAATGTTTAAGCAGGCCTATGAGGACCGCGGATTGGCTCCGGAGAACTTATCCAGAACCCTCGAAGACAGCGGTACGGTAACATCTGTATTGGTGCCATGGAATACTTGCGGAGCTTACCAGAGTGGCGTTTTAGGTGTTCCCGTAGTTGACTATTTTGCCTTTGCGATCTTTAATTGGTTGAGCCCATTTATGACTTTGATCTTCGCTGCTTTCCGTATCAAGATCCGTCAATTAGCGACCTCAAAATAATCGACATTTTTTAAGAGTTCCTTAATGATATCTCTTTAAGGGCATCGTATTTTTGTAAAAAACAACAACTATGGCTTCTATTACCTTGGGCGGAAACCCCGCCGAAACTGTAGGATCACTTCCTGCTGTTGGATCTCAAGCTCCTGACTTTAGCTTGGTAGCCAACGATATGTCAACAAAAACACTCGCAGATTACGCGGGTAAAAATGTAATCTTAAACATCTTCCCTTCTGTAAACACAGGAGTATGTGCTGCCTCTGCAAGACGCTTTAACGAGGAGGCTTCTAGATTGGAGAACACTACTGTGCTTTGCGTTTCTAAAGACCTTCCTTTTGCACAGCAACAGTTCTGTGCTGCAGAAGGTATTGAGAACGTAGAGATGCTCTCTGATTTTAAAACCGGAGCTTTTGGACAAGACTACGGTGTAACTATTAAAGGCGGAGCCTTTGATGCACTCCACTCTAGAGCTGTTGTAGTAGCAGACGCTAACGGAAACGTGATCTACAACCAGCAAGTGGCTGAAGTTGGAGAAGAGCCTGACTACGCTGCTGCACTCGCTGCGCTATAAACAATGAAAAACACCTTCATCGGCAAACGATTAATGGCGTTTAAATACGCCGGCCGCGGGGCCTGGCTGCTGCTCAAGAATGAGGCCAGTATCCAGGTTCAAGCGGTTATTGCCGTGGTGGTGACCGTAGCGGGATTCTATTTTGAGATCACCGCTACAGAATGGATCCTTCAATTTTTTGCCATTGGTTTGGTCATGGCCACAGAAGGTGCCAACACAGCGATTGAAGAAATCGCGAACTTCATCCACCCAGAGAGACATCCTAAAATTGGCTATATCAAAGACGTAGCTGCAGGCGCTGTATTTTTTGCTGCAGTTATCGCAATTGTCATTGGTTGTATCATCTATATTCCCTACTTTGGCTAAGTACTATTTACATTAGGTAAGACGTTAACAATTTGTACCTTTGTTTTACCCTTTATGGCCAAAAAGAAAACTACTAAACGCAGCGCTAAAAAAGCCAAACGATTCCAATTACCAAAACTGACCCTTAACCGGCAACAGCAGGTGGTTCTGGGGAGTTTTTTAATGCTCTTTGGTCTGGCGTTGACCCTAGCCTTTGCGAGCTTCTTTTTTAACTGGCAACAAGACCAATCCATTTTAGGGGAGTTGAGCAATAGAGATACCGAAGCCGCGAACCTCTTGAGTAAATTCGGAGCAGGTTTAGGGAACTTTTTCATTTATAAAGGTGTGGGTATTGCCGCCTTTATTTTCTCTACCCTCATCACTTTAAGTGGAATCTATTTCTTTTTTGATTTAAAGCGGACAGCACTAGGTCGTTTTTGGTTTTGGGGCTTATTGGTTATGCTTTGGTTAGCCGTTTTCTTCGGATTCTTTAGTAGCCAAGGTGGAATTTTAGCAGGAACTGTAGGATATGAAATGAACGATTTCTTGCAGGATTATTTAGGTTTCACAGGTACTGCCATTCTGATGGCCTTCTTGCTGATCGCCTATTTGGTATTGCGTTTACGAGTGACTCCGGATAAGGTTGCAGCCAAACTCAAAAAGACCAAAGAATCCATAGCAGAGGACTTTAAAGACGAAGCTTCTTCAACAGAAGAGTCCACAGAAACACAAACCATTGCTGAGTCAGAAGAAACTGTATTACCTGCACCAGAGCCCATAACGGTTACACCGGTGGCAGAAGAAAAACAGTCGAAACCTCTGGAACTCACTCCGGACCCTGAATTGGATAACATCCAACTTAAAAAACCGAAGACTGAGAAGCAAGAAGAAGAGGTCACAATGGAAGTTGAAGCGGCCGTTGAGGAAGAAGAACTTCCGGCAGATAAGACCGCTCAAAAACTAGTAGAAGACTTTGGTGAGTTTGACCCAACCTTGGAGTTAGGTAACTATAAGTTTCCGCCTTTAGAACTGCTAAAAGATTATACGGGCGGTGCGGGGATCACTATCAATCAGGAGGAACTTGAAGAAAACAAGAACCGTATTGTAGAAACCCTACGCAATTACAAGATCGCTATTGCGCAGATCAAAGCCACTGTGGGTCCTACGGTAACCCTTTATGAGATCATTCCGGAAGCCGGGATCAGAATTTCAAAGATCAAGAATCTGGAAGACGATATAGCCCTGTCACTGGCTGCCCTTGGTATTCGTATCATTGCACCGATCCCTGGGAAAGGAACCATCGGTATTGAAGTGCCCAATAAAAATCCACGCATTGTATCGATGCGCTCGGTGATTGCAGCAAATAAATTCCAACAGGCAGAAATGGCCTTGCCACTTGCCCTAGGAAAGACCATCGCCAACGAGACCTTTGTCGTGGATCTTGCTAAGATGCCACACTTGCTCATGGCAGGGGCTACGGGACAAGGTAAGTCGGTTGGATTGAACGCCATATTGACCTCCCTACTTTACAAGAAGCATCCGGCAGAGGTGAAATTCGTTTTGGTGGACCCTAAAAAGGTAGAACTGACCTTGTTCAACAAAATTGAACGCCACTATCTGGCTAAGCTACCTGACACTGAAGAAGCCATCATTACAGACACCACAAAAGTGATCTACACTTTAAACTCGCTCTGTATTGAAATGGACGCGCGTTACGACTTGCTTAAAGATGCTATGGTTCGTAACATTAAAGAATACAATACCAAGTTCAAGGCACGAAAGCTCAATCCGAATAATGGACACCGCTTTTTACCCTATATCATCTTGGTAGTTGATGAATTCGCGGATCTGATCATGACCGCAGGAAAAGAGGTGGAAACACCTATTGCTCGTTTGGCTCAGTTGGCTCGAGCAATTGGAATCCACTTGATCATTGCCACCCAAAGACCTTCTGTAAATGTAATTACGGGTATCATCAAAGCGAACTTCCCGGCACGTATTGCCTTTAGAGTAACCTCTAAGATCGACTCACGCACCATTTTGGATGCTACAGGGGCCGATCAGCTTATTGGTCGCGGAGACATGCTTTACACCCAAGGAAACGAGGTGATCCGACTGCAATGTGCTTTTGTCGATACCCCAGAGGTGTCTAAGATCACGGATTATATCGGCGGACAAAAGGCCTACCCAGATGCGCATCTGTTACCAGAATACGTAGGAGAAGAAAGTGGTACAAATCTTGATATATCTAAAGACGACCGCGATTCGCTGTTCCGTGAAGCGGCAGAAGTGCTGGTAATTGCCCAGCAAGGCTCTGCCTCTTTATTGCAGCGCAAACTCAAATTGGGATACAACCGAGCAGGACGTATCATTGATCAATTGGAGGCTGCAGGAATTGTTGGCCCTTTTGAAGGCAGTAAAGCCAGACAGGTTTTGGTCCCGACCATTGAAGCCTTGAATCAGTTGTTGGATAATGAAGTATAAATCAAAAATGAAGTTGCACTGAGCAACAAAAAAACTTAGAAACCATGAGATCGATACTACTCGGTTGTTTATTAGTTTTAAGCGGAGGATTTGCCGCTGCACAGGACGCGAAGACTTTGTTGGATGAGGTATCCGCTAAAGTGCGTTCTTATGAAAATATTGTCATCGATTTTAAATACAGCCTCAACAATGAGAAGCAAAATGTAAAGCAAGATACCCGTGGCAATGTGACCTTGGAGGGAGATAAATACCATCTCAATATGCTGGGAACTACCCGCATCAGTGATGGCGTTAATATTTACTCCATTGTCCCTGAAGATGAAGAAGTCACCATCTCTACCATTGGCAGTGATGAAAATACAGGCATTACTCCTAGTGAAATGCTGACCTTCTATGAAGAGGGCTATACGTATAAAATGGACATCGTTCAAAACGTAAAAGGACGTAAGATCCAATACGTTAAATTGATGCCGATAGACAGCAATGCAGAGATCAAGGATATCTTGCTGGGTATTGATAGCATGACCAAGCATATTTACAAGCTGATTCAAACCGATGCCAATGGGACAGAGTTTACTATTACTGTTAATTCTTTTAAAACCAATCAGCCCATTTCAAAAACCTTGTTTAGTTTTGATCAGCCTAAGTATGAAGCAGACGGCTATTATATCAACAGGCTGAACTAGCGGCATTTGAAAATTCTTGATCGTTACATACTGGTCACCTACATACGCACTTTTTTTAAGCGTATTCTTTATCCTGATGTTCATTTTTATCCTCCAGACCATCTGGTTGTATATCTCTGAACTGGCGGGAAAGGGATTGGACATGGTAGTAGTACTGAAATTTTTGATGTACTTCTCCCCCAAGCTGATTCCGCTAGTATTACCACTGACGATCCTGGTTTCATCCCTTATGGTTTTTGGGAACTTTGCAGAAAAGTACGAGTTCGCTGCCATGAAATCTACGGGTATCTCGCTGCAACGCGCTATGCGTAGCTTGACCCTCTTTATTGTGACCATAAGCTTTACGGCTTTTTGGTTTGCCAACAGTGTTATTCCATGGGCAGAATATAAATCCTTAAACCTCAGGCGGAACATTGCCCAAAAGAAACCTGCCATGGTTATTGCAGAAGGGCAATTCAGCTCTATTGGTGATGAGCTCAACATCAAGGTAGAAGAAAAGTCGGGGGATCGAGACCAGTATCTGGATCAAGTGATCATCCACAAGAAAAAACCAAAGATTGCCGGGAACTATACGGTCATGGTCGCCGAGCGTGGGGAATTGATCGGTTCTGAAGATTCCAATCTTTTATCACTCAAACTAGACAATGTATATTATTACGACGAGGTCCAAGTACGGGATGTCAAAAAGAAAAAGCGAAAACCCTTTGTCAAGAGTTATCTGGACACCTATACCATTAACATCGATCTGAGTGAGATCAACAATATTGATCTGGAAGCGGAAGGAGAACTGAGCAATCACGGGATGTATCCTATCTCTGAGCTGATCCCTGCCATCGACACCCTTTCGGATAATTTCTCGACAGACATCAAGACCTTTGCAAACACCATGTACTTGCGCTCCGGGGTTGCGAGTATTGGAGACAATTACGCACCTAAAGAACCTCTGGATTCGATTTACAACCCTTTAGACGCCTTTCAAGTTTCCGATCAGAAGAAGATCATTCAAATAGCCCAAAGTAGCATTAGCGGAACCCTACAGACCTTAGAGGCAAAGAAGGATGAGTTCTTTTTAAAGCGGAAGAACATCATCAAGCACGAAATTGCCCTGCACGAGAAATACGTTTTTGCCATTGCCTGTATCATCTTATTCTTTATTGGAGCGCCCTTGGGGGCGATCATAAGAAAAGGTGGATTTGGCTTGCCTATGGTGATTGCTATTTTGCTCTTTTTGACCTATCACTTTATTGGAATCTTTGCCAAGAACAGTGCAGAAGACGGATCTTTAAACGCTGTATTGGCCACATGGCTCTCTAGTTTGATCCTATTGCCTTTAGGAATTTGGATCACTTATAGAGCCACTACAGACCAAAACGTCTTTGATTTTGACAGTTTCTTTGGAAGATTTAGACGCAAGCGTCAATTGGCACCGGTAATGGCCAATCGGGTTGCCTTGTCCCAAGAGCAGAAAGATGAGCTATACGCCTTAGATAACGACGGGCTTATCCAAGTGGTCAAGTATCACCGAAAATTTGGATATAGCAGTACGTATCGCAATCAGGCCCTACTCTACTTGGAACAACGCGGCATCTCGGAATTGGAACTGCGCATGCAAGGCAATTTTGAAGATCATATCTACAACGAAAGCATATTGGCCTATGGCGAGTACAAGAAATACTCTAAGCAAACACTTTATTTCTACTTGATCAATCTGACTATTGTATTTGCTTGGCTGATCAGCAGTGTATATAGTGCCGGAGAATCTTCTTGGTTTGGTTGAGAAAGCCCTACCGATAATTGCCTATATCAGCTTAGGTATAACCTTGATCAAATTGATCCAAACCTTGATCTGGCACAATAAGATCTACAAAGCCATGAAAAAGAAAACTCCTATTGAAGTTTTTGTGGCGTACATTCTCTTTGGGATTCCGTTTTTCTACTTCTTTAGACGCACTTTCAACAAACGCATTGAAGCAGACATAAAACAACTATAAAGACCGTATCTTTGCATAAATTTTGAATTCATGGAGACGGCTCAATCGCAAATCACACTCAATACTATAGAAGAAGCCATTTCAGACATTCGCGCTGGTAAGGTGGTTATTGTTGTGGATGATGAGAACAGAGAGAATGAAGGTGACTTTATCGCTGCTGCGGAATCTGCAACCCCAGAGATGATCAATTTTATGGCCACTCACGGTCGCGGATTGATCTGCGCTCCGCTTTACCGAGGAGCGATGTCAAGAACTGGAACTCAATATGATGGTAGAAAACAATACGGTTTTACACCATACCCAGTTTACGGTTTCTGTGGATTTGATCGGACACGGTTGTACTACGGGTATTTCTGTACACGATCGTTCCAAAACTATCAAGGCTTTGGTGGACAAAAACACCAAGCCGCATGATTTAGGCCGTCCAGGACATATTTTCCCTTTGCGTGCCAAAGAAGGTGGGGTGCTACGTAGAACCGGGCATACAGAAGCCGCTATTGACCTTGCGCGTCTTGCTGGAATGGAACCTGCAGGAATTTTGGTGGAGATCTTAAATGAAGACGGAACCATGGCGCGTTTACCGCAATTGGTAGATGTCGCTAAGAAATTCGATCTTAAATTGATCTCTATTGAGGATTTGGTTGCCTACCGCATGCAACACGATTCCTTGATTGAGAAAATGGAAGACTTCCAGATCGCCACGAATTTTGGAAGCTACCGTTTACGTGCTTACAAGCAAACCACTAATGATCAAGTACATTTGGCCTTGACCAAAGGCAACTGGACTACTGATGAGCCTGTGGCTGTTCGTATCAATTCTACGCTAGTCAACAACGATATCCTCGGAACGCTGACCAACAACGCAGACAAGAAGCTGGACGATATGTTCAAAGCTGTGGAGAAAGAAGGAAAAGGTGCTGTGGTCTTTATCAATCAGCAATCGCAATCCTTGAATTTACTTAAGCGCTTAGGAGCATTGAAAGAGCAGCAGTCCGGAGACGAAGTGGTAAAAGCACCGCGTATTGCCATGGATAATAAAGACTTCGGAATTGGCGCTCAGATTCTACACGACCTCGGCATTGCTAAGATCCGACTGATCTCAAACAACCAACAGACCAAACGCGTTGGAATGATTGGTTACGGTCTGGAAATCACAGATTATATCAACTACTAAAGGCTAGAAAGCACTTCACGCATGGTCGCGGCACGTTCGCGGACCTGCTCCTCAGTCCACGATAGTTTTACTAAACAGGACAGGTTTCTACCCATCCAATGATCGCTCTTGGAGAAATCTCTATTTTCTAGAGACAACAACTCTGTTTTGATCGCTTCTGATAGTGGTCCTGCTCCTGTAGCATTTTTGAGATGTGCCCATCCTCGGATATAATGCCAATTGTTGTTGTACCAATAGAAACAGGCATCAATACCTGCTTCTGCTAGCGCCTTTTGCGCCTTTGCCGCTTGTTGCTCAGTATCCATAAAGAAATTGATGAAGGAATGATTACCCGCTGCTCCTTCTGGTATTCGACGTGGAGTTACATTAGGTAGATCTTTTAAAGCCTCGGCAATGATGCTGAAGTTTCTCTTCTGAATAGCGAGAATTTCATCAAACTGACTGAGCTGCCCCAAGCCCACTGCAGCTTGTAATTCACTGATGCGGTAATTGTAGCCTAAAAACGGATGGCCTTCTGCCCCACGATCGTTTCCAATATGGTCGTGCCCGTGGTCTTGGTAGTGATCGGCGCGTTTGGCAAATTCCGCATTATTGGTGATCACTCCTCCGCCTTCTCCGCAGGTAATGGTCTTTACAAAATCGAAAGAAAAACATCCCAGATCGCCATAAGCCCCTAAGGCAGTACCTTGGTAGGTTCCACCAATGGCCTGACAAGCATCTTCCAATAATAACAGATCGTGTTTCTCACAGATAGCCTTTAGCGGATCTAGATCTGCCATAGCCCCACACATATGAACCGGCATAACACATTTGGTCTTGTCAGTAATTGCAGCTTCTACGGCTTTTGGATCTAAACAAAGCGTATCATCTATGTCCACCAAAACCGGAACTGCACCTATGGCGATAATAGACTCAAAACTCGCGACAAAGGTGAAGGTGGGCATGATCACTTCATCCCCAGCTCCGATACCAGCAGCTGCTAACGCCACCGTCAAGGCGGCGGTACCGCTGCTAACCAATTGGCAATGGTCAACGCCCATTCGGTCTGCAAAGGCAGTCTCAAATTCTTTGGCCTTCCAGATGCCATCGCGTAGGCCATCAAAGCCGTAACGCATCAAAATACCAGTGTTTAAAACGTCTTGTACGTGTTGGCGTTCTGCAGCGCCAAAAAGTTCAAATCCAGGCATGAGCTATATCTTTTAAGCAAATATAGCATTTGCACGGTGCCCTCAGGCGGGCAATTGTAGAAAGTTATTCAATGTTGATAATCACGTTCTCGCTGCCGCGTCTGACCTTTTTAAGATCGGCCATAAAATCATCTTCAGCACGGTATCCTACTGGTAATACCAAGACCGAATGCAAGCCTTTGGTTTCCAAGTCTAAGAGTTCATCATAAGCCTTCGGATCAAAGCCTTCCATAGGACAGGAATCAATTTGTTCCACCGCGCAGACCGTAAGCAGATTTCCCAAGGCGATATAGGCCTGTTTATCCATCCAACGGCTAATCTCCTGCTCAGTCTTATCAGCAAAACTATCCAACAAATACTTTTCAAAAGGATCTAAGATCTCACGAGGCGTGTTGCGAATTTCCTCCACGCGCTTAAAGTGATCCTTGATGTAATTACTATCTAATGTGCGTTCGCGACAGATCACTAAAAGATGTGAGGCATCACTGACTTGCTGTTGGTTCCAGCTGTGAGCGACCAACTGCTTTTTGAGATCGGCATTGCTAATGACCACCATTTTTAAGGCCTGTAGCCCGTAGGAAGTTGCTGTGAGATTGAAGGACTCACAAAGCGTATCTACTTGCTCTTGGGTCAATTTTTTATTCGGATCGAATTTCTTGGTGGCATAACGCCAATGGAGTTTTTGTACAACTGCTGATTTCATACTGCAAAGATACGACGCTTGCCACTGCGCAGAAACCGCGATTCCATAAGAAACTCAAATAGTAGAAAAAGTACTGTCAATGGCTAGGTGGAGAAAAACCAAAGCTTGGTAGCCATCGCGAGCACCATGATCACCAAGAATATCTTGACCAGTTTATCTCCTTTGTCTACTGCCCAACGGCTCGCCAGCCAAGCCCCGCTTGCACTTCCAATGGACATGACCAAGCCGTAACTCCATTTGATATCCCCGGCCAAGGCAAAGGTCAACAGAGCACCGATGTTGAAAATAAAGACCACAAAGACCTTAACAGCATTGGACTTGACTAAACTCATTCGGTTTACCATGGACAAGACTAAAAGGATTAAAAAGCCGGTTCCGGCCTGAATGAATCCGCCATAAATACCAATGATAAAAAAGAAGCCCATACTGACCCACAAATGTTTACCACTTAGACGTTCAACAACTTCTTTTACACCGCGTTTACGTTGACTCACCAAATAGATCACCACCGCGATCATAACAAAGGCCAGAATCTTATTGAAGAGCGATTCCGGCAGGTCTATGGCGATCCTCGCCCCTATGACAGCTCCCAGCGTAGCTGGAATAGCCAGCCAAATACTGAAGGGAAAGGTATTCACTCCTTTGGAATAAAAACCTGCAGAACTCGATAGGGTTTGCAGCAGTATGCTGATTCGATTGGTTCCATTGGCCACAGCGGCGGGCAAACCCATAAAGATCAACACGGGCAGTGTCAACAACGAGCCTCCTCCCGCAAAGGTATTTACCACACCAGCTACAAAACCGGCGCCGACGAGCAATAAAAGATTCCAATCAAATTCCATCACTCGCAAAAATAAGCCATTAATACACGTAAATCTCGAGGGAGTGAACCAGAACGTTAATAATTTTTAACACCATCGGCATTAAAATCATTTATGATATTCATAAAAAGGCGTTATATTTACCTCTATGAGGAAATCCCTATTTTTATTTGTAATCTCTGGTGTATTGAGTTTATCAATATTGGCTCCCTCTGTTTGTACCTTGCTGGAAATCAGCGCAGAAACCTCTTTAGTTCAAGAAACTGATGACGAATCTAAAAAGGAAAAGACAGAGAAAGAATTAGAGGAAAAGCAATGGGACACCCCTCGTGAGAACAACGCACTTCTCGGTTTTACACAGCTCAGTCAAAATAATTTTGGCACCTACATTTCGGGCTATGCGTTACCGGCCAAGGAAGTGAGTTCCCCACCTCCAGAAGGCATGACCCGCCTCTAGGTCTCATTTCATTTTATTTCAACCGCCCTTAGGGCAAAAATTGCAAGTCATGCTAAAACACATTAAAAACGACTTGCCTGCAAGTATTGTCGTATTCTTCGTTGCACTTCCACTCTGTTTAGGAATTGCACTGGCCAGTGGAGCTCCTCTCTTCTCTGGATTAATTGCAGGTATCATTGGAGGAATTATCGTAGGATCTTTAAGTGGTTCGAGTATTGGAGTTTCTGGACCAGCCGCTGGATTGGCCGCGATCGTATCGGCCGCTATCATTTCCCTGGAAGGCTTTGAGACCTTCTTGCTCGCTGTTGTATTGGCGGGTGCTATTCAGATTGGCTTTGGATTGCTGCGCTTTGGGATCATTGCCTATTACTTCCCATCTTCAGTGATCAAAGGGATGTTAACGGGAATTGGTATTATCATTATCCTTAAAGAAATTCCGCACTTCTTTGGTTACGACAAGGACGCCACAGGCGACTTTGCTTACAACCAAATGGACGGACAGACCACCTTTTCGGAATTAGGCAATATGTTGGATTACATCAGTCCAGGAGCGACACTAATTGCAGTGATCTCTTTGGCAATTCTGATTCTGTGGGATCGTGTCCTGACTAAAAAATCAAACATCTTTAAACTTATCCAAGGCCCTTTAGTAGCGGTTGTTTTGGGGATTATCTTTTTCTCCTTCACCCTTGGGACAGAAATGGAGATCAGTAAAGAACATTTGGTACAAATTCCTGTTCCGGAAAGTTTTGATTCCTTCTTAGGGCAATTCACTTTCCCGAACTGGAGCGCCATTACCAGTTCAGGAATTTGGGTGACCGCCTTTACCATTGCCTTGGTGGCCTCTTTGGAGACGCTACTCTGTGTAGAGGCTACGGATAAACTCGATCCTGAAAAACGCGTAACACCAACCAATAGAGAACTTTTAGCTCAGGGAGCCGGAAACATGGTTTCTGGACTTATTGGAGGATTGCCAATTACTCAGGTGATTGTGCGTAGTTCCACCAACATACAGTCTGGAGGTAAGACCAAGCTTTCAGCAATCATTCACGGATTCTTCTTGATCCTCGCTGTGATTGCTATTCCTACTCTGATGAACAAAATTCCACTTTCTGTTTTGGCTGCGGTTCTACTTGTGGTTGGTTATAAACTTGCCAAGCCTGCCTTGTTTGTAAAGATGTACAATTTAGGTTGGAAGCAGTTTGTACCCTTCGTGGTGACTGTTTTGGGGATTGTTTTCTTAGACCTACTTAAAGGAATTGGTCTGGGATTGGCCGTTGGAATTGTAGTTATCTTGATCAAGAGTTACCAGAACTCACACTTCTTGAATATTGAAGACAAGAGTAATGGCAAGCGCAAGATCAAAATGACCTTGGCAGAAGAAGTTACCTTCTTTAACAAAGGAGCTATTTTGAAGGAATTAGATGCCTTAGAAGAGAACTCCTATTTAGAACTAGACGTGCGCAATACGCGCTATTTAGACAATGACATTATCGAGATACTGGAAGATTTTCAGGAGAAAGCAAGGAACAGGAATATTACTATTAATCTGATATCCGAACGCGGAACTGTTGAAAACCCTGAAAGCTATATCGAATTCTTTAAATTAAAACCCACTTCATAAACAGATGAAAGCACATACTAAAGAAACTCAGGCGGCAATGACCCCCGCCTCCGCCCTCCAAGCATTAATAGATGGTAACAAGCGTTTTATGGCGGGAAAGATGGTTGAAAGAGACCTGAATGAACAAATCGCCGACACGGCCAATGGACAGTTTCCTTTTGCTACTGTACTGCATTGTATCGACTCACGCGTGTCTGCTGAATTACTTTTTGATCAAGGGATTGGTGATGTTTTCAGTATTAGAATTGCAGGAAACTTTGTCAATGACGACATTTTAGGAAGCATGGAGTTCGCTTGTAAATTGGCAGGCACTAAGCTGGTTGTAGTATTAGGACATACTGCTTGCGGTGCCGTAAAAGGTGCTTGTGACCACGCGCGTTTAGGAAACCTAACCACACTGATCAATAAGCTAGAACCAGCTGTAGAAGCTGTTAAAGAGCCGACAGAGCCGGAAGAAAGAACTTCAAAGAACATTGACTTTGTCAATGCTGTAGCGAAGAAAAATGTCGAAATGACCATGAGAAATATTCGAAACAGATCGGCTGTACTCAAAGAAATGGAAGAAGACGGTAGTATTGCTATTGTTGGAGGAATGTATGATATCGCCGATGGAAGCGTGACCTTTTACTAGATCTAATATCACTTAAAAAAAAGCCCGGTTATTGACCGGGCTTTTTTTATGCAGTTTGCAATTGACGTTTTCTGTAAATATCTTCCAAGGCGTTTTTATGTGGTAAAAACTCTGGAATCCTGTCTAAACGACATAGTTCACTAATTGCTGCAAGCAATCCTTGGTAGATCACCTTAGGGTCTGCAGGGTCCTGGGGTCTTTTACTTCTGTGATCTAAGGGTAGATCGTATCCGCAGCCCTTTAAAAAAGCTGCTTCGATTCGCAGCAGTTCACTGGGTTGATATCCGCAATAACGACGACCGATTCCTTCATGCACTTTCCCCACATAGTTCAGATCGAGACTTCCGTGCTGATCGGAAAAATGCTTCCAGGCGCTCCATCCATTACAAAGCGTTCCTACGGCACAACGGCAAGAATCCTCTGGATGTAATTGCCCATTATAAAAACCTTCATAAAGCGCATTGAGCGCTTTGTCAAATCGTGTTGGGGTCTGCATAGCCTTGTTTTTCAGTAAAGTTAAAACGCAATCGGCAAAAAAACAATGCCTGAATTCTGTTTTTCTGTAAGGAGTTGACCAGCCAAGTGACTACACAAAAAAACAAGAAGATGTACAAACAAATCATATTCACGCTTGCTGTTGTGCTGAGCAGCGCTTCCCTATTCGCCCAAGACGTTAACGCTAAAAAAGGAGTTGCTATTCACGGCTATGACGTAGTGGCTTATTTTGACGGAAGCACACAAGAAGGGTCAAAATCTCATGAAATTCAATACGAAGGAACGACCTATCGCTTTTCTTCAGCGACTAACGCAAAGCGTTTTCAAGACAATCCAGAGGGCTTTTTACCCGAATACGGTGGTTATTGCGCCTATGCGATCGCAAAAAATGGAAAGAAGGTAGATGTAAATCCGGAAACCTATGAGATCCGTGATGGAAAGTTGTATCTGTTCTATAATTCTTGGGGAAACAATACCTTAAAAAAATGGCTTAAAGAGCCAGTGGCACTGCAGAAGTTGGCGGATGCCAATTGGAACCCACAAAACTAAGGAGTCTATCAAGGAGTGAATTCCTCCTCAACAAAATAGAATTTCTTTTTGTTGTTCTGAATTTCAATGCGCTCAATAGAATCGAAAGGAATACTAATATCATTACGCTCCGGATTCAAGAAGCTTCTAATACCGCTTAAACTATCATTTTTAAGCTCCATAGTATCAAAATAAAACACTGATTTACGCCCGTTATACTCGTATATACGGGCTTCTATGGTGGGATTGTTCTGTAAAAATTTTGACTGGCCATTCTTGTCTTTGACAAAGACGTATTCCATGTCGTAAGCATAAAAATACACGGGGCCCAGATACAGGCTATCTGTAGAGTCGAGCTGCGTAAATACAGGATACTCTAGCATTTGAATTTTAAAACTTTCGGGGCTGACTGTATAAACCTGACAGCTAATGACTCCCGCAAGAATACCCGATAAAAGCAGCAATTTGATGGCTAGTTTTTGCCCCATACGCATGGATTTACACTTAAATTCATAACAAATTATATGCCAACTATAAGGTACGAATTAATTGTTATTCAAAAAACAGCTGATATCCTTTCAGGCAAGACGATACTAAGGCATTGAAAGTGAATGTCCGTAGGGCAATTAAATAGAAAGAAGAACATAATTTTTGTAACTTCAGAAGATAAAAATCGAGCCAACCCATATGAAAACACTAAAAATATTTTGCCTTTTAGTTACCCTATTCGCTTTACCGACTCTTGTATCTGCTCAGGACGAAACCGCGGAGACCCAACAGTACGAAGCTATCTTTACTGACAAAGACAAAGGATTTTTGCGTTTGTGGTATTATGAGCAAGTCCTAAAAATGGAGTTGGCAGAGGACCAACAAGATGATTACTATACTCTGCTTACCTTCTACACTTACAAAATGACCAAGCTCGCTCTGCCTAAATACGGCTATACCGACGCAGAACAAAAGCAAAAATTTGACGATCTGGTGACGCGCTTAAATGCAGACATGAAGGACTTTTTAAGCCCTGAGAATTATAAGGTCCACTTGGAGAGTTTTAGTAATATCCGCGATAAGGTCTATGCGAAACGCGGCTGGACCGACTAGTTAATCATCAAAGCTGATTCGGTCTCGAATTCCGCCATCTTTGCGGTGAATGATCACATCGGCCTTCTTTTTACGCGCAATACTTTTAGCGCGATTGATCGCTGTACTTTGTTTTCGGTGTTTTGAAGTAATTCGCTTATTTCCTTCTCGGCGTACCGCCCATCCGTCTTCATAAGGAACAACGTGCTGGTGCCAGGTACGCGGACGTGAATTTTTCTGGGTCGCCTCAAAGATCTGAGTAATGATCTCTAATAAGGTCTTTAAGAAGGATTTCTCTTTGGCCATGGGCCGAAGTTAGGGAAATTAATCAAACACATTCATGACTTCTTGGATGGTCATATGATCCAAAGGCTTGTTGATGTATTTGACCACGGTTCTTGACTGATGAGCACGCTCAATGTCTTCTGGATTGAGCGAAGTGCTCAACATAACTACCACCAAATTTTTTCCGCCAGTTTGCTCAAGGACTTCAAAGTTCTCTAAAAACTCCCATCCGTCCATGACTGGCATATTAATGTCTAGGAACAACAGATCAACCTGCTCCTCTCCTGCCTTTAAGTATTCAAGACCTTCAATCGGATTTTCAAATGCCACAATCTCTTCAGTAACATCATTCCTGGTCAGCATAAGCTTGTTGAAGAAATTGGTGTTGTGATCATCATCGACCAACATGATTCGTTTTAATCTTTTCATAAGTACTATTTAGGGATGGTAAAATAAAAAGTGGAGCCCTTACCTACTTCCGAAGTGAGCCAGAGCTCGCCGCGGTGCAACTCAACCACTTTTTTACAGTGAGACAATCCAATTCCCGTACCCGGGTACTCAGCGCGGTTATGCAACCGCTTAAAAACGTCAAAGATTTTTCCAAAATGTTCCTCTGGAATTCCTATGCCGTTATCACTAATGGAGAAAGTATAGTGGGTGTCACTTTCTTCCATGTTTATTTCAACAAAAGGATCTGTATCTGGCGCAGTATACTTGATACCGTTTTGAATGATATTCAAAAACAAACGATGCAAATCACTTCTGTAAGCTTTTATCTTTACTGATTCACCAATGTAAGCCACTACTGCTTGGGAACTTACAATGGTATCGTTCAGGTCAATTTTTATTTCTTCAATAAGTCCGCAAACATCTACCTCGGTCATTTCTGTTTCGCGTCCGATTCGAGAATACTCCAAGAGAGAAGTAATAAAATCTTTCATTCTGTAAGCAGATCCCTGAATTACCTGTAAACATTCGTTCACTAAATCATTAGAGCTATCAATCTCTTCTTGAAGTAGTTTGGAGAAGGACAATATGGAGTTCAAAGGTTCCTGTAGATCGTGAGAAGCGATATAGGTAAACTGCTCCAATTCCTTGTTTTTATTAATTAAGGCGGTGTTCAAATCAATAAGGCGTTGGCTCGACTCCCGTTCTGAGGTATAGTTAACCACTGAAGTTATATTGTTGTGTGCACCGAGCATGCGAATGGGCTTACCCGATTCATCGCTAATCATCATTCCCCGACAACGTATGTATACCGTTGATCCGTCTTTGTGGGTGTAGCGCACAATTTGATCGTATGGAATTTGTGGGTTTTCAAAATGCCTGTTCAGCATTTCTCCAGCGATTTTTAAATCATCCTGGTTGATGATATCGCGCCAGGCAGAAGCTTCATGTGGCATTAAGGCCGGATCATAGCCCAACTCCGTCCAGAATTTAGAGCTCATCCATTCTACCTCTGGGTTTTCGAGGTCCCAATACCAAATACCATCGAGAGATCCCTTCTGAATGAAATCAAAGATTCTCGAGTCTTTTTTAACTAAATCATAAAGCTCTTTCTTTAAATAATGGTCCATGCTTTACTCTAATTAAAAAATTAGTTCAACTACATTAGGCAGTATAACTACCTGATTAAGCCACACAGGAATGGCTCCAATAAAATGGGGGGTATGTAAAATAGCCGAGGGTTCGAATTGCTACCGAATCTTCTGAATCAAAGTTTAGAATACTGCTTACAGGGAAGCGAAGCACGTTAGTCCCAAACTTATTTAACGACCCATGAACCTACAATCATGCTATCAACTGCAAGATAAGGAATAATTAAAGTAGAATTAAACTAAATAAGGAATCGAGTTCTAGAATAAAAATCTAGTAAAGCAATTTTATGCCGTCTATTATTCTGCTTTTGCCTTAAAAACTGGATTTCGAAGGTGAGCAGCAAAAACTGTCGCAATGACAATCAACAGTACAACTTCATGAGGTTTTCCTTTGTAAAGATGAATTCCTGTAATTAAACTCATATAAAGGACCAGCAATGCTGCGCCATAAAGGACTGTTCTTGGAAGAAGAAACAAGACTGTCGCGATCAATAAGAAAATTCCAGTTGCAATCATTATTGCTGGACTGTCTACAACTTTCCCAGCCTGATCCGCATTAAAGATTTTATCCAGAGCATTAGGCACATAGATTAAACAAAGTAATAAGGAAGGAAGCCAACGAAAGATCGAGGCTAGGTTTTGATTAGCTTTCATGCTATTTGGTTATTGTATCTGCCTGTATGCTCAGCAACTTCTGCTCCAACTTAAACGTAGGCATCTACTAGATATTGAATTTCGTCACTTGAATAAGGGACCAATAAAGAAAAAGAACACTAGGAGTACACAAATTACGGTAAGGATTTTAGTTTGAAGATGCCTCTTTCCATCATTTCGGGTAGTAATCCAACGATATACACCCACGTATGCAAACACTAAAACTGTGTACATGATCAAATCCGCAGCATAATCTTCTCCCGTGGCTAAACCCCTTCAGTTTTATAAAGCGTACTGGCACAAAAGAAAATCCATAACATAAAGAGCAGTTCAATGATCCTTTGAATAAATCCAATATAGGTCGATTGCGGCATGGCAAGCAAAACCAATACAAGTCCTAAAGTGAGGATTCCTGCTACTACTGAAAACTGACTTAAACGCTTAACCGACTTCAGTTTATTAAGTTCCCAGCCAATGATCATCAAGCAAATCGGCACAAATAAATACGTCAACAACCCCACTAAACTATGAATGAGCTGTGAAATACTGGGATCGATCAATTCTTTATTGCAACCGGCATCACAAGGAAAAAGAGCCACCATAACCGTAGCCAAACCGTAAAAGATGCCAACGCCCAAAAAACCGGCATTTAGCCCACGAGTCCTAGGGTAATACTTTCTTGCGGTAAAACAGAACCAAGCGATCAATAATCCGCTGGGGATGTATGCTAAAAACCGTAAATAAATGCCATACTGAGTATCAATTGCATAAGACTCGCTGATGAGTTGACTCATGAGATCATAGCCCGGAACAAGCATCCCTCCCACTGCAGTGGCAATGGCAAACAAGGTGATTCCAATAATCCCGGTCCAATAGGTTTGTTTGTTATTCAAATTGAATGGTATTTATTGATGCATGTGCAAACTAAAAGTGTCAAGCCTTCTTCTTCCCTAGAGAAACCTCATAGTCTTCAATATTCCCAACAATCTGAACACTGAGAAATTTCGTTTTACGCTTGGGGTCTACCTCTACGATCTCATCTTCTTTCATGGGGTCTGACACCGAATCGCGACGGCTGCCAAAGATCTTTTGCCAAGCGGCTTTCCTGACGGTCTTCCAAGGAATTCGCAAGGAGTAATCTATGTTTTGATCGCTGTCATGAGTGCCCGAAAGCTCCATATGCCCAAGAGAAGATTCAATGGTCATGTTGGGAATGTTGATGGTACCTCGATTCACCGACAGACTATTTTGCAGCGTATCAAAGCGGATGTTTCTCAAATTCTTATCACCCATATAATCAGACAGGGCCAACATCGGGTCAAAATCTCGCAGACGCCCATCTAAAACCTCAACCTCCATATTGATCTCTGATTGGTCCAAATCTGCAACCATATCTGGATAGATTCTAATCTTCCCGCTGATGGTAGAGGTAAGTCTTCCCATAAGGTTTTCAGAGACCAGATAATCTTGCCCGAAGTTTTCAAATTTGAAAAGCAGCTTATCCAATTCCACATTGCTCATTACCAAGTTGGGTTGTACGTAGATATGCTCTGGATCGCTTCCATTGAAATAGCCGCTAAGTCTAATGTTTCCTCCTGCGGCGTCCATATTCAAAGTATCTACATAGATATAGTGATCAGGTGTGGTTCTGAGTTCTGCTTTGATGTTTTGAAGATCGATCTTGTGGTAAATGAAGTGACCAATATCCGCCTTAAAACGCATATCTGTAAAGGGCAACTCATAGATATTGAATGCTTCTGCATGCTCGGGAACATCAGCTGTTGTTGGGTTGGTGTTCGTCGCAGGTTCAACCTCGGTGAATTGAAAATTGAACAGTTCATCAAAGTCGATATAGTTGGCCTTGACAAAAAGATAATTGTCCTGTTGTTTAACTGCTGCATCCTCACCCAAATAGTAATTCAGATCAAAATTGAAGTTTGTAGAACCGATCTCTCCGTGAAATCCTTTGACCAGCAAATGCTCGTCTTCATAAAGGATGTCTCCCCTAAAATTGGTAAAGCGCAACGGATGCACCTCCATCTTGGTGTCTAATTTATCCAAGGCCAATTCAATAGAATGCAGTGTAGAATCCTTGTAGTGCATACTTGAAGTAAAATGCAAGGCCAGATCATCAAAGATCTCGTGGCGGTAATCCTCAGGCACATAATTTTCTCCTTTATAAGAGAAGACGTCCTCTAAACGCAGTTTCTTGGAAGTCAGGTTGATGTCCAAATCCACATCTCCATTGAGCTCTGGTTGCATCCAAAAGGCAAAATCGTGAATCAGTCCGTCAAAATGAAAATCGCTATCATCAATAAATCCAGTAAAATCTACAATTTTTAAATCTGCTTCATCGATTAAGATGTCCGCGTGAAAATCGTGCAGTTTATGTGGATAGTGTTTTAAGTTGGCATTAAGACTGTCTACAAAGAATTCTCCTTTGGGCAGAAACTCCGATTCTGTGAAATCCCGTGCCGCAGCTTTAAAGGATAAGCCCAGGCTCATGTTCTCGATCTGTTCGTCGATCCCCTTGGCAATTGAATCTTGTGCACTAAATCCGCTGAGCTGAGCAATGTCGAGCTTCTTTGAAAGAATGTCTAAATGCACATCCACCGGTGTATCGGTATGATGAACTATAGCAGGTAGGTCTGACAAGAATCCGCTTATGGACAAATCAGAATTACCCATATACATTTCAAACTGTTTGAGGGTGGCCTCTTTACCATTCATGACCAGATCCACATTCAAACTGTCTAAGGGCGCGGGGAACTGCTTGGCATCCAAACTGAGATTCTCCACCTTTAAAGCGGCAAAATAAGCTTGATTGAGTTGCTGCAAAGCATTCTCTGGATGATCAATATCAATGATGTCGTGGAAGTTCATCTCTAAGGAGACACTCCCGCTTGCATTTTGTACCTGCTCCAGTTCAAAGAAGTCAGTGATAAAGTCCAGGTTAAAATTGGAATTGACCTGCATATCCACCTCTGGCGCGTTGAAATTCTTTACAAAGAGCGATCCTTCAAAATCGCCTTTTTTCCAAACTGGCACGCATGTCTGTTATGGAAAACTCCATGGTGCTGGCATCCCGATTGGCTCCGTTGGTAAAATGACCTTTGAAACCCATTTGATCAATCTTCTTCTCACTCGCCCTGTTCTCTAAAAAGGCCTTCCCAGCTCCAAATTCCGCATTGATAAAAGGTCTGTTTCCTAAATTGGCCGCTCCTTCTATGGTCGCGGAAAAGTAAATTTCCCCAGCGTTGTTGTAACGCTCCAAAAACGGGGATGACATCTGCGGGTGCAAAGGCAATCAGCATATCAAAATTGGGCTTGGTCCCGGTGATGGTAAGATCCAGATCCACATCGTTCAAAATGTCAATAGACCCGACCAACTCAAAATCGCCATTCTCCATTACGATCCCAGAAGGCTCAATATCCAATATGCCCGTATCCTCATTGTAAGAGACGTCTGTGTGGAGCTCAAAATGTTTCTTACGGATAAAGGTGGTATCGCCATCCTTGATCACGTTCAGCTCTAATTCAGTATCGATATGACCCGCAATAATACTGTCCTTTTGAATGAATCCGCCCTGTCCTGAATAAATGAATTTTTCCACATCTGTATTGGTGGCCTCATCCAGGGTGTGCACATCTAAATTCTTGAACTTGATTTTTTTCAGGTGGATGTTGGTGGTGGTTGAATCTGCTGGCGTTGGTGCTTCTAAAGCCAGTTGAATGTTGGTGGTATTGTTCTCATGGATCACCAAGTTGAACACCCCGTCCTCGACTAAAATGGATTGAATGTCGTAGTTGCCATTGACTATGTCCCACAGATTAAAACCAATATAGATGTCTTTGACATCCATTATAAGCGGGGCCCCGTCTTCTTTGGTCTCAAAGATCTGTACGTCATATACCTTGATGGAAATATCCGGAAAGTTTCCCCAAAGTGAGAGCTCACTGTCTCCAATTTTGACAAAGCCCTTGATGCTCCATATTGAGCTTGGCGATCTCCCCTTTAATGATCTCCGTTTGATGGTTTTGCACATAAACAATCAGCCCGCCAACAATTAAAATTGGGAGTGCAATCAGTGCCAATAAAATCCGTTTATGTGATTTTTTAAGCTTCAAAGCTGATGCAAATTAGTACAGGGAGTTAGTTGCTCTTTAAAAGTAACGAATTCAAGTCAAATGGATTGCCTGAATAGCAGGTTATAAGGTAAATGAGAAAGAAGTTATCAAAGTGATCGCAAAAAAAGCAGCAGTTCTTTTCGCGCAGCCTGCTTGGCATTCAAATCTCCCTCTGGGTGTACCGCCCTGATTGTAGGTGTACATTTTATCTCCGAGTCGCATTTGCCCTTGCATTTGAAGTAGATTTTTGGTCGGGATTGGTACTGATCAAATGTCCTGAAGCTTCATACTGTAGATTCTTTACCGGATATTTAAAATTGTACTTTCCCAATCGAGCTGCTATGCTATCAGCCATAGTTGCGGACGGCCAAACCTGATCGTCCTTCCCAGAGATAAGTAATACAGGACCTCTTATTTGTTCTACGGCAATGGCAGCTTCAGCAGCTTCTGGCCTTGGCTAATCCTGCGTTCCAGTATCCCAAGAGGTCTAAATGCTCTTCGCTTCCCCCCTGCATTTTTTCCATGGGCACAAAAGGGATTGCTTGTCCCTTAAAGGTCCAACTGGGTTTTAGTGCATCGGAATTATAAGGCAAGACGGTATTGGACCAACTCACCGAACTAGGCGCATAGGCCACTACACCGCTTACCCGTTGTGGAAAATTTGCGGCTACCACCAAAGCCAACTCCGCATTTCTAGATGCTCCCATCACCACAATGCGATCTGGGTCTACTTCGGGTTGTGCGATTAACCAATCCAAGGCCTTTTCAAAATATTCCAAGGCTATATCCTCTGGCAGTTGTGGTAAGTCTCCAACACCTGAGTATGGCAAGGACAGTCCATACATATTGTTTTGGGCCAGATATTGTGCCCAATAATCGCCCCATTGCCCACCACCAATTAAAATTACTGTTGTCTTTGCCTGGTCGTTGTCTTGTGCAAAATAATTGGCCCAAAGCCCGTTTTGTTGAATAGGACGCGCCTTCACGCCATTAAACAACAAGGCATAAGCAGTAAAATATCCGCCCACCAAGAATCCAATGATTCCAAGGCCTAGCAGTAGTTTTTTCATAATAATGGTTTATAGTAACTCATGAATCTTGGCATATTGCAATAACATAATGGTCTTTCCGTCCTTGATTTCTCCGGAGTCAATCATTGCTAAGGCATCATTAAAAGCGAGCTCTAAAACCTCTATGTTCTCCTGCTCTTCTTCCAAGCCTCCGCCTTCACTGACCTTCATGCTGTTGTCATACTCCGCCACAAAGAAATAAAGGATCTCGGTGACCGAACCCGGTGACATATAAGCCTCGAACGCTTTTTGAACCGTACTTATTTTATAGCCGGTCTCTTCCTCGGTTTCTTTTCTGATGCAATCCTCCGGATTGTCCTTATCCAAAAGTCCTGCACAGGCTTCTATCATCATCCCATCATCATTGCCGTTGATGTAAGTAGGCAGTCTAAATTGACGGGTAAGGATCACCGTTCCCTGCTCCTTGTTATAGAGTAAAATAGCCGCGCCGTTGCCCCGATCATAGGCTTCTCTGGCTTGGGTCTCCCAGGTTCCGTCTGGATTTTGGTAATCAAAAATGACCTTATTGAGTGTATACCAATTGTCTGAGAGGATCTGAGTTTCTTTGATTTTAACGCGTGGGTTGTTCATGTTGGGTTTTGTATAAAAATAGGATCCGAAATTTGCTCTGCGCGGATATTAAAAGTATTGATTATGCTGGAAATTAGATGTTGAGTTGAGGTCGATTTAAAGAAGAACATCAATTGTTTTTACGCTCACTTGTGCGCATCGGCATGGCATCAATGGTTCTGAACAATTCTTCGAGCGTCAGTATTTCTGTTTGACGTAGTTTTACGCCTCCGTCCAAACCAATTAAGAGTACTTCAAAGCTTTTGGAAGTTTTGAAAAGCCTTTGGATCGATCCCTGCTTTAGCTGACCAGCTTCGCGGTTTGAATCTGCTGTATAATCGACAAAATCATATTCCGAGTCACGAATCATATAAAAGACCAACTTGCGCTCTTTGAGCCCCGATTCCGCTCCTTTAAATTGCTCCAACTGTTTTTGAAGCAACTCATTATCGGCTGTATTAGCATTTATAACTAGGATCCGGTGTTTCCATTTGTGAACGCTCAGATCTTGTCCAGAAGTGTTTTGTGTCAACATAATAGTCAAGACTACAGTAAGTAATAAAGCGTAACGATTGCCCATGGTATAAGTTAATCAAAATTCAAGACACCTTTAGTAAGCGGTGCCTACAACGCCAATAGTAAACTCGCTTACCCGCTCTTCAAAATATACGGTATTGTGATCGGCATCATCGGAATCACATAGGCCCTCACGCGGGTTCACCGTGAAGTAAATACCCACATCTTCATATTCTGCATCTACTGTGCTGCAATCCATGGTATAACCCCATTCGGGTTCTCCATAAACAGCCAATACATCTTTGATCCTTAAACGTCTGTTCACTTTGAGGCCCATTTGGGTATACCCTTTCCAACGATCTGGGTGAATCGTAATAGCAAAGATCTCATGCTGCTCATCGCCCTGCATCTCAAAAAGCGAAATTCCGTCACGCTGAAAATAATGCTCATAAGAATATTGATTCCATGTAATTAGTTTAGGTTCGTCATGCAGCAGCTCCGCAGCTTCTGTAACAGACATCCCTAGTTTAATTGCACCTACACAAACGCCTTCCACAACTACTTCCTTTCTGGTGTTGGTAAAAGCGCAAAGCAGCACTAATAGTAGGACTGCGGTGATAATTCTCTGAAATGGTTTCATCTTCTGTTTATTGAGTAAGTAAGTCATCTCCTCTGCCCAAATAAGCACGTATGGCCTTGATCTGGCCTTGAGCATTGAATTGCATCACATCTACCACATAAAGCTCTTCAGTATCGTTTACGACAATTTTCAACTCTGCCGCGACCGTATCCGCATTTTCATAAGTTTCCAATACGTCTATAGTGAGCGAACGTGCAGCCTCAAAATTTTTTTTGGTTTCTATGAGCGCCAAGGATTTACCCACAACACGTATTTTCCAATCACGCAGTACAATGTCCTCTGCAAATAAGTCTTCCATAGCCTGCAGGTCTTTTTCCGCATACTTGCGCAGATACAATAGCGCTAGGTCTGTATTGGAGTTCATAGTGTTTAATGGGTTTAAGGATATTTGTTTTTAGGCGGATGTATTAGTGCTGATTAAACCAGTCTGTGGCCAAGTCCCACAGGACTTTGCGTCTTTTGCTAAAGAACTTCATATGGCCTATATCTTTAAAACCGAGTTCTTGTGGATTTAGTGTGTGTATTTTGGATTCGATCTTGCTATATACTCGGATCATATCCTTAACCGTATCCAAATTGGCAATATCATCATCGCTGGCATGTACCCATATGGAATTCAGTTCAAGGCTGTCATAATGATGATTGAGATCTTCCCTATCGAGCGCAACCTTGACATAACCTTTACCGTTACACCACTGAGACCATTGCTTTCCGACCAGTTTTGGAAGCGGCTCTCCCATGCCAACCCATTGTGACTTGGTGTGCCCAAAAAGCAAATTGCTTGTGGGGATATAAAAATTCAGAAAAAAGGCAGACATCAGTTTAAATGGATACTTCGCGTAATGCAAACTGCCCGAGGAGCTTCCAAAGTTGAACATGGAGCTTAGGTCATGCGCATTGTCCATCAAACCCACAAGTTGCCCGCCAGCGCTATGCCCTACCAGATGATAGTTCGTATTTGGCAACTGCTCCTTAAGCGTATTTAAGGCTGCCGAAAGGTCCAACTTACCCCAATTTATGAGCGAAGCATTTACCCCGTTCAACGAATCCCCTTTAGAGCCTCCAATGCCTCGGTTGTCAAAGGTCAAAGTAGCAAAGCCATTTTTCGCTAAATGCGTAGCAAAGGATGCGTAAAACTCTTTTTTGATTCCGGTGGCCGGGGCGATCATCACGGCTGCCTTTACCTCATCCGAAGTATAAAGCATACCCGAAAGTTCAAAATTATCATCGCAACGTATGGAAAGCGCTTGTTTTTGGATCAAGATAACTGGGATTTGCAACTAAGATAAGACGCCTTTAGCGATTAAAAGAACTGTAACGCACTAAAGTCCAACAAAAAAATAAACCCAAAAGTCCAATGCCGTAATAACCGTAAAAAACCAGAAGTAACATTCCCAAACTGGTAAATAATGCAAAGGTCTTTAAACCGCGTTTGGGACCGCGCTTAGCCCGATTGCGTCTATAATTGATGGATTCAGAAAGGAAAACCTCATCGGACTTTTTGAGGTAGTATTCAATCTGCGCTTCTGAGAACCCCTCCTGCTCCATCTTAGCTCGGATCTCGCTGGAGCCTAGTCCTTGCATCCGCAGCGAAACACTGTAGTCCAATTTATCTTTAATCATCGTGGTAGTCCTTCTGTGCGTCTACCTAAAGATACATAAAAGACCTAATAGTTTTAGACTACAGATCACATTCCGTTTAAAGCCTGAGCGTAGGCATTATGGATGGTTTCGAGTTCAGACTCAAAATTATTTTCATTGATAGTTCCACCCAGTAATTGTTTGTTTGCACCAACAAAGACCGCTTGAAGATTTTCTATTGTTTTAAGATTCTTGTCAATGCCCTCTATCATCTCCGGAGCTAAAAACATACGATAGCCGGCTGCTGTTTTCTTTATTGGCAGCGTGCGCTGAACACCTTCCATTTTTAGTGTTAGCTGCACCACGCCCTCAGCATCTGGCTCTGTAGCTCCTATAAACTCGTAGTCGGCGGCGGTGCGAGCTTTTAATTGCGGGCCGATAAGGGTTGCGCTAAAGTTGAAGGTACGGGTTTTCATCCCTGCAAATCCATCAAGCGAGACCACAATACGCCCCTCTAGGTTTCTTTTTACGTGGCCTGGAAATTGCTCAGCCAGGCTATTTTTAAAACTTACAAAAGCTTCAGAAGTCGCCATTCCCATTTGATCAAATCGCAATATAGCAGCCGCAGAGGCTTCCTCATAGAAATACGGCAAAGGGTTGTGATCCTCTGGTTGTTGGCTTACCTGACCAAGGGCGATGACAAAATTCTCTGGAGTACTGGTATCATAAGGATCATTTGTACAGGCCAATAGCGGAATCAATAAAAAGGCAAAGAGTTTTTTTAAATGCATTTTGTTTTGAATTTCTCAAACACCCACAAATAGAATTAGCCACAGCAATTGCGTGGCGCAAAGCCTAGATCAGGTAATTTGACGTTAAAATTGGGTGGGATGAGAGTCTAAAGATAAATAAATCTGGGGATTTCTTAGACGCTAAACTACTACCGCACAACGGCCATATCAAAACCGACGTATTTGCTTTTTGTCCACATGCCCTGCTCCTTCATTTTGATATAAAGCTTGTAGGTGTAATTCTGTCTACGGCCTTCAAAGGTTTGCCAACCTTCATTATCAGTGCCTGTGCTTTTAAAGTTGCTCTTCAAATAACTCAGCAAGTGGTCGTAGAGCACCTGAGCCTGCTGGTCTGATTCTGTGTAGGTATTGGTTGAAAGCGAAAACAGATTACCGCTGGCATCAAAATGATAATCTATATCTGCAGTTTTGCCGTTGCTCAGCACGAGCTCATAGTACAAATAAAGTGCTCCATCAGCTTGTTTGTCTTCCTCATAAAGTTCAATATTAGAGCGTCTCGATTCGACTTTCTTTACACCGTTGACATCGGAATAAAACTCTGTTCCGCGTAAGGCACCACCTGTGTTTGGCAAGAGAAGTTCATCAGCCAGCACGCTTGCAGAAGTTTGCCCACTTAAACTAAGACTCATCAATATTAATGCTGTAGTAAGTATATTTTTTATCATGGAGATTGAATCTATTATACTGTCACCTCTAATTTAGTGGAATTATATTCCATTAAAAAGCACTGGATAGATTAATACAGTGTTATCTCCCACTCTTCAAAGGGTGGTTCAACAATATACGGACCTTCCTCAAAATAAATGCAAGTGGCTATAAACTGAGCTGCCCGCTTGGCGCTGTGCTCAAAGTTAAGCACGTTTCCGGCTGCGTCCATCTGAATGTTATTGGTGAAAATGCTATACATCATCTCTACGTTTGACGGATTCTCATGCAAAAGCTCAACATAAGGCACAGCGTTCAATTTGGAAACCCCAGTGACAAAAGCTAAGCTTTGATTGGAAAAGTAATACGTAAAGAATCGTATGGCGTTTTTAAGGCCGTCGGAGACCGAGTGTGTTGTGTTCATAAGACTAATTCAACTAAACCATACCATTCAAATACTCCACGAATCGGTTGCCGCGCTGCGAATCTCCTTCCAGTAAATCCAAAAAATTATCTGCGTAGCGATGGGCTGTATTCAGATCATCAATATCAATATAAACCACAGGGTAATCGTTGTTCTCTGCACTCATATTGGTATCAAAACACAGCAAGCCATAGTCCTGAAAATCTGCAAAATAGATATAACCCTTCCCTATAATTCGATCGGGTACTATCGCGTTAAAAACCAATTCTAAAAGGAAATTCAGTTCCTTATCTGGCAAGTGACTCGGGAAGTTAACGTCTTTATCTTCTATGCTCAACTCATAAAAGTGTTTGTGCTTTAGAAAGCTCTTATACGACTCGGGTAAGGCATGTCCAATTTTTGTTTCAACGACCGTCAGATCTTGATCCGTCAAAACACTTGGGATTGGTTTCCAACCCCGCCAATCATTAGAAGGCTCAATGGTCGGATCCTGCATGGCCTCTGGTATGGGTCCGGGGAACATCATTTGAACTTTTGCCTCAGCCATCTTGGCCAAAGCGATATCCACAATTTCTTGAATTCTCTGCATAGTTAAATTCTACTCTTGTAATTCTATAGTCTTATTCTGAGCAGCACTCTCTTTGGCTGCTTCTAAGATCTCTACCACCAACAAATTGTTTTCCAAAGAGTTTAGATCATAGGCTGGCAGTTCCACCTCGCCTCTAATTACTGCCGTGAAAAGTGCAAAAGGATCATCATAGGGAGCGGCACGTTCTTCTAGTTTTAACACCTCTTCATCATAACCGTCATAGCCTTCAGAAATCCGGATTCTCAAATCGTGTCTGTTGTCTGCATAGACCACACCCTCCAGACCGTAGATCTCCATGTCCTTTCTACCGATAGGCCAGTTCCAAGAGCCTTGAATAATTGCTACCGCATCATCATACTGCAAAAGTATAATGGATTCATCTTGAACCTTGGGATTGTTCTCTGCCTGTAATTGTGTAGAAATAGCAGTCACACTGTTGGGTCTTTGACCATCCATAAACCAGGTCAAGAGGTTAGCGCCGTAGCAACCAAAATCAATTTCAGCGCCTCCGCCGTTTAAAACAGGATCGGTCAACCAATCCAGAAACTCTTTATTGACCCCGATCTTTTTAGGCCCTTTGTGACCGTCATGAACCATGATCTTTCTAATGGAACCTATTCTGTTCTCTGCCTTAACAAGCTCGTAAGCCTTGTGGGTAGTTGGGTACCAGGTGGTCTCATAATTAGTTAGCAGATGAATGCCGTACTTTTCTGCAAGGCCTTCATCTTTAAGGCGTGCTCCATACTTACCGCCAAAGGCTTTTCTACCATGACGTGTATTCCAAGAGGCGCTGCAGCCTCTACTACCTCTAAGTGCGCATAGATGGTTCCAAAAGCCGTAACCGCCTCTGGTTGGGTATTGTTGAAAAGTTCATCCATGGTATCATAGACCTTATCCATGGAAAAGTTGTATTGGTCTGCATAGCGCTGGGCCAGTTCTCGGTTAGGTTCTACAATGCCTACAATTTTAATATCACCACGAGGCTCGCTGCCAAAGATCCAATGCACATGGGTATGTGTTAAGCCAATCACTCCAACACGCAGTGGCTCCTTGGCATTTTGACTGTGCAGATCAGCTCCGAATAAAACAAGACAAAGAATCAGTATTAATCTGTTTCGCATGAGTTTAAAGAATTATGATTTAGAGAGCAGCGCCTGAGCAGCTACGCGACCGGCTTCCATAGCTGCATTTAAAGAACCGTTCAATTGTGCATCACCTGCCACAAAAACAGATGCCATAACTTCAGTGCTCTCTGGAGCCATCGTCATTTTAAGATCTTGAATATCAGGCAGCGCCTGTACAATATCATAGTGCTTAATATAAGTTACTTGCTTTGCGCCTGTATACTGTTTTACCTCGGTCTCAACAGCTTCAAGGAGTTGCTGGACTGAAACGTCGCTATACTCAAGCACGGTGACGGATAAAATCGTTTTTTCAGAGGTGGCATCGGTATAGGCATAAAGGTTGTTGGTGTATTTACCAGAATCAGACACCAAAGCGATGGTCTCTTTAGGGATGTTAGTTTGATCCACCTCAAAATAGATACACATGCAAGATTTCCAAGCGTTATTGGAAAGTTCCAATCCAGATACCAGAGAAGCTGTATTACTCGTAAGGATAAGACCCCTATGCGCCAAATGCTCTCCGGAGCTCAATTCAATATGATCCGTAGTTACCGCTTTTACCTCGGTATTGAATCTGAATTCCGTGTTACTCAATTTACTCTTTAATTGTTCGCTGATAGCGCCAATACCCGCTTTAGGGATGGTCGCATAGCCTTCCCCAAACATCTTATAGACAAACTCAAACATTCTGCTTGAAGTCCGCAGGTCAGGCTCCAGGAATATCCCCGCAAAGAAGGGCTTAAAAAAGCGCGTAATGATTTGGTAGAGAACCCAAAGTTTTGGAGATACTCAAGTGTTGTGCTTTCTGGAGTTTCAAAGATCTCGGCAATTGATTTGCGTTTCAAACGCTGATTGAGTTTGAGGATCTTCAGCTTGTCTGCCAAAGAACCGATATCTGCAAGCATCGTGGAAAAAGCACCCCTAAATTCCGCAGCGGATCGCCAATACGATAAGATTTGCCTTGAGCAT
>NZ_CBFCWJ010000034.1:0-26558 GCF_965601605.1 Gilvibacter sp. | reverse complement strand
CGATAAACATCACAGGCAACCAATAAGGGCTTTTTAGATTTTTTGGTCTTTAAGAAGTTGGCGAGTTTTCCAGAGAAAGTGGTTTTACCACTACCCTGCAATCCAGACATTAGAATCACTGAAGGGTTTCCGCTCAAATTAACTCCAGCAGCATCGCCACCCATGAGCTCTGTAAGCTCATCTTTCACCAATTTGACCATCAACTGGCCCGGTTGAAGAGTAGTCAATACATTCTGACCCAAGGCCTTCTCTTTCACCGTATTGGTAAAGTCCTTGGCGATCTTGTAGTTGACATCCGCATCTAAAAGCGCTCGGCGTACTTCCTTTAAGGTTTCGGCCACGTTTACTTCTGTAATTTGACCGTGCCCTTTGAGCACGTGTAAGGCTTTATCTAACTTATCACTTAAATTATCAAACATCGCTAAAATTGGTAAAGGGCAAAGGTACATTTTTGCCTGAAGTTGGACAAGCCCCTTAAACGCAAAAAGACGACCGCAGAGGGTCGTCTTTTCGTTTGGCTGATTCTTAAAAAATCATTCACATAACGAGGCCAAAATGGTGATCTCCACCAACTCGAACTCCACATCAGTCGGGTCTGTAATCCGTACGTAGATCGTTTGGGCATTTTCTATATTGGTATATCCGTCTTGGGGCAAAGCATTTACATCGGCTTCTGCGTCTGCCTCAGTTTCAAAATAGTCAAAGCTGTACCCTTCTTCTAAGGGCTTTTCTGTGATCAAACCGATGCAACGGCTGTAATTCTCAAATTCAAAATTAGCCGTGAACGGCGGTAGCGGATCGTCATCATCAGAAACACATTCCTCAAAGAACAAGGTGGTACAATAGATCTCTGGTTCGCAGATCTTGTTCAGATCATAGGTAAGCTCATCGCGCATGATCTGCAGCGTATTCTCGCCGTAAAAGGTAACGATCCAATCTTTGTTCCAGTTCTCCTCGATAGGATCATTGACTCCGTCAAGATTAATATTCATATGGAGTTGATTGGCGATGAAATAAAAGATCCAGGTTCCAGGAGAACCTAGTCCAGCGTCGTAGAACACTACACCTCCGCTCGGGGTCACTTCAAAGACACTGAATTCGTATTGATCGGGCTCATTGCCTTCCGCAGCTCTCACTTCCCATCCGCATTGCTTAAAGGCCTCAGCAACACCGCCGAGTACTTCTTGTTGGATCTCCTGAATACAACCCTGAATGCTTTGCGCCAACTCATCCGCAGTATTGATCTCAAAGAGGGTTCCATCTTCTAAGGTCGCTTGAATCGGAAAACTGATCCCTACAGAATGCTCCTCGGGAATATTCAATAGGAATTGCCAAAACTGAAGATCATTACTTACACGAGTAGCCGAAACATATTCGTCCTCTTCATCGTATACATAAACGACAAAAGAATAAATAAAGTCAATACAGGTGACACTAGTTTGAGCAGATTCGTCCTCAGTGATCTGCGCTAAAAATTGGAACAATTCTGAAGATTCCTCAATAAGATCGCCTTGAGCAACAGGATCAATATTGAGTGGTTCGTTTACACAGCTTAAGGTCGCTGCCGCGAAGAGAAAAAGAAAAAAGTGCTTCATAACTAGGTTTTATCTCTAGTACAGTAAACACTAAAAGGTTGCTTCAAAAAGCACATAAAAAAACCGCCCCTGCCTGTAGAAGTATGGCAGAGACGGCTTTCATCAACTAACTAAACAATTAAAATATGAACAGTTACAGCTCTGGCAAGATCACTCTATTAATAGCGTGAACTACACCGTTCGCTGCCTGCACATTCGTTACGATGATGTTAATAACACGACCGTTCAAATCTGTGATAGTCGCGTTAGAAGCATCGATCTCAATATCTGCCCCTAGGGTACCTACAGTACCACTTACAAGGTCTTCTGCACGTACATTGGCTCCTGCGATCACGTGTGTGTTCAAGGTAGCAGTCAATGTAGCACCGTCAATATCATCTAAGCTTGAAGCTCCTAGTTCTGTCAGAAGATCACCGAAGGCATCGTTTGTTGGAGCGAATACAGTAAATGGAGCAGGCTCTGCACCGTTTCCTGTAGAAAGAACACTTACAAAGTCTGGCTGATCATCTCTGGTCAAAGCCGCAACTAGTGTTCCGAAAGTAGCATCTGCAGTAGCGAAAGTTACTACAGTTGGCAATCCGATTACAGCGTCAACAACGTGAGCTACACCATTAGTAGCAGTTACGTCTGGAATGATCACTGAAGACTGTCCGTTAAGAGTAACACCACTGTCTGTGTTGATGTAGATGCTCAAGTTGGCATCAGTATCTCCGAAAGTTGCTAGTGTGTTTCCGTAAGAAGTAGTTAGATCAGCAGCGAATAAAGAACCGCTAATCGCGTGGTTCAATACTACTTGAGTCAATACCTCAACAGGCACCTCATCAATACTGTTGAATCCAGCAGCATCTAAGAAAGCTGCGAAAGAATCGTTTGTTGGAGCGAATACAGTGAAGTCAGCACTTGGGTCAGCAAGTACCGCATCCAATCCTGTAATTTTCAAAGCAGCAAACAAGCTGGTCAATGCTGGGTTGGTGTACGCCAAACCAGTTAGCGTCGGTGCAGCCCCGTCAGCGATAGCCATTGGCAACAACACTTTATCTACAGCGTGGATCACTCCGTTTCCTGTTTGTACATCAACAGCAATAATGTTTGATGGTACTCAGTAGCATCGATCACCTGAGCTCCAGCGTCTAGGCTGATCTCAATAGTAGATCCTTCAAAAGTAGTTGGAGTTTGCCCATCTTCTAAGTCACCTGAACGTACATTGGCAGATGCCAATACGTGGTAATTTAAGATTGTACGTAGTGCACTTTGAGGTACATCATCCAAAGAAGCAAAGCCTAAAGCGTTCAATAGGTCTACGAAAGCTTCGTTTGTTGGAGCAAATACTGTGAAAGGTGCACTGGTTGATCCTGATAGTAAAGCTACGTAGTCTAAGTCTGTGTCAGAAGCAGCGATCAAAGCGTCAACTAAGATTGAAAAGTCAGGGTTGGCTAAGGCTTGTGTAGTAACGTTAGCTACTCCAATAACTGCGTCTACAGCGTGGATAACACCGTTAGAAGCAGCAATGTCTGCAGTAGTTACGTTAGAAACACCATTTACATTAACACCAGATGCAGTGTTGATGAAAAGGCTCAAGTTAGCTCCAGAAGTAGCTTCTGTAGCTAAAGAAGATACATAGCCCGTAATGAGATCTGTAGATTCATTAGTTCCATTTACTACGTGGTTTAAAAGGATGTTAGTCAAAACATCTACAGGCACATCGCCTAAAGCTGCAAATCCTTGAGCGTTTAAGAAAGCCTCAAAAGCAGCGTTGTTTGGTGCAAATACGGTGAACTCACCTGCACTCAATGTTTCTGTTAGACCTGCAGCCTCAAGTGCAGCCTCTAAAGAAGAATAGTCGTCGTTGTTGGCAACAAACTCGGCGATACTCACGTCAGTTCCCGGGTCGATCGGGTTTGGAGTTGTCGTCGTCGTTGTTACACGCAAATAACGTTACTGTCAGTAACGCGATTAGTGAAATTTTGAATACGTTTTTCATGTGAATTTTTTTGGTGTAATACATTTGTCTATACAACAACAGCACAACACAAAGTACTACCAAAAAAACCGAAATTAATAGAACTTTAACATTTTGTTTAACTTTTTAAATCAAAGATTAAACAAATAATGTTTTGAATATCAATAAGTTAGATGCTAAATTGTGGATTTCGGCGAATTATTCGCAAAAATTGAGGTTGGTGTTGATGATGGATTTTAGATCCTCATCTGAATCGATTTGAAGGGTTTCACCTTCAAAGATGGTTACCTGGACAGGATATTGAATTTGTGCAATCATGTCTTGGTCTAATAGATCTACAATACCATTGAAGGTTGCGCGATCGTGATCAAATACAAGAGTCTCAAAATCTGAAGTATTGGGATTGAAGACCGCGACTTCTATCGGATAGATAAAATCAACACAACGAATTGTTCGATTATACAATGCGCCAGATGCACAACGTGTAATGAGTTCATCAAAATCGATTGCGTTATTTATTTGAGTCTCGGTGTAATCTGCGTAGGTTACTGTAATCGGGAACACAGGGTCTATATCATTAGCCAGGTATAGGTCGACTAAATCGCTCGCCTGTTCATAATACTGCTCTTCTCCGTCTACAATACAACTAAAAGGAAAGTTGATACTAAAGCAACTGGAACCATCTATAGCATTGTCATGACTGCCATCATGTGCAGTGACACCCTGTACAAGGCCTACCAAATTGGTATCTTTCAAGAAGGAATCCTCTTGTTGATCTTGGGTAACTCTTAGCGTTTCTTGTTGACACGACACGGTCATTAGCACTGTGCTAATGGCTACTATAATATATGTAAGCTTCCTCTTCATTTGTAATAGAACAAACTTACGGCAAAAATTCCTACCCAGAATTTATTGATATCTTTACATCAGATTAAACCATTAAAAAAGGTTTGATCCGTAATTGCATGAAAAAGGAACTTTTCGATTCCGTCTGTGAAGAAAAAGTCTACGAAAGACTCTACCAGCAGCACGCGAAGGATCTACACGATTTTTGTTACTACAAATTTGGGGATTCCATAAATCCCGAGGACAAGGTCCACGAGGCCTTCATGAAGTTGTGGGAAAAATGTAAGGAGGTTCCTTTTGCAAAGGCCAAAAGTTTTCTCTTTACTTTGGTAAATAATGCCTCCTTAAATAGCATTAAACATCAAAAGGTTGTTTTAAAGTATCAAGCGCTTAAACCAAAGGGCTACACCAACGAGTCGCCAGAGTTTGTTATGGAGGAGCAGCAGTTCATGCAACGCTTTGAGCGCGCCTTGAACAATTTACCTGAAGGTCAGCGCATTGCCTTTATGATGAATCGCGTGGAAGGAAAAAAACATCAGGAAATTGCCGACATACTGGGGATTTCCAGAAAAGCAGTTGAGAAAAGGATCTACACCGCCTTGGATAAACTGAGACAGGAAATAAAAGAATTGTAAGACTTGGGTAGGAATTTTACAGCTAGGGTTGTTCTATTAGTGACAAATTAATATGAAAAAGGAAAATTTGTTTTTAAGGTGGTTAGATCATAGCTTGAGTGAAGCGGATCGCACGGCGTTGCAAGACGACGAGCGCTTCAGTGCTTACGAAAAAATTTCCCAAGCTGCACAATACTTTCGGGCTCCGGAGTTTGACGCCAGCTCAAGTTACGATCGCCTCCGCTTAAAGCAACAACAAGAGACTAAAGTAAGGCAACTTAAGCCTTGGCGCATCGCTTCTGCGATTGCAGCCATACTTGTTTTAGGGTTCTTAGTTGTGAATATGACTGCGGATGACTTGACTACCTATTCCACTGCTACCACAGAATCTTTGGAAATAACTTTACCAGACTATTCCGCCGTACAACTCAATGCAGGTACCACCCTGAGCTTTAATGAAGAAAAATGGCAAGATGCTAGAGATGTCTCCTTAGACGGAGAAGCGCACTTTAAAGTTGCCAAAGGAAGTACCTTTACTGTAAAGACAGAAGCGGGAACGGTTCAAGTGCTTGGTACAGAATTCAATGTCATTCATCGTGAAGGTCTGTTTGAAGTCACTTGTTATGAAGGACGAGTTGCTGTAGCAATCAATGGCAAAGAAGCTGTAGAGATCACTGCTGGTCAAGGGATTAAATTGTTGAATAACAAAGCCAGCCGCTTTGAAACGGCAGTTAGCAACCCGAGTTGGATCAACAATAAATCAGTCTTTAAAAGTACGCCTTATCACATGATCTTGGCAGAACTCGAGCGTCACTACGCGATTAAAGTAGATGCATCTGCCATTGATAAAAGTGTTATTTTTACTGGAAGTTTCACTCACCAAGATCTTGAAACTGCCTTGAAAGCAGTGACAGATCCACTACAATTGAAGTATAAAATTGACGGGGATCGAGTGACTATCACAAAATAATCACTGAACCAAAAGCGTGCGCAGCCGCATTCTATTACTTTTACTCCTTACCCCTATTGTTGCCCTTTTTGGACAGCAAACTGTTGCGCTTACCGATTATTTCCAAGAATTAGAAGCTGAGTTCAACTGTACCTTTTCTTATGAGGATGCAGCGCTAACAAGGCACATCGTTACCAATACTATTGACCCCGCTAATCTTCCTGAGGCTTTAGAAGATTTGCAGTCCACAACACTCTTTGATTATGAGTTATTGGCAGATAACACCATTACGGTAAAGCCAAAGAAAGCTGTCAATGAAATCTGTCTTAAAGTGTATAACGCGGAAACCAAAGAGGTTTTGGAAGGCGCAAGAGTTCTAAGCTCGTATCAAGATGCTACCACAGATGCCGAGGGTTTGGTTAGCATCAAATTTCAAGGAACCGTTGTGGTTACCAGAGTCAGTTATTTGGGCCTTGAAACTTCTGATCAGGTTTTGGGTTTAAGCATACTTTATCCTGATTGCCCAGAAGTATTTCTAAGTCCGGAAATTGAAAACCTCAACCCGGTAATGCTCACCAATTTCATCACCAAGGGAATCAGCAAAAAAGCAGATGGCGCTGTGAACGTAAACTACGATGCCTTTGATATTTTACCTGGGCTTATTGAAAGTGACGTACTGCTTACCCTAAAGGAATTGCCAGGTATACAAAGTGTAAATGAAACCGTGTCTTTTTTAAATATTCGCGGCGGAACCAATGATCAAAACTTAATTCTTTGGGACGGAATTAAAATGTATCAAAACGGACACTTTTTTGGACTGATCTCTGCGTTTAACCCCAACCTGACCAAAGAAGTTAACGTTTACAAAAGCGTTGGGAATGCTCGATATGGCGACGGTGTGTCTGGAATTATCTCTATGGAAGGTTCTCAGGATCTCATCCGTGAATTTAAAGTCAATGCTGGTCTCAATCTCTTAAGTGGAGATGTAATGGCAGAAATTCCGATCAATGAGCAACTGTCTGTAGAAGTAGCTGGGCGTCACTCTTTAAACTCGCTATTTACGACACCCACTTACGACGCTTACTTTGACAAAGCTTTTCAAAATACAGAATTGCAATCTGCAGCCATGGCGAACCTTACTTCTGATGCGGACTTTAGATTTTTTGACGCCCACTTTAGATTGCAGTATGAGCCCACTGATAAAGACAAGTTCAGGGTGAGTTTACTCCGTTTAGGAAACCGATTGGACTTTTTGGAAAACGGTATGTTGGAAGGAGAACCTCAAGCAAGACAGTCCAACCTAACTCAGGATAACTCCTCGGCAGGTTTTTTCTATCAGCGCAGCTGGAATCCGCGTTTACAAACCTCTGTACAATGGTACGGCAGCGGTTACGAACTCACTGCCTTAAATGCAGACATAGAAAATGACCAGCGTCTCATTCAAGAAAACGATCTGGTTGAAACAGGCATAAAAGTAGAGAACCAATGGCGACTTAACTCACGCTTAGTTTGGCAGCAAGGATACCAGTTCAACGAAACGGGCATCACCAATTTTGAGAACATCAATAATCCAAACTTTGAGCGTTTGGAGAAGCAAGTGCTACGCACACACAGCTTATACAGCAGCCTATTTTACGAAACGACCAATGGAAAGACCCGTATAGAAGCTGGGCTTCGAGCCAATCATATCAATAAATTCAATGAGGTTTTGGTGGAACCAAGAGTTCGGGTGACCCAGCGCGTTGGGCGGAATTTAAGCATTGAGTTCTTAGGAGCCCTCAACAGTCAAACCACCTCTCAGGTCATTGATTTGCAGAACGACTTTCTCGGCGTGGAGAACCGACGTTGGGTACTTTCTGATCCTGGAAACATCCCCATCATCAAAGGCCGTCATTTGGGAATGGGATTCAGCTATCAGCGTAAAGGATGGCTTTTCAGTGCGGAACCTTACTGGAAGCAAATAAACGGGATCACCAGCCAAAGTCAAGGATTTCAAGATCAATTTGAAGACCAAAGGACGCACGGAACCTATACCGTTGTCGGCTTGGATTTCTTAGCCAATAAGCAGTGGGAAAAGACCAATGTTTGGGTCAGTTACTCTTTGACGCAAAACGACTATGATTTTGAAGAATTTGATCCCTCAGAATTTCCAAACAACTTAGACATACGGCATGTACTTTCTTTGGGAGCCAACTTCAACTTAGGGAAATTTAACTTAGGTGCTGGTCTGAACTGGCATAGCGGAAGACCCTTTACTCCCGTAGGTGATAATTCAATTCCACAAGTTGGTTTTGTCGATTACTTGGATCCAAACAGCCAGCGTTTGGAGGATTATTTTAGAGTGGACGCCTCCGCTACTTATACTTATGATTTGAGTGAAAAAGTCCGATTGGTCAGTGGGATTTCGCTCTGGAATCTGTTGGGGAATGATAATGTAGTTAACACCTTTTATCGCGTCAATGATGATTTTGAAGTACGACAAATTGACGACCTCGCCTTGCGTTTTACTCCAAACGCCACTCTGCGTATTATCATAAAGTAGCGGCAGTTTACAGCCTTTTACTCTTCACTTTCAAATTAGAAACTCTACACGCGGTTTTTTACCCGAAACAGTATAGCGAAAACTTGCAGATGTTTTCATAATTGAAGGCTTTTTTGAGCTGCATAGCAGCGCTACGGAGCGAAAAAAAGACAAATAGTAGGGAAACAGCGGCAGTTTGCAGCCGCTGGAACGGGTTAAAGGCCGCATAAAAGCATAAAAAAACCGTCTCAGGAGACGGTATATTTTATTGGCGCAAAAAAAGATGATTAAAGGTAAGGAAGGCAGAGACCAATTGTAGGTTAAGGATATTGCATGCAACTTTATCTCAAAGACGCTACACCGTTTTTCGTTTAACCTAAAGAAAAAGCTTTGGTGCCTCACTATACGTCTTAATGGGTTGCGGTCGGCTGCCGGCCTTACCTTTGGTGCTTTTAAAAAAGGGCGGTCAGCAACAAGAGGTAGTCATTATGAACAGAAACTTTTAACTAGCATCAAAATGAATAACTGTAGGTTTAAGGTTTCTTGCTGCTGATCGTGCCCAATGATTCTAAGGATAATACTAACAGTTTAACTAATGTGACTTGTTATTGAAAAAAATAGCATTATTGCTTAAAATCAGTTCTCGGATTTCTCCTTTTCATAGATAGCTAATTTTAAATGTCTTCTTGTGGAAGCACGGATCCGGCTAATCATCTTTTCAAAGAGCATCGATCCTATTGGGTCGATTTGTAAGTAAAACAGGGCAGTCAAAAAAAACCCTACCAAAAAATTTAAAAAACTTTTAAATTATATTTACACCCCTTTAAAAACAAAGGATTACATGGCCATCAAAAATTTACAGGACGAACCAAACGTTTGCGAAGAGCGCACTTACAACGCTCTTTACAGCGCGCATGGGCAAGCCCTGTGGAATTTCGCCTACTATAAATGTGGAAATGCAGACGATGCAAGCGACCTGGTACAGGAAGCCTTTGTAAAGCTATGGAACAATTGTAGCAAGGTGAGTTTTGCCAAGGCACGCTCCTTTTTATATACAGTGACCAACAACAGTTTCTTAAATGCAGTGGCGCATCAGAAGGTAGTACTCAATTATCGCAGTATGCAATCTTCTGGTGTGGATAAACAATCTCCTGAGTTTTTATTGGAGGAAAAGGAATACGGTAAAAAGTTGAATGCAGCTTTAAATACTTTGACAGAAGCGCAGCGAACCGCTTTTTTAATGAACCGTATTGACGGCAAAAAATACAAACAGATCGCAGAAGAGTTAGACATCAGTGTTAAGGCTGTAGAAAAGCGAATCAGTCAAGCATTGGTCAGTCTGAAAAAAAACTTGGACGGATTTAATAAATAAGGTAGGGTATTTCTGAATTGAACTGTTATACCCTTGAAAAAGAAATAGAATGAACAAGCAAGAGTTGCTTCATAAATGGATGAATGACGAGCTAACAGGAGCCGAAGAAAGCGCATTGCGCGAGGATTCTGAGATGCACGCGATGATGGAAATTGCAGCACAAACACGCGGTATGGAGGCTCCTGAGTTTCCTAAAGACGCGGTGTGGAAGAATATTCAGCAATTGAACAAACCTACTAAAGTGAGAACCCTACAACCACTGAAGTATATTGTTCGTATTGCGGCTGTTTTTGCAATTGTAGCGTTCTCATATGTTTTCTGGCAAGGTTTAGATACCGATGTCAATACGGCCATTGCTGAAAAAACAGAGATCATACTTCCGGATCAGTCAGAAGTTGCTTTGAATGCTAATTCTTTTTTGACTTATAATCAACAAGATTGGAAAGATGCCCGCACCCTTCGTTTGGATGGAGAAGCTTATTTTAAAGTGGCCAAAGGAAGTGCATTTGTGGTAGAAACTGATCTTGGAGATGTTACTGTACTCGGTACTCAATTCAATGTTTTTGCACGAGAGAACCTACTTAAAGTGAGTTGCTTTGAAGGGGTGGTTTCTGTATCTTTAGACCAAGAGGTCATTACCTTGAGAGCTGGCGAAGCTTTAGAGTTAGAGACAGGTAACACCGTTAAAAATCTAACGACAAGTTTAAGCGCCCCGCGTTGGTTGCAAGATGAAAGTTCATTTAACAACGCACCTTTGACTCAAGTACTTAACGAATTGGAGCACTATTACAACATCCAACTAGAAGTAAGTGATATCGATCTGGAAAAGCGTTTTACTGGAAGCTTTACCCACCAAGATCTCGATATTGCCCTACAATCAATTTGCAACCCGCTTCAAATGACCTACAGCGTTTTGGATAAAAACAAAGTAGTGTTGAATGAGGCTGAGTAAATCTGGGTACTTTTTTCTGATCAGTCTACTGCTACTGATCACTAGCACAACAAGCTTTGCACAGGAGCAGATCAAGCTCAGCGCCTATCTCAAACAACTGGAGACCCAAAACGATATTCGTTTTTCTTATGCTCCGGAGGCTATAGAGGATATATCAATTACCCCTACCACTACTCCAGATCTTCAAGCCAATATAGAGTACATCAAAGCGAGAACGGGTCTACAGATCACAAAGATCAATGAACGGTATTATTCCGTAAGCGCACCAAACAGCATTCATATAGTAGTTCTTGATGCCACTACAGGAGCCCCACTGCCCAACGCCAATGTGATGATCACGGACCAAGGCGCCGGTTATACGACCAATGCGGAGGGTAGCGCTTATATTCCGAATCCTACCAATACCATATTTGTTGAAATACAATACTTGGGTTATCAAACCGAAGGCCTCAATCTGGGCCCTGTTGAATACAATACTGTGGTCGTATCCTTAAAGCCCAGTGTGGATCAGTTGGAAGAGGTGCTGCTTCAGCCGGTTTTTACACAAGGTATTTACAGAACTAATGATGGTTCCTATCGATTCAATACAGATAAATTTGGACTCCTGCCGGGGATCGCAGAAACGGACGTGCTACAGATCTCTCAAACCCTGCCTGGGGTTGAAAGTGTGGATGAAACGGTATCCAACATTAATATTCGAGGCGGAAGTAATGGAGAGAATCTATTATTATGGGATGGAATGCGCGTGTATCAAAGCGGACACTTTTATGGACTGATTTCCGCAATCAACCCCTATATCACAGAAGACGTGTTTATATACCGCAACGGAACTCACAGCCGTTATGGAGAGAGTGTATCCGGAGTGATTGATCTAAAGGCTATGGACGAGGTTACCGAACAAATTCATGGAAAGGCCACCTTAAACCTCTTGCACGCCAATGCCTTTTTAGACATTCCGATTAGCGAAAAGCTTTCCGTTATGGTCGCGGGGAGACGATCACTCAACGATCTTTATCAGACTCCTATTTACAACAGTTATTCGGAGCGTGTTTTCCAAGATACGCAGATCACCAACCTGGCTACTCCAAATGAACAATCTGATTTGAACACCTCTGAAGATTTTAACTTCTTTGATGTCAGTGCTAAAGTATTGTACAACCCCTCTCAAAAAGATCGGTTACGCTTTAATTTCTTGGCCATCAACAACAACTTAAACTTCAATCAAAACCTCTCCAACGATGCCTTTGAGCTCAGTGAAACCAGTGAACTCAACCAAGAGAACATAGCCGCTGGTTTACACTGGCAGCGCACATGGAACAGCAAATGGAGCAGTACCGTCGGGGCTTACCGCAGTCAGTACAATCTAGACGCGGCAAATTTTGAACTCCTAACCACAGAGTTTGACACCCAAGGCAATGAAGTAATCTCCTTTGTGGGTCGGGCGCAATTACTGTATCGACATAAAAAGAATGTCCAATGGGAAGCCGGTTATGAATTCATTGAGACTGGAGTAACAAACAGCGATCAAACCACCACTCCAGAATTTAGACGTAGGGTTAAAGAGGTTTTAGTAGGGCATCACCTGTACAACCAACTGGACTGGAATCCTTTTAATGGTAAGACTCAGATCAATGCTGGTGTACGTTTAACTCATTATCCAAAGATCAACGAATATCGTTTTGAACCGCGACTCAATTTGCATCAAAAACTGGGAGCTGGATTTGCTCTTGAGTTCCACGGAGAACTTAAAAGTCAAAGCATTTCTCAGGCAGTAGCTTTCCAGAACGAATTTTTAGGGGTAGAGAACCGCAGGTGGATCCAAGCGAACGGGAATGAGATTCCGCTAATCACTAGCGAGCAATGGTCTACTGGGTTGGTTTGGAATAAACGCAACTGGTTGATCAACTTAGAGTATTTTGAAAAATCTGTTGAAGGCATTAGTGCCACAACACAAGGTTTTCAAAATCAATTTGCGAACAGCGCTGCTTTAGGATCGTATCAGGTCTTTGGTCTAGAGCTTATTGTCAACAAACGTTGGCGTGGACTCGGGGCTTGGCTCGGTTACACCTACTCCAACAACGACTATCAGTTTGATTCTTTTGATCCGCAATCATTTGCCAATAACCTAGACATTACGCACTCCTTTCGTGCAGCGATTAGTTATGACCTGGGCCGATTGAGTACGGTTTTTGGATTGCAATGGCGCAGCGGAAAGCCCTTTACGCTTCCACTAGGTGAAGCACCCTCAGCCATTCAAGACACGGAAGACATTCCGTTTAGTGCGCCCAATGCAGAAAGACTCACCTCCTACTTTAGAGCCGATCTGTCTTTTAAATATATTGTTTTGAATAAATCGGGTTACACCCTAAAAGCCAATGCCGCTTTTCAGAACATCTTTAACAACAACAATCTATTGGATCGTTATTTTGTTTCTCAACAAATTGGAGAAGACCAATTTGCGATCAATCAGATTGAAAACAGATCACTGCGTTTCACACCAAACTTCGCTTTGGAGCTCAGCTTCTAATTTACATGCGCTCGGGCGCAGCAATTCCCAATAAACTTAGCGCTTTTTCAATGGTCTTGCCCACGGTTTGAGATAGTGATACTCTAAATTGCAATTGTTCTGGCGAATCTGCAGCAAAGATGGGTACGTTCTGGAAGAAGGAGTTATAGGCCTTCACCAAATCATAAACATAGTTTGCAATCAAAGCAGGACTGTGTTGGGCTGCTGCCAAATTAACAGCTACCGGATAGTTCTGTAATTCCTTGATCACAGCACGCTCTTTTTCTGTAAGCGATACAGCTGCTGCAGGAGCCAAGTCCATAGTGGCTGCCTTGCGCAGGATCGCTTGGATGCGCGCATAAGTGTATTGAATGAACGGCCCTGTGTTTCCTTGGAAATCTACAGAAGCCTCAGGATCAAACAAGATTCGCTTTTTAGGATCTACCTTAAGGATATAGTATTTCAAAGCACCTAAACCAATGTCTTGATACAGCCCTTGTTTTTGGGCATCTGTATAGCCATCAAGTTTACCGAGTTCTGAAGCGATTGTTCCAGCTGTTGTTGCCATCTCCTCAATAAGATCATCGGCATCAACTACAGTCCCTTCTCGACTTTTCATTTTTCCGCTCGGTAGGTCGACCATTCCATAACTCAAATGGAACAGGTTTTCTGCCCAGCTATAACCGAGCTTTTTCAGGATCAAAAACAAAACTTTAAAGTGATAATCCTGTTCGTTCCCAACGGTATATATCATCCCATTAGCATCGGGCATGTCTTTAATTCTTTGGATGGCAGTCCCAATGTCCTGAGTCATATAAACTGCGGTTCCATCACTCCTTAGCACCAATTTCTCATCAAGGCCTTCATCGGTCAAGTCACACCAAACAGAACCATCCTCTTTTTTAAAGAAGACGCCCTTGGACAGTCCTTCCTCAATATTTTCCTTCCCTAACAAATAGGTATTGCTTTCATAGTACAGAGTGTCAAAATCAACACGCAAGGCCTTATAAGTAGCATCAAAACCTTGATATACCCAACCATTCATCGTCTCCCAAAGGGCAACGGTTTCTGAATCACCAGCTTCCCACTTGCGTAGCATTTGTTGTGCTTCAAGCAATAAAGGCGCTTGTTCTTTTGCTTCGGATTCGGACTTACCGGCAGCGATCAATTCCTGTTGTTGCGCTTTATACTCTTGGTCGAATTTCACATAGTACTTCCCAACCAAATGATCACCCTTTAATCCACTGGACGTTGGAGTTTCACCTTCACCAAATAATTTCCAGGCCAACATGCTTTTACAGATGTGAATTCCGCGATCATTAATGATCTGCGTTTTATACACCTTTTTACCGGCTGCCTTTAAAATCTCCGCCACAGAATAACCTAAGAGGATGTTTCGTATATGTCCGAGGTGTAAGGGCTTGTTGGTGTTCGGAGAAGAATACTCGACAATCACGGCCTCTTCACCCTGCGGTTGATGGCCAAAATCAGCGTGAGCAGCAATGCCCTCAAATGCCTCATAAAAGTATGCATCGCTCAAAGACAGATTCAAAAATCCTTTGATGACATTAAACCCAGTGACCGCTGGTAGCTCGGCTTCCAAATAAGCCCCTAAAGCTTCACCAATCGCAACTGGATTCCCTTTAACAACGCGCAACATCGGAAACACAACTACGGTGATATCGCCTTCAAACTCCTTACGCGTAGCTTGGAATTCTACCTCTGAGAGTTCCGCCTGATAAAGACTTTTGAAAGCAGCTTGAATGTGAGTTGTCAATAGGGATTGCAAGTCCATAACATCTATGATTTTAAGCCCCCAAAGATAAAATTTTTATTCCACTTGAAATGGCGGTATCTTTGTAAAAGAACCACCTATGCTGCAATTCGTCAAGTGCAGCCACCAGTTATATTAAGCATGAGAACACTACCCAACATTCTAGGCATTTTTCTGTTCCTGCTCACTGTGATGAGTTGTAAAGAACAAGCCCAAACAGAACCTGTTTCTGATGAAGCGCAAACCGTTGTTGAACCTAAAGATGCCGTTTTAGACAAGCTCTTTACTATGATGCAAGGTTCGTTCAATTCTGGGAAACAGGCACAAGCAGACAGTAGTTATTTTGACATCAGTTTGCATATGGCGCCAATTTGGCCAGAGCAAGGAAACTTTCTTTATGTGGAGCAGGCTGTGAGTGCTAATCAAGACCAACCGTATCGCCAAAGAGTCTACAAGTTGGAACGTATGGATGACACGCGTATTGGATCCATAGTTTATGAGATCCCTAACGATTCACTTTGGATCGGGAAGTGGAAAACACCGGAAGCTTTCAGTAGCTTAAGCCCAGACGATCTAGAAATTCGTCAAGGTTGCACGGTGTTTTTACAAGCCACAGCAGATGGAGGTTTCTCAGGAAGCACGAATGAAATGAGCTGTTTAAGCAGCCTTCGCGGAGCGTCTTATGCCACCTCTAAAGTTTCTGTTTATGCCGATCGGATCGAATCTTGGGACCAAGGTTTTGATGCAGAAGGCAATCAGGTTTGGGGTGCGGAAAAAGGTGGTTATGTGTTTGACAAGGCGGATGCAACCGAGTCGAACCCATCAGAATAAACCCATGATCCTCAACACCTCCTACAACAATAAAGAAACAAGACGCAAAATAGACGACCTGCTCGGCAAACCCTTTACCCTTCGCGAACGAATCAAACGCAAAGGAATCGGTTCTCCTCATATGCCCATATCGCAAGCAAGTATTCAAATTGACAACTTGCTAAAACTAGACAACAACAGAAACGTCTGCAATATTGAAATGCGTCCCAACGGGATCATCTTAGGATTCCGATCGCTATTAGAATCTTACGGACTGATTATCCCTTATTACAAACTAGTGCTTTTTAAAGGTGAGGCGGAGACCTATTCTGTCCACATGGACAGTTACCGCGTTGCAATAACCGCTCGTACTAAAGATAAGAGCATTCATAAGTTCATGAAAAAACTCATGGATGCCAAGGCGAGCTATGACGCCAGCGTTGCCGGCCCGATTTAATTTTCGTAACTTCATAGGATCAGCTACTAAACCCTTAGACGCATTAGCAATTTAAATTCACAAGGGTGAAAATTCTACTTACTGGAGCCAATGGTTATATCGGCATGCGACTGCTTCCATTGCTAGTCAAGGAAGGGCATGAAGTGATCTGCGCTGTGCGCAATCCTGCCAGACTTTCTATCAACGACAACCTACGGGCTCAAATCAAAATCATCACAATTGATTTTCTAGAAGAACCTAAACCCGGCCTGCTTCCAAAAGACATTGACGTTGCTTACTACTTGATCCACTCCATGTCTGCCTCCACCTCAGATTTTGATGAAAAAGAGGCGCGTTCTGCCAAGAACTTTAACGAACTCCTCAAAGAGACCAAATGCAAACAGGTTATTTATCTTGGTGGAATTGTCAATGAAAATGAATTGTCCAAACACCTGTCTTCACGCAAGAATGTGGAAGACATCTTGGCAGAAGGCCCCGCGGCCTTAACCGTTCTACGTGCTGCAATCATAGTAGGCTCAGGCAGCGCTTCCTTTGAGATCATAAGAGACCTTTGTGAAAAGCTGCCCCTAATGATCACTCCCAAATGGGTAAAAACTCGTTGCCAACCCATCGCGATAAGAAACGTGATCCAATACCTCATTGGAGTTTTGGGACACGAAAAGACCTATAACGAAGTCTTTGATATTGGAGGTCCAGATGTGTTGACTTATAAAGAAATGATGCAAACCTATGCTCGAGTGCGAAAACTGCGTCTACTGATCTTAGATGTCCCTGTTATGACTCCAAAGCTCTCCTCCTATTGGCTGTATTTTGTCACCTCAACTTCCTATCCTTTGGCCATGAATCTGGTAGACAGCATGCGGGTTGAAGTGATCACTAAAGATCGCCGTCTGCAGCAATTGCTAAAAATAGAACCAATCCCCTATCAACAGGCTATTGAATTGGCATTTGAGCGTATAGAACAAAATCAAGTGGTCTCGAGTTGGAAGGACTCTTTGGTTGCGGGTCGCTTTACTGAAGATCTTAAAAAATATGTCAAAGTACCTTCATACGGTTGCGTGAAAGATCATCAAAGTCTGCACATTGAGGATTCCAAAGAAGTGCTAAACAACATCTGGTCCATTGGTGGAGCTCGGGGTTGGTATTACGGCAACGCCTTGTGGAAGATTCGTGGATACCTAGATAAGCTAGTAGGGGGTGTTGGTCTTAGACGTGGGCGTACGCATCCCGACAAGATCTTTGAAGGCGATGCCTTGGATTTCTGGCGCGTAATTTTGGCCGATAAAAAAGCGAAGAGACTGCTACTGTTTGCAGAAATGCGTGTACCAGGTGAAGCTTGGTTGGAGTTTGAAATAGATGCTAACAATGTCTTGCACCAAACGGCAACCTTTAGACCAAGGGGATTGACAGGACGCCTTTATTGGTACGCCATGCTGCCGTTCCACTATTTTATTTTCAGTGGAATGATTCGCAATATTGCTACGAAGCGGTTTTAAGCGCGTGGCAGGAACACTTCTGCCATCATGCAGCGGGCACTACCACCACCACAGGTTTCGATGGTCTCTAACTCGCTGCTTAAAATGCCGCAATACTTTTCAATTTGATCGCGCTGCTCTGCAGTCAGGGAACGCTCAGCGGCTGCACTCATTACTAGAAATTTGCGCTCACTGCCTTGCACTTGAAGCATGTTTCCAGCGAAATTTTGCAATTGCTCTTCGGTAATGTTAACAATTTCCTTCCCGGTTTGCTTGAGGTGATTCACTACTGCTTTGCGCTCTTTTTTATCGTCTATGGAATCTAGACAGATCACGCAAAACTCCTCGGCAACACACATCATCACATTGGTGTGATAAATAGGCAATCGCTTTTCATCTACCGTCTGATAGGCGGTAAAAACAACAGGATCGTATTCAAAATCTTCACAGAATTCAATGAACAGACCTTCATCTGCTCGTGGAGACAAAGCGCAATAGGCTTTTTTGTTTACGCGATCTAAAATCAGACTGCCCGTACCTTCTAAAAATACATCTTCCTGTTCTGCTTCGCTGTAATCAATAAACTGCTCAATCTCAAAACCCTCACTTTCCAAGCGTCTAAAGACTTCCATACGGCGCTCTTTCCTTCTGTTCTCTGCAAACATAGGATACAAGGCCACAGTACCATCAGCATGGAAACTCACCCAGTTATTCGGAAAGATAGAATCTGGTGTATCGGCTAAAATATCATCGTGCTCTACAACAACGTTCACCCCTACTTCTCTGAGCTTGGCTACAAAATCATCAAACTCAGCTTGAGCCAAAGTGTTTATGTTAGCATTTTTCTCTGCAAGATCTTCTTGAAAGTAATTGTTCACCGCGGTTTGCTCGTTCATGCGAAAGGCCACCGGACGAATCATTAGCAGGGTATCAGTTATCTGTTGCATGCTTATTTTTTTGGCAAATTTAAATAAGTAATTCGGAATTTTTACACCAAAATTAATCCCTAATCAAAGGCAAAGTACTGCATCTTAAAAGTCCTTCCTGCTTGGCGATCTCTGCATAGGGAACTTCCTCTACAGTAATGCCGTGACCGCGCATCCAGGTATTAAGACGTGTAAAGTTTCTCTCTGAGATCACCACATCCGGAGCAATGGAGAATACGTTAGAGAACATATTGTACATCTCGTCTTTGTCAATATGGAAGCAATTGTCGACACCAAAATGATTTACCAACCATAAATACTCTTGTTCATTGAGAAAACCTTCTTTATGGATGATGCATTTGTCATGCCCTATTGGCTGAAAACAACAATCCAAATGCAAAGCATTGTCACGAGCCACGGTATTGGATTTGCGCAGTTCAAAAGCTTTGACAATTCTGTTTGGGAATTCCGCTTGTAGTGCTTTTACCGCCTTATCATTAGTACGCGCAGTGATATAGCTTGGGTAATCCTCGCCTGTATACGTCCCTACAAAGAGATAATCGCCCCAGGGCATTACATCTCCGCCTTCTACGTGACACTCTTCTGGAAAGGTTATGCGTTTGTCTTTGGGAATGGTCTCCCAAACATGACGAATAGCCTCAAACTCATTGGCTCTATCGGGTAGAATATTGGCTTTCACCATTTTGTCGTCTACGACAAAAGCGATGTCCCTTGAAAAGATCTGATTGCAATTCTCGATCAGCTCCGGACGGTAAACGGTCACGTCGTACTTTTTGAGTACGGCCACAACGGCTTCCATTTCTGGAACCATATCCTTTTCTAGCGGATAGGTCCCGGCAAGGACATGCGCCAAGCTCTTGGGATCATAACAATCTTCTGGTTTTGGAGTGGGCCCGTTACTGTCTGCTCTGCCTAATACTACGGCCCTAAGCCGAGCAGTCTCGTTGGTAATGTTTAGTTGCATAAAAAGAAAGCTCCATGATTTCTCATGAAGCTTTTAGATTATCGTTGATAAATGGGCTTGAACTCGCGGTGGTTCTCCCCGATATAAATTTGTCGTGGCCTTCCGATAGGCTCTTTGCGCAAGCGCATTTCACGCCACTGTGCGATCCAACCTGGTAGACGTCCTAAAGCAAACATAGGCGTAAACATCTCTGTTGGGATTCCAAGAGAACGGTAGATGATCCCTGAATAGAAATCTACGTTTGGATACAGTTTGCGATCTACGAAGTACTGATCCTCCAATGCTTCTTTCTCTAGACCTTTGGCAATATCCAATACTGGATCTTCTACACCCAAATCTCCAAGTACCTCATCGGCAGCTTTTTTGATGATTCGCGCACGTGGATCAAAGTTCTTGTACACACGGTGTCCGAATCCCATCAAACGGAAAGGATCACTCTTGTCCTTGGCCTTGGCCATATATTTTTTAGTATCACCACCGTCTTCACGAATGGCTTCTAACATTTCAATTACTGCTTGGTTTGCTCCACCGTGCAAAGGTCCCCATAGGGCATTGATCCCTGAAGCCAAACTTGCGAACAGTCCTGCATGAGAAGAACCAACGATACGCACTGTACTTGTAGAACAGTTTTGTTCGTGGTCTGCGTGAAGGATCAAAAGTTTATCCAAAGCATCAGTCACCACTTTGTTAGATACGTACTCTCCGCTTGGCTTTTTGAACATCATTTTCAGGAAGTTCTCGACGTATCCTAAAGAATCATCTCCGTAGTCTAAGGCCAATCCGCTACGCTTGCGATATGCCCAAGCTGTCAACACTGGGAATTTCCCAAGGATTCGAACAATGGCCAAATACATGGCCTCTTCTGAATCCACATCTACAGAAGATGGATTAAAAGCGATAAGTGCGTTGGTCAAAGAAGACAACACGCCCATTGGGTGCGCTGACTTTGGAAAGCCGTCTAATATTTTCTTTACATCTTCATCAACGTGCGAGTGATGCTTGATGTCTGCGTGGAACTTGTCCAGTGTTTCTTTATCTGGCAATTCTCCAAAAATCAACAAATAGGCCACTTCCAAGAAATCTGCCTTTTCTGCAAGCTCCTCAATAGAGTATCCGCGATAGCGTAAAATACCATTCTCACCATCTAGGTAAGTAATAGCACTCATACAAGAACCGGTATTTTTATACCCAGGATCTATGGTTACCACACCACCGGTGGCACCACGAAGGGTTTTGATGTCTATGGCAAGCTCATTTTCTGTTCCCTCAACTATTGGAAACTCGTACTTCTTTCCATCAATTTCTAGCGTAGCAATTTTTGTCATAGGTGTAATAAATGTTGATTTATTGGTGTTCTAGCAAATTTACGAAATATCGACCGAAAATTTTAACATTTGACAATTACACCTTGCTGATTTAAGCTTTTATTAACGGATTGACAAGAAATAAAAAAACTGCCTTGAGGGCGGTTTTGATTTTATCCGATTGATCTTTAGATCTTAAAGGCTTTTCTACCAGGATAATAAGCCGTCTCAGCAAGCTGCTCTTCTATGCGCAACAACTGATTATACTTGGCCATACGATCACTTCTAGAAGCCGATCCCGTTTTGATTTGTCCGGTATTCAGCGCCACAGCAAGATCCGCGATGGTGTTGTCCTCAGTTTCTCCACTTCGGTGAGACATTACGGAGGTATATCCAGCGTTCTTAGCCATGTTTACGGCTGCAATAGTTTCTGTCAAGGTTCCGATCTGATTTACTTTGATCAAGATGGAATTAGCAATGCCGTTCTCAATACCACGAGACAAACGCGTCACATTGGTCACAAAAAGGTCATCACCCACTAATTGAACCTTCTCTCCAACCAATTCGGTCAAATATTTCCAACCGTCCCAGTCGTTCTCATCCATACCATCTTCAATAGAGATGATCGGATACTTTTCGCAAAGTGAAGCTAAATACTCGGCTTGTTCCTTAGAGGTTCTCACCTTTCCAGAATCGCCCTCAAACTTAGAATAGTCATAAGCGCCATCTACAAAGAATTCAGCAGCTGCGCAGTCTAAAGCCACCATGATCTGATCTCCAAAAGAATAACCAGCATTCTTAACAGCCAAAGCAATAGTGTCAAGCGCGTCTTCAGTTCCGTCCAATTCTGGAGCAAATCCACCTTCATCACCTACAGCAGTACTCAAACCGCGATCGTGCAATACTTTTTTCAAATGGTGGAAGATCTCCGTTCCCATTTTTAACGCTTCTGTAAAACTAGTAGCTTCAACAGGCATCACCATAAATTCTTGGAAGGCGATCGGCGCATCAGAGTGCGACCCTCCGTTGATAATATTCATCATAGGAACCGGAAGCGTATTGGCGCTCACGCCTCCAACATAACGATACAACGGCATTCCCAATTCGCCTGCAGCAGCTTGAGCCGCGGCGAGAGAAACACCAAGAATAGCATTCGCTCCAAGTTTGGATTTATTCTCAGTACCGTCTAGTTCTATCATGATCTGGTCGATAAGGTTCTGTTCAAAAACAGAAACACCCAATAGGGTTCCAGCGATCTTACCGTTTACATTCTCAACAGCTTTACTTACGCCTTTACCCATATAATCTGAACCGCCATCGCGAAGCTCAACTGCTTCGTGTTCTCCAGTGGAGGCTCCAGAAGGCACTGCAGCGCGTCCCACTACTCCATTCTCTGTAATTACATCTACCTCTACGGTTGGATTCCCACGGGAATCAAAGATCTGTCTTGCGTGAATATCGACAATTATACTCATTTAATTAGGGTTTAGTTTGGAGCGTGAATATACAAAAGTCCTTGCATTTTCACTTTAATTTAAAATGAAGAAAGCCCTTGAAACAAGGGCTTTTCTACGAAAACGTTTGCGGACTTTGCAGCCCTATTTAAGGCTTTATGCCATGCTCGCCACGAACTCATCAAACAGGTAAGAGGCATCATGTGGCCCCGGACTCGCTTCTGGGTGGTACTGTACTGAAAAGCACTTTTTACCTTTAACGCGGATTCCAGCAACAGTATGATCGTTCAAGTGTACGTGGGTAATCTCAACATTTGGATTAGCCTCAGTTTCTTCTCTGTTGATCGCAAAACCGTGGTTTTGAGAAGTGATCTCTCCCTTACCCGTCAAAAGATTTTTGATCGGGTGGTTGATTCCTCGGTGACCGTGGTGCATCTTATAAGTAGAAATACCATTAGCCAAGGCAATGACTTGATGCCCAAGACAGATTCCGAAAAGCGGAAGATCCTTGTCTAAAATTTCTTTAGCCGTATTGATAGCATCTTTAAGCGGTTCCGGGTCTCCAGGGCCGTTGGAGAAAAAGTAGCCGTGTGGCTCAAACTCTGCCAAGGTTTCAAAAGAAGTATTGTATGGGAACACCTTTACGTAACAGTCTCTTTCTATCATGTTTCTCAAGATGTTCTTTTTGATCCCGATGTCTACTGCAGCAACGCGGTACTTAGCGTCTGGATTCCCAACGGTATAAGGCTCTTTGGTAGATACTTTTGAAGCTAACTCCAGCCCGTCCATATTGGGAACAGAAGCCAATTCCTTGCGCAGTTCATCCAAACGATCCACCTCTGTAGTGATCACCGCATTCTGCGCTCCGTTGTCGCGAATGTGACTTACCAAAGCACGGGTGTCGACGTCTGAGATTGCGATCAAATTGTTCTTGGCTAAAAAATTCTCTAAGGAATCATCCGCCAAAGGGCGTGAATAATTGTAGCTGAAATTGCGACAGATCAAACCAGCGATCTTAATACCTTCTGATTCAACCTCATCACTGTGGGTACCGTAATTCCCAATGTGAGCATTGGTAGTAACCATCAATTGTCCGTAATAAGAAGGGTCGGTAAAGATCTCTTGATAACCGGTCATTCCGGTGTTGAAACAAACTTCTCCAAATGCGCTACCGGTCACTTCGCCGACAGCTTTTCCTTGAAAAACAGTACCGTCTGCGAGGAGAACGACGGCCGGTTTTCTTAACTGATACTTCATGCAGAAAAAGATTTGTCAAAAATACGCAGAATGCAGATTGCTTTAAAATGTTTTGATCTAAAAGTTTTAAACAAATTGTGGACTTTATCAGCAGTCCAAAAAAAAGAGCGCACCAGGCGCTCTTTAATTTATAGTTTGCATAACCACTACTTCAATAGAAATGAGAACATGCGGCTCACATCTATTTCCTTTTTGAAGGAGAGGTTGTATTTCTTTGCATAAGCTTCTACTTCATCCGCTTGATTCCCGGCGAGCTTCAAAAGGTTCTTTTTCTTGAACTTGAACAGCTCCACATTGCCGTTGCGCTCTAAGTAATAATTACTGCGATGCACATAACGACTCTTGCGGTTGACCATTGGATTGTCTGATCCTTCTTTGATGTCGATGAACCACTTTTTCAAGATGGCAAACTCATCGTTCTCAAAGATCACTTCATAAACATCGTACAAACCTTTGGACGGAATGAAACGCGCTTTGAATTCTCTGGAGTTTACAAAAACACGATCTACATTCTCAAATCCGAAGGTAAATACAGTGTCCTTGCTGATCTCAGATTCAAAAACACCACGATCAATATTGAAGTTAATGTTTCTGATCAAAAGCTTGCGCTCCTCAGAAGTAATGAAAACACCCTTATTATTCCACTGCTCAAAAAGATAAAGCGAACCCTCAATATTCTTAGGCGGATTGATCACCACGGAGGTGTTACCAATGTTGGCACCATCAGGTCCATAGGTAGCCAAAGCTCCTAAATTATTGTTGTTAGCATTAACCGTAGTTTGCAATTGCGCAAACCCAGTGCTCACTGCCAGCAATAGCAGTATGAGTGTGGTATAGGGATGTATCTTCTTCATATAATCAATCTTCCTTTGAGGGTTCTACTGCTGATGTTGCATTTTGTACAACTGGATCAAGATCTGAGCGACATCGTTGTCATCTTTATAGGACAGACGATTGGCCTTGGCATAGGCTTCCAGCTGATCGGCTTGATCCCCAGCCATAGCCAAAATGGTCTTCTTCTTTAATTTGAAACGCGTCAAACGCTGACCTTCTAGCTTGTAGTAGTACTCCTTTTGAATGATCTTACGCTTGTTGCGATTGATCATCGGGTTTGGATTGGCTTCTCTGATCTCAATGGCAAATTCTTTGACAATAGAGTAATCAGGACACTCGAACACCACTTGATACATGGCATTACCACCTCGGCTCGGAGTAAAAATACTTTTGAAAACTGTATTATTGAATACGATCTTATCATAACCAGTAACACCAAGGTTAAAGATGGAATCTTGCTTGAACTTTGAAACCACGGCTCCTTCCAAAATGTCATAGTTCATTTTTGGGAAGACGTATTTCTTGTCTCCAGCATAAACATAACCTTTGGCTGCCCAATCATCAAAAAGCATTACAGATCCCTCTGTATTGGATTGACTCTGCCAATTATCAAAATCACGAATACTGGCAACACCTTCGATCTTCTGAATATCGTCTACGTTAATCAGCAGCGTATTCTCATCGTTTTGAAACAAACCGACCGAATTTGAAGAGCTACCAAAAACGGCGCTCGTAGTTACCTGTTGTTCTCCTTGTTGGGCAAAAGCCATACCAGCTATGCCGCACAGCATAATAAGCAATGATTTTTTCATAGTAATAATCAAGTTTAGTTAGTATTGCGCAGCAGCCAGCCGTTGCCTACTTACGAGAAGCGTAGTTCAGAATAAGCTTTAAATCTTCTTCATTACTGAACGACTTGCCGTATTGGCGAGCGTAGTCCTTGGCACGTTCAACCATTTCTTGGTCGTCTAGTGCTTCTAGAATTGCACGCTTACGCAATTTAAATTCTTCCAATTTAGTCTCTGTCTCCAAATAATAAGTCACACGCTGAATGTACTTGTCTCTAGGACGTGCGATCATTGGATTCGGAGATGCCTCTAAAATGTCTACCGTGTATCCTTTAAGGATGGTGAAATCATCACCGCGGTAAATAACTTCAAAAGCTTTATTTCTCTTGATCTCATCCAGGTAGAAGCTTTTAAACTCGCGTCCACCTACGATGATCTTCTCAATACTGGTAAAGTTGTAGGCTACAATTGAGTCTCCAGCTACTTTACGCTCAAACATACTGCGTTGTATGTTGAAATTGATATTGCTCTCTCTAAAAGAACCGCCGGTTCCCTTAGCTACGATGGTGGCTGATTGATCCCATCCATCGAAAAGATATATTGAACCTTCACGGTCGAACTTCGGGTTGTAGAAGGTAGCCGCTCCAGTAAATTGATTTCCTTGATTCGGGTTGTTAGCGATATTGCTAACTGCACCTTGGTTTGCTGCCTGATTGGCATCTACGTTTGCATTTTGTGCAAAGCCTACTGTTGCGCACAACAGCGCTAGACACAAAGAGGTAATTTTCATGTTGCTAAATTTTATAGTGTTCAAAACAATTTTTCTTTTCGTCAAAACAAAACCCATTTTCACAGTTCAGGTCACGGTAGCCCGGTTTTGACTTCTCTTCAAAAATATCAAATATAAAGCCAAAAAAGGGTAAGCTTTTGTAAAACCTTACCCTTTCCTATCTGTTAAATATTTGCTAATCTATTCTTCCTCCTTAGAAGCAGCGACAGGAGCAGCGGCAGCAGGTGCAGCTTTCTTACCTCCACGTCCACGTCTTGTAGACTTCTTCTTAGCAGGTTTACCAGCATTGTACAGTTCGTTGTAGTCAACCAATTCGATCATCGCCATATCAGCGTTATCTCCTAATCGGTTCCCCAACTTAATGATACGAGTGTAACCACCTGGACGAT
>NZ_CBFCWJ010000033.1:0-8003 GCF_965601605.1 Gilvibacter sp. | reverse complement strand
CTTACGCGTACACCATCTCCTCGTAAAGAGGTCAGCACTCCAGCATCTCTTAAGCGATAGTAATCGTCTGAATTCAATTTCAAATTAAAGATCGACGAATGCATTTCACGATCGCCCAGATGTTGGTCAATTAAACCGCGCTCTAAAAAGGCATCCATCGCATTCGCCCTTAATGGCTTGCAAGGCATTGAAGCAATTTTCAGCTCCCAATTCTTGAATAAATTCAATGGCTTTAGCCACACTGCCGTGGTTCAAGGTATCGTGATGTCCGGGTTCAAAAAGTCGATTGAAAGGAGCATCTTCTCGCTCAAAAACTCTTGTACTCCGTGGAGTTAAAAACCTATGACCTTGGGATATAATTTTTTCCTTGGCAAGCATCCTTGATAAATAGCAAGCCATTACCGTAACCAGAAAGCATCCACTTATAACAACTCTCCCAATCACAAACATCCAGTGGTGAAGTCTGAAAATCGAAAGCTTCTGTACCCAAAAACTGAGTGCAATCTGCTACAAACAAAGTGTTGGGATAGGCGCGTTTCAAATCAGACAGGAAATCAAAACTCAAACGAATACCGCTGATGTATTGTATCAAGGAGAAGGCAAAAACATCTGGGGCTCCCGCCTCGAAAGCCTGTTGAATATTCTGCTCCAAACTCGCATCAATAGCAACATAGCGGTGTGGAAATTCTCGGCGTTCTACGGGCCAATTCAAAGAAGGATAATCCCCACGAAGCATTAAAAAAACGCATCTTAGGGTCAAATCCGTCTAAAAGGGTATTAAAACCAAAAGTAAAATTGGGAATCAAAGCGATGTCATCCATAGACGCTCCAAAGTAAGAACTCACTTTTCCTCTTATGTCTTCAATGAGAATTTTATGATCGTCTCTAAAAATGCTTCCCTGGCTTAAGAAGTCTTGGTCGTGCTGGCTTCGCCATTCAATAACACGCATAGGAATAAGCCCCGACGAAGCAGTATTTAGGTAAGTGAATTCTTTTAAAGGCGGAAATTGATTCTCAAAATCTATCATGATAGAACCGGCGTAATTTTTGGTAACTTTGATCTTATAAATGTAGCGAGAATGTTTTCAAAATCCAGTAAAAAACCGCAGATAGATCAAGACCAAAAAGTGCAGTTTGAATATGCGTCCAAAAGGATTCGTCAAAAAAAAGCGATTGTTTTGCCCATTTTGTGGTCTTTCTCATAGGTTCTTTATTAATGGTAATCCTCAACAAGGGATTGGGTTATGGAGAAGAATTCATGGCGGATTGGTTTGTTTGGGTCATCCTTGCCTGGTTCTGTTTTACTGCTCTATCACGCTGCAACGGTGTTCATTACCAGTAAATTTATGGGTAAAGAATGGGAGTCTAAACAATTGGAAAATCTAAAGGGGAAACAGGAAGCTAAACTCGCAGAATTAGCAGCCTCCATAGACACTGGCTCACCGAGTCCCGACAAAGGAAATCGCAGCAATACCGTGACCATGATAGCCGCTGCCGGAGCCAACAACGAATTGGGCAAAGACAATGATTTGGTTTGGCATCTACCTGTAGATTTTAAACGATTTAAGACCCTTACCACAGGGCATCACATCATTATGGGAAGAAAGACCTTTGAGTCCTTTCCAAAAACTACTTCCCAATCGCATACATGTAGTGATAACTAGAAACCCTGAATACAAAAATCCCAACTGTATCATTGTGAATTCTGTGGAACAAGCCCTTGAGGTATCTGCGCATGACGCTAATCCATTCATTATTGGTGGCGGAGAGATCTACAAACAAGCACTTCCGCATGCAGATAAAATAGAATTGACACGCGTACATGGAGCTTTTTGAAGCAGACACCTTTTTTTCCAGATATCGATGAGCGCATCTGGAAATTGGTGAACTCAGAAAAGCATCCTAAAGACGAGAAGCACGCTTATGAATTCGTCTTTGAAACTTATTTGAGAAAGTAAAGATGTTCAGCGCGGAGGCTCAAAGCTTTAATTGAAAAGCAAACGGGCCCCATAGTAGATTATACGCCTCTTTCTGGCGGAGACATTCATTTGGCCTTAAAGCTGCAAAACGGACAGCGGGAAACTTGGGTAGCTAAAAATTTGCTACGAGTCCACTGAAGATCGAATCCTTACAGTCAGAACTCAAAGGTTTAAAACTATTAGCGAGTACGCGAAGCTTTCAGATCCCAGAGTTAGCAGGCGAATTCACAACTGATTCAAGCACGGCTTTAGTGATGCGCTATGTGGAATCGACACCTACCGATGACTCTTTTTGGGAGGCCTTTGCAGAGCAGCTGAGCAAACTACACAGCAATACTCACCGAAACTTTGGTTTGGATCACGACAATTTCATCGGTTCCCTACCCCAACAAAATAGCTGGCAACACAGTGCGGTGGAACACTATATTTCAGACCGTGTGGAGCCTCAGATCAAATGGGCACATGATGCGGGCTTTCCACTTAGAACCGCCACCTTTTTTAAAAATATAGAGCAACTTATTCCAACACAGAGGCCAGCATTGATCCACGGCGATCTCTGGAACGGCAATTATTTAGCTGGACCTGACGGCCCTGTTTTAATAGATCCAGCGGTTGGATATAGTATTGCGCAGATGGATCTGGCTATGATGGATCTCTTTGGCGGTTTTCCAGATTTAGTTTTTGAATGCTATGCCAGCAAAAGCAAACTGCCTTCCAACTGGCGATCACAGCTAGATATTTATCAATTATACTACCTCTTAGCTCACCTTAACTTATTTGGAAGCAGCTATTTAGCAGGCGTTCAACGTATCCTATCCAAATACAGCTAAAAAGCGTATTTTTACCGCCAAATTCAACCATTATGAAGGCATTTTTATTTCCAGGACAAGGGGCTCAATTCACAGGAATGGGTCAAGATCTTTATGAAGCATCTGCTGAAGCTAAAGCACTTTTTGAATCTGCAAATGAGCAATTGGGTTTCTCCATTACTGATATCATGTTTACTGGAGACGCTGATGCTTTAAAGCAAACTAAAGTAACGCAGCCTGCGATCTTCTTACACTCGGTAATATTGGCTAAAGTAATGGGGAGTGATTTTGCTCCAGATATGGTAGCGGGACACTCTTTAGGAGAGCTTTCAGCCTTAACAGCGAGTGGTGCCTTGAATTTTTCTGACGGATTGAATCTAGTTTCTAAACGCGCCTTAGCTATGCAAGCTGCTTGTGAGATTCAACCCTCAACTATGGCTGCTGTATTAGGACTTGAAGATGCAGTGGTTGAAAATGTATGTGAGCAGACTCCTGGTATTGTAGTTGCTGCCAATTACAATTGCCCGGGACAATTAGTAATCTCTGGAGAAGTACCTGCAGTTGAAGCTGCCTGTGAAAGCTTGAAAGAGGCTGGAGCCCGCCGCGCTTTAATGTTGCCTGTTGGTGGAGCATTCCACTCACCACTTATGGAACCTGCGCGTGAAGAATTAGCTAAAGCTATTGAGAACACCAACTTTAAATCGCCGATCTGTCCGATCTATCAAAATGTAACTGCAGCCGCAGTAACGGATCCGGAGGCAATTAAAGAGAATTTGATCAAACAGCTTACGGCGTCTGTTCGTTGGACACAAAGCATGCAGCAAATGATCGCTGATGGCGCTGAGACTTTTATTGAAGTTGGTCCTGGTAACGTATTACAAGGATTGATCAAAAAGATCGATCGCAGTAAGGAAACTCAGAAAGCTGGAATTGTTTCCTAAGTTGAAATGATTATTTAGAACGGATTTTCTGCTCCCATTTCCAAGCTGACGAGAGTGCGTCTTCATTACTGAAACGGGCTTTCCAGCCTAAAACTTCATTGGCCTTTTGAGTGTCGGCATAAACCGCCACTACATCACCCGGCCGTCTGTCGGTGATTCGATGTGGCAAAGCACTGCCGCTCACTGATTCAAAAGTTTTGATGATATCGAACACAGAGCTTCCTTCTCCTGTACCCACATTAAAGACTTCAAAATTCGCAGTGTTCTTTTGCTCCAGCAATCTACTTAGGGCAATCACATGCGCCTCTGCCAGATCAACCACGTGAATGTAATCGCGAATGCAACTACCATCAGCAGTAGGATAATCATCTCCAAAGACCTGCAATTCGTCTCTAAGACCTGCAGCTGTTTGCGTAATGAAAGGAACTAGGTTCTGCGGTACTCCTAACGGTAATTCACCAATTTGAGCAGAATCATGAGCACCGATCGGATTGAAATAACGCAAGGAAATCGCCGCCAGCCCATATGCTTTACAGCTTTCTAAGATGATCTCCTCTCCCACTTGCTTAGTGTTTCCATAAGGAGAAGCTGCTGGTTTTACCGGCGCAGACTCATCAATGGGAAGATCATCAGGCTGGCCGTAAACGGTGCAAGAACTGCTGAAAATAAGATTTTTAATATCGTGTTTTACACAGCCTTGTAAGACGTAAACCAGACCAGAGATATTGTTCTCATAATACTTTAGAGGATCGGCTACACTTTCTCCAACAGCTTTAGATGCTGCGAAGTGAATCACCCCATCCATGTCTGCATGTTGGGCAAAGTAAGCCGCCGTAGCATTTTTGTCTCGCAGATCTAATTTGGTGAAATGTGGTTGCTTTCCACTGATTGCTTCAATACCTTCTAAAACGGCTTCTGAGCTGTTAGAACAATCGTCCACCACAAAAACCTCAAAACCTGCAGCCTGCAAACAAACCACCGTATGTGACCCAATATATCCTAAACCTCCTGTAACCAGTACTTTTTTAGCTGCCATAGATTAATTGTCTACAAAGTCTAATACTGTTTTTGTGATAAAATCGATCTGCTCCTGATCCAATTCGGTGTGCATGGGTAGGGAGATCACTTCTTCACAAAGCTGATTGGTTACACTAAAGTCTGCCTCATTGTAGCGATCGTCTTGATAGGCCTTTTGGCGATGCAATGGGATTGGATAGTAAACACCGCAAGGAATGCCCTTATCATTTAAATGCGCCACTAAAGCATCGCGCTTTCCATTAGTCACTCTTAAGGTGTACTGGTGAAATACATGACAGTCACAGGTATCACAAACCGTATTGGAAGTATCGCACTTTCCGGTTGGTGTTATTAAATTTGGACTGTGCTGTAGGGCATCCGTATATTTTCTAGCCGCATCACGACGCGTATTGTTGTATCTGTCAAGATGAGGCAATTTAGCGCGTAATACGGTCGCTTGAATAGAATCCAATCGGGAATTTACCCCAACCACATCGTGGTGGTATCTCTTGTACATACCATGGTTTACAATGCCTCGAATGGTATGGGCTAAATCATCATCATTGGTAAAGATGGCGCCTCCATCTCCGTAACAACCTAGGTTCTTTGAAGGAAAGAAAGAGGTTGTACCCACATGCCCAATAACGCCAGTCTTTGTTTTAGCTCCGTTGGCAGCCGTGAAATTAGCGCCAATACCCTGAGCGTTGTCTTCAATGACGTAAAGGTTGTGCTTTTGCGCTAATTCCATAACCGCATCCATATTGGCGCAAAGTCCGAACAAATGCACAGGAACAATGGCCTTGGTCTTGGGCGTAATTGCGGCTTCTATGGCTGCAATATCAATATTGAAATTCACAGGATCAACGTCCACTAAAACGGGAGTCAATTGTAAAAGTGCAATTACCTCAACGGTAGCCGCGAAAGTGAAATCCGCAGTGATTACCTCATCGCCTGGCTTTAGTCCAAGCCCCATCATGGCAATCTGCAAAGCATCGGTTCCGTTAGCACATGGAATAACGTGTTTGGCTCCGAGATAGTCCTCCAATTCTTTTTGAAAACTATGCACTTCTGGCCCGTTGACAAAGGCCGCAGAGGAAACAACATTAAGAATGGAACTGTCTACTTGTTCTTTGATTTCTTGATACTGACCTTGGAGGTCGACCATTTGAATTTTCTTCATTTTCGACGGTGTGAATTAGCATAACAATATTACGAAATTACACGGGCCTTAGCAATCTATTTGGGCAAAGAAACGTATTTTAGCCTGAGGTAATTTAATGCGATCCCTCTACAACATATTGACCCATTTAGGCAGTCCTGTTTTGGAAGTGCTAGGACTGTTCAGTCCCAAAATGAGGTCATTTGTCAACGGACGAAAAGGCTTGTTTGAAAATTTAGAAAAGCACATGCCTGCCACTGGTAAAGTAATTTGGATGCACTGTGCCTCTTTGGGAGAATATGAACAAGGCGTTCCAGTGCTGGAAGCCATTAAAGAGACCTATCCAGAAGTAACCCGCGTGGTCAGTTTCTTTTCGCCATCTGGCTATGAAGTAAAATATAAAACTGCCCTGGCAGAAGTGGTTACCTATTTACCGCTGGACACCAAAGCCAACGCCCGACGATTTTTAGATATTGTGAATCCGGATCTGGCCATTTTTGTCAAATACGAGGTATGGCCGAACTACTTTTTTGAGATGCAACAGCGCAAAGTTCCAAACTTGCTGATCTCTGCCCTATTTAGAAAAGATCAGTCTTTCTTTAAGCCACAAGGAGGCCTTTTACTAAAAGCTTTAAAAACTGTTGATCATTTGTTTGTCCAGAACAGGAACTCCCGAATAATACTCCAACAACACGGTTTTGAAAACATCACTCAAAGTGGCGATACACGCTTTGACCGAGTTTCCAGACAGATTGAACAAGACAACACTTTGGATTTTATGGAGGCTTTTTGTCAAGGTAAAACTACTTTGGTCATAGGAAGTAGTTGGCCCGAGGATGAAGCTGTTTTTAAAGGATTCCTCAAATCCGAAACCGGCCGCAGTATTAAAACAGTTGTTGCTCCGCACTCCATGAATCCAAAAGGCATTGAGCGTTTAGATCAAGAACTGGGAACAGAAGCAGTGCGCTATACTCAGGCTTCCATGGAGGAACTGGAAAAAGCGCAAATCTTGATCTTAGATACCGTGGGATACCTGACCAAAGTGTACAGTTATGCCGATGTCGCCTATGTAGGTGGAGCTATGGGGTCAACCGGACTTCACAATATATTAGAGCCCGCCACTTTTGGAGTTCCTATTATTATTGGTCAAAATTTTGACGCGTTTCCAGAAGCGATTAAACTGCTAGATCTGGCAGGCCTTTACGCAATAAACTCCGCCGAAGGCTTTACAGAAATCATCACCAAAATGTTGGAAGACCCTAAATTCCGTTCGCAAACGGGTATGATCTGTGAGCACTATATCAACAGCAATACGGGTGCTACTAGAACAATCATGAAACACCTTGACGAGCTATACGGTAACCGCTTGGTTTAGATAGCGTCTAAAGGGAAGCATCTCTTTATAAATACGAATCACCTCTTTATTAAAAGCATCATCATAAAGTAACTCGTGAGGCAATTGACAACTCACAGCAAAGGCTTTGCGTTTCAATAGATCTATCTGCGGATGGTCCTCCGCAAACCCCTTAGGAGCGCGAGTTAGCGAATCCGCTTCAATGAGCGCTCCAAACTGCTTCTTAAAAGTAGTTTTGTTTAAAATGGCTTGTAAACGCTCTCCATCATAATCAATGGCTTGACGAATGCTGCGCAATGATTTGGGATCTGGATGCCAATAGCCTCCACCTATAAAAACATCTTCAGTATTAATCTCAATATAAAAGTCACCTTGTTTGCTGAGCTGGTCCAGTCCGGCTCCAAAGTGATCCTTATAAACGGGTCGGTTGGGATGAAACATCAAATTATTGTTGATTCGATTGATAGCCTTTTTACCTGGAGTGTCGTAATAATCGGGATCTATTTTAGCCAGTTCGATATTCATCATATCTAACCAACCCACATAATAATCACGCACACTTTGATACTCTTTGCGGTTTTGATCCATCCAGGCTTTGGAGTTGTTTGCCTGTAGTTTTCGCAAAAATTCAATAAGGCGCTCAAAGCCTTGCCCTTGATTATTCATCTGCTTGTAATCTGTTGATCTGTCCTTTGAGTTCGTCCATGGAGTCTTGCAATTGTTGCAGCAAACTGTTGTTTCCAT
>NZ_CBFCWJ010000032.1:0-203781 GCF_965601605.1 Gilvibacter sp. | reverse complement strand
TTACTATTGTCAATTGTGTTGGCTTTGCAATAACTATAGTCAGTATTCAATTGCTGAGCAATTTATTGTTGCAGTACAATCCAACAACGGTGTATGTGATTTTAGCTTTGGGGCCAGCGATAGGATTGATTTCCCTTAAAATGAAGCCTTAGGCCAAAATACTCTCGTGTCCACTGTCTTTAACGAACAAACAGGAAGAGTTTGTCGCTTCTGTCATCTCCTTTACAAATTCAAAGCGGAGGTCGGCGTCCATACCAAAAATGTTGAGATCTGCTCGTGGCGCATCTGCCAAAACATCTCTAAAACTTCCCACAAATATCTCCATAAGAGTGTCGGGTAGTCTCGCCAAGCTGATGAGTTGACGCATAAAGCCTTCTGCGTTTTCGCGTTGTCCGTCATCGGCAATAACCATAACCAAACGGATCTTTGCATTCCAATTTTTCATCAGTTTATAGGCCAATAAAGTAGAGAGGTCAAGGTTGCCAATATCCCAACCCAAATTCCAATTGTCTCGGCGATCGCTCAACCATACATTTATGGTATCGCGTTGCCCAAGTTGAGCAGTTGGATGCTGTTGATACACCACACAGCCAATTTCCAGACGGATACACTCCCGTATCACGGGGCGCAATTCCGTCTCATAATCATCATGAGCCTGCAAGTTAAGAAAGACAATATTCGGTCTAAAGAAAGCTCCTAATAAAGCCTGATTTCCATAATTGACCCCTTTGGCAAACTCCGTGGTATTAATAATGGTCCAGCTGGAAAAGACTTCTTTATCTCGAAACGATTGTGCTAAGCTTTCCAATTCGTCTCCCATAGGGCTTCCTTCAGAGCTAGGCTCAATTCCCAGGAGTTTTATGGAGCCTTTAGGGTGTGCAATATTCCTCAGAAAGTCAAAGTTTCCACGAGCCCCAGTTAGGTCGCGCACAGGAACCATAAGGTTGGGTTTCCAAGCGCGCTGTTGCATTTTCTTCATGCCCCAGGTGTGCTTTGCGGCCCACTCTGCAAAAGAGACAAAGAGCCCTGAACGCACATCTTCAAAGGGTGTTTCTAAGTTTTGTCTAGAGAGGTACCAGTACACCGCCAATACAATTCCAATGGTCACTAAGCTAATGGTCGGGTTGATAATGAACATCGCAAGCACTGAGGAAATTAGTCCCAGCCAAGGGATCCAGCGCTGTACTTTAAACAAGGGGCGGTAACTGATCAATCCCAAATTTTGTTCAATGATCACCACAATATTGATCATGGCATAAGTCACCAAAAAGAATAAGGTCACTAAGGGCGCCACCGCATTCAGATTGCGCAACAGCATAGTAGCGAAGATCAATATCCCGGTAACTACCATAGCATTTCTGGGCTGTCCGTTGGCGGAAGTTCCTGCCAAGAATTTAGACTTTGGCAAAACCTGATGCTCTCCCATAGCAAAGAGTATTCTAGAGGAGCCTACCAAAGAAGCCAAGGCGGAGGAGAAAGTCGCCCCTAAAATACCTGCAATGATCAGTGGACCTACATAGGCCTTTTCTATAATGATGTTGTAGTTCGAGATCAATTCAGTTTCTGAGGCTGATCGGGCCAACCAAAACGCGAGCAGCATATAGATCACAAAACTCACGCCAATGGCCAAAAGAGTACCTTTAGGAATACTAGAGCGTGGATCTTTGAGCTCTCCAGACATGTTTGCTCCTGCCATAATTCCTGTCGCCGCAGGGAAGAAAACTGCAAAGACCAGCCAAAAATTGCTGCCGTTAAAGTTGTTTTCTGGGGAGCCCTTAAAGCTACCCCAGCTCAAGGCTTCACTGGTGGGAATACTCATCGAGCCGTCATAAGCCGCGAGTACAATAGATACTAGTGAGGCTATAATGATAACCATAATGATGAACTGGATCTTTATGGCCAGATTGGCGCTTATATATGCTATGGTGACCAGTCCAGCAAAGACACAGACATCAACCAGAAAGGCATTGTGTTCTGGGAAGATTCCGAGCCATCCCTCCCTAAATCCGAAGATATACATAGTAACGGCTAAGCCCTGAGAAATATAGCGTGGTATGCCCAAACTTCCACCTACTTCTAAGCCCAGGGACTGTGAAATAATCGCATACGCTCCTCCTGCACCTATTCTAATATTTGTCGTAATGGCAGACATGGAGAGGGCTGTGCACAAGGTGATCAGAAAAGAAATAATGATCACTAACCAAGCACCGAGTAAACCGGCGTTTCCAACTACCCATCCCATACGCAGGTACATGATTACCCCTAGAATGGTCAATAAGGTTGGGGTGAAAACACCACCAAAGGTGCCAAATTTCTTGGCGGTAGAAGGTTGGTCTTGCATAGTAAGCACAAGATAACAGTTTTATCTTATGCGCAAAGTGAACCTACTTTATGAGTTTGGTGTTTGGAAAAGCAGCCTTGAATCCAAACCAAAAAGCATTATGGGCAGGCATTAAAGCTAGGGATTCACCGGTAAATTCATTGTAGAGTTGGTCTTCATGAAGGGTCCAATAATTTCCCGAGGAATCAATGGCTCCATCGGTTTTGTTGTACTCTTTAAAGCTAACTCCCTGGGTACGATACACTCTGTGTGCGCCGCTCTTGTCTGTAAAAATGGTCAGGTTTTCACCATTGTAGTTAAGCGAATAGATTCTGTTTCGTTTGAGAAATTTAGAGGAAATAGCAACGACCTCCTCCGTATTCAATGGATCTCTAAGGGCTAGGATCTCTTGTTTGTTTCTGAGTCTGCGATCGTTTTGAGGGATGTTAAACATGAGTTCGTCCGTAGCGAAGTAATCTTTATAGGCCACGCCTTCACCATAATCTCTGCGGTGGCCCGTATTGGTAGAAAGCACTTGAGTATCCGGATGCATTTGCTTCCATTGCTTCCAGGTGGTGGTGACCACATTGAGGTATTCCAATTGAATGTCTTGGCCCACTAAAGGACCTATGACTGGTCTGCCCCAAAGCGTATTCCACAGCGATTGTGTCTTTTGGTCATACATCAGCTTGTTGGATCGGTATAAAAAGCCACTGGTTCCAAAATTGTATTGGGTGCCCTCATACTGCGTTTTGTAAAGAATTACTGTGCCGCAAAGCGTGCAGTAAACCCCTGCAACGGGCACCCCACCTACCGTATCGGTAAACATTTCATGCCAGGCTAAAATTCGTTTGGGGTAGGCTCGGGTGTCTCCGTTGATGGAGATTCCAAAAACAATGTTGTTGTCGTCTAAATAATCGGCTTGCTCGGCTGGGATCATTTGAGGATTGCGCAGCGGAGGAATACCGTCTTGCTTAACGCCACCCCAACGGACTTCGTCCAAGCGAATCTCACTTTGATCGGATCGTCCTAAAAAATAATCAGCAAATCGAAAGTCGATACTACGATGCAAGATCGCTTTGAATTGATAATAGTCTGCATTGTAGTTTTCTGGTTTATTCCAGAGGTATTCAAACCAGGCGTTATAATCGTAAGCAATGTTTTGTCCACTGCTTTTTTGCAACAACAAAAGCAGTTTAAGTTTGCTTTTAGGCTGATTTAAAAAATACAGACTTTCCAAGGCAAAGATCTCAAAACTCGGATCCCAATTTTGCTCAATGAAGCGCAGAGCTCGCTCCTGATCCTTACTGTTTTCTGTTCTAAAGAGGTCTAAAAAGTATTGATAGTGAGCCCGGCTTTGCGACAAATCCTCTGTCTGGGCAAAACCTGTGGATGGCAGGAGTATAAATCCTAAGAGAACAATCAGCTTTTGCATTGCTTTTTTTTCTTTGGTCGTAATAAGGACTGAAAACCAAACAGCTATGGATCAAAATAAAAACACCCGCCGGCAGACCAAAGGTTACCGAGCGGGCGCTTGAGCAGATTATGAGGCTAATCTAATTACCGTATACCACAAAGGTAAAGGCACTGTCTCTTGCCGAACCTGAAGCATCTTGAATGCGAACTGTGAAGGTGTTGGCGCCGGTGGTTTCATATCCAGCAATTTCTGGAATTCCAAACCCGATGGTGAACGGCGTAATGGTCACAACGGTGTTTGTAGGATTAGAGTCTAAATCCAGAGTGATTTCGTAGACACCCGTGGCAGAGTTGTTTACAGAGGCAATTCCATATCCGGTAGAGATACCTCCCAGGGAGTCAATACTCCCATAAGCGATTGCCATAGAATTTCCGTAAACGCGATTAAGCTGAGGTGAATCTGTTGTTTGTACGATCTCCACAAAACCATTGGTCTCCATGTTACCAGTAGCAAGGTCAATGGAGGCATTTACGGTGCCACCAGCTAGAAACTGCACGTCGTCACCCACATCGGCATAACCAATACCCCAACCTGGGAATCCCGGAGAGTGTTGCACGATCATTTTATCTGGATTAGTAGTACCAGAGCCAAAAAGTAGTACTTGACCACTTTGCTTACTGTGAAGGGCCGTTGCAACGCTTCCAATTTGTGTTTCACCTACGCCGGTTCCATCAAGACTTACGGCCAAATAGGCATCAATGTCTAACCAGTTTACCGCGTCCAAAGCAGAAATACTTCCCAATTGCACGGAGAAAACTCCGTTCTCATCGGTATTTGGGTTATGAGTTTCTGTAAATACAGCCGATCCTCCAGCGCCATCGCGGATCTGGAATTGAACGGTTACAGGAGAACTGATGATAAGATCGCCACTCCCGTCTCTAGCAACAGCTTGATAGTTGATGAGTTCCGCGGCTGCTAGGACTTTAGGAGTAACATCGGGTTGGCTAATAGTCTCAGTTGGATTGTCAGTGATCTTTTGATAGGCGTTGATGGCAACTCCTTCTACGCTCTGCGCGAAGCTGCCAGCCGTGATAGCCAAAGCGGCTAAAAGTGATAAAGAGGTGTATTTCGTTTTCATGATTTCGAGTTTATTGTTTGATGATTTTAAAGGTTTTAGAGCCGCCTTGTTCAGTCAGATTGACTTGAAGCAGATAAACACCTGCTTGCAGTTGACTCATGCTGATGGAGGCTTCTCCGCTGAGGTTTTGAAGCTCTTGCGAGAAGATCAGCCTTCCATTCAGATCGTAAAGTTTGAGATCGAACCATTCGCCTTGAAGCTCGTTGAAGCTCAAGTTCAATTGGTCACGAACCGGATTGGGAAACACAGTGGTGGATCCTTCCAGAGAGAAATCATCTACATCAAGAATGAGGTTTTGGATCGCTCCGGCCCAAAAGCCTTGGTCCAGAGTAGCTCCACTAGAAATAGAACCTATCACAGGTTCTCCTAGGGTAAAGCTCAAGGTTCCAGATCCTCCACTTAGGGTAGCGCCAGAATTTCCCATTACGGTCTGACTCAGACTTTGTGCTTGGGTACTAAGGATGAACATCACACTGAGCACCGTAAAAAACAGTAGTCTTTTCATAGTTTAATTGTTATTGGTTTTAAAGTATTTGCGTGGGGGCAAAAGGTCTTGGCTTCCGCAGTTTTAGTGCGGGCTAGGGGGCTGTTTATCTAGATAATATCATTAAAAATTATGATGCTAAAATATTGATATTCAGATATATAAAACCCTTTTTAGCTTTAGGATTTTACCTGAATTATTTCGGGTTAAAACCCGGAACGTATTGGGGAATATTGTGGGGTAATGGGGAGGAAAAAAGGCCCTAAACTCCCCACAGCTAGGGCCTCTTAAAACGAGTTAGATCACCAACTCATAATTACTTGCTAGTGTTAGCTAGTGCATTGTGAAATTCATCCAAGTAGTCCAGAACGTATTGCGGATTCTCAATATGAACGTGATGACCACTTTGAACGATTAAATGTTTGTTGATTGGATTCTTATATTTTTCCATGATCATCTTATGCCAGCGTAAATTCATCGCGGCATAAGGATTGTCTTGCTTTTGTGCTGAGATCAAATAAATTGGGAGGGTGGATTGCCCGTGATCTAAATTGGCAAATTCATCCAAAGATTGCTCTTCTGAATACGCCTCCAAACCATATGTTCTGATGCACTTTGCAGTTTTGTAAATGGGGTGTGGAGGTTGTGGCAAGGAATAATAAGGAATGCTACTCCAGGATAAATTCCGAAGCGACCAATTGTGCAATCGATAACTCAATGGCCAAGACTCAGTCTCTTCACGTCCTGTTTCTTGGTAGGGGTCTATTAGATACAATCCCAAGATATCTTCAGGATATTTTTTAGCGTAATAGCGGGCCAAAAATCCTCCAGCGGAATGGCCTATAAATATATAAGGACCTGGGATCTGCTCCACATCCAAAACAGCTTTAAGTTCTGTGGCCATAACTTCTACAGATCGCGGCATTGCACCAACTTCGCTGTGACCCAATCCAGATCTATCGTATCTAAAAACACGTCCGCGCTCCTTTAAAGGAACCGCTAAAGATTCCCAAGTTTGCATACTTTCTCCCAAGCCTGCTATCAGCACATAGGTCACTGCACCCGATCCGTCGTATTTATAATGGATTTTATTGTAGCCAATGTCAGCAAAACTTCCAGTTGCTGGATAGTTCTTCTCCACAGAAGCATTGTAGCTTGATTGTTTTACAAAGCCAATCAAAAGCAATACGATCAGCAAAAGGCCTAATCCTGATAAGATGCGTTTGAGCGTTTGTTTCATTGCGTTGTTAACTTTGATTGGGACAAAGCTAGGTCAGCAACTAAATGTGAAGTATCACAGATGTAACAAAGAAGGTAACAAACGTATCAAAACCTTATTTTTTGCGGTATTCAGCGGGTGTGGAGCCGAATTTCTCCTTAAAACAACGACTAAAATAGGATGGAGTATTGAAGCCACAACTGTAAGCAATCTCTGAAACATTGAGGTCGCTTTGTGAAAGTAGATCATGAGCCATCCCCAAACGTTCGCTGAGTAATAACTCTTGGGCAGATACTCCAGTCACAGCCTTGAGTTTTCGGTGCAATTGCATTCTGCTCATACCCAGATCTTCAGCAAGTTTAGCAGCGTTAAAGTCTGGCTGGGTAAGGTTCTTTTTTAAAAGTTCACTGAGTCTGTTTACAAACTGTTGCTGAGATCCTCGTGGCGCTGTTGGGCTTTTCGTTAAACGCCCTTTGGATTGGAATTTTTCACGGAGCCTTTCAATGGCATTCAGCTCGTTCTTAACTTGTTGTAATAACAACTGCGGATCAAAAGGTTTGGTGATATAAGCGTCTGCCTGAAGTTCCAATCCTGCCAATTTATCATCAGCGCCTGCTTGCGCCGTTAGCATAAATACTGGAATGTGATTGGTTTTTTCATTGGCCTTTAAGGCTGCCAGAACTTGTAGACCGTCCTGACCGGGCATACGAATATCAGATAGCACTAAATCAGGGATCTTCTCAATGCCTAAAGTGATGGCATCATTTCCATTGTTGACCGTTATGACTTCAAATCCTTGTTTTTCAAAGAGGGAGGCTGTGTAGCCAAGGAGTTCGCGATCGTCTTCAGCAATTAATATGACCGGAGCTTCTTTGTTTGTTTTCTGTTTCAGCAAAGAAGTCTGAATTTCTGTTTGCTCTTTTGGGATTTGAGCAGTTGGTGTTAAGGGCATTACAACACGAAATTGCACCCCGTTATTTGTTGTAGTTGTTGCACTGACTGAGCCTTGGGTGAGTTCAACCAGTTCTTTTAAGAGTGACAGGCCAATTCCAGATCCTGGTAGCTCGTCGTGTTCCCGATGATGGCGCTCAAAGAGCTTCTCGATATTTTGTTGGTTTATTCTTTCGGATTGATTTTCAATCTCAAAATGAAGTTGATTGTCCTGATGTTTAGCAACCACTTGAATAGTAGTTCCTTGTTTGGCGTATTTAAAGGCGTTGCTCAAGAGATTGAGTATGATCTTGCTCAGAACATCACTGTCATAGGCCTGCATTCCAAAGGTATCTAGCCGGTGTTCTAAGCTTACTTGTTCACGTCCAGAATGACCTTTAAAAGGTATGATCAAATCATGCAATTGCGCATCCAGATCGTGAGGTTTGATATTCAAGCGTACCGCGCCATCCTTTAAACGAGAAAGTTCCAAAAGTTCATCAGCAAGAGAAACTACTCTTTGGGAGTTGTTGTCAACTATCTGCAGTAATTCCCGCTGTTCGGGTTGATCACTATTAGCCTTTAACAGTTGTTTGATGGGACCGCTTATTAAGCTTAAAGGCGTTCTGAATTCATGGGCAACGTTGGTGTACAATCTAGTTTTTAACTCATCTAATTCTTTGAGACGTTCTGCCTCTCGATGCTCTAGATCCAACTGATACTGCATCTGCCAACGCCATTTGAAATAGCGGTAGGTGGCATATATCAAAAGCAGACCAAAGATCACATAAAGCAATTTGGCCAAATTACTTTCATACCAAGCTGGCAAAATGGTAAAGGCAAACTCAGAAGGTTTGTTGTTCCAAACCCCATCATAATTGCTGGAAATCACTTGAAAGGTATAGTCGCCTTTTGTAAGGTTGGTGTAATTGATCAAATTGTTGGTAGTGGGTGCAGACCAATCCTCGTCATGATTGATCAACTTGTATTTAAATTCGTTCCGACCTGGTTGGGCAAAATGTAAACTGGCAAAATGAAAGGTGAAGCTGTTGTCATCGGCCTTAAACTCCATGTCTTTTTCAAGGCTGATGGGTTGGTGATGTAGTTCAATTTGGGCTATGGTGGTTTTTGGAGGCGTACTGTTTTTTCTGATCTGCTGAGGTTTGAACCAGTTTACCCCTTGAAGTCCACCAAAATACAGTGTATTGCTTTGAGCATCTCTAAAATGTGCTCCCGTGTTGAATTCTAATGATTGCAACCCATCAAAAATAGTATAGCTTTCAAAGTTGGGATAGTCAAATTCCGTTTGTGTCACTTTGGTAATGCCTCGATTGGAACTCAGCCATAGATTGTTGTTTTCATCGGGAATAATTCCGTAGATGACGTTATTGGGTAGGCCATCTGCAGTGGTAAACTGCGCTTCTGTATTGCTATTGAGGTCTAACTTGAATAATCCATTACCGTTAGTACCTATCCAAAGGCGATCGTCATGACTGTAGATTGATTTCACATTGGCATAGCGCAGACTGTAATAGCGTTCAAAGTGATTTCCTCCATTTTTTAAACGCGCCACTCCTTCATTTTCTGTGCCTATCCAGAGTTCGCCTTGCTCCGTGAGCTGGATGGCCCTGACATTATCCTCCGGAAGGCTTTGCGGATCTTGAGGGTCATGAGTGTATTGCTCCAAAATCTCGCCTTGAAAATCTACCAGTATTAAGCCTTGTTCTCGAGTCGCAAGCCATAACTGCTCATTGGAACCGTTTTGCACAATGCTCCATATGGTGCCGATCTCAAGTTTTGGATTCCGTGGATCACTCAACCAATTAAAGCCCCGCTGGGGATTGTTCAAATCAAGTAGGGCCAAACCAGCCTCTTGGAAACCTATAAATAGACGGTTTTCAATAGCTAAAAGACTCATCACTCGATCTGAGGGAAGTCCCTTGGATCTGTTGAATTCTGTTTTATATCCGTTGTATTTTTTTTGCTGCGGATGGTAGGCAGTAAGCCCCTTCCCAGAAGTGCCGATCCAAATACGTCCGGTTTGATCTACCGCTATCGCTCGGCAAACGTCAATATTTGCAAAACGCGGAGCTTCGGATTGTACAATGCCATCAAACTTCAATAAATCCTTGTCGTAGTAATTCAAGCCTCCGCCGTCGGTACCCAACCAAACAATACCCGTATGATCTTCATATAAGGAGATCACGTCGCGGTAGTTTAGTGAGTTTGGGTCATAATTTACGGGCAAGAAATGGCGCAGTTGCTCAGCCTTCGAATTCCATAAATACACACCCTGGCCATAAGTAGCTAACCAAACATTGTCATTGCTGTCAATGAGCATACGCTCTAATTTGATGCCCTCAGGAAGTTCAAACCCTTCGAATACTTCTGAAGCCAGCCTTATAGCACCGTCTTCAGTTTTAAAATACACCCCATTATTATACGTGGATACCCATAAATTCCCACTGCTGTCCATCTCAAAATCATTGATCAAGGCGTCTTGATCTTGTAGCGATAGAAGCCATTGACCAGACTTGTTTTTTTGATCTACGGTGTAGATGGAATTATCTGAGCTTGCCCAAATTTCATCCTTTATGGTTTTAATTCTAGTGATAAAATAGGACCCAGGCAGTCGAATGGGATCTTGTATGTAAGTTGTTTTGTAATATAATTCCCCTTGCGTAGTACCCATCCATAGTTTGCCATCAGCATCTAAGTGTATGCAACTTAGATCTTCAATCGCTTCCTCATTATCAAATTCATCCCGTGTCGGTGAATATTTATACAATACCCCACCTTTGGCCAGGGCATAAATCTCGTCGTTGGGTCCAAAACTCAATTGCCCTAAGAGGCTGTATCGGTCTTGAGTAATATCTTCAAATTGTAAGGGGTAAGTCTTGAATTGCCTGCCGTCATAGCGGTTCAATCCATCTTGAGTGGCAAACCACATATAGCCCGAAGAATCTTGGTCAATGTGGACTACGCTGTTTTGAGAAAGACCGTCATTTACGGTCAAATGACTAAAGCTGATCCGATCGGTTGATTGGGACCAGCAATAGAGGGAGCTCGCCAGAAGTATGTGTAACAGTATGCGTTTCACATTCAGGATTTGGCACAATTTAAATATTTTTTTGAACCAGACCCTTAACTTATGGATAGGAAAAACCCCTGACTAACAGGGGTTTCAATTCTATTTGTTTGTTCTAGGCGTTAATTCCTTTTGGATTTAGTGTGGGCTTGAGCAGTTGCATAAAGGTCAGTGATAGCACAATGGCAGTTGACATTCCCATAAGTACTGTGGAAAGCATCATCACCACAACACCATTGGTATAGGTAATTCCCCAATTGCCTAGAACTGCGTTGGCAAATTCTGTGTTGAGTTCAAACATATAAAAGCCCATAAAGCCTGTAAAGATTAAGGTCGCGACGGTTCCACTTAAGAATCCAATCTGCCATCCGTCTGCATAGGTGAAGCGAGAACTTCCTTGCTTGAACACTTGCATGGCTTTTAGGATTCCGGCTCCATAGATAACACCGTTGAAGATACTCAGGGCAGGATATTCATGCCACCCCAATAATTTCATGGTTAAAAAATAGGCGATCAGTGCTAGGGCGATCGCACCCCCGTATTTTAAATAAGTCCGTATCATAGCTTTTCATTTTTTGTTTAATGAAAATAGTAAAATATTAAACAAAATTAAGAAAAGAGGTGTTAAGCTTTGTTAAAATGGGCTTATAGAGGTAACTGGGAGATAGTTGTTACGACTTATTTGTTGACAATAAACCGGTGCAGTCGTGATTATTGAAAGCGATTGTACTATAAGAATTGTTAATAAGTAATGGCATTACAATAACCTATGTTTAAGTATTTTGCCCCATATTTAAACTGTCTAAAAAGCACATAATTTTTGCGAATGGATATAGTTGATAAAGCGCTCGAATTCGAGCAACGTAAGCACTCCTTCAAAACAACATCAGAACGTATTCTTGCCTCACGAGAAGTTAAGGAACTGATTTTAGGAGTGAATGAAGTCTATAAACAAAATCGCGATGCGAAGCTAATGGAACTCATGAAGCGACTCACCGTGATTAAACAGAAAATAGAGAAAAGGTTAAAAGGAAAACCCTTAGTAGCCTAATAAAAAATCCGCTTTAACGAGCGGATTTTTTTTATAACTATTTCCTAACCTAGGCTTGGTAATAATTGTAGAATTTCGGGAAAACGAATCCCGAAGTTATGACCGCTAAGCTCAGTTTACTCTTTCTATGTGTTTGCTTATCTATTAGCTGCAAACAAGACCCGTCTTATACAGAAGCGAAAAAGGACGGTTCGGAAAAATCGGTGGCAGAAAATGGCCATAAATATGCAGCCCTTTATTGCGCTAGCTGTCACGCTTTTCCAGAACCCACTTTGTTAGATCGCGATACTTGGAAGAATTATATGCTTCCTAGAATGGCAGCTATGTTTGGTCGCTATGATTCAGTCTTGACTCGTGCTTCATTTTTTGAACAAGGTGCGGGAGGCGAGAGACTCGAAGCAAGTGGTTTGTTTCCAGACAGACAGACCATGCCAGATAGTGTCTGGAATGACATACAGACCTATTATCTCAACAATGCGCCAGAGACCTTGAGTTATCCGAAGCCTAAACAACTCACTTTGGGAAAATTGCCATTCGAGGTTAAGCGCCCAGAGCTAAAAGTCCAAATTCCAAGTACAACTTTAGCTAGTTTCAACGAGTCAGGTTCCATATATATAGGAGATGCTAATACGCGTTCATTCTCTGTTTTCTCCGCTGACTTAGCATTAACACAAACTGCAACTATACAAGAAGGCCTAGTATGGATTAGAGAAACTCAAGAGGATTATTGGATGACTTCTATGGGCAAATTTGCACCGACTGATGCGGCTTTGGGTTCTATTATTCGCATACCCAAGCAAGGAGGGCAAGCCGTTCAACCCGTTAAGGGGCTTCAGCGTCCTGTTCACACGGACTACGCAGATCTCAATGGTGACGGGGTTGACGATATGGTGATTAGCGAATTTGGAAAGTGGACCGGTCAGCTTAGCCTGCACCTTAGCGCAGGTTCTCAGGGATATGTCAGACGGGTTTTGCACCCAGAACCTGGGGCTATCAAAGCTTATTTTCGTGACATGAATGCCGATGGGCACTTGGATATTGTTGCCTTATTTGCTCAAGGGAATGAAGGGGTCGATATTTTCTACAATGACGGCGAGGCCAATTTTACTCGTGAGCGTGTGCTTCAGTTTTCACCCAGTATGGGATCTAGCTTTATGAATCTCATAGATTACAACGACGATGGTCATTTGGATATCCTTCTTACCGCCGGAGATAATGCCGATTACAAGCCTTTAATGAAACCTTGGCATGGCGTCTATGTGTTTTTAAATAAGGGAGATAATAGTTTTAAACAACAGGTTTTTGAACATCTAAACGGCGCCTATAATGCTGTTGTTGCCGATTTCGATTTAGATGGCGACAAAGACATTGCCGCTATTGCGTTCTTCCCGGATTGGGTCAACAGTCCTCAGGAGAGCTTTGTATACTTTGAACAAAAGGAAAATGTCTTTGAGCCTCACGGTTTGGACATTGCAAATGCTGGGCGTTGGGTGGTTATGGATGCAGCTGATTACGACAGCGATGGCGATCTTGACCTATTAATGGGCTCTTTGGCCTTTGAGGTGGTGCCAAAATTGGGTTACGTCCAAAGGTGGATGCAAGAAGGACTTCCCTTTCTACTGCTCAAAAATACAAGTCGATAACAGACGATTTGCTATTTAGACCTGCTCTAAATAGTCAGGTAGGAATCTTCGCTTAACATTTTCTTTAGAGGGTTTGGCATGAACAAAGTGAGGCCTGTCAAGGCCTTTCACTTGTAGTACGGAAAAACCAGAAGACCGTGGTTTAAATAAAAAGTTAATTCTGGAATTAAACAAAGTCGATTCTGCTAATCAAAGATTAATCCGCTTAACACAAGGCTAATCCTTTATTCAAATTCTCTTCAGAATTTCCTAACAAAGCCAAGCTAAGTTTAGGGTGTTCATTTAACCCTTAATAACTAAAAATCAAACAGATGAAATTAAAAGTACTTAGCCTCATGGCCCTTGTTCTCAGTAACTTAGGTTTGGCTCAAAGTGAATTTCCTGCTGCCGCAGTAGAGACGGATTGGGAGGCTGTAGAAGTTGTAATTCCTCCTTCTCCTTTTCAATACCAAGTTTTATTCGTTGGAGGTGAAGACCTTGTTCAAACCGGAGAGAATGAAGCTGTACCTGCCAAACAATGGCATGACTTTATTGGATTTACCCCACTTTCTGCTACAGATTGTGTAGATGATCCAAACGCGATCGGATGGGTTTCAGTAAACCACGAGCGTATTTTGGCCGACGATAAGATCGGTGATGGAGGTGGAATGACGGCCTTCCTTTTAGGACGTAACCCATCAGACGACACCCTTTACATTATTCCACAAACACTCTCTGACGGACGTAGTGGAGAATTCTTTAACGTAGACTTTTCTAACGTTGGAGAGACTGGGATGAACTGTGGAGGTATTACTTCTGTTGTAGACGGACGTATCTGGACCGCAGAGGAGTGGTTCCGTTCGGACAATGCGAGTATTTTCCTAGACGGAACTGGTGTTCGTGACATTTCTGACTATACCATTAAGTATACGGAATTCGAGATGGCCAACTTCCAAACCATTCAGAAGTATCAAAACTTCAACTGGATGGTTGAGATCGATCCTCGTGAAGCCAAGGCTATCCGTAAGCAATACAACTGGGGGCGTCAGCCGTTTGAAGGTGGTGCCGTTGCGGTAGACAACAGAACGGTTTACTTAGGAGCAGATGCTACTCCTGGTTTCTTTACCAAGTTTGTTGCTGATGAAGCTGGAGACTTTACGCAAGGAACACTTTATGTATTCAAGCACGATGCCGGTGGAGATCCATGGGTTGAGATCGATTCTAACGATTTTGACAAAATGCTTGAGTTTGCTGCAGAGGCTGTTTCTGGTGGAGCTACTATGTTCAACCGTTTGGAGTGGGTAACTCTAGACAAAGAAACTGGAAAAGTATATATGACTGAGACGGGTCGTGATAATCCTGCTTCTCGCTGGGCTGATGAGGCTGCTGCTGGAGCCGTTTACGCACCACACCACATCGCTAGAGCTATTGCTCAAGGTGCTACTGGACCTGACGATGCGGCTTACTGGGATTACTACGGACGTATTCTAGAATACGATCCAGCAACACAAGAGGTGACTGTTTTCATGGAAGGTGGACCTTACTTTGAGACTTCTCCTGCTGTGGCAGATTACCCAAACAAGCACCTGTCTAACCCTGATGGACTTAGCATCCTTTACACAAACGTTGCTGGTGAAGACAAGCGTTACCTATTGATCCAAGAAGACCTTAACGGAACTTCTTTTGGACGTACGCCTCTGGAGTACCCAGACGATCGTATGTGTGAGATGTATGTTTTGGATTTGGATATTGCCAGTCCAACTTTAGACGATTTGATCCGTTTGACTCAGACTCCTCGCGGAGCCGAGATCACTGGAGCTGTTGGAACTGCTGATGGAAAGTCTGTATTGGTTAACTCTCAACACCCAGACACTTCTAACCCTTTCCCATACAACAACTCTTTGACCTTCGCCATTACTGGTTTTGATGATTCAGGAGCTTTGGAAACTTTGGCTGCACCAGAGTTTGATTTAGACACTGACGAGTTTATCATCTATCCAAACCCAACAGAGCGTATTGTTTACTTCAACCAAGTTGCTGATGTTGCTCTTTACGACATCACTGGGCGTCGTGTTGCCGTATATCGCGATGTGCGTTCTATCGACATCGCAGGATTCTCTACTGGAACTTATCTATTGAAGACTTCAGAAGGAGAAACTAAGAAATTACTAATCAAGTAATTTTTTTCAAGTTGATTCCAAGCACCGGAGGCTGTATGGTCTCCGGCTTGGAAATCAATGATAATTTCAGCAGTTGACTTGAACTGCCAAAGCGTACCTCAAAATGATTGTTATTATGCTCAAAAGATTTATTCGTTTATTTCGATCTGATAATCTTCTCCTATTGGTAAGTATTCTGCTTACTGTATTGCTGATATCTGCCAGCAAGCCTCATATTAACAAAGCGGACAATTATAGAGCAAAAGCTATTGGCTTCTTAAATCAAAAATTCCAAGAAGAACTTCAATACTGGAAGGCTCAAACCACTAGTTTTGACCAATTTGCCCAAAAGGGTGATACCCTTGCTTTGCAAAGGGATTATAAAAAATTAAGAGGCAGTTACAAGCAAATTGAATTCATGCTTGAATACCTCGATAAGGAAGCTGTGGACCGCAACATCAACGGGGCACCTCTTCCTAAATTAGAGCCCAAAGTAGCCGAGCATGTGGTCCTAGAGCCAAAAGGTTTACAGGTCATTGACGAGCTTATGGGAGCCGCTGCGTTGGATATAGAAGCCTTGCAAGAACAAACCGCATTACTTCTAAAGAACACGGAGATTCTCACCAAATTTCTCACTTCCAGAAAGTTTACAGATCGTCAATTTTTTGAATCGAGCAGACAGGCCATGCTCCGTTTAATGACTTTGGGAATAACAGGTTTTGATACTCCAGGAACTTTAATGGGTATTGGGGATGCCCATCAAGTTTTACAAAGTTTGAAGAGCTATTCAGCCTACTATCAAAGTGAATTGCAGAACATTAATCAACAAGTTTTGTGGGATCAATTATCCAAGCTTTTTGACAAAGGGATATCCAAGACTGATAAAGGAGATTTTGAGCGTTTCGATCGATTGCGCTTTTTGGATGAGGTAGCCAATCCCATCTACAAATTATTACTGGAGATTCACCTGAGTTTAGGGTACGAGACCATTGAAGAAGTGAGCCGCTATTTACCTGCTGTTAATTACGAGGCCACCAATCTATTCAGTCCAAACTTGCTGGATCCGTTTTACTACTCCAGTGTACCCAATGACAGCCTTTTTGATCAAAGAGCGGCTTTGGGAAAACTCCTTTTTTACGATCCTGTACTTTCTGCAGACAATGCAATGTCGTGCGCCAGTTGTCACAATCCTAAAAGAGCATTTACAGACGGAATGCCTAAGAGTTTGTCCAACCAAGGGGAACCGCTTAAGCGCAATGCGCTTACATTGAATTACGCGATCTATGCCACAGGTTATTTTCACGATCTACGTGCCAAACGCCTCGAGGATCAATTTGAACACGTGGTGTTGAGTCAGGATGAATTTGATACCAACTACCGCGATATTCTCAACAAACTCAGCAGTAGTCCAACTTATCGCAAATTATTTGCAGAAGCCTTCCCCGAGCAAGCTAAAGGCCTGCGCATTAACAATATTGACTACGCCTTGGCTGCTTATGTCATGAAGCTCAATCGGTATGATTCTGCTTTGGATCGTTTCTTTGCAGGCGACTCAAAGGCATTGACTCCTGAACAGCGCAAGGGTTTCAACCTGTTTACAGGAAAAGCTGCTTGTGCCACCTGTCATTTTATGCCTTTGTTTTCAGGAACGGTACCGCCTTTGTTCAACGAGTCGGAGTCTGAGGTCCTTGGCGTCCCTATGAGTAATCAAAAACCTTGGGTTTTAGATTCAGATATAGGTAGACGCGGTAATGGTCTCGAAAAGGAAAAAGCAGATTTCTACAGCAATTCTTTTAAAACACCAACCCTCAGGAATATAGCGCTGACTGGCCCATATATGCACAACGGTGTTTTCACCTCTTTGGAAGAGGTAATGGAATTCTACAACTTAGGCGGAGGAGCCGGCAGCGGCATGGATTTGGAGCATCAAACGCTAGCCAGCGATCCTTTGGGTTTGACACAAGCGGAGATCGATCACTTGATTGCCTTTATGCAAGCGCTAACGGATCAGGGAGGTTTTGAGCCTCCTGCTTCATTGCCTCGAGACTTTGAGGCCGTTGAAGTCAATGAGCGCCCCTTGGGTCGATAATACTATATTAGAGCTCAACCTCGGTGATACCTAAGGCCTGGAATAACTTAGCGAATCCGCTATAGTATTTTTGTTCGAGTTTGATTTGCTTGACGCGCGCTTCAACCAATTTTTGCTCGCGGCTGTTGATCAAAAAGACAGAGCTTTCTCCTAGGCTGAACTTCCTGATCTCGGCGTTGAGCATTTGGGTATAGGAGTTCACCATATCTTCATTGATATTGATCTGCTGGCGCAAAGAGGTCAGCTCTTGCTGCAAGGCTTCTACCTTATTAGCAATATTGATCTGTGCTAACTCTTGCTCAAATTCGTTGTCTTGAATTTTAAACTTGGCCATGCGCAGCGCACCGCGTTCTTTCCTTAAGAACAAAGGGAAACTGGCATTGATACCAAACTTATAATCGTTGCTGTTAAAGGTCTCTGTCCTGTCTGGAGTACTGCTCAAGGCATTAAATTCCAGGTCAATTCGCGGCAATAGATTATTGGCCTTGAACTGTCTATCCACCTCTAAAGCTTCTCCCTTGTATTGTAGAGAAAGCAGCTTGGGGTGATTGGTCAGGTCAAATTCCTCCGTGTTTAAGGGAGATACACCCAAGGTTTGCGTAAGAGTAACCTCCAAAGTCTCCTCAGGAATAACATCTTCCCGCACTTCCATGGGAATGTTGTTAGAGATCCATAAATAGTTACTCAATGCGAGTCTTTTATTGTTCAAAGCGATTCGTGCCTGCTCCAGCAGTAACGATCGGTTTTGCACGGGAATGTTTGCCTCCACGGTATCAATAATCGCTACATCTCCCAATAGCGCACTGGAACGAACGCCTCTAAAACGCTGTTCAGCATTGCCCAGAAATTCACGTTGCAACAAGACCTGCTTGTAGGCCTGTAACCAGTCAAAGTATGCCTCACTGGCCTTGTAAAGCAGTTCGTTGACCAATAAGGTCTGATCTTGTTTGGACTGCTCCACAAAGAACTTCGCCTGGCGCAATTGAGCGCGGCGCTCATCGATCAGTAATCCTTGAGCCACTGAGACTGAAAGTCCTGCGTTGTACAAACCATTTTCTGGTACGTTTCGCTCTGGGTTCAAAAAGATCCCTTCGTTCTCTTCAAAACCAGCTTTTAGCTCAATGCCATACCAAGTGGGTACTTTAAAAGTAGCGTTGAGAATGTCGTAATACTCGTCTCCTTTGAATTGTTTTTGATCGTAATCGACCTCGATCTTCGGATCGAACCCGCCACGGGCTTTAAGCAATTCCGCCTCGGCATTGCTGAGCACAAGCTTGGCCTGTTTGGCCAATGGGTGATACTCCTTCACATACCCCAAATACTCGCGGTAGCTCAGTAAAAGCGTATCACTTTGTGCCTGCAAACCGCTAATGCTCAAAAGCAAGGCGATCAATAGGTGCAATCTTAGCTTCATTACTTATTTCTTCTTTTTGGTCGATTCTTTCTTTTCGGCGCCTTCTGGCAGATAGTAGTCTGGTGGGAACCCGTTGAGCTGTCGCCAGAGTTCAAACCAGATCGGTACATCATTCAAAAGGGCTAAGGTAAAGGCTCCTGAGCCGATACGCAGTTCCTCGGGCCACTCGTGGTCGTTCGGATCTTGCGCAATCAGCACGCGGTATTTACCGTTGTCACTGATGTACGTATCAATGGCCACCACAACTCCGCCGTAGGTTCCGTAAGAAACATTAGGCCATCCACTAAAGATGATCGCTGGCCATCCGTCAAACTGAACGCGTACCTGCTCTCCAACGTGGATCAACGGGATGTCAATTGGGCTCACATAAGTTTCAATAGCCATGCTGAATCCACTCGGCATGATGCGAATGATCGGATCCCCTTCTTTGATGGTTTCGCCAACTCCACCTACAATGGCGCGGTTGATGTATCCGTCTTGTGGAGCTTTGATATAATAGAGTCCAGAACGGACCTCAAAACTCGCATACTGCGACTCTAGCTTAGCAACTTCAGCGTCCGTACTGAATTTGCTCGAGGCTGCCGTAAACTTATCACTCTCCGCCTTGGCGAGTTTATCTGCGTATTCTGCCTGAATTCTATTGAGTTCGATTCGCGAATTGATCAGTTCATTGCGGCTGGCCAACAGCTTGTTTTGCTGTGCTACAAGCTTGGCTGCAGTTTCCTGAGCTTTTTGACGCTTGTCTTCCAACTGCGTTCTTGACTTAAGACCTTCTGCCAAAAGACTTTCGGATCGTTTGAACTGAGCAATGGCAATACTGTCATTGATGCGCGCTGCGATTAGATCAACGCTGTCACTAGTTACTTTAAACTGGTTCTGTTGGATCTTGATTTGAGCCTGCTGGGTTTTTAAACCGCGCTCTTGATAAAGCGCAGCAATTTGACCTTCCAAAGCTTGTACCTTGCTTTCATAACTTTCTGATGACAAGGATTTCGCATCGATCTGGCGTCCGGTACGGGCCAAATACTCTGGGTCAAAGTATTCACTTTTGATCTCTGTGATGTGAAGGATCGTATCACCTTTCTTTACAAAATCACCTTCCTGTACGTACCATTTGGCTACGGTCCCCGGAATGGGTGACTGTATGGTCTGTGGCCGAACCTCTGGAGCCAAAGTCGTCAGGAAACCATTTCCTGAAACGTTTTGCGTCCATGGCAAGAACATGACCACTAAAAAGATAACGGCAAAGATCTTTAGGAATCTGTTGAAGTACTTAAAGTGCCTTTTGTGAAAAACCAGGCCGGCTGCTTTGTACTTGTCCAAAGAAACTTTCTGATTGAGTTTTTCTTGAGAGATGTTTAACATGATCTTCTATTTAATAGCACCTTTTTCCATGGTGAGGGTTGTGTCACAAAATTCTCCCCATTCCTCATCCTGACTTACAACGATCAGGGTCCAAGGGTGGGATTTATCGGTTAGGAAAGCGCGTAATCTGCGGGCTTCCTCAGCTTTGAAATGATCTAAAGGATCTTTCAATAAGAGCAGCTTAGGCGCATGTACTATGGCCCGTGCCAAAAGGATCTTCTTTCCAATGGTGAGTGGAATTTGACGTCCTTCAGGATAAAGCACGGTGTCAATTCCATCGTCCAAAGACTTTACGAATTCCATCAGGCCAGCATTTTCTATGGCCCAATTCACACGTTCTCTGGTAATGTCCATATCTCCAAAAGTGATGTTCTCTAGCAGCGTGCCTTCAAATGGAGACTCTTCAGACAAGGTCTGTCCTACCAAGGCGCGGAACTTGCTCAAGTGAATGGCACTGCGCGCTACAGAGTTGACAAACATCTGTCCGTTGGTCGGTGGGATGATTCCAGAGATCACACGCAACAAGGTTGTTTTACCGCTGCCGTTCTCACCGTTGATCCAAATTCTGCCCCCAGGTTTTAAGTTCAGATTGATGTCTTTGAGAATCGGTAGTTTTTTGCCTGGAACGGTGAGGCCGATCTCTCTTAATTCAATATCAAGATGATCTGAACTCAAGAAAGAAACGTCTCCTTCTTGCGGCTCCAGCTCCTTATCTACTACTTGCCCGATCTTCTCCAAAGAAGTCAAAACATCATAGATGGTTTCTAGACCTGTGATGAGTTTTTCTACGGAGTTGATCACGATAATGATGATGATCTCCGCAGCTACAAACTGCCCGATATTCATCTCCTGATTCAGTACCAGTATACCACCGATCAATAGCAATCCAGCAGTTACCAATACTTTAAAACCGATCAACTGAATGAATTGGATCACCAAGACCTTAAAGTGTTTTTCACGAGCACCTATATAGTCAACAACCAAATTGTCGTTCTTTCTCAAGGCCAAACTCGTTTTTCCAGAGAGTTTAAAGCTCACTACGGTGCGGGCTACTTCCTGAATCCAATGCGCTACTTTATACTTGTTCTTAGACTCTTCCAAACTACTGCTCATTCCGCGCATCGCAGTCACTCTAAAGAGTAGGTAAAGGAAGAGCAACAGCAAAATACCGTAAGCAATAAAGAACGGGTGGTAGAGTGAAAGCAGTAACAATCCAAAGATGATTTGCAAAAGTGCAGCAGGGAAATCTACTAATATCTTAGAGAGTCCTTTTTGAACCGTTAGGGTATCAAAGAAACGGTTGGCCAGCTCTGGCGGATAGTAGTTTCTGAGTTCACTCAATTGAATCTTAGGGAATCTATAGGCGAATTCAAAAGAAGCACGGGTAAAGATCTTCTGCTGAATGTTCTCAATGATGCGGAACTGCATCAGCTGGAGGGCTCCTACAAAGGCCGTACCTAAGGTTACCAAAATCACCAGTACGATCCACGAAGAACTGATCTGGGCTCCTTGAATCAAGTTAATGATGGCCTGAATTCCCAACGGCAAGGATAAACTCACGGCTCCAGCGAAGATCGCATAATAGAACACTTGGAGTACATCTTTGCGGTCCAATTCGAGCATCTCGGTGAGCCGCTTCCAGGGGGTGTATATTATTTTTTGACTCATGCGTCTATGTTTAATGTGTTTAAAACCAAATGTTTAAAGAAAACTGTTGGGGGACTGCTTTTTTTGCAATCTGTAATTGAGGTAAAGTGATCCATCAAAAAATGTTGATGCAGTGCGCCGTCTACAACTGTACTGGCCAAACTCGCCGGATGTTTATAATCTGGACAAGATTCTAAGATCATATCGCGTACGCGGTGGATCAAACGCTTGTATATGGCAAAATAACCTTCCTTGTTCTCGTCATCAACCTCTTTAGTGAGGTAACTCTTTGAAAACTCATTCACAACGATCTGTCCTAGTTTAACCTCATCAATATGTGAAAAGCTGGAATCTGTTTCTACCGGACGTGTGATTACTTCCAAGGCTTGTTTGAGCTTGTCTTCTGGGCTATTAATGCTATAGGTTTCCATAACCAATTTGTACTCCAGCCAACCCCAATACCAGTTGGTTAAATACAACAGCAATTTGTGCTTGTTCTCAAAGTAGCGGTAAATAGAGCTCTCATTAGAGCCGATACGTTGACCGAGCTTTTTGAAGGTAAAAGCTTCAAAACCGATCTCATCTACCAAAAGAATACTGTGCTCAATGATCCGAAGGCCCAAATCTGAGGACTCAGGGTCTTTTAGATAGATCTTTGGGTGCACCGTGATCGTTAAGTTTGAAAATAATCTCTCCATATCTGAAATAATACGTCGCAAAAATAATAGTAATACTATCAAGCAGCAATAGTTTAACTTTTAATTAAGAAATGGAAACTATTAAGAACGATAGAATTATTTAGCTTTGAAGTATCAATAAAAGCCTATGATCCAAGACCTCATTCACAAACGCAGATCCGTATATCCAGCCTTGTACGCCGATAAGCCTATCGCCAAAGAAACCTTAGAAGAATTGTTAATGGCCGCGCACCAAGCGCCAACCCACCGCAAGACACAACCCTGGCGTTTCAAAGTTTTCCATTCGGAGCAGAAAAGGGCAGAGTTAGGAGAATTTTTAGCTTTGAAATACCGTCATACCATTAGCAATTACTCAGAATTCAAGGAAGCGAAGATCCGCAAGAAACCCTCGGATGCTGCTTGTGTCATTGCCATCTGTGTTCAAGAGGATCCAGACCAGCGCGTACCCTATTGGGAAGAATTGGCCGCTACAGCCATGGCTGTGCAAAATTTGTGGCTGTCTTGTACAGATAAGGGTATAGGAGGTTATTGGTCGTCTCCAGCTTTGATGCAATATATGAACGAGTTCATTGACCTTGCAGAAGGTGAAAAATGTGTGGGTTTCTTTTATATGGGATATTTAAAGGGCGATTTGCCCGAGCCTTGGGAGCGCAATCCGCTAGACCAACATATAGCCTGGTACTAAAAGAAACCATCAAAGTAGGTGTACACGTAGTTAATATAGAATCCCAAGTAGATAAAACACACCACCAATTTCATAAAGGTAGAAGCTAAAAACCCGAGAAAAGAACCAAAGGCGGCCTTCAAAGCCTGATTGGATTCAGTTTGATTAAAGGCGATCTCACCTATAAAAGCACCCACAAAAGGTCCTATCAATACTCCAAAGGGAATAGGAGCTATGAGCCCAACAACAAGTCCAACAGTGGTGCCGATGGCACCGGCTCGGCTGCCGCCAAAGCGTTTGGTACCTATGGCTGGGATAACATAATCAAGGACTACCATTAAAATGGCTACCACAAGGGTGATGCCCAAGAACCAATAGTTAACAGGGATTACTGAGGTTAAAAAAAGCATCAACAAGCCCAGCCAAGAGATCGGGGGGCCAGGCAAAACAGGCAGTACACTGCCTACAATACCTCCGAAGCAAAGTAAAAGCCCCAGAATTACTAAAAAGATGTCTAACATATACCCATTGGACGCGGGCCATTGAGACTTGTTACAATCTTTTTTAACTAAAAAATTAGTTTAAACTAAATATTTAGTTATATTTGAATCCAGAAAAACACTAAAATGAAACAACTCACAAAAGCAGAAGAAGATCTCATGCAACTCCTTTGGGAGCTCAAAGAAGCCAATGTGGCCGCTTTACTGGAGAAACTCCCAGAGCCAAAACCCGCCTATAACACGGTTTCCACCATCATTAGAATTCTGGAGAACAAGGGCTTTGTGGATTACCGAAAAGAAGGGCGAGGGCATGTTTATTTCCCTAAAGTGAGTAAGGAAACCTATAGCAAGCACAGCCTTAAAAAGCTTAGAGATGGTTACTTCCAAGGGTCTTTTAAAAGTATGGTGTCCTTCTTTATGAAGAACAATGACATGACTATAGATGATCTGGAAGCGGTAATGAAGGAAATTCAAAAAGAAGACTAATGGCACATTATATCATACAAACACTGATCTTTCAGCTCCTGTTTTTGTTGGTTTACGATCTATTCTTAAAAAAGGAGACCTTTTTCCATTGGAACCGTTGGTATCTTTTAGGTACTGCTGCTTTGAGTTTGGTACTGCCTTTCATTCAAATAGCAGCTATCGGGAAACAAATCAGTCCAGAACTTAGGGTGCAACTGCCCGCGGTGTTTATTGGGGGCGAAGGTTTTGTGCCTACTGTACCCAATCCAGAAACCTTTGTTTTTCCTTGGGAATTACTCTGGCAAGTTGGAGCACTCGTTATGGGTGTTTGGTTTGCGATTAAATTGGTCAAGATCCTACGTTTGCGTCGTCAGGGTCAAATGACCCGATTGCAAGACTTTGACTTAGTAGTATTGCCCAACAGCAAATCGGCCTTTTCTTTTTGGAGAACCGTTTATTTAGGAGCTGATCTCGCTGCGGAACAGCGTGAAATGATCCTCCAACACGAACAAGTCCACGTGCGCCAACGTCATACCTTGGATCAACTCTTTTTTGAAGTTCTGCGGATTGTGTTTTGGTTCAACCCTTTGGTCTATCTCTATCAATCTCGCATGACGAGTCTACAAGAATTTATGGCCGATGCTGAGGTGGCCGCCAGCAAAGGTAAGAGCGCCTATTATCAGCAGCTTTTATCTCAAGTTTTTCAAACTGAAAATGTCTCATTCATCAATACATTTTTTAATCATTCATTAATCAAAAAACGAATCAGTATGTTACAAAAATCAAGATCTAGCAGATCTAAATTGCTCAAGTTTGCCCTCTTATTGCCTTTATTGGCCGTAATGGTTGTTTATACCTCCTGTTCTCAGGAAAATCCTGTAGCCTCTGCAGATGCAGCGGCGAAATCATCAGACACGGATGTGATGACTAAAATTGAGGAACTCTCTGAAGCCATCATGGCTCAAGGAAACCTAACAGAAGACGAGCGCAGAGCTTTGGAATTCTTAGCCACGCCCGCTAAAGATGGAGACAAGGTCTATGAATCTGTCGGAGAGTATCTAGCCGAGACCGAAGGTAAAGTGGTAGAAGGACGTCAGGTTATAGAGTACCAAAATCTACAAGATGGAGATCCCGTACCTTTTGCAGCGGTTGATCGTGTGCCAATTTATCCAGGATGCAGCGGTACTAATGAGGAGCTTAAGGCTTGTTTCAGCCAAAAACTATCCATGTTTGTCAATGACGCTTTTAACAAGGACTTGCCAGAAAGCCTAGGTTTAACAGGAACTATGCGTATAGCGGCTATTTTTAAAGTTGACGTTAATGGACAGATTGTAGATATTAAATCACGCGCTCCACATCAAGGACTTGCAGATGAAACCAATCGTGTTCTTAGTACCTTACCTACAATGACGCCAGGAGAACAAAATGGAGAGCCAGTAGGTGTTTTGTATTCCTTGCCTATAGTATTTCATGTTGCTGAATAGATACTTCTTTTATATACTCGTAATGATTTGCATCAAAGCCGGAGCTCAGTCTTCGGCTTTGGTCGTTGGAGACAGTTTGATGGCCCAAGGCCAATACCTCCAAGCCATTAAGGCTTATGAAAAGCTACCCATCTCTCAAGCCAATCTTCCTTTGGCCAAGGCTTATCGCGCTATGGGAAACACCGCGACGGCCTTAGTCTATTACGGAAATGCTTATGAGGATAATCCTGAAAATCCCGCTTTGGGATTCGCATACGGATCGCTTTTGAGGGCCACAGGACGTATGTCTTTGGCAGAAGTGGTTTTTGAAGAGTTGATCCAGCGAGATTCCACCAATGCTAGTGCTTATTATCAATTGGGGATGGTTCGATTGGCTGCTGAAGATTCCACGGCGATTCCATTATTGGCGCGAGCTTTAGCCTTGAACGATCAATACATGAACGCTCGGTATCAACTGGCTAAAGAACTCTTGGAAAAAAGGCAATATGAGGCTGTGGACACCCTCTTGGTTGCTGGGCTTAAACAAAGTCCGAATAACACAAAACTCTTGCAATTACAGGGCATCAAACAGTATGTGACTAAGCGCTATCACGATGCTATAGCCAGTTTTGAACTCTTAGATTCTATTGCCACTATTAGTGTGCAACAACGCGAATACTTAGCCAATAGCTACTCCAGAACTTACCAATATGAACCTGCCTTAGAGCAATTCAAAATTCTGATCAATCAGTACGACGATCAAAACTCCAATTGGCATTATACACTAAGCACGGTTTACCTCGGTTTGAACGAACCCGAAAAAGCGCGCAGGCATATCAATATTGCTATCGGACTTTTAGACAAACCGCTGGACAACCATTTTTTAACCCTTGCCATCACCTACAACCGAGAAGGCAATTACAAGGCCGTAATGGAGTCTTTACGACAAGCCTTGGCAGAAAATGCCCAGAATGAATTGGCCAAGTATCAGTTGGCCGTTGCTGCAGATAATCGTTATGATGACAAGAGCATAGTGCTCCCGTATTATGAAGCTTATGCCAAACAGTTTCCGGAAGGTCGTCACATCGATACGGTCACATACAGGATCTCAGATCTCAAGCAAGAGCTCTTTATGGACAAGGATTGAATTTTTTATTCCCTTGTGATTTGCTATTTTTAGCCCAATGAAGCGTTTATTTATCAGTGTTTTATTGGTTTTTTTAGTCGGAGTTGTCTCGGCACAAACCCAAGAAGAAATCCAATGGATCTCCATAGAAGAAGTAGAGGCGGCCGTAGCTCAAGAGCCACGCCCAGTCTTTATTGATGTTTACACCAATTGGTGCGGATGGTGCAAGCGTATGGATAAAAGTACGTTCAAAGATCCCGCTTTTGTAAGCTATATCAATGAGAATTATTACGCTGTAAAGTTCAATGGAGAGGAACGAGATACTGTAAATTATCGCGGTTATTCCTTTAAATACGTAGCTAGTGGCAGACGTGGTTATAACGAGTTGGCTGCGGCATTTTTGAATAATCAACTGAGTTATCCCACCTACATAGTGCTGGACAAAGCTTTAAATCCATTACAAGCTTTTAAAGGCTATCGCACTGCAGAAGAGTTCTTGCCCATAGTCACTTTTTTGGGTGGTGAATTTTACAAAAACACCAAATGGGATGACTTCATGTCCCAATGGGAAGGCAAAGAACGCTAGCATGAGGCCATTACTGTTTGTTGCTTGTGCTTTATTGCTGTTGTCTTCTTGTGATTATTTCGAGACTAAAAAGATCGATTCCGACACCTTGTTTGAACAAGAGATGGCCACCATCAATTGGGCGGAAGTTGATCAGTATCCCCTTTTTAAAGCTTGTGATGAGACCGCTTCCAAAGCGGTGCAATTGGAATGTTTCCACAAGGAGCTAAGCAATACCATTTCTGGAGTGATCCGAGATAGTGTTCCAGGTGTAATTCAGTCCTTGCGCGATACCGTATTGTTAGAAATGAGGATAGACACGAGTGGTGTTTTTACGCTTCAGCAGATCAACATGGATTCCATGACCCGCGTGCATTTACCCAAAGTGGAATCTTGGCTCAAACAGGCTTTGGGCGAGATGGACCGCATCGCTCCTGCTACAAAAAAAGGGGTGCCGGTAGTTACGCAATATACGCTTCCGCTTATCCTAGCTACAGATTGAATTTATACCCCAAAGTAAAGTCTACCGGGAATTCTCCATTGTCATCTATAGTCAAGCCAACGATGTCGTTATAGGCCAGCATTAAATAGCCTTTGCCGAGTTTGATGTCGGCACCAAGTCCGAGTAAAATAGGCGCTTGCAAATTGCCTCCTGTGATTTCTTGATCCACGGAGTTTTGCGCTTCATTAACAGTGGTGATCACGGTTCTTGAATAGGTATAGGTGGCTAAACGCGCATTGGCAAAGACATCTACTTTAGCGGATTTTACAAACTTAAATCTATAGTTTAAAGATAATTGTGAAGCTGAGTAGTCAAAATCATCTACCGCAAAGGACTGTCTAAACTGAAACACAATGGCATGTCTTGGCAAGAGCTTGCTGTCCAAAATTTCAAATTCAATTCCTACTAAGGGCGCCGTTGCGTTCTGCGGATTGGAAGTATAGCGGTTGTTGGTCACCCCGCCAAAGAATCCCAAACGGGTCTCCAAGGCAACTGTTTCTGAATTTGAAGTGTAGTTCGGATCTACACTGGCGTTGTAGTTATTGATAAAACTGCGCAAACCAGCAAGAGTAAGTCGTAAACGATCCGTGGATTGTCCACTGCCTGCAGTTAGATCCGCCAAAGTAGCTTTATACTGCTCTTGGTATTTTCCGTCAACGCGTATGTTGACCAGTTCGTAGTACTGACCGTCTTTTTTTACAAAATATCGGTATTGTTTGTCGAAGGTGTTCCACAACAGATCTATGGTACCGCTAACCTCTGTTTTAAGGGCTAATGATTCTCCATTGATGGTGTAGGTCTGTTGGGCAAAGCCTATGCTTGCCGCACTCAGGAGTAAAACGAACAAAAGGGTTTTTAATCGTTGCATGCTCAGGGATTTAGGTGAACTAAATGTACATATTATTTTTTATACTCCCGGCCCTTCCAGCGGTAGCTGTGGTTTAAGCTGCGTACCAAAATTACCACCAAGGTCCACGGATAAAGCAGATTGGTGACAAAGGTTTTCGTTGCGGCGTCATGCAGAGGGGCTAAGCTTCTGTAGTTGATCAGAATGAAATCTAAAGTGATTTTCAAAAAAAGATAGAACAGTAGAACCGTCTTTAAGCTGGAATCGAATTTTATACCGAACAGTAGAACAATGGGCCATAAGTTCGCTAAAGTAACGGCGATGCCCATTCTGTTGGAACCCTGCAACGCTACTTCTTTAGACTTTTTAATCCATCGGATGCGTTGCCAAAAGTACTCAGGCCAAGTTGTAGCGCCTTGGACCGTAACCACAGCATCACCACTATTCAAATAGTAGATCTTTGCTTCATTCACGACAGCTTTTTTTAGCAGGAACATATCGTCTCCGCTGGCAATATGTAGGTTTCCTTCAAAACCATTAACAGACGCAAACCAGGCTTTGCTGTAGATCAAATGAGCGCCGTTGGCAACGCTTGGTCTTCCCAAACCTGCTGCGCCGCGACCCAATTGTGAAATACCTGAGGTCTCCACTTCTTGGACCCAATGCAAGAGGCTTCGCTCTGTTTTTAGGGCGATAGGCCCTATGATTAAATCAGGAGTCTGCTGCAAGGCCTTTTGAAGCGTATCCCACCAAGCGGGCTGAATAATCACATCGGCATCCAGAGTCGCAATCCAAGGATATTTGGCCAGTGCAATAGCTTGGGTAATGGCATCTTTTTTAGTAGCAGTATGCTTTCTGACCACCTTTGGAATTCGGTAGTCTAGGCCAGAGTCTTCCATCGCTTTGTGAATTAGTGTCACAGAGGAATCTTCACTGCTGTCATCCATAAAAATTAATTCTACAGCATTCTGATCCGGCAATAATTGTAAACTTTCTAATAGTGGAGATAAGCGCTCCGCTTCATTGCGGAATGGAATCACTATGCTCACCTTTTGACTTGCTTCGGACGGGATTGAATGCGCGGCAACTGCGGGTAACTTTTGAATCCCACGGATCGCCCAAAAGATCATTTCGGCATAGATCAAAAAAATGATGACGCTTATAGTGATCATGCTTTTTTGCGTTTATAGGCGGCAATTACACCACTGCCGATCAAGGCAGGAAAGCCAAAGTTCAAGATCCAGCCCAGCAGGACGGCCATTACTACGCTAATTTCATCCACGCCTACGAGTCCAAAAAGGGCTACTGCAATTCCACTTTTAACCACAATATCTAAAACCAACAGCATCGGTGTGATACTGCTGAGCAGATAATAGGCAAACAACAAAGGGATGAGTACGCTCAAATTCAGGGGAGCCCCAAATCCAATCAACATCCACAGGGTTAAGCTTCCAAAACACAAATAGCGCAGCAGGCTATGTACTGCTGTCCAACTCAAAATAATTCTGGGTAGTTCCGCGGTTTTCTTCCAAAGAGCGGACAAACTGAGGCCTTGAAAAAGCAGCTGCCGTTTACGGATCAAATAAGCGAAAACCATCAGCATGACTAAAACGATCAATATCAAAACCACATTCAGCTTAGATATGGGCAACTCAAAACTAAAACTAACCCACAATAAAGCAGGAATTCCTAGCAAGAGCGTAACCGCCATTTGTTGCATATTTCCTAGAAAAGTCAGCCAGAGGATACGCTTGCGTTGACCAGGCTCAAAGAATAATGCTTTTGCGCCGTATTCACCCACGCGTTGAGGAGTAAGTAAGGAAGCGGCCAAAGAAGCATAGGTTTGCTTCCAGGCCAAAGAATAGGAAATGGGTTGGGTAGTGAAGGTCAATAATTGCCATTTTCGAGCCTCAAGCGCCCAGTTCAATAAACTCAATAAAAGCCAAATACCCACAGTCCAAAGAGGCAGATCACCACTGAGCTTGGCCCATAATTGTTCCAGTTGTCCGCTGTTGTCCACAAAGACCTTTTGGTAGAGAAACAGACCCATCGCCACCAAAATGATCAATTTTAGGGCGACTAAGAGATATTGATTAGCTTTGTCTGACAAGACCATTGTTTGCTAATTTAATCAATCCGCAGGGGATGGACTTGAAAAATATTATGAGCAAATCCGAACGTATCATCTTAGGTATTGATCCTGGAACCACTATTATGGGTTTTGGACTCATCCGCGTGGTGGATAAAAAGATGGAGTTCATGCAATTGAATGAATTGCAATTGCAAAAATATTCAGATCATTATGTGAAGCTCAAGTATATCTTTGAACGAACTGTACAGCTCATTGACACTTATCATCCAGACGAGATCGCGATTGAAGCACCGTTTTTTGGTAAGAACGTCCAATCCATGCTCAAATTAGGACGTGCGCAAGGAGTTGCCATGGCAGCCGGACTTTCTAGAGAAGTGCCCATCACAGAATACTCGCCTAAAAAGATAAAAATGGCCATCACTGGCAACGGAAACGCCAGTAAAGAACAGGTGGCCAAAATGCTTCAAAGCATCCTTGGAATCAAGGAACTTCCTAAAAATCTTGACAGTACAGACGGACTCGCGGCTGCGGTTTGCCATTTTTACAATGCTGGTAAGATCAGCACTGGGAAATCGTATTCTAGCTGGGGAGCTTTTATCAAAGACAATCAAGACCGAATTGGCTAATAGATAACCCCTATGGCAGACCAATCCACATGCAAAAATTGCGGTACCCTAACTCAAGGGGCTTATTGCCACAATTGCGGACAGCGCTCGGGGATTCACAAGGTTAGTTTTAGTGAGACCTTTGGTGATTTAGCCTCAGGCCTTTTCACGCTTGAAGCACCAATTTGGCGAACCACCAGAGCTCTTTTGCTAACTCCCAATCAACTCTTTGCGGAATATTTAAATGGCCAACGCAAAAAATATTACAAGCCCGTAGCTTATTTTATACTGTGGTCTGCGCTCTTTATTATGATCCGTAGTCTGCTAAAGTTTGACCCTTTTAAAAGTGTTCAGACAGACACCACTTTAAATACAGATATTCAATGGTTGTATGATGCCGGCAAGTTCATGTCAAGCAACATCAACAACTTCATGTTCATTTTTGTGTTTACCCTTGGAGGCTTTTTGAAGATCTTCTTTTACAAAAAACACTCCTATGCCGAGTTTGTCGCCATTAGCTTTTATCTGCTCTGTGTGTATACTTTGATAAATACATTGTTTCAGATCTATCTTAAATTGAGCGGTACCCAACCCAACTTTATTCCAGCCCTGTTGTTTGGGTTGTATTTGGTTTTTGCGATTCCCTCCTGGCTTAAAGGCAATAGAGTGCTAAGCATTTTCAAAACAGTGGTTGTCTTTTTCTTGGCATTTTTGTTTTACCTCGCTTTGAGTTTTGGGTTATCTATTTTAATTGTTTTGTTCTTCTGATTGTGGCCGGATTGTATCTTCACATACCCTTTTGCAAGCAAGCTTGTCATTATTGTGACTTTCATTTTTCAACCTCTTTAAAGCATCAAGAGGCTATGGTTGTGGCCATGAAAGCGGAGCTGACCTTGCGCAAAGAAGAGCTCACAGATCCTATTCAAACCATTTATCTCGGGGGAGGGACACCCAGTTTGTTGACGCCAGCGCAATTGGAGGAACTTTTTGAAACAATTCAGATTCATTACCAACTTAGTAGTGCCATTGAATTTACCCTTGAGGCTAACCCTGACGATATTGACGAATCCCTTTTAATTGCCTATAAGGCGATTGGTGTCAACCGACTCAGTTTGGGAATTCAATCCTTTAGACAGCAAGACCTTAAATTCATGAATCGGGCGCATAATCAGCAGCAAGCGGAGCAAGCCCTAAACTTGGTGGCTGAGCATTTTGAGAACTATTCTGTTGATCTGATTTACGGCGTGCCTGATATGCCGCTTGAGATCTGGGAGCAAAACCTACAATTGGCTTTTGACGCAAACGTGCCGCATCTATCCTGCTATGCTTTGACGGTTGAACCTGATACAGCCTTAGATCGTTTTATTCAAAAAGGAGTGGTCACCCCAGTGGACGAAGCCTTGGCTAAGGCACATTACGATTTGCTTTTGGATATGACTTCAGAAGCAGGGTATGTCAATTACGAATTCAGCAATTTTGGAAAGCCAGGCTTTCAATCCCAGAACAATACGGCTTATTGGGAAGGGGTTCCATATTTGGGCGTCGGCCCAGGTGCCCATTCGCTGGTCGGTCACGTCCGCAGTTGGAACATTTCCAACAATCCGCTTTACATTAAAGGATTACAGGCCGGAAAACGTCCGCACGAATCAGAAAAACTCAGCCTAAACGATCGTTACAACGAGTATATCATGACCGGGTTACGCACCGCCAAAGGCGTTTCACTTTCTAGAATTTCTGAGGAGTTTGGAGCGGTCTACCGCCAATATGCAGAATCTTTGTTGCCAGAATTACAGGCCAAGAATTGGATTTTCTTGGATGGCGATGACTTGCATGTCCCTAGATCGTCAAAATTTGTATCTGATGGAATAGCGGCTGAACTTTTTAAGCTTCTTTAAGCCAGATTGCGTACCTTGACGCTATGATCGCAGTACTTCGCATTGCTGATAAGCAGATCGAGATCGATCTGGATCAGCCCCTTGATATTTCGATTCCCATGCAATCCGGGCCGGAGAATCCCAATGCCTGGTATGTGGGTCATCCAGAATTTAAGCCTGTGGTTTTAGACGATTGGGTGGGCGCTGTTCAAGAAGGCGCTGCGGTGAATTTCACCAGCATGCAGATCATTCCGCATGCGCAAGGAACACATACAGAAACTTTAGGGCATATCACGGCAGAACCTGCAAACGTTAATAGAGCGTTTCACCGGTATTTTTACAGAGCCAGTTTGATCAGTGTCAAGCCAGAAACAAAAGGCGGAGATCAGATTATTGATCTGCATTTAATTCAAGATCATTTAAAGGATCCCGACGTGGAAGCCTTAGTGATTCGAACTTTACCAAACGACTCCACTAAAAGAACGCGGCAGTACTCGCACACCAATTGGCCTTATTTGACCAAGGCTGCAGCGGCCTATCTCTGCCGCAAAGGAATTCAACATTTGTTGATTGATACGCCTTCTGTGGATCGAGAAGAAGATGGCGGTAAATTAGAGGCGCATCGTGCCTTTTGGGACATGGATGGCATTCCCAGAGAACATGCCACGATCACGGAATTCATTTATGCCGATGAATCCATAAAAGATGATCACTACGTTTTGGAGATGCAATTGGCCAATATTGAAGCCGATGCTGTTCCCAGCAGACCTGTTTTATATCGCATAAAATCCATATCATGAAACTGAGTTTAAAATTGGAAGAATTGGCTCAGTTTGGGCTGGCGATCTATTTGTTTTCCCTTTTGGATTTCGCTTGGTGGTGGTTTCCTGCCTTACTTTTAACGCCAGATGTCGGCATGCTTGGCTATTTGGTGAATCCAAAGATCGGTGCGCTGACTTACAACCTATTTCATCATAAAGGCGTAGCGCTAGCAGTTTATTTGCTTGGGGTGATTTTAGAGAGCCAAGAGCTTCTGCTTGTGGGTTGTATCCTGTTTGGTCATTCTGCTATGGACCGTATTTTGGGTTATGGATTAAAGTATCCAGACAGTTTTCAAAACACGCACCTGGGGCCTGTAGGTAAACAAGATAACGCTTAATTCCTGCGATGCATTCTTTGAAAAATCTCCTATCCTCTGCGATGATACTCATGCTTTTTCTAAGCACGACTCCTGCTCATTCTCAAGCTGATTTTGAGCGCGTAGACGCGGTGATACAGCTCTATCCTAGACAGGCCGAATCTGTCGAGCAAATAGCGGGCTTTATCAATAGAGATTTTAATTCAGAAGCAGAAAAACTCAGAGCGATCTACGGCTGGATCATCAACAATATCGCCTATGATCCCAACGAATATAAAGCGCTGGACTACAGTTTCACAACGGTAACAGAGCGCAATAAAAAACAGGAAAAGTTTAGACAACAATTGATCAATCGTGTTATTGAAACCAGAGTTGCAGTTTGTGAAGGCTACGCTTTTTTATTTGAACGCCTCTGTGAACTCACCGGAGTCACCTCTTATTTGGTGCGTGGAGATTCTAAAGCTTCATTGACAGATATCGGACGTGAGTTCGATGTCAATCATATGTGGAATATAGCCTTGATTGACGGTACGGCCTATTTGTTCGACGCTACTTGGGGAGCCGGTCGCTATACCGATCGTTTTGAAAAGGATCCTACCTATCGATTTTTTCAATCGAATCCGCAGCAATTCATCTATACCCATTTCCCGCTCTTGGCAGAAGATCAATTACTTGCCCAACCATTAGACAGAACCACTTTTGAAACCATGCCCATAATTGTAGACGATTCCTTAGTACAGTACGACTCACTTTTACCTTCCACAGGAATTCTAAACAGTGGGGCGAGTTCCGGCAAATGGCAATTCCGCTTGCCCATACCTCAAGAGACTGCTTTGGGGATTAGTGTGGACGGTGCTTCCATGAGGCCCTTAGCTGCAAATTGGAATGCAGCAGATCAATGCTACGAGTTTGAGTTGGATATCCCTTTAGGAGCTCAATTTCTCATTGTACATTTTAACGAGCGCCCGGGTGTGGTGTATAAGATAGATTGAGATGCATATAGAGGCTTTTAGAGAATACTGTTTGACCAAAAAAGGGGTGACCGAGTCCTTCCCGTTTGATGAATCGACCTTGGTATTTAAAGTGATGGGGAAGATGTTTGCGCTTTCAGGTTTGGAACGCTTGCCCGCACAGGCCAATTTAAAATGCGATCCGGACAGAAGCGTTGAACTGCGTGCACAATACGATGGGCTTATCTTACCCGGTTACCACATGAGCAAATTGCATTGGAACACGGTGTTGATAGATGCTGGTCTGCCGCCAGAGTTGATCCGTGAGTTGATTGATCACTCCTACGAGCTCGTTGTAGCTAAGTTTAGTAAGAAGCTCCGTCAAGAGTGGGAATCACTTTGATCTTGCGGTAGCTTGAGGGAGACATGCCTTGGTATTTTTTAAACTGCCTGTTAAAGTTGGCCATGGAATTGTAACCGCTTTTTAGGGCGACTTCAGGCATGCTGAGCTCTAGCTCTTGAGTTAGCAGATTTCTAGCTGCTTCACAACGAATTTCATTTAGAAATTGCACATAAGACTTCCCGGTACGCTTTTTAAAGTATTTGCAAAAGGAAGAAGGTGTCAGCGCGATCTTATCGGCAATATCTGCCAAATAGATAGGCTCTTTGTAGTGATTCATGGTGTATTCAATGATCTGGCTCATGCGGTCAGAATCTTCTCCGCGGTAGTTGGGTCTTGTAGAACTTTCGCGAATGACCTGTACTTTTTGTCTACTCAATTTAGCAATCAGCGTCACAAACTGTTCGAATTTAGCTGCGGAGCTGAGGTGTTCCAAACCGTCCATGAGATTATAAACGCTCAGATCAACATCATTCAAAAACCAACCTGCCCAATCATCTTTAAAAGGCATTTGCAGTTGAGCGATCTCCGGAGTCAATTCGCAAAGCGCAGACCACCAGGACTCCAAAAAGAAGATGGATATTCGCTCAACAGCTTGACCGTCATTGGGTTCACTGCGAAACAAATGCGGTTTATCTCCTCGTACACAGATGAGGCTATATGGTTGAAACGGTACTAGGGTATTGCCGCAAAACAGTGTGCCGCTTCCGGAAAGGATCAGACTCAATTGAGTCTCCGGATGCTGGTGTAAATGACCGTAAAAGGCTGATTGACGGTCTCTTTGTACCGTTATCGAAGCCTTTTCAGACTTTGGAATTGTGAATGGAAGAACCTTAGAACCTCTCACTTATTGTCTTATAATTATATATATATTGTCAAAACTAGACAAAATAGTAGGAATAATGGAAAAATTATGCTGAGAGAATGCACAATTTGGGTTGTATTTTTGAGTCTATTAAAACCGATTTAATATGAAAGTAGCATGGCAGGGTGTGATGCCCGCAGTAACTACCAAATTCACCAAAAGTGATGAATTAGATCTTCCGCTATTTGCAAAAAACATTGAAGCTCAAGTAGCTGCAGGTGTCCACGGAATAGTACTTGGGGGCACTCTCGGAGAGGCGAGTACTTTATCAGTAGAAGAGAAGAGAACGCTAACTCGTTATACTTCAGAACTTGTCAATGGTAAAGTCCCGGTACTGATCAATATCGCAGAGCAAACAACCAAAGGAGCAGTTCTTGCTGCACAGCAAGCTCAGGAAGATGGCGCTAATGCCCTGATGATGTTACCGCCCATGCGCTATAAGGCAGGGCCTTTGGAGACGGTGGCTTACTTCAAGGCGGTGGCAAATAGCACGGACTTACCTATTATGGTGTATAACAACCCAGTAGATTACGCTATAGAGGTCACCTTGCCGATGTTTGAGTCCTTGTTGGAATGTGATAACATACAAGCGGTTAAAGAGTCCACGCGAGACATCTCCAATGTTACACGTATTAAGAATGCTTTCGGAGATCGATTAAAGATCATGACTGGTGTAGATACCTTGGCTTTAGAGAGTTTGCTTATGGGAGCTGATGGTTGGATCGCTGGTTTGGTTTGCGCTTTTCCAAAGGAAACAGTAGCGATCTATGAGTTGCAAAAACAAGGAAGGATTGATGAGGCCTTAGCCATCTATCGTTGGTTCTTACCGTTGCTGGAGTTGGATATTAACCCTAAATTAGTTCAGAACATTAAGTTGGCTGAGGTAGCGGTGGATCTAGGTTCAGAATGGGTGCGTGCCCCTCGATTGCCTTTGGCAGGAGCAGAGCGTGAACACGTACTTAATGTCATTAAAGAAGGTTTAGCCAATAGACCTACACTCCCTAATTATTAAGAGATGCTAGCGATCCGACCGACTTGCGAAAACTGCAATAAAAAGCTTCCAGTAGATGCTACTGATGCTATGATCTGCACTTTTGAGTGTACATTTTGTTTGGATTGTGTCAAAGGACCTTTAAGAGAGGTTTGTCCCAATTGTGGTGGCGGTTTGGTTCAAAGACCTATTCGGCCACAACATATGTTAAGTAAATATCCGGTGAGTGAACAGGTGATTCATAAACCCGTCGACTTAGAAGCACATTATCAAAAATATTTTAGCTGATGATAACAGGAAAAAGTTATATCGCCAGTGAGCCTAGCTCAAGTACTGGGAATACCTTCAAAACATTTGATCCGCAAAAAAATGCAGACAACCCTTGGGTCTTTACAGAAGCTACTCAGGCAGAGGTTGATGAAGCGGTTAATAAGGCTACGGAGGCTTTTGAATCTTTCCGTTCCAGCACTGGAGCGCAAAGAGCAGCGCTGCTCAACGCCATTGCTGATCAAATCATGAATCTGGGCGATACACTTATCGACACGTATTGCGCGGAATCTGGCTTGCCGGCAGGTCGTGCTCAAGGTGAACGCGGGCGTACGGTTTTTCAGCTCAGAACCTTTGCTGATTTAGTGGCCGATGGATCTTGGGTGGAAGCCAATATCGATACTGGAGATCCCGATCGAACTCCGGCGCCCAAACCCGATCTGCGCAAAATGAACATTCCCTTAGGTCCGGTGGCGGTCTTTGGGGCGAGTAATTTTCCATTGGCTTATTCTACAGCAGGAGGAGATACCGCAGCGGCTTTTGCAGCCGGTTGTCCGGTAATTGTAAAGTCTCACCCTATGCATGCTGGAACCGGGGAGTTAGTGGCTCAAGCCATCAGTACTGCCGTAAACCAAGTTGGGATGCACCCTGGGATTTTTTCCAACCTAAACAGCAGCGGTATAGAAGTAGGTACTCAATTGGTATCTCATCCTGGAATTAAAGCTGTTGGGTTTACTGGAAGTATAAAAGGCGGACGTGCTTTGTACGATCTCGCCGCAGCGAGAGAAGAACCCATTCCTGTCTTTGCGGAAATGGGAAGTATCAATCCTGTGGTAGCCTTACCTTCTGCCTTGTCAGAAGATGCTTTGGGCTGGGCTCAGAAATATGCGGGTTCTATTAATTTGGGTACGGGACAGTTTTGTACCAATCCCGGATTGATCTTAGGGATTGTTTCTGAAGAGTTTGAGGCTTTTGAACATCACCTGCAACAGGCCTTTGAAGATATTGCACCGCAATGCATGCTGCATCCAAAGATCAAACAAGCTTTTGATCACGGCAAACAACAGGCCGATGCCCAGGCGGGAACTACAACGGTAGTTGCAGAAGCAGCTGTGGACACTGCAAACTATGCCAGCCCAATGGTGCTACGAGTGAGCGGTGCTGAATTTTTAGCGAACGACAAACTTCACCACGAAGTGTTTGGTCCGTATTCTCTGTTGGTGAGTTGTGCTAGTAAAGAAGAACTTTTGGCAATTATCAAAAATCTTGAAGGACAGTTGACCGGAACCATTCTCGCCACGCAAAAAGACTTAAACGGGCAACAGGATTTAGTAAATGCCATGCAAAACCGAGTGGGCCGATTGATCTTTAACGGGGTGCCTACTGGAGTGGAGGTGTGTCCGTCTATGTTGCATGGCGGGCCTTATCCGGCTTCTACGGATTCTCGTTTTTCTGCTGTTGGAATACACAGTATTAAACGATGGGTTCGACCCTTTAGTTTTCAAGATTGGCCTGATGCTCAATTGCCACAAGAACTACAAAACGCAAATCCTTTGGGGATACATCGTCTGGTAAATAATAAATGGACTACAGATGGACTTTAGAAAGAGTTTAGTTGCGCTAAGTGCAATTGCATTTGCCTTTATGGCGAGCTGTTCCGATACCTCTTTGAGTAATTCGGAGCAACTGGAGGCGCTCATTGCCGCCCACGAAGGTTTTGACAGCTACGATAAAAAGAAATATCGCCTCGGACTGTATACTCCAGAGCGGTATCAAAAGGAGGCTGACTTTGCCGATTCTTTGCTCACTCAACTTGCAAAGCTAGATACCACTGGACTTTGCGATTCCGAAAAGATCTCCAAAGAGCTGCTGACCTTTGTTTTGAAAGACGATGTGGCCTTTAACGATTTTAAGCGCTATTTGAATCCCTTACTTTCGGATTCTGGCTTTCATTTGAATTTGAATTATCGGGTAAGACCATTAAACAGTTACGCCGCTGTAATCAACTATTTGCATGTGCTCAATGCCATTCCAGACTATGTTGACCAGCATTTCGCCAATCTGAGAGAAGGCATCGCAACTGGGCAAGTGCAGGCCGCAGTGATTTTTGAAGGCTATGAATCCACCTATGATGATCACATTGTTTTGGATTTTAAAGACAGTTTTTTCTATTCTCCATTTAAACAACTGCCTTCCAGTTTAACAGAGGCTCAAAAGGATTCTGTTTTAGTGGCTGCACAGGAAGCCGTTTCCAAAAACGTGATTCCGCAGTTTATGAGAATCAAGCAGTTCTTTGAAGAGGAATATTACCCAAACGCCCGCCAAGATATTGGTGTTTCCAGTGTGCCTGGAGGTGCAGAGCAATATCAAGATCGGATAAACTTTTACACTACTTCTGAGCAGTATACGGCACAAGACATTCACGAGATTGGCCTAGCGGAAGTAGCTCGGATCAAGGCGCGTATGCAAGAGATCATTGAGGAGTTAAACTTCAAAGGTTCTTTTGCTGATTTTTTACGTTTCCTAAGGACTGATCCGCAGTTTTATGCCAAGACTCCGGAGGAGCTTTTAATGATTGCTCGCGATATGGCCAAACGCGCCGATGAGCAATTGCCAAGGTTTTTCAAAACCTTACCAAGAAAGCCTTACGGAGTCGCTCCCGTACCGGATGCCATCGCTCCAAAATACACAGGAGGTCGTTATGTAGGGACTTCTAAAAACAGTACAGATCCTGGTTATTACTGGGTTAACACCTATGATTTACCCAGCCGAACCCTATACACCTTACCCGCCCTTACGGTGCATGAAGCTGTTCCTGGACATCATTTACAAGGGGCTCTAAACAATGAATTGGGAGATAGTATTCCGCAGTTTAGAAAGAACCTTTACCTCTCCGCATACGGCGAGGGTTGGGGATTGTATTCGGAATATTTAGCGGCAGAGATGGGCATGTATACTACTCCCTATGAGGAATTCGGTCAACTCACCTATGAAATGTGGCGCGCTTGTCGTTTAGTAGTAGACACAGGGATCCATGCTCTAGGTTGGACGCGCGATGAAGTTGTGGATTATATGGCGAGCAATACCGCGCTTTCCATCCACGAAGTCAACACAGAAACCGATAGATACATCTCTTGGCCAGGACAGGCTTTGTCTTATAAAATTGGAGAATTGAAGATCAGAGAACTCAGAAAGAAGGCGGAGGAGGAATTGGGAGCAGATTTTGACATCCGCGATTTTCATGAGGTGATCTTAGGACAAGGAACAGTGACCTTGGATATTCTAGAACAACGAATCAACAGCTACATTGAGCGCAACAAAGAACAATAACGTTTTTAAGTGCATTGACGGGCATACCTGCGGGAATCCGGTTCGGGTGGTCACAACAGGTCATCCTGATTTAAAGGGAGCAACCATGGCTGAAAAGCGTTTGCACTTTTTAGAGGAATTTGATTGGATCAGAACAGGATTGATGTTCGAGCCGCGCGGGCATGACATGATGAGTGGTAGTTTTTTATACCCGCCTGCAGATGCTCAGAACGATTGCGGCGTGCTTTTTATTGAGACCTCGGGTTGTTTGCCCATGTGTGGCCACGGAACTATAGGTACGGTCACCATTGCCATTGAAGCAGGTCTTATTCAACCTAAGAACCCAGGACAATTGCGGCTAGAAACGCCAGCAGGTTTGGTCAAGGTTAATTATCACCAAGAAGGCGACAAGGTCAAATGGGTTCAAATTCAAAACGTACCGAGTTTTCTCGCTGGGGAAGGACTTACCATTGATTGTCCTGATTTAGGAACTCTCAAGGTAGACGTAGCCTATGGAGGGAACTTCTACGCCATTGTAGATCCGCAAGAGAACTTTAGCGGCCTACAACATTTTACCGCTGGGCAGATCATTGCCTATTCACAGGTAGTTCGCAAACGCCTCAATGAAAAGTATCCGGATAAGTTTGTGCATCCTGAGGATCCAAATATCAATGGGATTTCGCATATGCAATGGACAGGAGCAACCCTTAACGAGACTTCACACGGACGCAATGCGGTTTTTTATGGCGATAAGGCCATAGACCGATCTCCCTGTGGAACGGGATCCTCTGCACGCTTGGCACAATTGCACGCTCAAGGCAAATTGAAAGAGCAAGAAGAATTTATACACGAGAGCTTTATTGGCTCTACCTTTAATTGTAAAATAATTGGGACTACCACAGTTGGTGATTTTGAGGCTATATTGCCTCAAATTCAAGGCTGGGCAAAGGTATACGGTCAGAATACCATCAGCATTGACCCAGAGGATGATCCCTATGCACATGGATTTCAAGTAATATGAGTAAAGAAGTTCTGGTAATTGGAGGAGGAATTGTAGGCCTTTGCTGTGCCTACTATTTAAAACAAGAAGGCCACGAGGTCCGCGTGATCGATAAATCAGCTATGGATCATGGAGCCTCTTATGTCAACGCTGGTTATTTGACCCCGAGTCATATCATTCCTTTGGCTGCTCCGGGAGTCATGAAAAAGGGGTTGAAGTGGATGTTCAATTCCGCAAGTCCTTTGTATATCAAACCGCGTTTAGATGCTAATTTTATTAAGTGGACGCTGGCTTTTAATCGTTCGTGTTCACAGGCTAATGTGGATCGATCTGTTCGTGCGATCCGCGACATCAATCTGTTGAGTAGAGAATTGTTCCCAGAACTAAAAGCAAAGGAAGACTTTCAGTTTCAATTGGAACGCAAAGGCTTGATCATGCTTTGTCAAACGCAAAAGATGTTAGATGCGGAATTGGCCGTGGCCGATCTGGCCGCACAAGAAGGATTGGAGGTCGCGCCAGTGACCCGAGAAGAGATTATTGCCATGGAACCCGACGTAAAAATTGATACCATTGGCGGAGTTCATTTTGGATGCGACGGACATACTACACCCAATCAACTAATGGCAGAACTCAAGCAGCGCCTGCCACAGATGGGCGTAAAGATTCAAACGGAAGAAGCTGTGGAGCGTTTGGAAACCAATGGCCAAAAGATTCAAAAGGTCATCACTGACCAAGGTGAATATCAACCCGATGAAGTGGTTTTAGCCTCTGGAAGTTGGAGTGCGCAATTAGCGCGTAGTTTAGGAGTCCCAATGCTTTTGGAAGCGGGTAAAGGCTACCGCATAAATTCTACCCAAGATCTCGGAATCAATATGCCAGCCATTCTCTGCGAATCCAAAGTAGCCGTTACGCCTATGCACGGTTTTACGCGTTTTGCGGGTACTATGGAAATTGCTGGGATCAACCATAAAATAAGACCTGAACGGGTCAACGCCATCGCTGCGGCAGCGACAAAATACTATCCAGAAGTACATATCACTGATGCTGAGAAAAAAGGAGCTGCTTGCGGGTTGCGTCCAGTTTCACCAGATGGAATGGCCTATATTGGTCGTACAGCTAAGTTTGGTAACCTCGCCATTGCAACGGGTCACGCCATGATGGGATGGAGTATGGGTCCCGCAACAGGGAAATTGATCGCAGAATTGCTCTCAGACAAACCCACTTCTATGGACTTAAGTCCATTCAATCCCGACAGGAAGTTTTAAGGATCGTAACGCATATTGATCAAATGCGGTTTAAAGCCTGACTTTTCGTAGGCTTTGATTGCAGCCTCATTTACATCATAAACATCCAGACGGATCTCAGTGATACCTTGCTCTTTGCACCAAGCAATTAAGGCTTCGGTCACTACGCCGTTGTAGCCATTACCGCGGTGCTTTTCAGGAACGAACATAAAGCCCAAATAGCCGTAGTGAGTATGCTTTAAATACCTCCGATCTTCCAGAATCTTTGCATAGCCGGAGGCAACGATCTCCTCATCTATAGTTGCCACTAGAAGTGTGGAGTTAGGGCCATCAATTAAGGGTTTGAAGGCGTAATAACTTGTTGTATCCGGACGGATGGTCGGATCCATAGGTAACTCTGCAGCAATGAGTCCCATTTTGAACTCTTGCAACACCTTTAGATCATCATAAGTGGCCTTGCGAATCGTAGGAGTCATTTAACAGGACATATCGGCAACGATCTTCCATTGCCCATTGATCTTTCTAAAAACCACCAAAAATACCCCATTGGCATCACCAACATCGCGCGAAAGATAGAACCTGCCCATAACGGTGTAAGAATCAGTTCCCGCAGGGCTCACATCATCAATAGTAAACTTCAATACGCCGGTATGCTCAGCTGTTGGATAACTTTTTTGATAGCGCTCTAAGGTAGCTTGCCACCCTTTCACCAAGCCGCCACTGCCGTAGAATTTAAGGGAATCGCTTTTCCAATAGCCTTCCATAAAACCTTCCAGGTCATGGTTGGACCACGCTTTGGATTGATCTGCCATTACTTTTAAAATAGCCGTTTTATCTTGTTCTTGCTGCGATTGAGCAAACTGCTGTTGACTCAAAAAGAGCAAACAAACTACTGTGATGAGGTGCTTAAGCTTCATAGTGTTGCATTTTATCTTCGGTTAATACTTTAGTAAGATAGTGTAAAAGTTGTTCTGCATTGTGACGACTAAATACCATGGGCGGTTTGATCTTGATCACATTATCATCTGGGCCATCTACAGACATTAAAAAACCGAAGTATTTCATACGGTTAGCCAGGTATTTGGCTTGTTCGGTTAGTGGATTTCGATGGGCATCACAAAGCTCAAAACCTAAAAAGAAACCTTTCCCACGTACGTCTGCAATGATTGGGAATTGTGTTTGTAACGCTTTCAGGCCGTTTACTAAAAATTGACCGGTATCGAGCGCATTGTTCATGAGCTTTTCTTTATGAATAACCTCCAACACAGCTTTGCCGACAGCTGCAGAGACCGGGTTGCCGCCAAAGGTATTGAAGAACTCCATGCCGTTATTAAAAGCTTCGGCCACCTCCGCAGTACAAACCACTGCAGCCAACGGATGTCCATTGCCAATGGGTTTGCCGATGGTAACAATGTCTGGGACAACTCCGTACTGTTCAAAGCCCCAAAAGCTATCACCCATTCTGCCCATGCCTACCTGAACTTCATCAGCAATACAAATACCACCAGCGGCTCTAACTAGCTTATAAACCTCAGGCAAATAGCCCTCAGGCAATGGAATTTGTCCCCCACAACTCAAAACGGATTCCAACAAGAGCCCGCCTATTTTGATGTCTCGCTCTTGCAGACTTTGTATTTGCTTTTGCAAATCCTTGACGTAATCTGCCGCTGCATTTAGACCTCTATGTTTTCCTCTAAAGGTGTCGGGTCGGTCAAAGACGTGAGTGGTCTCAGGAGGCTCATATCCACCTTTACGGTCAAATTTATAATGGCTCAGGTCCACACAAGTACGGGTGTTGCCGTGGTATCCACTTTCAGACACCAACATATGCCTAGAACCTGTGACAGCTTCAACCATACGCAAGGCAAGCTCGTTTGCCTCACTGCCCGAATTCACAAAATGCACCACGCTTAATTTGTCTGGAAAGGTCTTTAAGAAGGCTTCGGCAAATTCCACCACGTTCTTATGCAAATAGCGGGTGTTGGTGTTTAGCGCGGCAATCTGCTGTTGCGCAGCTTTAACCACATGAGGATGCTCATGCCCAACATGAGCTACATTGTTCACTGTGTCAATGTACTTGCGTCCCCAAGAATCCACCAGATAGACACCTTGCCCTCTAACAATGTGCAAGGGCTCTTGATAGGAAAGACTCATGCCGTGTCCCAAGCTCTTTTTGCGTTTTTGTTGGATTTGATTCGGACTTAATTCAGTCTGAGGTTCTAGTTCTGGATCTTGGAAAAACAAATTCGGATCAGGACATAGATCTTGCCAGATCTCGCGCTGATGTGCGTAGCAAACTCCGGGAAAATCCTCTGTATAATCTAACAGATCCAGCATAAATTGATAATGCAGGTGTGGTGACCAGCTCCCGTTTTCATGAGCTGCTCCTAGTTGACCAACCAATCCGCCAGCTTCAATGATGTCGCCCAATTGATGAGCCAAGGCTGTTTCTGGTATCAAATGTCCGTAGAGGGTATAAAACTCTAAACCAGCTTCTTGATGCTTTAAGACCACCAAACCGCCGTATTCTTTATTGCCTTGATCATTCACTGCAATGACTACTTCTCCCTTATGGAGGGTATGGACCGGCGTTTTCGCAGGCAACCAAAAATCGACTCCCAAATGCACTGTTCTGCTTTGAGCACCGTAGTTACCGACAGTGTCGTAGGCAGGGTCTGTGTATAGCGGGCGAGGTTCTTGATAACCGCCGGCAATGATCTGTTCAGGATGCTTTTTTTGCAGCTGATCAATTTTGAATTCAAACAGCTCCAAGTCATTGAACTCAGACTGGGTCCCGATCCAAAGGCTGGACACGCTTAAATCCAAATGCAATGCCTTTTTAAAAGTTGTGGTTGAGAATACAGTATCAAATTCTGCCTTGTTGGCGTTTGCCCATTGCTTAAAGGCAGTGGTTTTTGGATGCGCTGAATAACCGCAGGCTTTTCTGAAACTGTAATGTGCAAAGCGCGGATGTACTTGACTCCAAAGTTTTAAACTTTCCCATACCGCTTTTTGACTGACCTGTAAATAGGTGTTTTCTGGTTGTGCAATTGCATTGCGCTTTCCGTGAACTGCGCTCAAAACCAAACGCATGCCAATAAGGGTGTAAAGATGGGCAAGTTCTGCTTCTTGTAGCGGAAAGAATTCTTGAATCCCTTTCAGAAATGGGGTCAACGCGTCCAACGGATCTGGGAATCCGCTGATCAAATAAGCTCCGCAGACTGCGACCTCATTGATGCTTTGACCGTAGCTGGCATCGCCAAAATCAATGATCCCGTTAATTTGACTTCCGTCATTAGCAACAAGGATATTATTGTCGTTAAGATCGTTGTGAATCCACTGCTTTCTTAAAGTATTATAGGCAGTAGATTCTAATTTGAATCGATCGATAAAGAACTGAAGCAGTTTTTGTTCTGCCGAATCAAATAAATCTAAATGTGCTACGGTCCAGTGAGAAGAATTCAATTCCCAAGTCGGATTCAAGCTTTCCCCTTTTTCCTTGTACAAGCTAAGTGCATTGAGTAATTGACCGGTGAGCTGGCCAAGTTCTTGCCGCAATTTTTCTGCATGCGGATTGATCCCAGACCACAGCTTTCCATCAATCCAGGAAATGATCCGTAAGGAGCGTCTGTGGTTATCAAAGCTCCCATAAGTATGCAATTCCCCTGTTTGTGTTGCGATTACCTTAGGAACCTTTAGCCCTTGGTTTGATAAGAATTCAAGTAAGGGTTGTTCAAAGCTGGCGCTGTCTTGTTCTTGGTTTGTTGGGCCTAGTTTTACGAGGAATTTTTCACCCGAGCTAGTCGTAAATTTATAATTTAGAGTAAATTCGCCATAGAGCAGTTCTAGACTGCCTTCCAAGTGATATTCGTTCTTTATTATTCTGTGCAATTCTGTAAATGCAGCTGGAGTCATGGGCGACAGTTTTTGCAGAAATAAAGGTACGCAAACTGCAGTTTTTTAACGGATATTTTTTTCCACTAAACGCTCCATTTTTACCATTCGTCGACACTAAATGGGGGATTCGTCGAAACTTAATCCGATAAAACCCTTAAAATCGGCAATTTTGTATAAGTAAAGAACCCCCTATGAAAACACTTGAAATCCTTTTATTAGAAGACGATCAGATCGAGATCATGAAGTTGCAACGGGCCTTTAAAAAGCTCGGAACAACTCATAAAGTAATTCCTGTGAATAACGGAGAGGATGCTTTAGAATATCTCAAAGATGCTAATCGACTTCCTGATCTAATTTTCTTAGATCTGAACATGCCGCGTTTGAATGGTCTCGAATTTTTAGCGATATTAAAAAAAGACGATCGTTTGAAGTTTTTGCCGACAGTGGTTTTGACCACTTCGAGCAACGAAAAAGACCTTTTCGCTTGTTACGAGATTGGCGTGGCCGGATATGTGCTTAAGCCTTTACAGTATCAAGATTATGTGGACCGATTGGGCGCCGTTTTGGCCTATTGGGAACACAACGAATTGGTTAAACCCGTAATGGCTTAATAACTAATCATATGAAAGGAATTGTATTTACAGAATTATTGGAACTAGTCGAGGAAAAGTTTGGTCTAGAAATGGTAGACCAGATCATCGATGAATCCGATTTGCCTTCTGGCGGTGTTTACACAGCGGTAGGAACTTATGAATTTGGAGAAATGCTACAACTGCTAACGCACTTAAGTGCAAAGACCGGCATTGATATCGGTACCTTGCAACGTGTTTTTGCAGAACATTTCTACAAGGTCATAGAACGTGAATACCCTTCCTTCTTAACAATGTATAAAGACCCTTTAGAGATGTTGGCCTCCATTGAAAATCACATTCACGTAGAGGTCCGCAAAATCTATCCAGATGCTCAGTTGCCTACGTTCGATGTGCAAGAGAAAACAGACACCAAATTGGTAATGGTTTATACCTCTTCCCGTGCGATGTACAATTTTGGTTTAGGACTAATGGAGCAAACTTTCAAATATTTCAACCAGGAAGCTACGATTACCATGGATATGCTTAAAGAAGACGGATCTGAGGTTAAATTCGTAATTTCAACGGATGGATAGTAATGAGCATAAGCTCCTGCTCAGAAAAATAGAACGGGAGAAAGCCGCGCGCAAGCAGGCAGAAAAAATCCTAGAAGACAAAGCCGCTGAGCTCTATCAGCGCACCCAACAATTACATGAAGCCAATGAGCAATTGGAAATGTTGTTGGGAGAAAAGAGTTCCCAATTACAGGGTATTTTCGAGAATATAGTTGACGCCTATGTGGTCATGGATCTGGCGGGTAATATCCTGCGCATGAACGAGGCGGCCAATCGGCTTTTTGGTATTGATCTGGAGAAGGAATCGGTTAACGTCACCACCTTAATCTATCCAGAAGATGTCCCTTATGCCATGCAGTCCTTTCAATCCTTAAATGAGAAAGGTTACTTCACCAATTACCAAGCCCGTGTTTTAACCAGAAACCAAGGCGTGCGTTGGGTACAGATCAATGCCTCAGTAGTATTAGACAACAAAAAGAAACCCATAGCCGCTCAAGGAATTGTTCGTGATATCACCGAACAACTCAATGAATCCAATGCTTTGGCCTTTATTTCTGAGGTAGCCCAAGAGATCCTTGGGAAGACCAATTTTAGAGAGATTGGGACCATATTGGCTGAAAAGGTTTCTGCCTTTTTGAAGACGGATGATTGTGTGGTCTATCTCAAAATGCCCGAACAAAAATATTTGCAGCAGATATCGGCAGTAGGTGCTAAGCTCGATAAAGAAGGCAATATTGTCAATCCTTTGATCATTCCCGTAGGTACCGGTATTGTTGGGTCAGTAGCCGAAACTGGGCAAGCAGAGCTTATTGGAAATACTAAAGCCGACAAACGCTATATAAGAGATGATGCCTCAAGATTGTCTGAGTTGGCAGTGGCCATAAGTGTAGATGATCAGGTGCTTGGCGTTATTGATGCAGAACATGCTCAAGCAGACTTTTTTACCAAAGATCAGCTTAAGACCCTCACTTCTGTTTCCAATTTAGTGGCCTTGCAGTTGCGCTCGGCCATGGACGTAAGTGCGCGACGGGAAAGTGAAGCTCGTAACGTAAAACTTTTAGATCAGTTGGAGTTGTCCAACAGAGAACTCAGCGAGTATGCCCATATGGTATCGCATGATCTTAAATCACCCTTGCGCAGCATTAGCGCCTTGGCAGAATGGATCAAAGAAGATAATTACGAACAACTTCCGGAAGAATCTAAAGAACACTTTACGCTTTTAGAAGGTACCATTTCAAAAATGGAGGAGTTGATCTCTAATGTACTTGAATATGCATCTGTGGACCGTGTGGCAGAAGAATTCCTTCCTGTGGACACCAAAGAACTCATTCGAGAAATTGAAAACCTCATTTTTGTGCCAGAACACATTGAATTGCAGATAGCGGACAACTTGCCTGTAGTCTCTGGAAATCGTGTGATGCTGCAACAGCTTTTTCAAAACCTAATTGTAAATGCTGTCAAATACAATGATAAGCCCAGTGGGTTTGTCAAGATCGACTGTGTAGATAAAGACACATTCTTTGAGTTTACTGTTGCCGATAACGGCATGGGTATCGCTCCAGAATATCACGATAAGATCTTTAAGATTTTCCAATCTCTCAATCCAGATGGAGAATCAAGTGGCCTTGGTTTAGCACTAGTTAAAAAAGTCGTGGAAGTACACCACGGAGAAATTTGGCTAGACAGTACTATTGACCAAGGTGCGACCTTTTATTTTACCCTCAGCAAGAAAAAATGATTTTTACCAATCCTAATCCAAAAGAAATTGCAGCAGCAATGCAGCAAAAAGCAACCCCCGACGCTTTATTTGTTGTTATGGTTGCTGAAAACACAGGTGTAGACATTGATGAACTCATGACTGCACTTAATGAAACCTCTTGTCAGTATATTGGCGGGCTGTTTCCAAAATTGATCTTTGATGATGCCTTAATTGATCAAGGCGTTGTGGTAACACAACTTCAGGGTTTACAAAAGATTCACATTGCGCGTGGCTTGGCTGCGGGTAGTTACGATTTGGAGAAACATCCAGTTGCTTTAGGCAGTGATTATTGTGTTTTCACTTTGGTTGACGGTTTGGCTTCAGGCATCTCCGGATTCTTGTCTGAGCTCTATCGAAGTTATGGAAGTGAGATCCGCTATTTTGGTGGAGGAGCGGGAAGCTTAAGTTTACAACAGGCCCCTTGTTTATTCAGTCGAGAAGGCTTTTTGCAAGACGCTGCTATCTACTGTTTGTTGAATCAATCCACGCACTTAGGCGTGAAGCACGGTTGGGAGAAATTGGGCGGTCCTTTTGTGGCTACCAAGACCTCTGCAAATGTGGTGGAGGAGATCAATTGGAGACCAGCCTTTGAAGTCTACAGAGAGGTGGTTGAAGCCGATTATGGCGCTTCCTTTGACAGCCAACCTTTCTTTGATATTGCCAAGGGTTATCCGTTTGGGATGGTCCGTGAAGGCTCTGAATGTGTAGTTCGTGATCCTATTGCGGTCAATGATGACGGGCATTTGATCTGTGTGGGAGAGGTTCCTGAAAACACCTTCCTCGATGTGTTGAAAGGAAAAAATCAAGAGCTTATCGCCGCGGCAGAACAAGCAGCCAAGATTGCAGCAGATCAGGCTAAGCAGCCTGCAGCGGCCATGGTTATTGACTGTATTTCTCGAGTATTGTTCTTAGACGATAACTTTGAGCAGGAAGTAAAGGCGGTGACCAAAGCCCTTCAAGATAATGGAGTGCAACCCACTATGCGTGGTGCTTTGACATTAGGCGAGATATCTTCATTTGGAGAAGGATTTCTCGAGTTCTTCAACAAAACCACTGTGGTGGGACTTTTTGAATAGTCATGTCGGGTACCGTACAAACCATATTCAGTCTTTATGAGCTGTCAATGGCCATTGGTAAGTCATTGAATTATCGGGCCAATTGTGATCATTTTATGAAGGTGTTCTTGAGCCGTAAAATGCTTAAGGCAGGTTGGATTGTACAAATTCAAAACAAAAACGTGCGCTTGCGTTATGCGATTCCGGCGCCCTATAAACCTAAGGAAGAAGTTACAATAAAGTACATCCGCGAATTTTTGGATCAAGACAAACCCCTCTGCGTTCCTGTAGACGAGCAGATCAGCAATGTTTGTCCGGTTCCTGTTTCTGGAGGTTATGTTGTTGCATTCCCCATGGCGAATCAAAGTGTGCTCTTTGTTCACAGTCCAAAAAAAGAACCTTGGGCAGATGCAGAGCTACGTCAATTGGATCCGGTAATCAGAAAATTTGGAATGTCCTTGTTGGCCTCTTCAGATTTTGAAGAGCAGAAGCGCTTGCTCAAACGCTTGGAGCGTAACAATAAGGATCTCAATGATTATGCACATGTAGTCTCTCACGATCTAAAGTCACCTCTGCGGAACATCTACTCTTTGGTCCAATGGATTCAGGAGGATTTAGATGGAGATCAACCGGAGTCGGCCGTGGTGCATATGCCACATATATATTCCAGTTTGGAGAAAATGGATGGGCTTATTGCAGGAATACTTCGTTACTCCAACTTGAGAGAGACTTCTCAAGAAAAAGAGGTACGCGTTAATCTCAATGAACTTATTGATGAGGTATTGACTCTGATTCAGGTCCCGGAATCTATACAAATTGAGGTTGCTGCTTTGCCGGAGGTTAGGGCAGATCGCTTGCGGATGAGTCAATTGTTCCAAAACTTGATAGATAATGCCTTATCAGCAATGAAGGTTCAAGGGGATCGTATTCAAATTGGATTTGAAGATCTGGGTAACAGCTATGAGTTCTTCGTGAAGGATAACGGACCTGGAATTGCCAAGGCTCATCAGCAAAAGGTTTTCCAAGTTTTCCAAAAATTGGACGCGGATTCTACCAAAAGTGGAATTGGCTTGGCTATAGTGAGTCGAATTGTAGAGGACCACGGCGGACAACTCCGTTTGGAAAGTGAAGCGGGACAAGGCGCAACGTTTTATTTTACCCATCCAAAATAGTACCTTTGAGTACTATGGAGCACCCAAATTTAGATTACCTCAACGAAATTGCTGACGGTCAACCCGAAGTTGTTGCCCAATTTGTCGGCATCATTGCGAAAGAATTCCCAGGGGAGTTTGAAGAGTATCAAGCCCTGATTGCGGCCAAGGATTCTGCAAAAGCTGCTGCAATGGTGCATAAGCTTAAACATAAAATTAGTATTTTAGGCTTGGTTCAGGGGCGCGCATTGGCGGTAGAGCATGAAGAAGCCTTGAAAGAAGAGGACTACCAACACTCCGATGCCTTCGCTGCAGTACTGGATCAGATCGATCAGTTCTTAAAAAACAACTAGATTCTTATGAAGTGTATTATTATTGATGACGAGGCCATGGCGAGAGCCATCATTGAGCAACTTTGCCAGCAGACTGATGACCTCGACGTAGTAGCGCAGTTTGACAATGCCATTGAAGCGATCAAATTCATCAATAAAAATGAAGTGGATATCATTTTCTTGGACATCCACATGCCTACTTTTTCCGGCTTTGATTTCTTAGATACGGTTACTAAGGAGGTTCAAGTGATCTTGACCACCAGTGATCCGCAATTTGCTATTGAAGCCTTTGAATACCCGAGAATTAAGGATTATTTGGTAAAGCCGGTTACGCTGCCTCGCTTTTTAAAAATGGTAGAAAAACTCAAGGCGCAGCCCAAGGCAAGTTCTGCTACTGCGCCAGCAGCAGCATCCTCTTCTGGCAGTACAGAAGGAAAAGAGCTGTATGTCAACATAGATCGTAGACTCATTAAGATCGCTTTTGATCAGATCTTTTTAATTGAGGCTAAAGGCGATTACATCCTCATTAAAACCCACGAAAAGAATTATACGGTGCATTCCACCTTAAAGAAGATTGAGGAAAAGCTTCCCGAATCTCAATTCATCAAGGTACACCGAAGTTATATCATCAACTTTACCAAGATCGTAGATATTGAGGATAACAGTGTGCTTATTGAGCGCGATGTGATCCCGATCTCCAGATCCAACAGACCGGAATTGATGAAAAGACTGAATCTACTCTAACTAGAGTCTGATCTGTCCGCTGATACCTACTTGATAGAATGAAAAGCCGTTTGCGGCATCAGAAGCACTGTTGGAGTATCGTCCAAACACACCCAATACCAATCTTTTGTTGTAGTTGTATTTGAACTCCGCGAACCCGCGTAAGGTGTTCATGGCGTCTTGGTCGTCTATGGTTTGGGTACCCACTGCAACTTCAATGGCGGCTACAAAGCGTTTGCCGTTATGATCAAATCTGGCAAAACCTTCAACATTATTGAAGCTGTCCGGGCTAAAGTAAAGTTCGGCTCTATCTTCTTTAAAGGTCAAGAATTGATAATTCGCTCCAAACTTAAAAATGCTCTTTTTACCCAAGCTGTAATACAATGAGGTAAATACTTGCTGACTTTGGTTGTCATCAGAAAGTGCTACATAGCGAGCCTGCGTGTACCAGCCTAGATTCCCGATCAACATTAAATTGTTGTTCAATATGAAGTTATTCAACACCAACTCCGACGCCAAAAGCGTAGCATTAAAGTCTTGAATGCTTCTCTGATAGGCCAGGCTGAAATTGTTACGCGGTAAAAGTACAGTCTTAACCTCTGCTTGAGCGTTCCATTGGGTGTAAGCCTGAGGTCCGGCAGTTACTTTGGTGAATCCACCGCTAATGGTTGCCGTAGTTCTGTTGTGAATACGGGTGGTGTAACCTAAAGAGATCGTATTACTCGTCGCTTCAGAATCAGACAATTCACGGGTGGTGTTTCGGTTGTTGTAATTCAAGGTTAAACCGTGTCTGTCATTTAATGGAAGCGTTAGCGTTAATCCTGCTAAATAAGTCACGTTAGTGTCGTTGTCTTCTTGATAGGCAAACTCAGTCTTTACATTGGTCTTTAAAGAGTTGGCAATAGTCTCCTGGAGTTGGATGGCGTCTGCCTGTCCGGGATAGTATTTTAAAACACTGTCCAATTGCGCCACTGATAGCTTTTTCTGATTCAGTGCACGCAGGGCGCCAGCCTTGCCCATCAACCCGTCATAAGAGCTAGAATCAATATCCAAGATCTTATTATAGGTATCCAAACTGTTTTGTGGCTGATCCGTATAGTTGTAGTAATTCGCTAATAAGGCGAGGTAAGTGGTTTGTTTGGAATCTTCCAATTGCAACTGATCAATTGCGGCTTTAGCCTCATTGAACTTGGCATTCCAGAGATAAGCTTGAACCAAACGCTCTTTGGCTTTAAGTTGTGCCGCTGCATCTTGTGTTTGGGAAGAGTCCACAGCTACTTTAGCTAAGACTAAAGCTTCTTTGGAGTTTTCTTTAGCCTGTTCAAGCAAGGCTAAATGTCTGTAACGTTCTACAGCATCTGGAATGAGTTGGAATTGATCCTCTGCAGCATCCCATTGTTTCTGCTCAAAAAAGAACATTCCATAAACAATACGAGCCAGGCTGTTTTCTGGAGCTTGTTTTATTAGCGCTTGAAAGAGCGCATCTGCCTTTTCAAAGTTCTTGGCTTTCTTCTCTTGATCCGCATACCCTAATATAATATAGAACTTACTGTTCATCGCTCCTGGGTTTCCCGGATCTATTGCCAAGGCCTTTTCTATAGTTTCTAATGCGAGTGGATATTGCTTTAGGTTGCTGTAGGTGTTTGCCAATCCCAACTGAGCTGGGAAAGACTCCGCATCTTTGGCCGTTAATACCTTATAGTCTTTTAGGGCTTGATCGAATTGTTTGTTCCACAGATAAGCTTCTGCCAGGTTCAATCCGATCTCGTAATCGCCTTGGTATTGGTTCTCTAAGTCTTTAAATAAATTGAGCGCTCCCTCAGGATCCGAAGACAATCCCAATGCACGTGCGTAGCAGATGGCTACGGTCTTATTGTCTGGATACAGTTGGCGTTTTTCGGCAAAATAGGTCTCCGCAGCAGCGAAATCACCGTTTTCTAGGAGTTTGAATCCTTCTGAGAAGTCTTGGGCAAAACTTGTCAAGCAGTTAAAAACCGCTGTAATTACTAGTATATATAGGTAGTTCGTTTTCATACTCCCAAGTTAAATCCGTCCTCAACATATTCAAACGAAGCTAAAATACCATTCGTCTACACTAAACCGACGCTCACCGAATATCGTCCTTTAAGCCTGTTGTTTTGCTGCACTTTTGTATCAGAAAACGAAACGATATGGAAACTAAATTAACACTCGTACACAATTCAAAAGTTATAAAACTTTACCCAACTATGCGAATTGTTCATAATACAATTTCAAACACACAATTACAAATTGCCTAATTAAAAACCCAATAACTACTTAAAACAAACTACCATGGCACTACAAATTACAAAACAAGAAAACGTATACGTCCTAAGCGGAAACCTAGCTGCAGATCAAGTATTTGAGATCGGACGTTTTTTCAATCTGAAACTGCACGCTGAGCAAGAGTTGCACATCTCTTTAGCAAAGTTAGACGTTGTGGATATCTCTGCAGCCCTAATGTTCAAGCAACTGTTCTCTCAAGCAGAATTACGCAACAAGACTTGCGTAGTGTATGGACTTAAGAATCGTAAAATTCTCGGAGCATTCCGTCATACAAATCAGATCCATGCACTCGCTAGCTAAGAAATTCAGTTTATTATCGCCTCAGTATATCTGGAGCATTTTACGAACGCCTGCACAGTTATTTACCATAAGCGCTGTGCTGGTAAATGCCGGAAACTATGCTTATAACGTTTGGCTGGGTCGCAGTTTAAGTCCTGACGTTTTTGCTGAGGCGGTTCTTTTGATCACACTACTGTTGGCCTTGTCCTTCTTGGCCACAGGAATCCAACTTACCGCGACCAAATTCTACGCAGAGTTAGAAGGTACACAAAAAGAGGCTGGCATGGCATTCATGTCACGATACGCCATAATCCTAGGTGTTGTCATTGGCCTACTTATTGTCGCTTTTGCCCCCAATTTAGCGACATTGTTTTCGATGAGAGATGTTGATGTTTTTTACCCACTGGGTGTTAGTGTACCTTTTTATCTCTGGTTGAGTATTACCCGTGGAAAAGCACAAGGCGGACGCAAGTACATTGCCTTGGCTGCCACTTACCAAATTGAAATGTTGGCGCGATTTGCCATCACTTTATTAGCGATCCAGGTTTTTAATCTGGACCCATCCTGGTCAGTTGCTTTAGCAATTGGCGGATCCGTAATCCTCGCTTCTGGGGTTAATCCCCACAAGTTGGCACTGTTTCAATCCTTCAGTGTCTCTAAAAAGCTTCAGAAGCGGATAGGGATCTTCTTTATGTACATCTGCTTGTACGAATGCTTGCAGATTGTATGTAGCAACGCTGACCTACTTATGGTTAAGCATTATTTCTCTGCAGCTGATGCCGGACAGTATGCCGCCATGGCCTTAATAGGGCGCATCGTGTTCTTCATCACTTGGATGATCGTAATGCTACTTTTACCGGAAGTAGTGACCCTTAGAAAGAATGGTGGAAACCACTTGAGACTATTCTTGAAGTACTTATCTGGTATCGCAGCTATCGTATTTGTATTGGTAGTAGGATGCTATTTATTCTCCGAGCAGATCGTGACCATCATGTTTACGGATGCTTATTTAGAAGTAGCCCCACTGCTTGGACCTTACGCCTTAGCAACCGGATGTTTTGCCCTAGCCAATGTATTTGTCTACTACGCTTTAAGTGTAGACCGTTACCGCGCGGTTTGGATCGCTTTAGGATTCGGAGCCTTGCAACTGGTAACCTTTACATTGTTCCACGAAAGTTTGAAGTCCATCGTTTACATCCAAGTGTTCTATATGAGCTTGCTGATGCTTACTCAGGCCTTCTTACTGATCCAACGCCACAAGCGCGAAAATCGTTAATCTAAACCTAATTTCCATTCGTCGAAGGTAAATGGCTCGCCATCGACGTTCGGCCTTGAAAAACAAGCATTTGCCCCACATTTGCAGTATAAAACTAATACCTATGAAACTAGCAATCGTAACAGCCTACCCACCGAGTAAACTCACATTGAATGAGTACGCATATCACCTGATCAAGCACTTCCGCATGCAGGAGCGCGTAACCGAAGTAGTAGTACTAACAGACAAAACTGTTGAAGCCTCAACAGTAGAAGCCAGCAACGAAGGTTGCACCATGCGCATCATCCCATGTTGGAAGTTCAACAGTGTGATGAATCCAATCAACATTGTTAAGACCCTGAAGAAAGAAGCACCAGACGCCGTATTGTACAACCTACAATTCATGAAGTTTGGAGACAAGAAGATCCCAGCTGCTCTAGGATTGGCAACCCCAATGTTGAGCAAGTGGGCCAAGATCCCAACAACCGTATTGTTGCACAACATTATGGAGACTGTAGATCTAGAAGAAGCAGGCTTTACCCAAAGCCCAATTAAAAAGAAAATCTTTGGATGGATCGGAACTCAATTGACTCGCTTGGTATTGCAAGCAGACAAAGTAGCCGTAACTATTGATCGCTACGCAGAGATCCTTCAAGACAAATACAATGCTCAAAACGTTCAAGTGATCCCTCACGGAACTTTTGAAGTACCTAAAGACGTAAGTTTTGATGCCGATTACAGCAAAGTTCAGTTGATGACCTTTGGTAAATTCGGAACCTATAAGAAAGTAGAGCAATTGATCGAGGCCGTAGAAGTACTTCGTAAAGATGTACCTGCTGAGATCGAATTGGTAATCGCTGGAACAGACAATCCGAACGTAAAAGGATATTTGGCTGGAGTACAAGAGCAGTATGCACATGTACCAGGAGTCGAATTCACCGGATATGTCGAAGAAGAAGACGTTCCTGTGATCTTTGGAAACAGTGATGTAGTAGTGTTCCCTTATACCGCTACAACTGGAAGCTCTGGTGTATTGCACCAAGCGGGAAGCTATGGAAAAGCTGTAGTGATGCCAAATATTGGTGATCTTGCCGATCTAGTTGCAGATGAAGGATACAAAGGAGTATACTTTGAGCCAGGAGAAGTTGATTCTCTAGTGACTGCACTGAAAGTATTGTGTATCGATAAAGAGTATCGTTTGCAATTGGCTAAGAACAACTATGAAGCGGCCAAAGCCCTTTCAATGGAAACCATTAGCTCAAGATATTTAGATCTTTTTGAAACTATCTCCCCAACATTGAGTGAACAGTCCGCACTAGCGGCTTAGTGAAGTTCGAAGCGCTTGAAGCGCTGATTTTTCAACCCCCCAATGATCGAGCAAGCCAAAGTTGGCTTGCTTGTTCTTTATCCAAGGTTTCCAACTGCTGACTTTACCGGGGATTTCCTCAAAGTCATAAAGCGTCCAACACAGAAAAGAAAGCGATTCTGATTCAAAGGATTTGAGCATGGTTTCGTAGTAGTCGAGTTGATCGTCCTGTGAATTTCCAAAGGGCGCCCATAGTCCGCGATTGGTGCTCATACCAAACTCTTGAACCACCAAGGCTTTGTCAGTTACAGCGCGCAAATTCTTCAGGTTTTCAGGAAGATTGTTTGGAGCCGTATAATGATGAAAGCTTACATAATCCACTAGCTCAGTGAGTTTCTGAGCAGCATCGGCAGAACTCCAACCAATGGTAATGGGTTGTTTTACTTTTTGACTGCGGAGTTGATCCGCCACAAACTCCAGCCAAGCCTGAATGCGTTGTTTTCCCTGACCTTCATAATCCAAGTCGGGTTCATTTTTAAGATCCCAACTGTGAATTGCAGGATGATCACCCAATGCTGCCGTAAGCAGTGCTATATGATTGGCAGCTGCGGGCCAATTGGCTAAAGAATAATCGCCATAAAAGTCAAAGAGTGTGAGTACAACTTTGAGATCAGCGGTTTGTGCAAGATCTAGAATGGATTCAAGACGTGATATGTGTTCTGGATCTGGATTGCCTCCGCCAAAATCATTAAAATCCACAAAAAGTCGCACTGCATTCAAACCTTGCTCACGGATGAACTTAAAGTCTTTGGCAATGGTATCTAGGTCCAATTCTTCATTAAATGTATCCCAAGGGTAGTCCTTAGGGTAGTAGTTTATTCCTTTAAGGTTGGGAGTGGCAATAGCCGCAGTTTGTGTTTTGCCTTGGTAAGGATTGATGGCAATTTGTTCTAGATACGCAATGCGCCAAAAACCGTCTTGTAAAAACATAATAACCTCTTGAGAGATCTCTTGGGTGTTGAGAACCTCCAAGTCGCCATTGCTTAGTTTTTGACTACTGATGCGCAAGGCATCTTTATCGGTAAAGGCCGCGATCTGTCTGTCTGCAGATAGAAATCTAAAGACCAGATTGTGTTTGATGTACTGCTGCTCAATACTCGGATCTTGTCCTGCGCTCAGCAGTATATTCAGTTTTTTACGGAGTTGTGGAGTGAATTGGTCTGCGATCAGCGTGGTATCCTGCAGACTGAATGCCGCTTGGAGTTGATTGAGCGCGAGGCTGTAATCTTGTGCAATACGTTGCAACACCACACGGTCCGGATCGCCTATATAATCACTACCCAGATCAAAGTCAAAGGGTGTGATTCGGCCAGAAACGGCGGCCTCATCGGCGAGTAAACTGCTGCGATCTGCTCCCTCATTAAAGTAGATCAATACCTTGCCCAAAATAGCCATGGTAAGCAAGAGCGATACTGCCAGAAAGACTCTGCCCAAAATGCGAGTTATGTTTTCGCTCATTTTCATTCCACAGTTTGATTAATCCCCATGGCGTTAATTCGCAACGGCAGTTTGGGTGTTTTAGAAAGACCAATCAGGTCAAAAAAGACCATACCGTTGCGCGTTTGATTTTCAAGCAGTAAAATATCGTTTGCATCAAACAGGCGCACAATGATTCCATCGGTAACGCGCTCGTTGAGTCTACCGGTAATAGGCCCCACATTAATTTGATCTTCTGCCGTTAGCTCCACAGGAAAAGCATCCATAAATGATCTGTAGGACAGGCTTGTTTGGTTAGAGATTGCGCCATTATTCAAACTAGCTTGCAGGCTCCAATCCATGGCTTCATCTGGGTGAAGCACAATAAATCGGGCTATACCATTCGCCGTAATGGCACTAACATAGGCAGTTACTCCATCAGATTGATCAATGCGCAGGCTGACTCCTGTACCGTCTGCAACCGGGTTTCCAAATCGATCGCGAATAACAGAAGTAATCACCTCGAGTTCTTGTTGGCCGTCTGCAATATCGTGTTCGGGTAGGGGTTGCAATTCAAAATCCACCGCCTCATTGGGCATGATTATAAATTGCGCGGCTTTGGCCTCCGCTCCTTTGTAGGATCCGCCCAACTGGAAATTACCGGCAATTGGACCCGCATCAAATTCTATAAAACTCAAACCGTAACGAATGCTAGATTCTGTAGTGGTTTGCTGATTCAAATATCTGTAGTCCATTTGAACACTGTCTGGCTTGCGGATCAAATTGTCATGCGCATCTCTGGGTATGGCCACAGCCATGGCTGCCCGTACTTTTCCCGCTTTGGCAGATGGTGGACCGATATAGGTGTTGATACTGTAAACTGAACTGTCTGCCGGAACCACCTGGAAACTTCCTGAGCCTAAAGAGGTGTCTTCAAAACTCAATCGCCATTGGCTCAAGCCTGTTTTGTTGGATAGTATCTCCGGAATTTCAAAGGTGCAATTGCCCGATTCACAGTGCGTAGGCGCAAGCGTGGCTTGATAGACTCCAGCCTCCAAGAACAGTTTTACCTGCTTAGTGTCAACGCCTGCTTCTGCTTTGAATTTAGCTTCTGCAGTTTTGAGTTCACCTATTGCGTAGGATTCTGATAGGCTAAACTCTGCCTTAGGAACCAATGGTGACACTTGCTCTTGCTTGCAACTTGTAAAAAACAGCGCTCCGAGAAAAACCCCTATGTATACTAGATGTTTCATCAGTTTTGTGCGTGGTAGGGATTTAAAGTTACGTCTATATAAAAAGCTTCTGCCGGAAGCGGCATGAGTCTTTCGGGGCCTTTATTCTCTAAAATGGGTTTTGGCTTTCCGTTGATGAGAATAACCACTTCGCTCTTTTTTGGCATTGGATGACTTTCAAATTCTGCGATATCTATCAAATATTTTCCACGACGATACGGCCTAAGAGCTTGATCTCCATAATATGGTTCTACCCAAACCAGTTCTTTTCCTTTATTGTAAATCGCTACTAAAAACTGCGGAATCGTACAGTCTGAAGTATTGGCGTTTAGCATTTCTAATTCCAACGTTCTGTCGGCTATGAACTGTTTTTCTATGCTGTAATTCTGTGGGCTGATATCACTGGTAACATTGGTAGTAACGGCAATCTCGAAACTCACCGGTTGGCTGCTCAAGGTCAAGGCCGGAGCAAAGTCTGGACTAAAGGTCTCATCGATCTGTGAAGTGTCTTCTAACCAGGCAATTTCCTCAAACGGAATCCTAAACGGAACTTGCTGCTCAGGCATCACCCTATAATTGATAACATCCTTAGGGGCAAATTGAGCAAGTACCTGTCCGTTTTCATCGTATAAACTCGCACTGATCAATAAACTCGCCGGGTGATAGTCTATGTTTTTAATGCTTCCGACCAAAAAGTATTGATCGTCATATTCTATGAGTTTTGCACTGGTAACGGCAACTTCTGGGCGTTTTAAAACATCTTCATAGAAAGTTGTTTTAAGCGTGTTTCTGCGTCTGCCTTGGTTGTAAAACTCCACGTTTTCTTTGCTGAGATAGACATCTACAGGAATGTCTAAGTCCAAGGCTTTAGGAACAAGCACCCAGCGTCCATCGCGTTTCCTGGCAGTTAGGGTGTCTTCTTGCTTGTAATTCTTGAGTGCGGTGATCCAATCGGTCTTTACAGCAATCTCTTTTTGATCTTCGGATTCAAAGAGTACTTCTGTGCTGATGTCATCTAGTTTACCATAAGAGCTCAATAAACCGTCTGTAATGGCAATCTCCAACATAAAACGGTCTAAGGTTTTTCCTGAATCCGGGTCGAGATAACTATGTGCTCGCTCAAACTCTTTAAAGTCCATGGCATCGTAATAGGCTAGAACTAGTTTCTCCGGATCTTTATAAGGTTGAGATTCCTCATAGTAGTCCCAACTCAATTTTAAGAATACAGCAATCACTGCTAAGGCCCAACCCAATTGCCCCCAACTGAATAGCTTTTTAAATAAGGATTTAGGGGCTTGCTGAGGCGTGAGGGCCTTCAAATCTTCGCTTAATGGGTCTTTAGAGCGAATAAAGAGAAAAATGAAGATGCCCAATACCGCTACAGAGACCGGGACAATACCCCAAATGAGCATTTGGAATTTTGAAATTGGAGGTGTCGCCAATACGGAGGGAAGGGTGTTCACCCCTTCACGCTCCCAAACCACTATGCCATTCTCTAATACCGGTAAGCGTTTCCAACCTGTAAAGTGCAAGAGTGGATCGTAAAACTTATCGTTGGAGAAAACGTATTTTAAATTGTATTTGTTAGGATTGGCCAAAAACTGCTGTAACGAGCCCAGCCCTTCTATACCTCGGAATTTTGAATTCTCTAAGCGTTCTACGGGTGTTGTGGTAAGTTCGGGTAGTTTGCGGGCTGAATGATAATTACCGTCAACCGTTAAAGCCTTGGTCTGGGCTGATAGCCAGGCCATTTGATCGCCAAACCCTAGGGTTAGATAGCGCCATTTATAATGTTCGTCTTGGTTTAGAAAGTTTACAATGGGTAGCATGTCTATGGTCTTGGGCTGCGAAGGGCGCATTTTTCCAAGATTTAGTGTAGCAATTGCTGCCATAATATAGCCTCCTATCATGAGCGCTCCCAAAAGGCGGTAACTCTTACGACCCCATTTTTTGTGCAAACGAGCACGCAGGTCACCTTCAAAGAAGTCCGCAGCAAAGAGCCCTGCAATAGGCAGCATTATTAAGGAGCCCCATAAGGTAAAACGGTCTAAGGTCAGTATGTCAAAGGCATTGTCGCCCAAGATCATTCGTGGCAATGGGGTGGTGCCACCTGTACCCAATAGTGCTAGCAATCCAAAGGACAAGCAAAAGAAAACCAAGCGTCGTTTATATAAGGTCTTAAACGCGTAAGGCCATAATAATAGGAACAAGCCCCAGGGTATTAAAAAGAACAACAATCCGGAAGAGCCGACCTCAAAGAAATTGTCTCTAGACCCATGCGGAATAGGAATCTGGTTAATAGGATTGTTTTTGGTGTTGAGCCAATACGGCAAGATGCAGAATACAATAAGTAGTAAAGCACCAAATCCAAATCCTACGATAGGCCAAAAGCGTTTGCGCACTTGGATGATCAGAGTTTTTATGGTGTTGCGTTTTGGGTCTTCAGAAGCATCTACCAAAGCCATTCCTATAACCGGGAATAAAAAGAATACCATTCCAAAGATGGGCGTCACGTGATGCGAACAAACCATAATTGCTATAAGGATCCAACTGCGGATTAACGAACGGCGTTTTTTATATCGAATCCAATTGTATACTTCCGGGCAGGAGTGCATCAGCAAACTCATTCCTATGATACTAGGCAATTGGCCAAATAAGTGCAGGGTTTCTATATAAGACGTGGAGAAAACACAAAGCAGTGCAGCATAACCGGCCGCCTTAGAGTTCTGTAAGACCAAACGGGCAAATCTAAACACGCCGCTCACAAAGAGCAGTACTCCTATTAAAGATACTGTATAGAGTCCAAATTTGAGTCCCCCAACTAAGGAGAACAAGCCTATGGCTTGATGTACCAAAGGTGGATAGCCATAAACGGTAAAGCCTGTATACCAGCTTTGGTTCCAATGGGAGAACCAATCAGAAGCGTAATGGTTGGCAAAGAACAAATGGATCAACGCATCATAGGTCCGTTCCAAAGTACCAAACATGGTTGCCCCGTGAAGCAAGACCCCCATAATAAGGGCTGCTAACAGATAGGGATTGGTCTTATAGTTAAGTGTCTTCAATAGGTTTTAAAGCTTTTCACCAAAGTTACAACTATCGCTGAGTGGTACATCTGTCGATGAATGGCATTCGTCTACAGTAAACTGATGCTGACCGAAAAGCCCCACAAAAAGCCGCCGCGCTGGGATATGTTTGCATCAAACAAAAACAAACTCAAAGCTCAATTACGATGAAAACTGGAATTATTATCCCTTGCTACAACGAAGCCGATAGAATCAACCAGATTGCTTTTTTACAATTTATAAAAGAAAATGGTCAATACCATCTTTGTTTTGTAAATGATGGAAGTTCTGATGAGACTATCACCGTTTTAAACCGACTTAAGCGCAACGCTGACAATCGTATTTCTGTTGTTGATATTAAGCGCAATGGTGGAAAAGCTGCCGCAGTAAGAGCTGGTGCTCGCTACTTGCATACACGCTCAGACATTGAGTATGTAGGCTTTATGGACGCAGACCTATCCACAGACTTTGAAGATTTCAAAGTTTTAGTGGATAGGCTCAAAAGCCAAAGAGAGTTGGTAAGTGTATTCGGATCAAGAAACCTAGGAGGAGGAAACATCCAACGTAAAGAAGATCGTGGCATCATGTCTAAGATCGTTGGGATGTGTATCCGTTTCATCTTGAGATTGCCTATTAAGGACACCCAATGTGGTGCTAAAGTATTCCACCGCGACATTATTCCTGTGATCTACAGCAAGCCTTTCGTGAGCCGTTGGTTGTTTGACGTGGAGATCTTCTTGCGCTTGAAAAGGCACTTCGGAGCAAAACGTGTCATGAACCATATCCATGAGCAGCCCCTAATGCGATGGATTCACGAAGAAGGTTCTAAGCTTGATCTAAAAGCGAGCCTTCAGATCCCAGGACGCCTATTGAGCATTTACCTTTCTTATAACAACTTAAATCTGCTAGCTTCTAACAAAACTGTTGAGCTACAGTGGCAGCAGAATGTTCAAGCTCCAGCCCTAGCAGAGATCAGCATCGCTGCCTAGTTATAAGAGACGTTTTTGTTTTTCAAAGAAAGCATCGGCCTGCAACTGCATAAGTTCGCGGGCCTTTTTTCGTTTATAATCGTAAGCTTCTTGTTCTTCTGCAATATCTTCATAAACTCGGTTGTTGAGTTGCAGATCCGTTTCTACTAAAACATTGCGCTGCTGTTTCTGCTGTGCAGCCCAAGAAGCAATAGCTCCTTCTTGCTCTTCCAATTTATGGTCATAAGGACCTCTTGGAGAAAGTAGCTTTGCAAAAATTGGAGAGGTTTCCACCGCTAAAAAGAGTAAAAAGATAAAGAACGAAGGCAGCCAAGGCAATTTATCCAAAGCATTCACTCGAGCCATCAAACCGTCAAAACCTTCAATGACGGGTTGGGTTTCTACTACCTTGTCGTCGTATTGGGTTTGGAGTTCGGCAATCTCGGTTTCCAGGCCAGCAATTTTTGCAGCATTTGCGGTTCTGAGTTCCGTCAAAGCGGCCAGTTCTGCATCGTGTTTTTCACGTTTCTCTTTATACACAGGACCTTTGCCAACCAGTTCGGTACCTGCGCGACCTTCAGCTTCTGCGATATAGGTCTCATAAAGCGTATTGACACTGGTCTCTTTGTCTACAACTTCTTGCTTAAGGCTTTCTATTTGCCCGTTGAGTTCGGCAATTTTAGGCTGATACTGTAAAGCGATCTGCCCCTGATTGTCCAAGGTCATTTGGTTTTTTTCCTCCAACAAGACTTGATTGATCTCCTTCTCAAAGATCTTCAACTCTAAAGGCTTAGCAATCACAATAGCAATGATCACTGCTAAAAGGAGTCTCGGGGTGGCTTGTACCAGTTCGTCCCAAAACTTCCCACGCTTTTTAATGGTGGATACAATGAATCGATCCAAATTGAAGATCAGTAATCCCCAAACCAGCCCAAAGGCAATAGCAACAGGATAGCTGTCAAAAACTGTGAATAGGGCATAGGTAGCTGCAATGGCAGCCATAACAGCGGTAAAGAATACTGTGGCGCCGATCCCGGCATACTTGGTGCGTTCTCCGGGAGAACATTGGTCGAGGATATCCGTATCCGCTCCCGAGCAGAAGATGAAAAAAGATTGTAACATGATTGATGAATTAATGTTTTCGGATTCAGTACAGAGCTGCATCCGAGAATATTAGAACGCGATTTACCCCTATTTGTTACATAATAAAGCATTAAAAAGCCCCGAATTGTCGGGGCTTTCATTCATCAGTGGATGTTCTTTATTGCTTCATCAGCACTTTAGGCGGATTGTTGTCTACCTTTTCCACATCGATATAGTTGATCTTATCGAGCTTTACAAGTTCTAGCGCTTGGCTTGAGCTGATCTTTTTTCCGTCCAAATAAAAGGTTGCACCTTGTTGGATCAGATCCTTGATGGCTTCAATAGGTTCCTTTGGCGGTGGTGGCGGTGGAGGAGTTAAAGAATCTGGATCTTCAACTACTTCAATGATGATCACTTCTTCATCCGGATCACCTCCGTTGATATAAGCTTTGCGCTTCACCTTGGTTTGTACGTTTTCAACCTCAATGATCTCTTCAAGTTCTTCTTCAACTTCTTCTATTTCCTCTTTTTCAACGATTACGTATTGAACGTTTTGTGCATCTCTGATTTCAATTTCAACTTCTTCCACAACGGGCGGTGCTGGTGGTGGAGGCGGAGGTGGCGGATTGATCCCGTATGGGAATTTACTAGGATCGGCCTTGAAAACATCTGTTTCTTTAAAGATGTCATTGAGCTTATTGATAAAGTCCTGATCTGGGTTTTTGATCATAAGTTCCAGATCTACATTATTGAAATCAGAACTACTCCAATTTTTGGTAGCTTCATTTACAACTGATTTGAACTTCTTAATCGAAGTCTTCACACCATTGACATACACGCTGCTTCCTTGAATGCTGATTTGCAATTCCTTATCACCGTTTACAGCCTGATCAATAAGGAACTCTTTCATCTGCTCAGTGACAAAGCCAATTCCCTTTTGATCTTGCCAATAAGAATTGGACATGACATCTACTTGTACATAGTGCTTACCGTAGTTCACTGCGTTCTTTGCCAGGCGGCTTTCTGTGAAATAAGGAAGATCATCTGGGTGGTACTCAAAGATCTCCTTGTTGGCCACGCGCTTGCCGTCTATCCACAGACCGTATTGATCGCTGTCTTGCCAGCGCTCAAAATCGTCTAAGGTAGGGTGCTTTACAGGCAGGTACTCTTCCTTTTCAGTGTCCTGAGACAGGTCGGCGAGTTCCTCTACTTGGATCTCTTCTTCAATCAGTACCTCGTTAGTACTGCTAAAGCTGTACAGCAAGACCGCCAACAAAGGGAGCAGCAATAGGCCTTTGGCCCATTGGGTCTTTTTTGATGATGAATTTTTCATGAGTGTGAATCGTTTTTTGATAGATGAATAATTAATGGCACTGGCCAGCTCCGGACAGGTCCGAGGATTCAAATAGGCCAGTAAAGTATTTTGATATTGACTCTTGGGTACACCAGTCTTTAAAACGGCCTGATCTGCCAAGAATTCGTGATTGAGTAATATGCTGTGTTTGATCAAATAGACTAGAGGATTGAACCAAAAGACCACTTGCATGATTTCCGCGAGCAATACGTCTACACTGTGCAGCTGCTCGGCATGCGCTTGCTCGTGCAGGAGCACTTCTTCTGGGATGGCTTGTGCTGTAAAGCGTTTTTTATTGACAAAAATGTATTGCAAAAAGGTATGCGGTTGTACCGGACGTCCCAATAAAACAAAGAAAAGTGGTCTTTTTGCGGATTTAGGATGCGCCAAAATACTGCGGATCAGTTTGCTGAGGTTCCACAAAAAACGGATTGCAAAGAGTCCAAATCCGACCCAATAAACAGTCCATAAGATCTTGCTGTAATCCAGACTTTGCCAAAAGGATTGCTGGTCGAGAGCAGCACTTTCTTCCCCGCGAACCATATAGATGACCGCTTCTCCGTCTACCAATACATAAGAGGTGAAAGTGATCAAGGGAATGATTGCTCCCAGGACCAATCCGCCCAACAAATACCAGCGTTTTAAGTGATGCATGCTTTCACGCTCCAAGACCAATTTGTAAAAGCCGTAGAGAATTGCCCAACAGGCTGCCGTTTTCAATGCGTAGAATTCCATGACTATTTGTTTTTGATTTCGCGATCGATCAATTTTCTCAAAGATTCTAATTCTTCTTTGCTTAGGTCTGTTTCCTTGGCAAAGAAAGAGGCGAACTGAGTAGCAGAATTATCAAAGAAATTCTGGATCATGCCTTTCATTTGCTTGGAAAAGTAAGATTGCTTTTCCACCAAAGGGTAGTATTGTCTAGCCCGTCCTTCTTGTGTGTAATCCACAAATCCTTTGTCTCGCATGCGCTTTAACAAGGTCGCAATAGTAGTTTGCGCCGGTTTGGGATCTGGATAGGCCGCAATGAGATCATTCATATAAGCCTTTTCTTGGTCCCATAAAAGGTGCATGAGTTGTTCTTCTGATTTTGATAAGGACATAGTCGCTAGAATATTTGTTCTCTACAAATGTAGAATAAAATTTTAATTCTACAACTGTAGAAAGAAAAATTTAACAGGATTTATTTTTTTTGAGTTTGACGATCAGCTCTTTAAGCCGACTTTGATTAAGAATGCGTCCCAGCGTAGATCTTGGTGTAAGCCCTTGAGTAAAGGCTCGGAGATCATTTCTACCATTCCAAAATCTTGGGATTCATAGGCGTTCTCCAACCATTCAAAAGCCAGATCAGTGGCGCCCCAATACGCATAAGTCTGCGCAATTTGATAGTCGGCATAACCTTTATACTGATCAATAAAAGCGTCCAAGGCTTGTTGGGCTTGCGGCTTTTTACCTTGCTGATGCAGCAATAAAGTATTGAAATGTTCTTGCCAAAGCGTATCAGATTCTTTGGCTATGGCCTCTTGCGCCTTTTTGGTCTCTCCCAGCATCAAGTAATTAAGACCAATGCTGTATTGGGCGGCGTAGATCTCAGATTCAATGCTCAAAGCCTTTTGATGCGCGGCAATAGCCAAGGTATATTGCTGATTGTAGTAATAGGAATTACCCAGATTATACCAGTTGTCAATATTTACCGGATCCAATTCTGCAGATCTTTTATTGTAGGCCACCGCACTGTCCGTATCGCCTAAAACAATGGCTAAAGAAGCTGCTTGGTCAAATACTACGTCGTTATTCGGCTCGAGCATTAATGCTTTTTGATTGTACTGACTGGCCTTTTGAAAATCCCAGTCGTATTGCCAGGCTAAATCGGCCAGCGTAGTGTAGACCAGTGCATTTTCGGGGTCCAATTCCAAAGCGGTATTCACGGCTTCTTTGATCTTGGGGTAACCTTCTTCAAAGTCAATAAAACGCGAGGAGGTCTGCAAGTCATAGATCTTAGCCAGAAGTACCCAGGCCGGAGCATATAGTTTGTCAATAGCTAGGGATTGCTCAACTAAAGCCTTGGCTTTTTCAAAGTTCTCTGCAATCAAATCTGGGTTTTGATACCAATGTTTGGCCTCTAAATACAAAGCATACGCTCGCGGATCTGTCTTGGTCTTGTTGGCCAATAGGGGCGCATTGAGCTGTAGCTTTAAATTGTTTACCACCGCTAAGGTGATCGAGTTTTGAACCTCAAAGATGTTCTCCAATTTTTTATTCCAGGTTTGCGACCAAATGCCTTGATCTTCTCTACTATCAATGAGCTGAATAGTGATTCTAATAATACTGTCTGCAACCCTTACAGAACCCTCAACAATATAGTTGACCCCCAACTGCTCGGCGAGGGTAGGAATGTCTATGGCCTTATTTTTAAATGAAAAGGCTGAGGTTCTCGAGGTAACCTTGAGTTCGGGAAGCCGCGTGAGTGAACTCAGTAGCTCTTCCGCCAGGCCATCGGCAAAGTATTCTTGATCTTTATTGGGTGAGAGGTCTGTAAAAGGAAGCACAACAATAGAGTTCTCAGGTACTTCGGATTGCGCCAAGGCTTCAATCTCCACTTGCTGTTGTTTTTGAAGCCGGAAACGATCCACAAAAAGTAAGATCACCGCCAAACTCAAAAAGGAAATGATCAAGATATTGAGCTTCTTACCGGTAATCTTAGTTTCGGATTCTTCTTCGGGAACCTCGCTGGTTTTCTTGATGCCTTCTGAGGTGAACTCGTAATACCAAGAGATCAACAGCCAAACCGGGAAAAAGATCAAGAGAACAATAAACAGCGTTTTTCCGATCCAATCCGGAGCGTCTAAAATATCAGAAAGTAAAGCAACAACTTGCAGGATGACCCAAGAGATCACCAAATAGGAGATGCAACCTTTAATGACGTTGCGTCGCTGTAATTCTTGAAGAAAGCGATTTATTCGGTTCACCGTGAGTTAGTTGGTACTCAAATATAACCAATAGTTTGAGACTTGGACGTCAGAAAAGGAGTGCGAGACCCTCGCGCAACTATCGATTATAAGGCGTTTCGTTGATCCAATGGAAACCGCGGTTGATGAGTCTTATCTGTGAAAGATCTCTAGCGCGCAAGCGAATCTGCAGACTGTCTTGATCCAAAACTCCTTTTAAGATCAGTTGGATGGAGTCGGTTTGAGTGATGGTGAAATTTGATTCCGTAAGCGTATCCGATCGCGAGCGCATGGTAAGACCATAACCGGTCGAATCCACAATGAAATTGAAGCGCCTGGCACTGTCATTCATCATTTTTACCGCCGCATAACCTTTCCGGTCAATCACCAAGTAACGCCAACGGTCCGATCGCGTAATTAGGGGTGCAATCGTATCGCCATTTTTCACAAATTCTTCGGCTTCCCAAATTCCGTAGTACTGAGGTTTGGGGCGTTTGTCGCCAAAGCTGTGTTCGGCATTATAACCTTGATAGCCCATCAAGGCAAAGAGGATAGCTACACCAGCAACTTTAAACCACATCATTACGGTGTGATATACCGGATCTTTGGTGGGTTTGTAATATTCAACAGCCTCAGTGGGTTTGTTTTTGATGAAGACATGACTGAAGCGTTTCCAATCCGCAGCAAAGATCAGCAAGCCAAAGAGCATCAAATGGGCAGAGAATAGTTTCACGGGAATATCGTAAAACATATTCATCATAAAGATCTGCAACATGACTCCAAAGACCACAATTCCTCCAAGGGCTTGGGTGCGCTTTGGAATTAACAACAGACCGCCCAGGACTTCCATAAAGCCGGTGAACATATTGAAGCCTTCACTTTGGGCCATATAGGTCCAGGCGAGTCCCATGGGAGACATATCCCCTATGGGTTGTAAGAGTCTGAGTAATGAAGGTCCTGCAAACTGCGACTTGTAGATTTTGGCAAAGCCATAGGTAAACATGAAGAATACCAAAAATATCCGCAAGATTACAGTGAACCAATAAAAGGCAGCATTGTACGAACGTCTTTTCCGATTCAATACCGACCACAGAATGGTGCCCAAGATCACTAAGATCAATTGGGTAAAAAGGCCAGCATAAGCCATGGTGGTATCTCCGCTCCCTGTGGCAAAGAACTCATAACGCCCTTCAATGCCGAGAACATCACGGCCAAGCCATATAGTTAAAGGTTTGAGCAGTCTACTGCCACCAAACATCATTAAAATGTACAGCCAGCTGTAGAGTGCTACAAAGCGGAAAGCCCATTTTTGGGTCTGTGACCACTCATCATGGGGTTGGAAAGAAAAAAGCATTAAAACGGTTTATTTGACGCGTACACCGCCAGTACTTAATATTGCTTTGGAATTGTCTTCAGGCAGGGTAAAGGTCAATGTTTCCCATGCAGTACCTTCTAAGCCAACCAGTTTATATTCTCCACGCACCTTAGCAATACTGAACGAGAATTCAGAAAGTTCATCTGGGTTGCTCGCCGTTTGACGGTCTCCTTTCATTCCGAATTGATCCACAGTAACAGAGAGTCCGCGTCTTGGGCTTTCAAAACTTAAGGTCTCCCAAGCACATCCGGAGCGACAAGCCATAACGATCTCTTTCCCGTCTTGGGCAATGGTGAGGTTAAAGGTTTTCTTTTGATTGGTGTCTCCTAATTGCGCATTTGCGGTAAGTCCTGTAAAAAGGGTCAAAAGCACTGCGATTACATAGGTTTTATTGAATTGCATAATCGTTGATTTTATGAGGTTTAATTGTTGTGATTTTGTGCGTAAAAGTGATAGAACTGCGGAATGGTCTCAATACCTTTTAGGTAATTCCAGATCCCAAAATGTTCGTTTGGTGAGTGAATGGCATCACTGTCCAATCCAAAGCCCATCAGTATGGTTTTGCTTTTTAATTCTTCTTCAAAGAGGGATACAATAGGGATACTACCCCCGCTGCGTTGTGGAATTGGTGTTTTTCCAAAAGTAGACTCATAAGCTTTTTCTGCAGCCTTGTAGCCTGGGAAGTCTATTGGTGTAACGTAACCTTGCCCTCCGTGATGTGGATGTACTTCTACACGAACGCCCGCAGGAGCGATGGCTTCAAAATGATTTTTAAAGAGTTCAGTGATCTCTTGCCAATCCTGATTGGGTACCAAGCGCATGGAGATCTTTGCATAAGCCTTAGAGGCAATTACCGTTTTGGCGCCTTCTCCGGTATAACCTCCCCAAATTCCATTCACATCCAAGGTAGGACGGATGGAATTGCGTTCGTTGGTTGAATAACCCGCTTCGCCGTAAACTGAGTCAATATCTAAAGCATCTTGATAAGCCTGCAGATCAAAAGGAGCTTCCGCCATCTTGGCGCGCTCGGCAGCAGTGAGTTCTTCTACCTTATCATAAAAGCCTGGAATGGTGATGTGATTGTTCTCATCGTGCAATGAAGCGATCATTTTGGTCAAGATGTTGATCGGGTTGGCAACGGCACCTCCGTAAAGTCCAGAGTGTAAATCGCGATTAGGCCCGGTCACTTCCACTTCTACATAACTCAATCCTCTGAGCCCTGTGGTAATGGAAGGAATATCGTTAGCGATCATTCCCGTATCGCTGATCAAAATAACATCGTTGGCCAGTTTTTGCTGATTGCGTTTTACAAACCAACCCAAACTTTCACTGCCCACTTCTTCTTCACCTTCTATCATGAATTTCACGTTGCAAGGCAATTGGTCCGTTTTGGTCATATATTCTAAGGCCTTAACGTGCATATACATTTGTCCTTTGTCATCACATGCGCCGCGCGCAAAGATTGCGCCCTCTGGGTGCAGTTCCGTGTTTTTGATCACCGGCTCAAAAGGAGGGCTGTCCCACAGATCTAGAGGATCTGGTGGTTGTACATCGTAATGTCCGTATACCAAAACCGTGGGTAAGTTCGGGTCAATGATCTTTTCTCCAAAGACAATGGGATACCCTGGCGTCTCACAGATTTCTACGGTTTCACAACCGGCTTCTAAAAGGCGCTGCTCGATCACTTTAGCCGTAGCGATTACGTCTTTCTCGTAAGCAGAATCTGCGCTAATGGAAGGGATTTTTAAAAGGTCTATGAGTTCCGAAAGGAATCGGTCTTTGTTTTGTTCTATAAAGTCTTTGGCACTTTTCATCTATTTAAAATTTTTATTTCTCAGATAATCAAGCAAATAAAAATTATCCGCATAGATCAACCGCTTCGCTTTCGCACAAAAAATTTAATTATTGCCGGCGGGTATACTAATAATTAAATTTGTTTATGCTCATTTCATCTCAAATTTTTAAGGCTCACTAAGGTATCAAAAAATGTGTAGATGACATAAGGTTGGTCAGGCTATAGATCAGCCTGAGTTTAGGGGTAAAAATCAGCAATAAATCCACAGCTAAAAATTTCTATTAAGTCCTTTTGGATTTAGCAATATTAATTATATTTGCAGCCCTAAGCGGATGTGATGGAACTGGTAGACATGCTAGACTTAGGATCTAGTGCCGCAAGGCGTGGGGGTTCGACTCCCTTCATCCGCACAAAAAAACCTTCAACGAAAGTTGGAGGTTTTTTTTATTTTATTCAGGGGTCGAACCGCCAGCTCCCTCAACGCCGGCCCCTCGCTAAAAACATCCACCGGATGTTTTTTAAACGCTCGGTCCCATTCAAAGATTGCTGATGGGATTTACCGTTCCCTCAAGAAAAAACAGATAACATTTTCATAATTGCAATCCTTTGGAGTTGCATTTCGAAATCTCTTAATTGTTCAAAATTCTTCTGGAAATGTGCGTCAAGAAATTCTTATTGTTTGCATGCCTCTTAGCAAAGGTTTCAGTAGTTATGTCCCAACAAGCTATAACAGATTCCGTTTATACCCGCTTGGCAACTAACCTGAAACTTGCTGAAAAAAGTGGAGGTCAATTGGAAATTGCAAAAAGCACTTGTCATTTAGCAGACTATTGTTATAAATCGGGTCTATATACCCAGGCTATAGGTTACTATAACCAAGCTCTACTAATGGCCAATGACCTAATCAAGGATTCTATCCATGTGGTTTTGAATAATAAATTAGGTCGGGTCTATTTATCAATTAACAATTACGAATCTGCTCATTATTATTTTAAAGAAGCTCTGGCAATTGCGCAAAGCAAAGAAAGCATTTCTGGAGAAGCTATGTCCAAATCCTATTTAGGTGCTTATTATGAGAAACAGGGAGATTATCTTAATGCCCTTCTATATGAGAATGAAAGCAAGCAGTTGTACGAGCGTATAAATGACTCTATTGGAATTGCGCGGGTGAATGGGAATATGGGTAGTATTTATGAGGATCTATTTCAGTTTTACAAAGCATATGAGTACTTCGCTAAATCTTATGCTGTATTCAAAGATTCAGGAACTAAGGAAGAGGTGAATTTATTAAATAATCTTGGGGATGTTTACAGAAAACAGGGTGAAATTGAAAGATCAATAATCTATACTAAACAGGCTCTTGATCTTTCTCTGAATTTAAAAGATAACAATCTCATTAAAAGTGCATATAAGGATCTTTCAAAGGCTTATGCCAACTTAGGGGATTATAAAAAAGCATTCACCAATAAAGAACTTGCTGAAACATATTTACAACAGGCCTTGATTGATCAGAATTTAGGGCAGATAATTGCCTTACAGGCTGACTATGATGCCAAAAGCAAAGCGGCAGAAATTAAAGCACTAACCCATCAGAATGAAGTCAACCGTTCCAATCAGAGGCTTATGATCATTGCGTTTAGCGCCGTATTAGGTTTGTTAGCCACCCTAGGTTTCTATTTTTATAAAAAGCGAAAATCTACTATGGATATGTACCTGTACAAACAGCTCATGATGAAAGCTGAATTAGATAAAAAGGCCATCGAGGAAAGGGATCTGCAGCGAGCAGTTGAACTCAAAACAGCGGCTTTGGCCAAATACAGCCTCCATGTAGCTCAAAAAAATAAAATCTTAGAACAAGTCTCGCGGAAACTTAAAGACGCAAGTAAAAGAAGTAACTTGAATCTACCTTCAAAAATTAATGAAATTGTCAAAGACATAGATTTTAATTTAAAACAGGAAAGCGAGTGGCAAGAATTCAATCGAATTTTTAATGAAGTTCATCCGGATTTTATAAAGAGACTATCCTCTGTTTCCGATCAAAAATTGAGCCCAGCTGAACTTAAACTGGGTGTCCTCTTAAGGCTAAATATGTCTTCTAAAGAAATTGCTTCAGTTTTGAGAGTTACACCCGATAGTGTGCGGGTAGCTCGTTACCGACTTCGTAAAAAATTGCCTATAAATGCTCAGACAGAACTTGTGAATTTCATGCTGGAATTGTAAAAATGCTGTCTTTTAATATTGCCGTAAAGACAACTTTATGACAAAGTTAATGTTGCCTTGTAGTTGACATCAAATTACCTTTTAGTTTATCATTTATTGCTCTAAATAAATGCTGGTAAGCCTCTGTGGTACTTAATTTTATATCAATCAACCTTAACAAGATCATGAAAATTAAAATTACTTTAAAACTGTTATTTGTAACGCTGTTCGTCGCGGGTTATACTGCTTCGGGATTGTCACAGAATGGCTCTGTGCAAGGTGTTATTACTGATGAGAACGGATTCTATCTCACAGGAGCAAATGTGTTTATTGAATCGCTAAATAAGGGAGCAATTACGGACTTCGATGGTAGATTTACCCTATTAGGAATTCCAGAAGGAGAGTATACTTTGATGGTTTCTTATTTGGGAAGCGAGAGTATCGAGGAACAAATAAATGTAGTGGCCAATCAAACTACTAGTGTGCGAATGGTTCTTGCACAAAAGAGCGAGGTTCTTGGAGAAGTTCAAATTACGGCCTATAGTCTGGAAGGACAAGCTGGTGCTTTGAACACGCAGAGAAGTAACATTAACATCACTAATGTAGTGTCTACCGATCAAATAGGAAAATTCCCTGATGCAAACATTGGTGACGCCGTAAAACGTATTCCCGGTATTACCATGCAAGTAGATCAAGGGGAAGCGCGAAACATCATTGTGCGTGGGTTGTCGCCCCAATTGAATTCCGTAACCCTTAATGGAAGCCGCATTCCATCTGCCGAAGGCGATAACCGAAATATTCAAATGGATTTGATTCCATCTGATATGATCCAGACCATTCAGGTGAATAAAGCAGTAACACCAGATATGGATGCCGATGCCCTAGGTGGATCAGTGAATCTTGTTACCCGTTCGGCTCCAGAGAATTTCAGACTTTCAGCAACCCTGGGAACTGGAATAAGTTTTATCACTGATAAACGCATTTTGAACGGTTCTTTCCTTTACGGGGACCGCACAGAAGACAAAAAGTTCGGTTGGATGTTGGCAGCATCTATAAACGACAACGATTTTGGCTCCGACAATGTGGAAGCGGAATGGGCGAATACTTTTGGATTCTTTAATGGAAATGAAGAGGAAGAAATAGATGTGAATCCGTATACCAACGTTTTTGAGCAACGCACCTATTTGGTTCAAAGAATACGTCGTAGCTTTTCCGCCAATCTGGACTATCAGATAGACAATAATAACAATATCTATTTGAAGACCATGTATAATTGGAGAGACGATCGCGAGAACCGGTACCGCGTGGAACATGAGATTTTAGATGCAGAAGATATTGCGATCGGTGATTTTACCATTACCAATAACACGCCAACTATGTTTCCTGTTGAGGTTAAGAGACAGACTAAAGGTGGTATCGATAATAACAGAAACCAGAACCGTCGTTTAGAAGATCAGCGCATGCAGAATTATACCCTTGGAGGGAATCACATAATGGGTAATCTGAAAATAGATTGGATGGCTTCTTATGCCAAGGCTTCAGAAGAGCGTTTAAATGAACGCTACGCAGAATTTGAATCGGAATACATTATAAACAATAACATTACAGATCCAGAGTTTCCACTATTTACTGCCGCCAATGCTGCAGATGCGAATGCCCTTGACAGCTTCGAATTTGGAGAAATAACCAATGAGAACCAATATACAGAGGAAGAAGATCTGAACATCTTTATAAACTTCGAATTGCCGCTGAACTTATTCGATGAAGGTGACGGGTCCCTCAAATGGGGTGCTCGCGGACGTTTTAAAAAGAAGATCAGAGATAACAATTTCTTTGAATTCGACTTGGAAGAAAACTTCCCAACCTTGGGTGGAGTTCCAAACAGAGATTATACGGATCCAGATTATTTGGCAGGTAGCCAATACCGCGCAGGTTTCTATGCTGATGAAACTTGGCTAGGAGGATTGAACTTATCTGGTGGTGAATCCGTACCCGATGAATTTCTTAGAGATAATTTCGATGTAACGGAGGATGTTTGGGCTGGTTATGTCATGACCAACCAAAAGATAGCCAATGGACTAAGTATGCTTGTTGGTTTGCGTGTTGAGAATACAGATATTGAAGCTACTGGGAATAATATTCTTGATGAAGAATCTGACGAGGGAGATATTACCCGTTCTAACAATTATACTAATGTATTGCCAGGGGTACATTTTAGATACGCTGTGAACAAGAATACCATTTTGCGTTTTGCCTGGACCAATACCTTAGCCCGACCTAATTATGTAGACTTGGTTCCTTTTACAGATGTGGTGACAGGAGATGAAGAAATATTTTTGGGCAACCCAGATCTGGAACCTACCACATCTATGAATTTTGATATCCTGGGTGAATACTATTTTGAGAATGTGGGAATTCTTTCCGGAGGTCTTTTTTATAAGCGAATTCAAGATTTTACCTACGTATTTCAAACTGAGACCACAGACAACAGCTTTGGAACAGATACAGAGGGTTTTGATGTTTTTCAACCATTGAATGGTGATGACGCCTCTATTTTTGGTGCAGAGATCGCTTTTCAAAGACAATTGGACTTTTTGCCAGGATTTGCAAAGAATTTCAGTCTGTATTTGAATTATACCTTTTTGACTTCCAATGCAGATGGTATTCGTAACGAAGATGGAGACGAACGTCAGGACCTTGATCTCCCCAATACTGCGCCAAATATGTTTAATGGATCTTTAGGATATGCAGACAAGCGTTTTAGCGCAAGACTTTCTGCTAACTACTCTGATTCTTATATAGATGAAATAGGAGGGAATGCATTCGAAGATCGTTATTATGACGAACAGTTCTTCTTGGATTTCAATATGGGGTTTGCCATTAATGATCAATTAACGATTTACGCCGATCTCACCAATATCACTGATCAGCCATTGCGTTATTTTCAGTCGGTAAGTGCTCGTACTCAACAGATTGAATTCTACGGAAGAAGACTCGCACTTGGGCTGCGTTATGATATTTTTGGCAAATAAAATTGGTTTATGAAATATAGAATTGTCTTTAGTCTAGCAGTATTCAGTATTCTGTATGCCTGCCAGAAAAAAAGCAAATTAGCCGCTATTGCACCTGATGTGGTGACCGAAGAGACCCGATACGATACAGACGACCCAGCCATTTGGATCGATAGAGCCGACCCCGCTAACAGTATTGTATTTGGAACGGATAAAGCTACTGATGGTGGTATTTACGCCTTCGATCTTGAAGGGAAAATCATTGATGAAAAATCGTTGCGAGGGATTAAAAGACCTAACAATGTCGATGTTGAATACGATTTTCGTCTCAATGATTCCACCGTGGTCGATGTAATGGTGTTTACTGAAAGGGAGCGTCAACAAATTCGACTCTTTTCTGTTCCGGATATGCAACCACTAGACAATCAGGGTTTTAAGGTCTTTGCAGATGCCACGATCCCAGAACATAATTTACCTATGGGGATAGGTCTTTACAAATCTGAAAAAAGTGGAAAACTTTATGCAATTGTGTCCAGAAAAGCAGGGCCAACAGAGAACTATCTTCATCAGTATGAATTTGTAACCGACAGTTCTGGTGTTCATACTAAACTGGTGCGCTCTTTTGGAAAGTTCAGCGGATTGAAGGAAATCGAGGCAGTGGCTGTAGATGACGAGCTTGGCTTCATCTATTACTCAGACGAGGGTTCATGCATTAGGAAATACTATGCCGAACCAGGAATGGGAAATAATGAACTTTCCTGTTTTGGAAGTGAATATTTCTTAGATGATATTGAAGGTATTGCCATTGCAGCTCGAACGGACGGAACAGGACATTTAATTGTTTCTGATCAGCAATTGGGACAGTTCAATCTCTTTGATCGAATAACAAACGAATATGTGAGCTCTGTGAACCTATCTACAGCTGAAACTGATGGCTGCGAAGTAGTGACAATCGGATTGAATGAAATGTTTTCCAGCGGGTTATTTGTTGCTATGAACAACAATAGAACCTTTAGTTTTTACGATCTGAGAAAACTGTTTGATATAAAAAATTAGTATGCGAACCTTATAATTATAGTTGATCGCAGTAGTACTTCTTCTAGAGTATTGCTTAAAATTAATCTCTTTAAAACCTCTGACGAAAGTTGGAGGTTTTTTTATTTGATTCAGGGGTCGAACCGCCAGCTCCCTCAACGCCGGCCCCTCGCTAAAAACATCCACCGGATGTTTTTTAAACGCTCGGTCCCCGTTCATCCATACAAAGCCCTTCTCAGATCGAGAAGGCTTTTTTGTTTTTCTGTAAAACATATACATCCTTCGGGAAAATGTATACATCCACATATAGGGCTTGCGGTAATTTTGTAATCGAAACAAAAAGTAAAAGCAAATGAAAAATGTAGCCCTAATTACAGGAGCCTCAAGCGGAATAGGAAGAGAACTGGCTCGTATCCACGCTGAAAAGGGTGGCGATTTGGTCATTGTAGCCCGTAGACAAGAAAAATTAGATGACCTTAAATACGAACTGGAACAGCGCCATAAAGTGCAGGTAAAGACTATCACCAAGGACCTGAGTCAGGCAGGGTCGGCTAAAGAGCTCTATGATGCCGTGATTGCCGCTGGAATTACCGTTGATATCCTAATCAACAATGCCGGTTTTGGATTGCGCGGTAAATTCCACGAGCTTACCTGGGGGCGTCAGCAGCAAATGATCCATTTAAACATGACCGCTTTAACGGAGCTTATGTACCTCTTTCTGCCTGATATGGTGGCGCGCAATCAAGGAAAGATACTCAATACTTCATCTACGGCCAGCTTTATGCCGGGGCCGCTTCAAGCAGTATATTTTGCCACTAAGGCCTATGTGACCTTTTTAGGAAATGCCATTGCAGAAGAACTTCACGATACCAACATCACCGTTACCACTTTAATGCCCGGTGCCACGGAGACCGAGTTTGCCTCAACCTCTGGGATGGACAAGACCGATCTTTTTGAAAAGACCGTGACGGCTCGCTCTGTAGCAGAGGACGGTTACCAAGCGATGCAAGAAGGAAAGATAGACGTGGTTTCTGGATTGACTTTTGCTCAAAACCTTATGATGAAGGCCATTCCATTTACCCCTAAAAAGACCTTACTCAAGCAGATCAGAAAAATGCAAGAGGTCTAACAGGCTGTTTTGCAGTACAATTAATAACTTTGAATTATGAGCGAGACCATTCATGTGACCAGTGTGGCGCAGATCCACGAATTCCTGCAGATCCCAAGTCCAAAGCATCCTTTGGTGAGTTTTCTACGGATGAAAGACCTGCCTAAGGTGATGGATTTTGAAGGGGTGAAGTACAATTCTGGACTTTATATGATCGCCTTAAAGCATGGGGTAGTCGGTAGCTTGCAATACGGCAGAAACTCGTATGACTTTGAAGATGGCACCTTGGTCTTCACCAGACCCAATCAAGTGGTGAGTGGAACCAAAGAGGTGATTCAACCCGATGCCAAGGGATGGATGCTTTTGTTTCATCCGGATTTGATCCGCAAATCTCCCTTGGGGCAAACGATTCACCAATACAATTTCTTCGATTATGAGGTGCACGAAGCCCTGCATGTCTCCGAAGAAGAACAAAAGACCCTTACAGATCTGGTGGATAAGATCGCCGTAGAGTACAATCAAAACATTGATCGCCACAGCCAAAAGCTCATAGTTTCTACCATAGAATTGATCTTGGATTATTGTACCCGTTATTACGACCGTCAGTTTTTTGTGCGTACCAATATGAATCAAGATCGCGTCTCAGAATTTGAGCAATTGTTGCGCGGCTATTTTGCTTCGGACAAGCCGGCGGAGTTGGGATTACCCTCTGTCCGATATTGCGGTGAGCAGATGAGCATGTCTCCCAACTATCTCAGTGATTTGCTCAAAAAGGAAACAGGCAGATCCGCTAAAGATCATATCAACACCTTTGTGGTAAATCTTGCAAAGAATGAACTTTTGGGTACTACTGCCGCCGTTAGTGAAATTGCTTATGATCTCGGCTTTGAGTATCCGCAGCACTTTAGCAAACTCTTCAAAAAACGCACAGGCATGAGTCCGGCGGCCTTTAGAAAACAGAATTGATTGTTGAAAATCAATGATTTAGGCAAATATTACTGGGTTTAAATAGTATATAAATCGGAGGATTTTGTTGTGTGGCAGATTGCAATTCTGACTGAAATTTGCAGTGTATTTAATTGTTAATACACACACTTATGAAGAACACCAAATTCTATCCGAGTATTTGGCAGACCTTTCCAAACAGTTTGGATCTTGCTGCCCATTGGGAGTCGCAAGCTGCGCGCACCCTTAACCTAAGTTTGACACAAAAAGAGATTGAGCCGCTAAAAGTGGTAGAAATGTCTTTGAACATAAGCGGTTTTGCCTTAATTGATGATCAAGGTCAGGCCACAACCATTGAATCCTTTCAGCAGCAAACGCGTTTGCAACTTAAAGGACAACACACCGGACTATTCATTAAAACACGTGATGCTGTCGCTTTGCCTGCTGCCTACTTTACCAAGGTTCGTTTTTACCTAAAGGCTTGGGACAACTCCTTTATCTTAAACGATTACACCAAGAAGGAGGTTTTTGATACTCCGTATTTGGATTTTGAGATTCAAGGAGGATATCGAGTTTCGGGTGAACAAGCTCAAGAGTTGCGCTTGCAGTTTAGTTTCTCAGCCTATAATTTCTCAGGAATCACCCGCTGGTTAAAGCATCGCATTTTAGGAAAGGTAAAGCCAAAAATGGCCTATCGATTTGCCCATTAGGGATCATTTTACACTTAAAGCGAATAAGCAGCCTCGGGGCTGCTTTTTTTGTTTTTATTCGACTTCTACAATTCTCGTATCTTAGTGGCACGACTAATTTGGGAAACATGCGACACCTTCTTTTTTTAACGCTCTTGGTGCTGATTGGATGCAAGGAAACTACAACCCAGCAGACTCCTGTAGCTCAAGCATTCAGTTCCAATTACGACGAACCTTACCGTTTGCAATATCATTTTTCGCCGCCAGCAAAGTGGATGAATGACCCGAACGGCTTGGTATACAATGATGGGGTTTATCATTTGTTCTACCAGTATTATCCGGAGGATATTGTTTGGGGCCCGATGCACTGGGGGCATGCTACCAGTACGGATATGGTCCATTGGGAAAACAAGCCTATTGCCTTATATCCTGATGAGCACGGTCTCATTTTCTCAGGAAGTGCGGTAGTTGATCACGACAACACTTCTGGTTTTGGAAAAGACGGAGTTGCACCTTTGGTTGCAATTTTTACCTATCACTTAATGGAAGGGGAAAAGGCCGGACGCACCGACTTTCAGACCCAAGGCATTGCCTATAGTTTAGACAATGGAGATTCATGGACCAAGTATGAAGGCAATCCGGTCATTGGTAATGAGGGCATAAAAGATTTTAGAGATCCCAAGGTCTTTTGGGATAAGGATACCGAGCAATGGGTGATGATCTTGGTCGCTGGCGATCATGCGAAGTTCTATAAATCACCCAACCTTAAAGATTGGGAATTGATGAGTGAGTTTGGCAAAGACCAAGGCGCTCACGGAGGGGTATGGGAATGTCCAGATCTTTTTCCATTGGATCATCCAGATCCCGACCATTACGCCAAAAAATGGGTGCTGCTCATCAGCATGAATCCAGGTGCGCCAAATGGAGGTTCTGGGACGCAATATTTCATTGGAGATTGGGACGGGGAAAAATTCAACACAGATCAAGAAGAGCCCCTTTGGCTAGACTATGGCATGGATAATTACGCGGGTGTTACCTACAACAATGAACCTAATAACGAGCGTATTTTTATAGGATGGATGAGCAATTGGAATTATGCAAGAAATACACCCACAGAAGCTTGGCGAAGCTCCATGACCTTACCGAGAACTTTGAAACTAAAACGCTTTAATGAGGGGGTTCGCTTGACTAACTATCCTTATGATAAGGTAGATACCTTGGTATATGACCGAAAGCCGGTTTATTATACGGAAGGGCCCGGGCAGGTTTACTTTGACTCTGTAAATCTCAATCAGCATAGAATTCAGTTCAAAACTTCGGCCAAAACGGATACCTATTTTATTTTGAGCAACAATCTACGCGAGGAGATCGAGATCGGCTTCTTCCCAGAGGCTGGAAAAATGACCTTTGACAGAAGCCAGAGCGGGAAGGTAGATTTTGAGTCCTCTTTTGGAGCTCAGCATCAAGAACAGCCATTTAAACCTGATGGTGATGACATCTATGTCACGGCTTATATTGACGCCTCCTCTATTGAGATTTTTGTAGATTGGGGTCGATATGTCTTTACCAATCAGATATTTCCAAATGAACCCTTTGATGAGGTCCAAGTAGTGCCTGCAGACGCAGCAGGTGTTCGCTGGTTCAGGATCGATTCTATACCTTCTATTTGGAACAAACCAACTAACTAGTACTAGATGAACAAAATTGTAATGTGGTCAGTCACTGTGGCGCTGGCCGGTTTTCTCTTCGGATTTGATACCGTAGTGATCAGTGGAGCCAACAAACCCATTCAAGCCCTTTGGGATACTTCGCCTTTATTTCATGGAACCTTTATTATGTCGATGGCGCTTTGGGGAACTGTTTTAGGTTCTTTGACCGGTGGAATTCCAACCAAGCGCTTGGGTAGAAAGAAGACCTTGTTTTGGATTGGAGTGCTCTTTTTTGTCTCGGCAGTTGGAAGCGCATTGGCACCAGATCCTTATTCATTCTCCTTTTTTAGATTCATAGGTGGGGTAGGAGTTGGAGTTTCCTCAGTCGCCGCACCGATCTATATTTCTGAGATCACTTCCGCACAGAATCGTGGAAAAATGGTGGCCTTGTATCAATTTTGTTTGGTCTTCGGAATTTTGATCGCCTTTATTTCCAATTGGTTGCTCAAAGGTTTTGATGGAGCCAATGACTGGCGTTGGATGCTCGGAGTAGAAGCGATTCCTGCCTTGCTCTACACTATCATGGTATTGAAAGTACCTAACAGCCCCAGATGGTTGGCCATTGTTAAAAAGGACGATGAAGCTGCGCTTGGAGTTTTAGAAACTATCTACCTCGGAGCAGAAAAAGCCAAGAACGTTTTACAAGAGATCAAAAAAGATCTTTTACAACCCAAAACCAGTGAAAAGTTGTTTCAAAAGAAGTACAACCGCGTGCTTTGGTTGGGCTTTTTGATCGCCTTTTTCAATCAGCTCAGTGGAATCAACTTTGTGCTGTATTATGCACCGCAGATCTTGGAGCAAGCTGGTTTGGGAGGTGAGGAATCGCTCTTTAATTCTATTGCCATTGGGATTGTGAATTTGGTATTCACGCTCATTGGAGTGCGTTTAATTGACAAACTAGGACGCAGACAACTTATCATCATTGGTTCCATTGGATATATCGTAAGTCTTATCATGGTGGGTTGGTGTTTCTATGCGGATGCGTCTCCGGCCATGCTGTTGACCTTTATCTGTATTTTCATCGCTTCTCATGCTATTGGACAAGGCGCGGTGATTTGGGTGTTCATTTCTGAGATCTTCCCAAATCGTGTTCGTGCTTACGGCCAAAGTTGGGGGACGAGCACCCACTGGGTATTTGCAGCCTTGATTACCTTGATCACACCGTTCTTTATCGATGAGCAAGAAGGAATCCTCAGAGACTCGTTGTGGTATATCTATTACTTCTTTGCTGGTATGATGGTCTTGCAGTTGCTTTGGGCGATCTTTAAAATGCCGGAAACCAAAGGAGTGTCTTTAGAAGATTTGGAGAAAAAACTCGTCGATGAAGACGCCTGATGCCTCTAGGGTTGTTTGCTATGGAGAAGTCCTTTGGGATTGTTTTCCGGATCGAGAGGTCTTGGGAGGAGCTCCATTTAATGTGGCATTTCGCCTGCACAGGTTTGGTGCAGAGGTAAAACTCATAAGTGCTGTGGGAAATGATGCCAGAGGGCATGAAACCTATTTTGATCTTGAAGAGCTCGGACTGGACACGACTTGTATATATCCGCATAAAGAGTTTGCTACGGGTTATGTCAATGTCGAACTTGATGACACAGGTGCCGCCACTTATACCATAGGCCAGCCTGTTGCTTGGGATCATATTCCGGCACCTGAAATTCCAATTGGAAATAACATTTTGGTTTTTGGTAGCTTGGCTCTACGTGAAGCCTTCAATGTGAGTCAACTCCGCAAATTAGTTCAGCGTTGCGATACCGTCATTTTTGATATCAACCTTAGGTCTCCACATTATCAGATGTCTGCTTTGATTGATCTAATGAAAGTTGCTGATTGTATCAAATTCAATGAAGAGGAATTGCCACTTGTTCTATCAGAGTTGTCGATTAGCCACGAAGATCTTGAGTCGCAATTAGCGGCTCTGGCTGAGGCGACTCAGACCAAAACCCTCTGCGTAACCTTGGGGAGTGAAGGAGCTGCCTTATGGCATGAAGGTAAAATTTATCATCAAGAAGGCTTCCCAACTACCGTTGCTGATACCGTTGGGGCAGGCGATGCTTTTTTGGCTGCTTTTGTCTACGGATTTTATTTATTGCAAGAAGTTCCTCAAGCTGCTTTAAAGCGGGGCTGTGCTTTGGGTTCTTTAGTAGCTGCAACACCAGGAGCTACTGCTGAAATCTCAATGACTCAGCTGGATTCCCTTTTGAAGGATTAAGACTTGGCGGCAAGGGCGGCTTTGCTTACCATAGAAGAGCCTCTTCCTATAACCTTGGTAGGCATGGCTATGGTTTCTGGAGGAAGCAGTTGTCCATTCTTTTTGGCCTGTAGCTCCTTGAAGAGTCTTTTGAATACTTTTTTACCCATTTTGATCCCGTCTTGATCTACAGTGCTCAAGGTGGGTGTCATCGCCGAGGAGATGAACCAGTTACTAAAACCTATAATCTTGAGGTCTTGAGGAACTTTAATGCCACGTTCATTAAATACAGAAAGGGCGCCAATGGCTACCATGTCGGTGTTGGCAAAGATGCCGTCAATATCCATTCCTTGATCTAGGACAGCATTTGCGTGTTCCCGCCCCTTTTCATAAATGATCGGGTCGCATAGAAAAACATGCTTGGAATTATATTCTAATCCATGGTCTTCTAACGCCTTTTTATATCCGAGGAATCGATCAATAGAATTCTGGGGCAGTAAAGGACCTCTAAAATGCGCGATCTTGGTACAACCTTGCTCAATGAGGTGTTTGGTTGCTTCATAGGCTGCTTTGCGATCATCGATGATTATTTTGGAACAGGGCACCAGTTTGGAGATCTTGTCAAACATCACCAAAGGAATCCCCAATCGCATCACTTTTTGTAAATGTGAGGTGTCTACGGTGTTGTTCGCAAGAGAGATCATAATACCATCCACGCGCTTACTGATCAGCAGATCAATCTGTTTCTTTTCAAGTTTTGGATTGTCATCCGATTGAAGGATAATTACCAAATAGCCTTTTTTCTCCGCCTGAGTGATGATGGCACGAACTATATTGCCGAAAAAGAAGTGAACCACCTCAGGAATGATCAATCCAATAGTACGAGACTCCTTGGTCCTTAAGTTAACGGCAAAACTGTTGGGTTGATAGTTGAGTCTTTCAGCCTCCGCCTTGACCAAAGCCTTAGTTTTCTGACTGACGTCTGGATAGTCTTTTAAGGCTTTAGAAACCGTGGCAATTGATATACCGAGGTATTCAGCAATTTGTTTAAGCGTAACTTGTTCCATATGATCAGCCTGCGGCTCGGGAATATAGGTTAGTTTTTGATTCTGTTATTAGCGTAGACCGAGTCATATCAGGCCTTAGCGAAAACCGTGTGATTTAAAATCGAAATGGATTTACGAAAACCATAAAAAATCCGGCCAAAAATACACCTGAAAACGTTAAACAAAAAATCGAGCTAAGACTATAGCTCATACGTTTTCGTTAATTTTTCGTTGTTTGCTAAATTCAGGAGTCGAAAATACGAAAACGTTTTCGGTTATGAAAACCGAGATTTTAAGAGTGTTTATTTTTAATAATCAAAAAAAAAGTAAATATTAGCCTTTAAATTAAGACAACGTTAAGAAATGTACGCTTAATTGTTGTCTGACTTCAGAGCGAGAGATATCAACCAAAGTCACTCGTTTACAGGAAGTTAATGAACATGATAGTGCAGAAAAAAAGCTCAGATCGTAGAACTGTTAAGGCCGCTTATGGTGCAAAACCGCCATATGCGAGCCCTTTTTGCATGCCTGAAATGCACAATTTGGCTCATGTTCATCTTCTAAACCATCGAAACAGTACAGTTAATTTTGGAGATCAATCCCCTCGGGAAAATGCAACGGCCACAGCGGTAAAAGTACACGATTATACAGCAGGTGAACACTCTCAGCGGCGGCAGCGAATTAGCCATCACTGGAGGGGAATTGATTTTTCTTTAACTGAAGCTCAAAGCATAGAATTGACAACTACCTTTTTGGTGAAAAAGTCGTATCTTATCACCTTAAAGCGTAATAGACTAAAAATAATGACGGCAGCCTGAGCAATCAGTGGTGTCGTCGAATCCTTAAAAACAATTTGAAATTTTAATTAATCTAAACCAAATAACTGTATGAAAAACAAATTACTAATGAGACTTTTTCTACTTCCGATGTTTGCGCTACTTGGGAGTACAGTTTACGCTCAGATTAGCGTCTCGGGTACGGTGTCTGATGCTACAGGCCCGCTTCCAGGGGTGAATGTACTTGTAAAAGGTACTTCTAACGGAGCACAAACAGATTTTGACGGTAACTATTCCTTAAGTGATGTTGATTCCAACGCCACTCTTGTGTTTAGTTATGTTGGATTTGTGACAACTGAAGTTTCAGTAAACGGACAGACTACCATCAACTTCGTGATGCAGGAAGACACTGAAGCGCTAGAAGAGGTAGTTATTATTGGTTATGGTTCTACGACCGTGAAAGACGCAACTGGTGCAGTTACGGCGGTTACGTCAGACGACTTTAACCAAGGGGTAATCGCTTCTCCGGAACAATTGATCCAAGGTAAAACTGCCGGGGTTCAGATTTCTCAGGATTCTGGGGAACCAGGTTCTGCTGTAGCGTTTAGAATTCGTGGTTCGAACTCGATTCGTTCGAACAACAACCCGCTTTTCGTTGTTGACGGTGTGCCATTAGCCAATGACACTAGCCAGGAATTGAGTGGAACTTCTTTCGGTTCTGCTGCTCCTCGTAACCCGTTGAACTTCTTGAACCCGAACGATATCGAGAGCATCTCTATTTTGAAGGATGCATCTGCAACGGCTATCTATGGTTCTCGTGGTGCGAACGGGGTTGTAATCATTACTACCAAATCTGGTCGTAGTGGTCGCGGAGGATCTTTCGAGTTGAGTTCTACTTTCTCTGTAGCTGAGGCTGCAAACGAGTACGACCTTCTAGATGCTGACGCATACCTTGCTGCTTCTGCTGCTAACGGTTTTGACATCGCGGAGCGTGACTTCGGTGCCAACACTGACTGGCAAGATGTAGCATTCAGAAGAGCTACTTCTACAACAAACAACTTGTCTTATACCAACAACTACGGTGATGGTAATGTACGTGCGAGTTTCAGTTACTCTAAGAACTTCGGTATCGTAGAGAACTCGTCTCTTGAGCGTGTTACTGCGCGTTTGAACGCACAGCACCGTTTCTTGGAAGATAAACTTAAATTAGGATTACAGGCTTCTTACGGTCGTACTAACGACGAGTTTGCTCCGCTTTCTGGTTCTGCCGGATTTAGAGGTGACTTACTTGGTTCTGCTTACTCAGCAAACCCAACTTGGCCAAACAATCCTGACTTTACGGGAACTGGTGGTCTAACTTCTCCTGCTGCGCTATTGGCGTACACTGAGAACTTAGGTAACACAGACCGTATCCTTATTAATGCTTCTGCAGAGTATGATATTACATCGGAATTTTCTGCAAAGGTTAATTTAGGTTATGACTATTCTGATACTTTCTTAAGCAGTGCTACAAGTGCTCGTGCTCTTAACGTTGACCAAGGTGCATTCGGAAACGGTGTTGCTGGAGTTAGCGAGCGCGAAGCTACTAACACGCTTTTGGAAGCTACTGTAAACTATAAGAAAGAGTTTGAAAACAGCTCTTTGGACGTACTTGCTGGTTACTCTTACCAAAAGTTCGATCGTAACGGTCGTAACTTGAGCGGTTTCGGATTCTTTACTACGCAGATGGGAGACATGATCGACGATCTTGTATCTTCTGCTGATGCTGTAGAGAGCCAAATCACTGGTTCTTACCAACAGTATGGATACGCTCCAAACATCAACGGTACTTTCGTGAACCGTCTATTCCCAGAAATCCTTCAGGATAACATCGGGTCTACTTCAGGTGCACGTACTCGTTCATTGTTCGGAGATACTTTCGATAGCTTTGATGAGCTACAGTCTTACTTTGCTCGTGTGAACTACACGCTTGCAGATAAGTACTTATTTACAGCTACAATGCGTGCGGATGGTTCATCTACTTTTGGTGATGACAACAAGTACGGATACTTCCCATCAGCTGCTGTTGCTTGGAAGATCAACGAAGAAGATTTCATTGGTGACAATGTATCGACTTTAAAGCTTCGTTTGAACTGGGGTATCACTGGTAACCAAGATGGTCTAGGATACGGTAACTTCCTACAGCGTGAGCGCTTTGGAGGTGGAGACGTGATCAACGATGGTGGTGATATCAACATCCCAGGTACTTCTACTCAGTCTTTTGCTAACCCAGACTTGAAGTGGGAGGAAACAATGCAATTCGGTGCTGGTATCGACTTTGGTGTAAACAACGACCGTTTCACGGCTACTATTGATGTATACCGTAAGTCTACTACTGATCTATTGCTACGTACTATCTCTGCGCAGCCAGCTGCTCAGCCATTCGTATTCTTGAACTTACCAGATTCAGAGGTAATTAACCAAGGTATTGAAATCGCATTAGGATATGACATCATTGATCAAGAGGACTTTAGCTGGAACGCTAACTTCCAATTGACTTATAACGAAAACGAAATCACCAGCCTACAAGGACAGTTCCCAGCGGGTACTATCCGTGGTCAAGGTCTATCTCTTGCATTTGCTCAGCAGCTGCAAGAAGGTCAGCCACTTTTCTCATACTTCTTGAGAGAGTTTGGTGGATTCGACGCTACTACAGGACAACCTTTGTATCCTGAAGGAGACGTACAAAAATTCGTAGGAAAGAGCGCTTTGCCAGATATTACTGCTGGTCTCTCTACTACGTTTAACTACAAAAACTGGACGTTATCGGCATTCTTTAACGGTCAGTTCGGACACTACATCTACAACAACACAGCAAACGCATTCTTTACGGCTGGTGCATTTAGAGGGGGTCGTAACGTATTGCCAGAGACATTGACTTCTGGTGAGTCGTTTGATGCTGCTGCAGATGTTTCAACAAGATTCCTAGAAGCTGGGGATTTTGTAAGACTTCAGAACGCAACGTTGTCATACAACGTGCCGATGGAAGAAGATGGATTGTTTGACGCTTTACAACTGTCGCTAATCGGACAGAACTTGTTCGTGATCACTGACTACTCTGGTCTTGATCCTGAAGTTTCTGTATCACCAGGTGGTGGAGATCTATTGAACGGATTCCCAGTATATGGTATCGATTACACGGCGTTCCCAAGACCGAGAACAATTTCATTTGGTATAAATGCTAAATTCTAAAATTATTATGAAAAGAAACATTTTGATGAACACAAGATCGCTACTAGCGATGGCCCTCGTTTCTCTTTTGGCAATTTCTTGTACCGACTTAGAGATTGAGGCAACTGACTCTGTACTTACTGACGAATCTGTTGGTTTTGACGGGGTAAACGCTGAGGCAGCTCTTAACAACGTATATAACGATGTTTACGGGCAACTTGGTGATCAGGCGAACTTCTTCGCTTTGAACGAAGTATCAACTGATGAGACCTTAGTACCAACTCGTGGTACTGACTGGGGTGATAACGGAATCTGGCGTACGCTTCACGCGCACACTTGGTCTCCAACACACCAGTACATTTTGAACACTTGGAACAACTTGAACCAGAACGTATTCCGTGCTTCGGAAGTTATCGACTCTCGTTCAAGCCCGACAGCTCAACAAGCTGCTGAGGCGAAGTTCCTACGTGCATTTAGTATGTATTTCGTAATGGATTTCTGGGGAGTTGCTCCTTTCAGAAATGTAGATGATGGACCAGAGGTAAATCCTACTGTTCTTACATCTGCTGAAGCTTACGATTTCATTTTGAATGATTTGACAACTGCATTGCCAGATCTTCCTGCTACAGGACCAAGTGCAGAGACCAACCGTGCTTCTCAAGCTGCGGCTAACTTTATGTTGGCTAAGTTGCGTCTTAACGCTGAGCGTCACAAAGGTTCTATTGACAATTCAGACTATCAAGCGGTAATCGACGCTGTTGATGCTATCGCTGCTGATGGATTTGCTTTGCAAGCTGGATACTTTGATCTATTTAAGCAAGATGTAGATAACGAAACCATCTGGTGGGCTGTTACCTCTGTAGGTAACCGTATCTGGAATGGTATGCACTACAACATCAACGCTCCAGACAACGCTGGTGGTGGATGGAACGGATTTACTACTTTGGCTGAGTTCTACGATGCCTTTGAAGGAAACCCAACATCTAACTACGTAGGTGACGGTCAGGAAGAGCGTCGTGGATGGGTGCCAGATGCATCTAATGCAGACGATACTAACTTAGGTATTGGATATGGATTCTTGATCAACCAACAGTACAACGAAGACGGAACTCCACTTAAAGACCGTCCTGGAAACGACCTAGTATTTACTAAGGAGCTTCCTGGTCTTCAAGGTAACGGTGAAGCTACTGGTGTACGTTTGATTAAGTATCACCCAGTAAACGGATCGTTTACTTCTCACGAGATCGTATTCCGTTACGCAGATGCTCACTTGATGAAAGCTGAGGCTATGATGCGTATGGGCGGAGACGCTACTGCTATGGTTAATGAGCTTAGAGCACTTCGTGGAGCTTCTCCACTTGGAAGTGTATCAGAAGCTGATATGTTAGCTGAGCGTGGACGTGAGCTATGGTACGAGTTCTGGAGACGTAATGACTTGTTGCGTTTCGGACAGTTTACTCGTGACTGGGAATTCAAAGATGCTGCTTCTGTAGGGGCGACCTTCAGAAACTTGTATCCTATTCCAATTAACGCACTTCTTTCTAACCCTAACTTGGTTCAGAACGAAGGATACTAGAATTTTCCTTTTTCAAGATAGAAACAGGCTCCATTAGGAGCCTGTTTTTTTTGTTTAAGCCTTCTTGAAATCGTACATTTCGGATGCTTAATAATGATTCCCACATCGGTTAAATATTCACACATTCTCGCTGGTTTTATCAGCCTTTTTTTATTGCTGATGATGGCTTGTGATTCAAAACCAGAAGTAACTAAAGATTACCGTTTTGAGATCGTTGCTGCAGACAGTAGTGGAATCGATTTTGAGAATAAACTACAGAACCGACCCGAACGAAACATCCTGAATTATATTTATTACTACAATGGTGGAGGTCTGGCTGCAGGAGACTTCAATAATGATGGACTTGTTGATTTATACTTCACTGCCAATGAAGGTCCAAATGCCCTCTATCTAAATCAAGGGAATTTTAAGTTCAAGGAAATAGCCGAGTCTGCAGGAGTCTTAGATGAAACCGGTTGGAGCACAGGAGTAACAACGGTAGACATAAACAATGATGGCTTCCTAGATCTTTATGTAAGCAAGGTAGCTCCTTTGGCACCAGAAGTTGGAGGGAATAAACTGTTTGTCAATCAAGGCGTGTCTGATGACGGCACACCGAGTTTTATAGAGCAGGCTGTAGCGTATGGCCTAGATTTCAAAGGTTATTCCACTCAGGCATCCTTTTTTGATTACGATCAAGATGGTGATCTTGATGTGTTTTTAATGAACCATACTGTCAATCCAAACAGCAATTACGGGCGAGGAAGTAAACGCAAGCAAATCGATTCGCTTTCAGGGGATCGACTTTATGTCAATGAAAATGGTATTTACCGCAATATCTCAGAGGAGGCAGGAATCTACCAAAGCCCTATAGGCTATGGGCTAGGTCTGGGCGTGAGTTATTTGAATTATGATCGCCTGCCAGATATCTATGTTGGCAACGATTTCTTTGAGAACGACTACCTCTATTTGAACAGTTTTGATCATGTCTTTCAAGAGCAGATCAGCAGTGATCAGAACCCACTCGGACATACTTCTCATTATACTATGGGTGTGGATCTGGCCGATCTCAATAACGACGGCCTAACCGACATTCTTACCGTAGATATGCTGCCTGAAGATTTGCAAACCTATAAATCCTCTGGGGTTGAATTCGGGTATTCCACCTATAACAACTACCTGCGTAACGGTTATGCGCCGCAGTACATGCAAAATGCCTTGCATTTCAATCAAGGCAATATGCGTTTTAATGAAACCGCATTTTTAAGTGGAGTTTCTGCCACAGAGTGGTCTTGGGCCCCTCTTATAGCAGACTTTGATAATGACGGGCTCAAGGATATTTTTATCAGCAACGGAATTGTTGGTGCTACCAACGATATGGATTTCATCAATTTCATTGCAGATGAGGCCATTCAGAAGCGTCTGGGTAAAGGCATGACACAAGAAGACATGGCCTTTGTAGCAAAGATTCCAGAAAAGAAAACGCTCAACTATTTCTACAAAAATGAAAATGGGCAACAATTCTCTGATCAATCCAAAGATTGGGTGGCGGGAGTGCCGACCTTTAGCAATGGTAGTATTTATGCGGATTTAGACAATGACGGAGATCTAGATATAGTCTGCAACAACGTGAATCAACCTGCAACGGTTTATAAGAATCTTACTAGAGAGAAAGATTCTACCAACTATTGGCAGCTACGCCTTTATGATTATGGTCACTTGATTGAGGAAGATAGCCTTCCAAATGGCAATGGAAGAGCCATTGGTGCTCGAGTTCGTGTTTATACACCATCGGGCATGCAATATCAGGAAGTGTTTCCAACGCGTGGATATCAAAGTTCGATGGATGCGAACTTGCATTTTGGTTTGGACAGAGATACCAAAATTGATTCTGTCATTATATCCTGGACAGGGGAAATTCCGGGGAATACAGCATTCTATGACCCTAAAATAAATACTAAACTTAGGGTTTCGAGATATGATAAGTTTATGCATACAGGCGTTTCGTGGACTGGAGACGAGTCCTATCTCAAGAATACAGCTATCGAACTCTTCACCCACAAAGAAAATGCTTCATTGGAATTTAACTTGGATCCACTCATTGCTTATGCCAGTACCAATGAAGGGCCTGGAGTAGCAGTAGCGGATGTAAATGGTGACGGTCTTGATGACGCTTTTTTCTGTGGCGCTAAAGGACAGGCATCTGAGCTTCAATTGCAGCAATCCGATGGCAGTTTTATAGCAGATTCCCGAATTGACCTTTCTTCAGATAGACTATCAGAAGACGTAGCGGCTGTTTTTGCCGATCTCAACAACGATGGGCGTCCAGATTTGGTCGTGGTTAGTGGAGGAAATGAATTCACAGACGGTAAAGCCATTCAGCCTAGGCTCTATTGGAACACGGAGGGTGGAATGCTAAAGGATGACACTGCTTTCGCGGGTCTTTCGTTTAATGCAGCAAGTGTTGCAGCAGTGGATTTTGACCGAGACGGAGACTTAGATCTCAGCATTGCTGTAGATGGAAAGGCAAAAGATTTTGGAGCGAGCGCTTCTCAAGTATTGTTGTCCAATGAAGGTGATGGGAAATTTATTGACGTCACAGCTCAGAGAGCGCCTGATTGGGCAGAGCTCGGAAAGGTAAAAGAAATTGTTTGGGATGATTTTAATGGGGATGATTGGCCCGATGCTTTAGTGATAGGTCATTGGATGGCTCCACAACTCTATATCAACAATAAAGGCGTGCTGGAGGATCAAAGTCCTTCCGTTTTCTCTATCAGTTCCGGGCTGTGGGAAACTGCCGTTGTTGCTGATTTTGATGCGGATGGGGATTTAGATATCGTCGCAGGGAATTGGGGGCTTAATTCCAGACTTACTGCGAGCGTTCAAGATCCTTTAAAACTCTATCGTGGTGACTTTAACGGCAATGGATCCGAAGAAACACTCATCACCTATAATTATCAAGGTCAAGAGACGCTTTTACCGTCAAAGGATGAGCTCGCCAAACAGATTCCGCAGATCAATAAGAACTATTTGTCGTATGCTGATTTTGCTGGAGCGAAAACTAAAGACATCCTTCCTGAAGCCCTTTGGAGTGCTGCAACGACAAAATCCGTAGAAACCCTTGCCTCTACTTACTTTGAAAACCTCGGAAACGGTAATTTTAACACAACTATACTACCATTTGCTGCACAAATATCCGCAGTGAATGATATCTTTGTAAATGACTTTAACTCAGATGGTTTTCCCGATGTTTTCCTTGTTGGAAACCGCACTGAGGTCAGCACGCAAATAGGACGTTTAGACGCCCTGAAAGGTGCATTATTGCTCTTTGATCCTAAAACGGGCTTTACAGCGATTAACGATCCGAATTTAAATTTGGCGGGGAGCTGCAGAGCAATACAACCAATAACTATAAATGACCGACCGCATGTGATTGTTACCCGTAACAATGGCAAAGCGGTTGTTTTAGAAATATCAAATGATGTTATTCAAGTACCCAATGAATAAATACTTATTGACTTTTGGCCTTTTAGGGCTAATCTTTACCTCTTGTGAGGACAATCCCCAAGAAAAGGATACCGCTGTTGTTAGTGATACCCTTTTTACCAAGACAGACCCTGCAGAGACTGGTTTTGATTTCACCAATACTGTGGTGAATCAAAAAGATTTCAACATCTTCAAATACCGAAACTTTTACAACGGTGGTGGTGTCGCTATTGGCGATATCAACAACGATGGGCTGGCGGATATTTATATGACCGCCAATATGGGGCCAAACAAACTTTTCCTCAATGAGGGGAATTTTAAATTCAAAGACATTACAGAGACTGCTGGCGTTGCCGGGAACAAGCCTTGGTCTACGGGAGTGAATATGGTTGATATCAACCAAGATGGTCTTTTGGATATTTACGTGAGTAATGCCGGAAACATGGAAGGTGACAATCACGATAACGATCTTTACATCAACAACGGTGATTTAACCTTTACCGAGAAAGCTGCTGAATTCAATTTGGCAGAGACGGGCTTTTCTACTCACGCCACCTTCTTTGATTACGATAAAGACGGAGATCTGGATGCGTACATTCTCAACAATAGTAATATTCCGGTGACTTCCTTAGGATTTGCGCATCAACGTGATGTACGCGCTCAAGATTGGGACGTGCCAAAAATGTTCCGTGGGGTTGGAGATATGCTTTTGCGTAATGATGGAGGCACTTTCACTGAGGTCAGTGAAGAAGCTGGTATCTACGGAAGTTTGATCGGCTTTGGATTGGGAGTTATGGTCACCGACATCAACAATGACCTTTGGCCAGATATTTATGTTTCCAATGACTTCTACGAGCGTGATTACCTCTACATCAACAATCAAGATGGAACCTTCACAGAAGACATCAAGAATTGGATGAACCACCTTTGCCTTTCTGCTATGGGTATTGATATGGCAGACATCAACAACGATGGGAATCAAGACATCTTCATTACCGATATGCTGCCCGATGGCGATCAGCGCGTAAAGTCTGTTATGGAGTTTGAGGGCTACAACGTCTTTAAACTCAAGCAGAGTAAAGATTTCTATCAGCAGTACATACAGAACACCTTACAGCTCAACAACGGTAACGGGAGCTTTTCAGAGATCGCTTATTACAGCGGTGTTTCTGCTACGGACTGGAGTTGGTCTGGTTTGATGTTCGATATGGACAACGACGGTTACCGTGATATTTTTGTGACCAATGGGGTAAACCATGACCTCACGGACTTAGACTTTGTGGATTTCTTTGCCAATGAGATCATTCAAAAGATGGCTCTGACGGGTAAAAAAGAGGCTATAGATAGTATCATTGATAAGATGCCAGTGGTGCCTGTACCTAACTACGCTTACCACAACCAACGTGATCTTACTTTTGACAACAAGGCCGTTAAATGGGGCTTGGGTGAGCCTGGACTCTCTAACGGAGCTGCCTACGGAGATCTAGACAATGACGGTGACTTGGATTTGGTGGTCAACAACGTAAATACGGCTTCCTTCCTCTACCGAAATAATTCGGAGCAGTTAGACAATAACTATGTAAAACTTCGATTCAAAGGGACAGCGGCAAACCGCTTTGCCATCGGAACACGTGTTCGCATGTACTATGACGGACAAGAGGTACTACAAGAATTGGTTCCGTCAAGAGGGTTCCAATCTTCTATGGAACATCCAATGACCATTGGATTGGGCAAAGCCACTACAATAGATTCACTACGCGTAATCTGGCCAGACGACCGCACGGAGGTACGTACAAATTTAGCTGCCAATTCTACTTACGATTTCGATATGGAAGCGGCCAAACTTACCTATAATCCTCCAAAGCCAGAGGCAAAGACCACCTTTGTCAGTGAGATGGAAACTAGTCTTGCCGCGCACGAAGAGAATAATTACGAGGACTTTGACTATGAAGGGATGATCTATAAAAAGATGTCTCAGGAAGGTCCTGCCTTAGCCATTGCAGATATCAATGCCGATGGACATGAAGATGTTTTCATCGGAGGAGCCAAAGGGCAAGCGGGCATGATCTATCTCCACAGTGGGAATGGAAATATGCGTGCTTTAAAACAACCCGGCTTAGATGCAGATGCGGAATTTGAAGACACGGCAGCGAGTTTCTTTGATATGGACGGCGACGGTGATCTTGACCTCATGGTAGGTTCAGGAGGTAATCAGCGTGATGAGAACACTTCATTGACTGCTAGAATTTATATCAATAACGGCAATGGTGTATTCCAGAAAGCAGCCTTGAATTTGCCGCCGGGAACCACGAATATCTCTGCTATAGCTCCTTATGATTACGACGGCGATGGCGATATGGACGTATTCCTAGCAGCTCGTTCTGTGATCGGGATTTACGGTATTGATCCATCTTCTGTCTTTTTAGAGAATATGGGCGGAGGACAATTTCAATTAGCCAGCGCTAAGGTATTGAAGAACCTTTCACGTTTGAGCGGAATGGTCACCGATGCTCTATGGATCGATCTTTTGGGCGATGAGACCAAAGAACTATTGACCGTTTCTGACTGGGGAGCACCAATGGTTTATCAATTGCAAGATGGTGTGCTCAATATGGTCACCACAGATTTGGAACAACAAACAGGTTGGTGGAATGCGGTTGAAGCTGCGGATCTAGACGGTGATGGAGATCTTGACCTTGTGTTAGGAAACCAAGGGGAGAACATCCACTACAAGCCAACGGCAGACAGTCCAATGAAGATCTGGATCAGTGATTTTGACAATAATGGGACTATTGAACAATTGGTAACACAAACCTTAGACGGTCGCGATATGCCGATCCACCAAAAGAAGGAAATTGTGAACCAAATGGTATCGCTTAAAAAGGAAAACCTTCGCGCTTCAGAATACGCCAAGAAGAGCATTCAAGAACTCTTTACTCCAGCGGTATTGGGTCGTGCTTTGGTGAAAGAAGTAGTCACTTCTCAAAACATGGTGGCCATCAATGAAGGCGATGGAAAATTCAAATTCGTTGCTTTACCAGCACGCGCGCAGCTTTCTTGTGTTTGCGGAATTCAATGTACAGACTTGAACAAAGACGGCACTTTAGATTTACTGCTCGGGGGGAACAACTATGAATTCAAACCTCAGTATTCCCGATTGGATGCCAACTACGGTAGCGTCTTACTCAATGATGGAGCAGGAAACTTTGCTTGGCAAGATTATGAAGATTCTGGATTCTTCGTGAAGGACGAGGTAAAACATATGCAGATCTTCTCCGATGCCAACGGCAATCGTTTTATGATCACCGCTATTAACGACTCGGAACCTATAATTCATCGTTTGAATGAGTAAATGGAGCTTGCTTGCTGGACTCTTCTTTTTGTGGTCCTGCACGGAGCGAGACCAAGCACCTTCTTTGGCCTTTAAACAGCTTCCTGCGGATAGCACGGGGATCTCTTTTGCCAATATTTTAGTAGAAACTGATAGTCTTAATATCCTGGATTATCTCTATTTCTATAACGGAGGTGGGTTAGCCGTTGGCGATGTCAACGGTGACGGCCTTCCGGATATCTATGCTTCCGCCAATATGGGGCCCAATAAATTGTATTTCAACAAAGGCAATTTTCAGTTCGAAGAAGCTCCCGAGTCTGCCGGAGTTGCTGGTAGTAGCAGTTGGAATACCGGAGCTATAATGGTAGACATCAATGCCGATGGACTTTTGGACATTTATGTTTGTGCGGTTGTAGGGATCAATGGATTCACAGGTCATCACGAACTTTTTGTCAACCAAGGCGACGGCACTTTTAAAGAAGAAGCGGCCAAATACGGTTTGGATGCCCAAACTTACGGTACCTCTGCGGCCTTTCTGGATTATGATTTAGATGGAGACCTCGATCTATATTTACTCAATCATGCCGTGCATACGCAAGGCTCTTTTGGGCGTTCCAGTCAACGAGAAAAGCGTAACGAGAAGACGGGAGATCGCTTAATGCGCAACGATGGAGGTGTTTTTACCGATGTCAGTGAGTCGGCGGGGATCTATGGTGGGATCAGCAGTTATGGTTTGGGTGTGGCTGTGGCTGATTTCAACAATGACGGTTATCCTGATCTGTACATCGGAAACGATTTTCACGAAGACGATTACTACTACATCAACAATACTGACGGAACCTTTAGCGAGCAATTACGTGATGCCTTCGGTCACGTCTCGCGGTTCTCAATGGGGAACGATGCAGCCGATATCAATAACGACGGACGTCCAGATTTGATCACCTTAGACATGCTTCCCGAGGAAGAAGCTGTGGTAAAAGCCTCTGAGGGTGATGAAAATTTTCAAACCCAGCGTATGCGCCTGCTGCAATACGGATACCACTATCAGTTCAGCCGAAACATGCTCTTTCTCAATCAGCCGGATGGAAATTTTGTAGAAACGGCTTTAATGAGTGGAGTCGCTGCTACTGATTGGAGTTGGGCGGCTTTATTTCACGATTTTGACCAAGATGGTTATCAAGACCTTTGGATCTCTAACGGAATCCCAAAGCGCCCAAATGACTTGGATTTCATTCGATTTGTGTCTTCTGGAGCTATTGATGAGAGTCGAGACAACGCCAAGTTAATGGATCAAAAGGCCTTGGAAATGATGCCTTCTGGAGCCATTTCCAACAAAGTATTTCGCGGTAGTGCAGAGCTCAAATTTTCTGATCAATCAGAAGCGTGGATCGGAAAGGACACGCAGATCGCCGGCGCCACTGTACTTGCAGATCTAGACGCTGATGGGGATATGGACGTAGTGAGTAATGTCTTGAATGCGCCGCTTTTAGTGTATCGTAATGATATTGAATCCACAGGCAATTATATACAATTAGAATTGCAAGGAAGCGAAGAGAATCCTTTTTCAATCGGTGCAAAAGCCTTTGCGTATCAGCAAGGGAAAATGTACTACAAAGAACTTTACACGGCTCGCGGATTCCAGGCAAGCAGCGAACCTTTGATAGAATTTGGACTCTCGGACAGTACTGCCTTGGACTCTTTGGTAGTGATTTGGCCAGATGGAAAAAGACAGGTCCAGCGCGCTGTAGCTTTAAGACAACGACTTGAACTTCATTCAAATGATCAAGCTGCATCATCGGATCCCATCTCAAGAGAAACGGATAACCAATCCGTATTCACCTTGGTGGCTGATGGTTTAGGGCTCAATCACACGCATAAAGAAGACAATTACCTCGATTTTAACCGTCAAAAACTCTTGCCTTACCGGCTTTCAGATAAAGGTCCGGCAGTTGCCCTTGGCGATTGGGACAAAGACGGTAATACCGAACTTTTTATAGGGAGTTCCAAGTTTGAGAAGGCGTCAATGTATCGACTTGAAGAATCTGGAATCACTGCCCTTGATCTTCCGCAATTAGAGGCGGACAAGGTCTATGAAGAAGTAGCTGCCAGTTTTATAGATATAAATGGTGATGGTGCTTCTGAATTGCTTTTGGGCACAGCGGGTGCTGATTTTAACGGCAAAGCTGATCCTTTAAGGGAGCGTTTGATTTCATCAACTCAGCCAGATGCTGCCACAGTACTGCCAGAGACCTATTCCAATGCCAGCGTAATTGCTCCTCATGATTTTGATGCCGATGGAGATGTGGATGTCTTTGTTGGAGACTACGCTGTTACCAATGATTTTGGGAGTCAACCGCAATCGTATTTATTGATCAATAATAACGGTCAATTGGAGCGTTCAATTCCGGAGATCTTTGCAGACTTGGGGATGGTTACCGACGCGCTTTGGCATGATTTTGATGCCGATGGAACTAAGGACCTGATCGTAGTAGGTGAGTGGATGCGTCCGCGTTTCTTTAAGTTTAAAGATGGAGCTTTTACTGAAGCGGTCCCAATAAGTGATAAAAATTTAAACGGCCTATGGCAGTTTGTGATTCCCTTTGATATAGATGCGGATGGTGATCAGGATCTGGTGTTGGGTAACTGGGGACTCAACGCGAAGTTTAAAGCTAGCGCTGCAGATCCGCTATTGATGTATTATGCGGATTTTGATGCTAATGGAGCCACAGAGACTGTCTTGGCTCAAAAAACCGGCGATACCTATTACCCATTACTGTCTTTGGATGAACTTGCCGGGCAAATGGTGAGCCTTAAAAAGAAGTTTCCTAATTTCTCAGATTTTGCAGGAAAATCCATTACCGATGTAATGGGGGAAGAAGCCTTGGCCCAAGCTCAAACCTTTAAAGTACATGAGTTAGCCTCTGGTTATTTGCGAAATGACGACGGAGGTTATAATTTTGTAGCATTCGGCTCAAAACTGCAATTAGCACCCTTAAATGCAGGAGTGGTCTTTGATTTCTTCAATGACGGTTCTGCGCAGCTTCTTTTAGGCGGAAATTACGACGGAGTGATTCCGTTCCACGGACGCTTTGATTCGCAGCCCGGAACCTTGATTGTTCCAGGGGAAGATCCGCAGCTAATTTGGTCGCAAGAATTGGCGTTTTTAAGAAAATCATTGCGACATTTACAGATTATAAAAATTGGCAGTCAGCCGTATTTGCTGGCAGTCTTCAATAATGATAAAACACAGATTTATGAAATTGAATCGCATAAACAGAACCTTTAGCCTTCCTTTTTTTGGCAGTTTCCTGTTTTTAGCTCTAGTGGCTTGTAAGGATAACGGTGGTGATAAAGTGGAAGATACTCCTGTGGTCTACGAACCCTTAACGGTTGAGGCTTCAGATTTTCAGAGTGCTGTAGATCAAATCACACAGGTTATGGTGCACGATATCTTTTCGCCTCCAGTGGCGAGTAGAATCTATGCCTATCCCAATGTAGCCGCTTACGAGATCATGGCTCAAGCAGATCCAAAGTATAAATCTTTAGCGCTTCAGTTACCGGGGCTAACTCCAGTTCCTCGAATGAACAACGATACGATCGTTCCAGGAGTGGCTGCACTTGTTGCGCATATGGAGATCAGTAAGTCTCTCATCTTTTCTGAGGATATGATGCAGACCTATTCAGACAGCATTTACGCCCAATGGGAAGCAAAGAACCCAAAGCAGTTTGAGCGTTCAAAAGAATATGGATTGGCCGTGGCCGATCACATCAAAGCATGGTTGGATGGAGATATGTACAAACAAACCCGTACCATGCCTAAATTCACCGTAGATATTGACGATCCGGCTCGTTGGCAACCAACGCCTCCAGCCTATATGGAAGGAATTGAACCTCACTGGAATAAGATCCGGCCAATGGTTTTGGATTCGGCGGCTCAGTTTAAGCCGAAGAACCACCCAAAGTTCTCTTTGGAACCAGGTAGTGCCTTCTACAAAGAGCTGAAGGAAGTTTATGATATCAGTGAGGAGATCACAGCTTCTGGTGACAAATCAGAAGAGGTGGAGATCGCTCAATTCTGGGACTGTAATCCTTATGTTTCTGTTACTCGCGGTCACTTGATGTTCGCCACTAAAAAGATCACTCCTGGCGCCCACTGGATGGGAATTGCCAAGATTGCTTGTAAGCAAGCTGATGCAGATCTTAATAAAACGATCTATGCCTACACCAAAACCTCAATTGCCTTGTTTGACGGTTTTATCAACTGTTGGGCAGAGAAGTACCGTTCTAATTTAGTGCGTCCGGAAACCTTGATCAACAAACACATTGATGAGAATTGGGAGCCCATTTTGCAAACACCCCCGTTCCCGGAATACACCAGTGGACACTCTGTGGTTTCTAATGCCGCAGCCACTGTTTTGACCGATGTTTTCGGAGATGATTTCGCCTTTTTAGACGATACAGAAATGGCCTACGGTTTGCCAGCTCGTTCCTTTGCATCATTTGATGCTGCCGCCAAGGAAGCGGCCATTAGTCGTATGTACGGTGGAATTCACTATCGCGCAGCGGTGGAGAATGGAATCGACCAAGGGAAAAGTGTAGGAAGTTTAGTTATTGAAAAACTGGACTGGACCAATGAGTAAAAAAAGTGGATTTTGGACGGTATTGGCGCTGGCTTTGGTGCTGCTTTTGTCCTGGCACTTTTTGATCAAGCCTTACAATTACCGTATCAGTTTTGTCACTAAAGATCCTGCGGGTTTGGTGTACAGTAATCTTGGAGCGTGGCTAGCTATTCCAGGTGAGACGGATAGTTCCAGCGTAGAACTGATCTCAAGAGTTCCTTATGAATCCTATCAGCAAAAGGTCAGCTTAAAGGATTCCCTTTTTGAATACCGCTGGGAAATAGAACCAGAGACCGATAGTACTACTAAAGTAACTGCTTATATCACTGACCTTAACAATACTTGGGTTCAGAATTTTTACGCACCTGTTTATAAGACTGATTTTGTAAAGCGCAGTATAAAGACCGTTGAGGATCTCGCAACCGAATGGGTAAACTACAGGGAACGCTATCGAGTCAATGAGATCTCAGAAGGACAAATAGACACTCGTTTTTGTGCCTACGTTTCTGTAAAGACCACTGCTAAGCAGAAAGCTCGCACCATGATGGGCAATATTGCAGATGTCATGGGTTATATCAATACCAATGAACTAGAACTCCAGGGAGATCCTTTTTTACAGGTCACGCGTTGGGATCAAAAAACAGATAGTATTTCCTTTGACTTTTGCTTTCCGATAAAACCCAGCGATAGCTTAGGGGCCTCTCCGATCGTGAAATTTAAAGAGGTTCAGGCTTTTAGCGGAATAAAGACTATTTTTAATGGAAACTACAGCATCTCTGAAAAGTCATGGTATTGGCTGCTTAGAGCTGCGGAAAATAAGAATCTTGAGGTAGAAGCTTTGCCTTTTGAAGTGTACAAGAGCGACCCGCATATGGGTGGTGATGCACTTAAATGGGAAGCCGAGATCTATCTCCCTTTTAAAAACCAATAATCTATGAGAACTTTTACTGGAGCGATGATCGCTTTAATTACTCTGGCGATTTTTTCAATTTCTTGTTCAAAGGAACAAACCCTAAGTAGTATTACCTCTCCGGATGGCAATATGGTGGTTAACACTGCCTTAAATGCGGAAGGTACGCCTGTATATACGGTGAGTTATAAGGGAAAAACTATTATTGATACCTCTGCTGTTGGTTTTGAGTTTAAAGGGCAGGAGTACCTTGGAAAAAATATGATTATTGAAGGAGCCACCACCAGTTCCAAGGACGAGACCTGGGAAATGCCTTGGGGAGAGCAGCGTGAGGTTGAAAATAACTATAACGAGCTCAAATTGAGTTATAGTGAGCAAGGGGATTCACCAAGAAAGTTCAATATTTTCATTCGCGTTTTCAACGACGGTTTTGGTTTGCGCTATGAGTTCCCAGAACAAGAATATATGACGGAAGTATTGCTTATGGATGAGCATACGGAATTTGCTCTTACCGGAGATCACGACGTGTGGTGGTTGCCGGGAGATTGGGACATTTACGAACAGCTTTATAGCAATACTAAATTCAGCGCTATTGACGCCATAGCCATGCGAGACCATCCGGCGCTTGTAGCTACTTATATTCCAGAGAACGCTGTGAATACACCGGTAACCATGAAAACGGATGACGGGCTTTATTTGAGCTTCCACGAGGCAGACTTGACCAACTATGCCGGGATGACGTTAAAAGTTGATACGCAAAACTTCAAAATGACTTCGGAGTTGGTAGGTTCTGAAAGACTAGGTGGGAAAGCCAAATTGACGGTTCCTTTTAACACCCCATGGCGTACTATGCAGATCGGAGAATCTGCTGGAGATCTTATTGAATCCAATTTGATTGTCAACCTCAATGAGCCTAACGAGATCGGTGATGTGAGTTATTTCACGCCGATGAAGTACGTTGGGATTTGGTGGGAGATGCACATTGGTAAATCGACATGGGATATGGAAGGCAGCCAAGACATGAACACTTATATTGAAGGGGCTAAGAATTCTTCTCGTCACGGAGCAACTACGGAAAATGCCATGCGTTATATCGATTTTGCTTCAGAGAACGGTATTAAAGGCCTCTTAGTCGAAGGTTGGAATACCGGGTGGGATCAGTGGATCAACACTACCGATAGAGAAGGGGTGTTTGACTTTATGACTCCATATCCAGATTATGATTTTGACGCCGTAATGGCCTACGCTAAAGAAAAAGGCGTTGAGGTGATCATGCACCACGAGACCTCTGCAGCACCACGTACTTATGAAAAGCAAATGGAGGTGGCGTACAATTTCATGAAGAAGAATGGCATGAATTCCGTAAAGACAGGTTATGTCGGGAAGATCATTCCAGAAGGGGAGTATCACCACGGACAATGGATGGTCAACCACTACCACAAGGTGTTGACAGAAGCGGCTAAAAAGAAAATAGCTATCAATGCCCACGAGCCCATTAAAGCCACAGGGAAACGCAGAACCTATCCCAATGCTATATCAAGAGAAGGATTGCGCGGGCAGGAGTTTAATGCTTGGTCTCCAGATGGAGGAAACCCACCAAGCCATTTGCCAACAATTGCTTTTACGCGCATGCTCTCTGGCCCAATTGATTTCACCCCTGGGGTATTCAACATCAAGTTTGACGAGTACAAAACAACCAATCAACTCAATACAACCCTAGCACAACAGCTCGCTTTGTATGTGGTTATATACAGCCCAATTCAAATGGTAGCAGATCTGCCTGAGCACTATATGGTGGATGGAGAAATTCATCCTGCGTTCCAGTTCATCCGCGATGTTGCTGTAGACTGGGAACAGTCTGTAGTTCTTGACGGAGAAGTTGGAGATTACGTGGTAATTGCCCGACAAGAAAGAGGATCTGACAACTGGTTTGTGGGCGGAATTACCGGTGAGACTGTTCGTGCTCAAGAAGTGAGTTTTGACTTTTTGCCAGAAGGCAAAACCTATACGGCTACCATTTACAAAGACGGTGATGGCGCCCATTGGAACGACAATCCTACGGCTTATGCTATTGAAACCGTAGAAGTGACCAAAGATTCAAGGATCACCATTCCAATGGCTGCAGGTGGTGGCTTTGCCATCAGTATTATGGCAAAATAACACCACCATGATTACAGCTCAGAAAACCATTGCTTGGCAACTCTTAGACGATCTTTCAACATCTCATGGGTTTTTAGCCAGCACCTTAGATGAAGACAATTACAAACGTATATGGTCTCGTGATTCTATGGTTTGTGGTTTGGCTGCTTTGATTACAAAGGCTCCTAAACACCTAGAAGCATTCAAACAGTCTCTTTTAACCTTAGCGGCGAATCAGTCCGCAGAAGGAATTATTCCCTCTAACGTTGATCCTAGAAACGGCAAGGTCTCATACGGCTCGCTAGTTGGTCGTATCGATGCCAATACCTGGTTCATTCTCGGGGCTTGTTTGTATTTCAAACATACTGGAGATGAGACTACTTGGAATCGCATTAAACCTAATGTGCTGAAAACCAGAACTTATCTGGTGAATTTAGAATTCAATAACAAAGGCTGGCTTTACACGCCTTTGAGTGGCAATTGGGCAGATGAATACCCGATTCACGGTTATACGCTCTATGACAATTTACTGCGGATGTTGGGAGAAAAAGCCCTCGCCGAATTGGGTTATGATCGTGGTTTTGATGTGGATCAAAAGAGTCTGATCAATTTTTGGCCAGAGTCTAAAAATACCGATCTAGCCCACCATAAAGCAGGTTTTGAGGATGCTCTAGATAAAGGCGTTCAGAATTTTGCAGCTTTTGTTTTACCCGGCTTATACGACCTCAGATTTGACGCAGGAGGTAATGCTTTAGCTTTGTTGTATTGGGATTTAAGTGAAGCTCAAAAAGAGGCATTGCACGGCCGTGTTAGCGGGTTTAAGCAAGAGACAGGCGCCTGTTTAATTCCAGCATTTTGGCCGGTGATCAATGAGGATTCTTACGACTGGAATCTGCTCAAAACCAACTACTCTTACAGTTTTAAAAACCATCCGGGAGATTTCCATAATGGAGGGGTTTGGCCCGTTTGGATGGGCTTGTTTACCCTAGGATTGGCGGCACAAGGTGAATCAGAATTAGTGTCCGAGATCATTAGCGCCTTTGAGCAAGAGTTGCTTTCAAAATCAGACTGGGCGTATCAGGAATACTTCAACCCCATCAGCAAATCTCTAGGTGGTAAAACTCAAATGGGCTACAGTGCGTCTGGTGTGATCTTTATGCAAGAAGCGCTCCGAATGATACAAGCAAAAGAGCGCACAACGGTCTTCCACTAAAATTAACAATTCACCCTTTCGATAACGTTTTCGTTGCGTATATCTCAATTTGTGGGAGCTATTCTTAGAAATGCCTAAAAAATTGCAGATATTAGGTACTCATTCGCAACTAAATAAACAGGTATGAGTATCATTTCTAAGATTCCGAAGCCGCAACTATCTTTTTGGCAGATCTTTAATATGAATGTTGGTTTTTTGGGCATCCAATTCAGTTTTGGACTGCAGCAAACTGCGATCAATCCCATCTTTTCATTCTTAGGAGCGCAGCCAGAAGATCTGCCCTTGCTCAATATCGCTGGCCCTGTAACTGGTCTGATCGTACAGCCTATTATTGGAGCTATTTCTGATAAAACCTGGTCTCCCAAATGGGGAAGGCGAAAACCCTTCTTTTTGATTGGTGCCCTTTTAGGAAGTATCTGTCTTTTCTTGTTCCCGTACAGTCCAGAATTGTGGTTTGCTGTTGGTCTACTTTGGATCTTAGATGTTGGAAACAATATGGCTATGGAGCCTTACCGCGCCTTTGTGGGAGATAAGTTGCCAGAAAAACAATTGAGTCTGGGGTATCAAATGCAGAGTCTTTTTGTGGGAGCAGGAATCGTAATTGCGAATCTATCGATCTTTCTCTTCCAAGACTGGTTTGGCGGCGATGCTGTGGAAACAGCAGGAACCATTCCTACTTGGTTGTATTATTCCTTTTTCATAGGAGCCGCACTCTCTGTGATAACCATTGGCTGGTCGGTTTATACCACGCCAGAAATACCTCCGTCCGACGAGGAATACGAAGAAATCAAACGGCAGAAAAAACTGCCATTTATGCAAAAGGTGCGGCAGCCTTTCTTAGAGATCAAAGAAGCGGTCAAAGACATGCCTAAGTTCATGTGGAAACTCTCTGGAGTCTATCTATTCCAATGGTATGCGCTGTTCTGTTATTGGCAGATGATTGCGCCGATGTTTGAAAAGACCATGGGCTTTGATAAGTCTGAGGCCCTTGCACAGGCTGCTAAAATGAGCAGTACGTACAATATTACCACCATGATCGTTGCCTTAGCCTTAGTGCCGCTTATGGTCCGTTTTGGCGGCAAGAAGATTTACGCCTTGAGTTTGTTGGGCACCGGTTTGGCTCTCTTAGCCATTCCGCATATCAATGATTCTGTCACGGTCTTGTTCCCAATGATCCTGTTCGGTATTGGTTGGGCGGCCATGATGGGGATACCCTATTCCATGGTATCTAAAATCGTTCCTCAAGACAGACGCGGGGTGTATATGGGTATTTTAAACATGATGATCGTGATCCCAATGGGGATTCAAACTTTGACTTTTGGACCAATCTTGGAGCATTTGATGGGCGGAAACGCAGTTAATGCCATATTATTTGCTGGAGTGTTCTTTATCATCTCTGCAGCATTAGCCATGCGACTCAATGTGAATAAAGCTCAAAACGAAGCCTAATGAAAGGACTGGGAATTAAAATCGCATTACTGCTCAATTATTTCGTTTTTGCGATCCTATTGAACAGTGTGGGAACGGTGATCCTTCAGGTGCAACGCAATTATGATATCACCAAAGATGCTGCGAGTGTCTTAGAGGGATTTAAAGATCTTCCAATCGCAATAACCTCCTTTTTGCTGGCTTCCTTTTTGCCTAAGATCGGTCTAAAACGCTCCATGATCATTGGGCTCATATTAGTTGCAGGATGTTGTTGTTTGATGCCATTTACAGATGCCTTTTGGTATTTTAAAGTCCTCTTTATGGCCATTGGAATTTCCTTCGCGCTGATTAAAGTTTCAGTTTTTGCAACCATCGGTTTAGTTACTGATGACGCCAAACAGCACGCCAGTTTTATGAGTGTTTTGGAAGCTTTTTTTATGGCTGGGATCCTGGTTGGAAACGTTGCCTTTAGTTTGTTTGTGGACGATGCAAATCCGAAGTCACAAGAATGGTACAATATGTATTGGTTCCTCGGCGCATTGTCTCTATTGGCCTTAGTGGTGCTGTGGTTCTCTAAATTGGATGAAAGTGCAGCTAAGATCGAATCGCGCAGTTTAAAAGAAGATTTTTATGAGATGTTCACAACCATTGCTAAGCCATTGGTATTGGTGTTTATTGTGAGCGTGTTCTTGTACGTTCTTATCGAGCAGAGCTTCCAAACTTGGTTTCCGACCTTTTATCAAGATATTCTCAATACCCCTTCTTCTATGGCGATACAAGCTGGAGCCGTATTGGGAGGAGCAACTATGATCGGCCGATTCGCCTCTGGAGCAGTCTTGGCTAGAATCAAATGGATCTATGTATTGTCGGTCTGTTTAATTGCCGTGGCTGCGATCATATTGCTGGCTTTACCTCTGGCAGGAAATAGTGAAGTAAGCGGAGATATCAGCTGGACCAACGCACCTTTGGTAGTCTATTTGATGCCTTTATTGGGCTTCTTTTTGGCACCGATCTATCCGACGATCAATTCGACAATACTCAGTTCGCAACCCAAGCATATGCACAGTTCGGTCTCTGGACTTATTGTGATCTTCTCTGCTTTGGGAGGCACCACAGGTTCTATTATCACAGGACATGTTTTTGAGGCCTATGACGGTGCTACTGCCTTCTATTTTGCGCTAGTTCCGGTGACCTTGATCCTGATTGCGATCTGGATATTCTACCGCATGATTCAAAAACAAAGAGCGTTAACGGCTTAAATCAGAAGAAAGTTTCATGGAATTCAAAGTCAATATAGCACAAACGCTTAAGGAGCTTTTGACTCAAGAAGATACTGATGGAGACAAGAAGATCACCATCAATGATCAAGGACCCAAGTCCTTTGCATTGACCAGCACAACAGGTGCTGTTCATACCCTAAAAGGCACTTATGTCCTGTCCAATCTGTTGCAAGAATTGGTTATCTCTGGGCGCGGTGATCAGACAGAGGCAATCATACCTTTGAGCAAATTGGAGGAACCTCCAGCGGATCGGGTTTCCAGAATGATTCGTACTTATTTTTGGCACGGGCTTACCCGCAGTATTGATGCCGATGGAATAGCGGCTCTTGTCTCAGATACAAAGAACGAATTTTTAGCCGAACAACAACTCAAAGTATATGTGCCCTATCAAGATCAGATGGGCTATGATTATTATAAAGCCTTAGAATCGGAGCATCCTATTGAAGTGGTTCGCTTACCTGAAGATATTTCTGCACGTTACGTGGCAGATCTAAACGACAAACCTGGGATTCTGGCCTTGCGCTTGTATCAAGAAGGTGATGTTGTTCTCGGAGCTCCATTTGTGGTACCCGGAGGTCGTTTTAATGAAATGTACGGTTGGGATTCTTATTTTGAAAGTATAGGATTGCACTTGGATGGGAAGTCGCATTTAGCGCAATCCATGGCAGACAATTTCCAGTACCAGATTCAACATTACGGCAAGATTCTCAATGCCAACCGTTCTTATTATTTAACTCGTACACAACCGCCATTTTATTCCAGTCAGATTAGAGAGGTCTTTGAGAAAAACAAGGATGTTCAATGGTTGGCTTCACATTTAGCAACAGCCATAAAGGAATACGAAACTGTTTGGATGGTTCCAGGAAAGCGCCTTACTGCAATTGGTTTGAATCGTTTTTTGGCCGAGGGAATCGGGATCACGCCAGAGGCAGAATTTGGGCATTATGATGCCGTTCTAAAACCCTATGCAGAACAAGCTGGTTTGAGTATTGAAGCTTTTATTGAAGCCTATTCAAGTGGTTCCATAATCAATGCAGAACTAGATGACTATTTTGTTCATGACCGTACTGTCCGAGAGTCTGGCCACGATACTTCTTACCGAATAGAAGGCCGTTGCGCTGATATGGCCTTGGTAGAGCTCAATGCCTTTTTGTATAAATATGAAACTGACTTTGCCGAGTTGATTAAAACGGTCTTTGAAGATCATTTTGTGGTTGGAGATAAAGTTTATCACAGCAATCAGTTTGAGAAGGCAGCAGCCGAACGAAAAAAGCAGGTGGATCAGTATCTGTGGAACGAATCCGACGGTGTTTATTACGATTATGATGTTCAGAAACAAGAGCAGGTCGTCTTTAATTCTGCTACCGCTTTAACCCCGCTTTGGTGTGGATTGGCTTCCGAGCAGCAAGCAGCGTCTTTGGTGGAAAATCTATTGCCAAAGCTCTTGGAGAAAGGCGGAATTGCCTCCTGTGATGGAGAAAGTCGAGGATCTGTTGGCCCTGAAAGACCTCAACGTCAGTGGGATTACCCCAACGGTTGGGCGCCTCACCAAATGATGATCTGGAAAGGCCTTCATGACTATGGATACACTGGGCAATTGCATGAAGTGGTATATCGCTGGCTCTATATGATTGTTCGCAATGCAACCGATTATAACGGAACCATTCCGGAGAAATACGACGTGGTACAAGCCACCCATTTAGTCTTTGCAGAATACGGGAACGTAGGGACAGAATTTGAATACATAACTACAGAAGGCTTTGGATGGATGAATGCTTCTTTCCAGTACGGCCTTACTTTTTTAACAGACCAATTACGCGAGGAGCTCAACGCTTTAACTCCTCCTGAAGATTTATTTTAAGATGTCACAGAACCAACAACTAGATATCATTTGCGCCGGTGAGACTTTGATTGATTTTATCGGAAACCAAAAAGAAAAACCCATAGCCGAGATCAAAGACTATCATAGGTATTTGGGCGGATCACCTACCAATGTTGCGATGAATTTAGCCCGATTCGGATTGAATGTAGGCTTGATCGCTGCTATTGGTAAAGACGGTTTTGGCACCTATATCAAAGCCCGTTTTGAGGAAGCTGAGATAAACCTCAAAGGTTTGCAAGAGGTCGACGCACACCCAACCACAGTGATCTTTGTGTCCCGGACTGAGGGTAGTCCGGAGTTTATCCCGATGCGCGGAGCAGACTTCCAAATCAGTGAAAAACATCTACCAACTGAAAACCTTAAAAATACCCGTTTGTTCCACTGCAGCTGTTTTGGATTGAGTAGACAACCTGCAAGATCCAGTATCCTTGCCGCAGCATCACAGGCTCATGCTGCTGGAGCTACCTTGAGTATTGATATCAATTATGCGCCTTCCATTTGGCCAGACCGCGCGGAGGCCTTAGAAGTAGTCAAGAATTACTGTGCCATGAATCCCCTGATCAAAGCCAGTTTAGATGATGTGGAGCGAATTTTTGGTTATCCTATGGCACCTGATGAACTGTTTAAAACCCTGCATGATTGGGGTGCTAAAATGATCTGTTTGACTTTGGGTAAAAAAGGTGCTATGCTTTCACAACCGGGCGAAGCACCTATAGAATTACCCGCAATGAAGGTAGAAAAGATCATGGATGCAACCGGAGCAGGAGATGCTTTTTGGAGCGGTTTCTTATTTGCGTATCTCAAGGAAATGGCGCCAAGAGATTGTATGAGTACAGGTCTTAAAACTGCTGCGATCAAATTGCAGAATGTTGGGCGGATCCCTGATTATGCCAGTATGCTACACACTGTTCTCAACCTTTAAGTAATGGAAAATTTCACCTACGATGTGGTGATTGTTGGAGGTGGAGCAGCAGGCTTTTTCACAGCGATCAATTTGGCAGAAGCTCGTCCGGAGCTCAAAATCGTGATCTTGGAAAAGTCAAAAGCGGTTCTACAAAAAGTTAGAATTTCGGGTGGTGGACGTTGTAATGTAACTCATGCTGAATTTGATCCAAGAACCTTAACGACCTATTACCCTAGAGGTGAAAAGGAATTGCTAGGTCCCTTTCATAAGTTTATGACTGGTGATACTGTCGCTTGGTTTGAAGAGCGAGGGGTTCCGCTTAAAATCGAGGAGGATGGCCGAATGTTTCCTGTAACTGATAGTTCTCAAAGCATTATTGACTGTCTGGAATCCGAAGCAAATCGGTTCAATATAGAAGTAAAACTTTCCCAGAATGTAGTTGATTTTGAAGCTGTTGACACTGGATTTCAAGTAAACACCGCGACGGCTGACTACACTACAAAACGTTTGGTAATTACTGCGGGGAGTTCTAAAAAGATCTGGCAACTGTTGGCTAAAAAAGGGCATTCTATAGTTTCGCCAGTACCTTCGCTATTCACATTCAATATAAATGAGCCTGAGTTGTTGGCCCTTCAAGGTCTGAGTCAGCTTGCAGATGTACAACTGTTGGATGAAAACCTGAAGCCTTGGCTTTCTCAAAGCGGCCCTGTTTTAGTAACCCATTGGGGATTGAGCGGCCCTGGAATCTTAAAACTTTCTGCGGTTGCGGCTAGAGAGCTGTCCGCTTGTGAATATAAATTCAGCATCAAAGTTAGATGGGTAGATATGCATCCGGAGCAATTACAAGAAGCCTTTAAAAAGCTTCGTTTGGATCGAGCTAAACAACAATTAAGCAATGGCAATACCTTGGAGATGCCCAAACGACTTTGGAACTACCTTTTAGAGCGTTCAGGATTGGATCCTAAAGGTCTCTGGAGTGATCAGTCCAACAAAAAACTGGAAGAACTCAGTAATACTATACTTGGAGACACCTACACTGTGAATGGAAAAAGCACCTATAAAGATGAGTTCGTAACTGCAGGAGGAGTGGCGCTACATGAGGTCAATTTTAAGTCTTTTGAAAGTCGTGTTATTTCAGGATTACACTTGGCAGGCGAGGTAATTGATGTAGATGCGCTTACGGGTGGCTTTAATTTTCAAAATGCTTGGACGGGCGGTTATCTAATCGCTCAAGGAATCGCTACTAGTCTTTAAGCAAACTCGATATAGCAGCCTGAGTAAAAAGTTCAGGGGTATTCCAAGCTTGCTCATGAGGTTGGTCTATGGCCAACTTGGCATGAGTGCAAATTTGTTCAAAGAAGAGTTTACCCGCTGTTTTATTTGAAAAGTTCTTGATCAGCACCGCCGACTTACCGACCTCTGCGATTTTAGCCAGTTGTTGCTCCAGTTCTTCTCGCTGTGCTCTGGCAAAGGGAGTATAGTTGTTTAAGGTGCGCAGTTGCAGAAAGAGCTCAAATGCGGTTGGATCTTTCTTTAAGGCATCAATTAAACTCTGGTATGCTTGCTCCATTAAAGGAATAAAGTCCAGTTCCAAATCTAAGATTTCAATGCTATTGTTCAATTTTTGATAGAACTGCTTAAGCAGATTCCCGTAAAGTTCATCTTTGGAGGCGTAGAATTGGTAAATGGTCCCTATGGCTATATTGGCTTGCCTTGCAATGGACTTCATAGAAGTAGCATGGAGTCCCTGTTGGGCAGCAAGCGAAGTGGCGGCAATAAGTAAGCGTTCTTTTTTCATTTATGAATGAACGTTCATTTTATAAATGTACAAAAAAGATTCTCAACCGAACTTCTCCTTTTTTCCACGCCCACCGATTCCTTCCAATATCAGTATCTTTGTACCCATGTCAGCACTGCATCAGGAATTCGTTCCAAAACCCTACACCAATTCTGTTGAATCAGGTTCTGTAGCCTGGAAATCTCCGAGTAATATTGCCTTGGTCAAGTATTGGGGAAAGCATGGGCAACAATTGCCTAAGAACACCTCAATCAGTTTTACATTGGATCATTGTGCAACCTCCACGCGTTTGGAATTTCAATCCAAACAAGACCAGGGTTTTGACATTACGGTCCTCCTGGACGGAAAAGCGCAACCTGATTTTGTTCCCAAAATTGAAAAATTCTTCACCATAGCCATGCCCTATCTTCCTTTTTTGGAGGATTACAGCTTCACCGTGCATACCAGTAACAGTTTTCCTCATAGTAGTGGTATCGCCTCTTCAGCCAGCGGAATGAGTGCTCTCGCTCTTTGTTTGTTGGACTTGGAAGCTCAGCTTAACGGGAATGGTCTTTCTGAGGAAGGTTTTAAAAAGAAGGCATCCTTTTTGGCTCGATTGGGTTCCGGAAGTGCCGCACGAAGTATAGACGGCGGTTTGGTAGTCTGGGGTGAGCATCAAGAAATTGCAGGTTCTAGCGATCTTTTTGCGGTTCCTTATCCAGAAGCTGTGCATGAGGTTTTTCACGATTTCTGTGACACCGTCCTTTTGGTAGACACCGGTGAGAAAATAGTGAGCAGCACCGTAGGTCACGGTTTGATGCACGGCCACCCATTTGCCGAGCAACGATTTGATCAGGCAAATAACAATATGCAGGCTATTAAGCCAATATTAGCGTCAGGAGATCTTGACGCCTTTATTACTTTGGTAGAATCTGAAGCATTGAGTCTTCATGCAATGATGTTGACTTCTTCACCTTATTTTATTCTGATGAAACCGGCCACACTGGCCATAATCAATAAGATCTGGAGCTTTAGAAAAGAGACTGGTATTCCAGCATGTTTCACCTTAGATGCCGGCGCTAATGTGCATCTTTTGTATCCAGCTCAGCATAAACAGCAAGTACGAGATTTGATTGAAAATGAGCTTAAGGCGCATTGCAAAGAAGGGGCTTTCATCCACGATCAGGTAGGTCAAGGCGCGCTAAGGCTATAATTCTCAAGGATTTAAATTGTCAGTATTTTACTGTTAATGTCAAAATCATATTGTATTTTTGTAATAAGAGGTTAGTTGTAACGTTTTGAGCTAATCTTCGCCCAATACTATATCATGAGAGGACCGCTCTTTTATTCTAAAATCTTGCTCTTTGGTGAATATGGCATCATCAAGGATTCCAAAGGACTATCCATACCGTATAACTTTTACAACGGAGCTTTAAAGATTGATGCCCACAAAACTGTGGCTACGAGAAGATCCAATCAAAGCTTAGAGCGCTTTGCTGCGCATCTCAAAGACTTGCAGCAACAGCAGCCGGAATTGGTTCAATTTGATATGGAAGCATTAGAAGCAGACGTTGCCAACGGCTTGTATTTTGATTCAAGCATCCCAGAAGGGTACGGAGTTGGAAGTAGCGGTGCGTTGGTGGCTGCGGTTTATGATAAATACGCCAGTGAGAAGATTACCGTATTAGAAAATCTAACCAGAGAAAAGCTCTTACAGCTCAAGCAGATCTTTGGCGCTATGGAATCCTTTTTCCACGGCAAATCATCCGGTTTGGATCCATTGAACAGCTATTTGAGCCTACCTATTTTGATCAATTCCAAAGACAGTATTGAGCCTGCTGGGATTCCTTCGCAAGACCAACAAGGTCAAGGTGCCGTTTTCTTATTGGATAGCGGAACCACTGGAGAAACTGCTCCTATGGTGCAGATCTTTATGGAAAACATGAAGCAAGAAGGCTTTAGAAAAATGCTTAAGGATCAGTTTGTCAAGCATACTGATGCCTGCGTAGAGGACTTTTTAAAAGGCGATGTAAGTTCCCTGTTCAGAAATGTAAAAGACCTTTCAAAAGTTGTTTTAGACAACTTCAAACCGATGATCCCTAAAGAGTTTCATACCCTTTGGAAGAAAGGAATTGAAACCAATGCGTATTACCTCAAACTATGCGGTTCTGGTGGGGGAGGCTATATGCTAGGGTTCACGCAAGACATGGATAAGGCGCGCCAAGCTTTACAAGGCCATAAGCTCGAGGTAGTTTATACCTTTTAAAAGAAATACCCCCAACTTTCAATAGTTCACAACAGGATGTTGTCTCGCAAAAACAAACTGCTTATTACCAAGGCACTGAGTTTGTTTTCAGTGGTACGCGGCTATAATGTTCTCGTTTTAGTCCTCGCTCAATACCTGACGTCCATTTATATTTTGGCGCCTCAATTACCTTTAAAAGAGGTGGTTTTTGATCCCAATTTGTTGATGCTGGTCTTGGCCTCTTCAGTGGCAATAGCCTCTGGATATATTATCAATAATTTTTACGACAGTGAAAAGGATCTGATCAACCGACCGCGAAAGTCTATGCTGGATCGCCTGGTCAGTCAGCGAACCAAACTCAGCGTGTACTTTGTGCTGAACTTCTTCTCGGTGATCTTCGCCAGTTATGTGTCCTTTAGGGCAGTGATCTTCTTTTCCGCCTATATTTTTGGAATTTGGTTGTACTCGCATAAGCTTAAAAGAATTACTGGGCTGGGCAATATCATTGCCGCAATGCTTTCTGTAACTCCATTCTTTGCGGTGTTTATCTATTACCGCAATTTTGACACGGTCATTTTTGTGCATGCGACCTTTTTGTTTTTGTTGTTGTGGATGCGAGAGGTTGTCAAAGACCTTGAAAACTTAACTGGAGACCTCACCTTGAACTATAAAACCGTACCTGTGGTTTATGGAGAGCGTGTTGCAAAAGGTCTGATTTCAGCCCTTTGTTTGACTACGCTAGTGCCCATTGCCTTACTGCTGAGGTATTTTGAGGTGGGTTATATGGACTATTACTTTTACGCAAGCGCACTGGCCTTGATCTTATTTTTAGTTGTCCTTTGGCGTTCCAAGCGAAAATTACATTACTTAATTTTACACGGCCTATTGAAAGGAATCATAGTCCTGGGCGTCTTTAGTATAGTACTGATCAATGTCGATCTGATCCTGAAACGATTTTTATAATGAGCAATTCAAACACCCTTAAAGTAGCCATGGCGCAGATTGCGCCGGTTTGGTTAAATAAATCAGCAACCCTAGATAAGGTCTTGGACCAAATGAATCAGGCCGCTGATGAAGGCACAGAGCTGATCGTGTTTGGAGAAGGCGTAGTTCCAGGTTACCCTTTTTGGTTGGCCCTGACTCATGGTGCTGGCTGGAATTTAGACATCAACAAAACCCTACATGCTCATTATGTGAACAATGCAATTTGTATTGAAAAAGGAGAGCTCGATGCCGTATGCGCTTTAGCCGCTAAACATCAGATGGCCGTTTATCTAGGAATTATTGAACGTCCATTAGATCGCGGCGGAAAAAGTATTTATGCTTCACTGGTCTATATCGATCAACAAGGAAAAATCCAATCGGTACATAGAAAATTACAACCCACCTACGATGAACGACTCACTTGGTCACCAGGAGATGGCCACGGTTTGCGGGTACATCCTTTAAAGCGTTTCACGGCCGGAGGCTTGAATTGCTGGGAGAATTGGATGCCTCTGCCGCGTGCGTCCCTCTATGCGCAAGGAGAAGACCTACACATAGCCGTGTGGCCGGGAAGTGATCACAACACCAAGGACATCACCAGATTCATGGCTCGTGAAGGCAGGAGTTATGTGATCTCTGTTTCTGCTTTAATGCGTCCTTCGGATTTTCCAAAGGATACCCCATATTTAGAAGAGTTGCTTAAAAATGCTCCGGATGTTATGGCCAATGGCGGAAGCGCTATTGCCGGTCCCGACGGTGAGTGGATCATTCGTCCGGTTTTGCATGAAGAGGGCAATATCTACGCAGAACTCGATTACGAGCGGGTTTTACAAGAACGCCAGAACTTTGACCCGGTTGGTCATTATTCACGTCCAGACGTGACTCAGCTTCAAGTCAATAGGGCCAGACAGTCTACAGTAAGTTTTAACGATTAAAAATTTTTGCATTGCCCTTTATACTATCTTTGCGGCAAAATTTAAGACATGCAGCGCGGAGGTAGAAAAGGCAATCCCAAAAACAAAGGCGGTAACTTTAAAAAGTCACCAGCCAAAAAAGCGGAGTCCAAAGAGCAATCTGGGATTCGTTTGAATAAGTATATCGCTAACAGCGGAGTTTGTTCCCGCCGTGAGGCCGATATGTATATTGCCACGGGTCAGGTCATGGTCAATGGCAAGGTAATTGACCAAATGGGATTCCGAGTTCAACCTGGAGACGAGGTGCGTTTTGACGGTGCGCGAATTCAGCCAGAACCTAACGCCTATGTCTTGTTGAACAAGCCCAAAGGCTTCGCAACCACTACCAGTGAAGAGAAGGGCAATACCGTTATGGATTTGGTCGGTAATAGCACTAAAGCCAATATAAAACCGATCGGACGTTTAGGGCGCAATGCTACTGGATTGTTGCTTTTTACTAACGACGCGAGCATCAATACTAAATTCACCAATTCTCCCAAGGCGCCTGGACGCTTGTTTCATATTGAGTTGGACAAGAACTTAAAAGCAGAAGATCTGCGTAAGATCAAAGAAGGTTTTAAGATCGACAACAAAGAGGTAATGGTGGAAGACATCTCCTATGTGGATAAAGCCCCTAAAAAGGAGGTCGGTTTAAAGATCAAACATACCGGAACCAGCATTGTGCGTACCATTTTTGAACACTTCGGATATCAAGTGGTGCGTATGGATTGTGTGACCATCGGGAGTTTGACTAAGAAGGATCTGCCTCGAGGCCGCTGGCGTCATTTGACGGAGCAGGAAGTGGCGTACTTGAAGATGCTCTAAACCCAATCCGCTTTAAATCCCAAATAAATACTGCGAGTACTACCAAGTATTCTATCGCAACCATATGCAGCTTTTCATCAAAGCCTTTATGTCCGTATGCGCTGTAGGATAAGAAGATCATCAATGACCAAACCAAGGCAAAACGGTAGCGTGTAAAGATGGAGAGCAACAATGGAGTTGCTACATACCAAGGATGCACTGTAGTTGAAAGCAAGAAATAAAAGCTAACCGCCAAAAGAAGACCGCTAAAGAGGTCTTTTGGACTGCTGATCTTTCTAAACAAACCGAGCAAACACAACACGCTGACAATGATCAGCGGTAGGATCTTGCCCACATCGGCAATAATATTCCAACCTACAGTTTGATAGCCTATCCAGCGAATGATATAATACACACTCGCGTTGAATTCAAAGGTTTGAAACCAAAGGCCAATGGACTTGGAAAAGTTATCCAAGAAGTCCATAGATAAAAAGGCCAAAAAGCTTCCGGCTGCAACGATCAAAGCAAAGCCGTAGAACTCAAAGAGGTTTTTGAAACCACCTTGAAAAGTCTTTTTGGGAATGAAATAGCGGAAGAACAAAGGCAACAGCATCAGCGGAATCAGCTTAACAGAAATAGATAAACCAATCATGCAACCTGCCAAAACATAGTGTTTGCGCAGAACCAGATAGATCCCTGCCAGTAAAAAGAACAACATGCTACCTTCAAAATGAAGGTTACCAGTAAGTTCAATAATGATATAAGGATTTAAAAAATACCAAAAGATGCGCTTGCTGTCCATTTTGAGGTATTCTAAAGCCTTTTTGCCGATCCAGAGAATACCCAAGTCCGCAAGAATTAGCAAGACGCGCATAGCTACTGCCGTACCTAAGATAGAGTTTCCGCCTAACCATGCTGCCAGTACAAAGAATCCTTGGTTTAAAGGTGGATAATTGCTGTAATGGCTCGCATTGAGATCTCCCATTCCGTTGAACAGCGTTTGGGCATCTGGAATGCTTACAGGGTCTTGAAAGCTGCTGATATATTGTTCCGTTAGAATTTCAAAAACGGTGAAATCATAGGGGTTAAGTCCGGTCAGTATGATTCTTCCATCCCAAATAAAGCGGTAAAAGTCTTGCGATAAATTCGGCGTGACCACAATCAGAATCAACCTAAAGGCCAAACCGATCAAAACCAAATGCCAAAACTTAAGCTTGGGATTGTTGATCAAAAGCCCTGCTGCTGCAAATAAAATGAGTACGCCGCCCATCAATTGGCCAAAGTCAGAGCGGTCCAATTCATAGCCCATAAAATAATAGGCTACTAAACTAAAAAGGATCGCCAGCATAGCTGCAGGCGATCCTTGTAGATATGTTTTAAGCGCGTTCAAAAATTAGTCTTTCCACTCAGCAATGAACAGATTGGTGTCTCGTGTTCCGCCATTGTTTCTATTAGACGAGAAGGCTAAGTAGCGCCCATCGTTTGAGAAAACTGGGAAAGCATCAAAGGTCTTTCCGTGTGTGATGCGCTCCAAATTGCGTCCGTCTAAATCAATCATATATAAATTGAAGGGGAATCCACCTGCGTTTTCGTGGTTACTGGAAAAGATGATCTTCTCCCCAGAAGGGTGGAAGAACGGACTCCAGTTGGCATTTCCTAAGTTGGTCAACTGACGCAGATCAGAACCGTCTGCATTACAAATGTAAAGCTCCATCTCGGTAGGTTGCACCAATCCGCGAGCTAATAAGTCCTTGTACTCTTTGATCTCTGCTTCCGTTTTGGGTCGGCTAGATCTGAAAATCAGTTTGGTTCCGTCAGGTGAGAAGAAGGCGCCTCCGTCGTAACCGAGTTCGTCGGTGATCTGGACCATATCGCTTCCGTCTAAATTCATAGTGTACAGCTCCAGGTCTCCAGAACGCGTTGAAGTGAATACTATGCGATCTCCTTGAGGGGATACTGTTGGTTCTGCATCATAACCAGGCTCGTTGGTAAGTTGCGCTGTGATATTTCCTTCTAAGTCGGCCACGAAAATGTCGAAGGAATCGTAAACAGGCCAAACGTACTTTCCATTCTCGCGTAATGGAACTTCCGGACAATTTTCATCCACTAAGTGGGTGGAAGCATAAATGATGTGTTTGTTGTCGGGTAAGAAATACGAACAGGTTGTACGTCCATTTCCTGTAGAAACCATTGGTGGTTGTTTGTCCATTAAATCCTCACCTACATTCAATAAGAACATTTGGTCGCATTCCACGCCCCATTTTCCGTAATCTGCTTGAAACACCATTTGTTTGTCGTCAAAACTCCAATAAGCTTCGGCATTGTTTCCGCCAAAGGTCACCTGTTTGATGCTCTTAAAATGTTTCTCTTCTGGGTAAATGAGGGTATCAGAACTCATCTCCATCATGTTCGGGCGCTCCTCAGCTTTAGGAGTGGCTTCGCTTAGATTTTCAGCAGGGGTTTCGCTTGTATTTTGCTTACAACCAATCAGTAATAATAGTAAAGCAAAGATTGGGATACGGATCATTTTTGAACTAATTTTGTGCAAAAATAAGGATATGAAGGCAATTATTGGCATCCTAGCAGCAATCGCTTTGATCGGTTGTAAAAATGAGGTTGAGACCCCTGTGAGCATGAAAGACGATGTGGCTTTTTTAGCTTCGGATTCTTTAAAGGGAAGAGATACCGGAACTCCCTATGAGCTCATGGCTGCGGATTATATTCAAATGCGCTACGGCGCCTTAGGTCTAGAACCAAAAGGTGCTGGAGGATATTACCAAACCTTCACCTTTACTCCTTCCAACGATCCGCATCGCGAGGCTACCTTTGATACCATTAGCTCAGACGGGACCATCACAGGAACCAACGTAATTGGATATCTAGACAATCAGGCAGAAACTACTGTTGTGATTGGAGCGCATTACGACCACTTGGGAATGGGAAGTGAAGGCTCGTTGCACCGTGGTGAAGCGGCTATTCACAACGGCGCCGATGATAATGCCAGCGGAGTTGCCATCATGCTCAATCTGGCCAAGAAGGTTCAGGATAGCGCTATGACCAAAAACAATTATTTGTTTATTGCTTTCTCTGGAGAGGAATTGGGCCTATTGGGTTCTAATTTCTTTGTAAAGAACCCAACCATTGATCTCGAAAAGGTCACCTATATGATCAATATGGATATGGTAGGTCGCTTGAACGAAGACAAGCAGTTGGCTGTTCATGGTGTTGGAACTTCACCTATTTTCAAGCAAACAATCTTTGTCAATAATAACGATCGTTTTCAGATCTCAGAGCATGAATCAGGTGTTGGGCCGTCAGACCATACTTCCTTCTACCTGCAAGACGTTCCTGTATTGCATTTCTTTACTGGGCAGCATGAAGATTATCACAAACCCGGTGACGACGCAGAAAAGCTAAACTATGAAGGCATGGAAAGCATCTCAGGTTTTATTTTGGATCTGATTAAAGACCTCAGTACTCAAGGAGATCTAGCCTTTAGAAAAACCAAGAATGAAAGTGAGGAAGTGCCTCGTTTTAAGGTTGGTCTTGGTGTGGTGCCTGATTATCTTTACAGTGGAACAGGCATGCGCATTGATGGTGTTTCAGAAGATCGTCCCGCACAGAAAGCCGGACTAATCAAAGGCGATATCGTTATTAAAATGGGAGACTCTTTAGTGACGGATATGATGAGTTATATGCGTGCACTATCGTCTTTTGAAAAAGGCCAATCTACCAAGGTTACCGTACAACGCGAAGGCGAAGAGGTCACCGTAAATGTGGAGTTCTAAGCCCGACTAAACAAGCTTTTAAAGAATACATATCCGAAGCCAATAAAGAGCATCAAGTGGAAGGGGAAGAGTCCAAAATCACCACCTTGGTCTCCCACCACAAAAGCCAGGTACATTCCAAATCCAAAATAGAGCATCAACAAACCTTCAATGATGATGTTTGGAGACAGATTCTTTCTGAGGTATTTATTGCCTTTCCAGCTGTCTTTTAAACTGCTGATGTTGAACTTTGGCGTTCTGATAAACTCGCTCTTTTTACCCAAATGGCCTTCCAGTACTGCGATGGAATTGTGCAGGGAAAAGCCCATGGCCACCGAGAAGAATGTAAAGAACATCCCGACGTATTCCAGGAAGTTCTTCCAACCACCGCCGTAAATATTCCGATAGGTGAACCAATAACAAATAAAGAAGATCACCGTGCTGATCACAAAGAAACTCATCACCACAAAGTATACCTTGAGGTGTTCGTATTCATTTTTGATATAGAGGATAGGAATACTTAAAATGGCTACTATGAGCACGTTTAAGAACATGGTACTGTTCAACAGATGCAGTATGCCGTGGACTTTAGTTTTGGCTGAGATGTTTTGGCTTTTTAAAAGTCGTGAAAGCATCTTTCTAAAGTTCTCTGCGCCACCCTTGTTCCAGCGGAACTGTTGCGAGCGAGCTGCAGAAATAACCACGGGCAATTCTGCCGGGGTCTCCACTTCTTCCAAATACTTGAACTTCCAGTCTTTGAGTTGCGCGCGATAAGAAAGGTCAAGATCTTCTGTCAAGGTATCGCCTTCCCAGTTTCCCGCGTCAATGATGCATTGCTTACGCCAAACACCAGCCGTCCCGTTGAAGTTTATAAAGTGTCCTTGAGAATTGCGCCCCACCTGTTCTAGGGTAAAGTGCGCATCCAAAGCAAAGGCTTGTACACGAGTGAGCAAAGAATAGTCTCTGTTGAGGTGTCCCCAACGGGTTTGTACTACACCAACTTGCTCGTCTTTAAAGTAAGGAATGGTCTTTTTAAGCCAATCCGATTGTGGTAGGAAATCTGCATCAAAAATCGCGATGTATTCGCCTTTGGCGGTTTTTAAACCTTCCTTGAGTGCTCCTGCCTTAAAGCCAACCCGATCTTCACGACTCAGGTGAATAATATCCAGCCCGGTTTTTTGTAGTTCCGCAACTTGTGCCGCAGTTTTGGCAAAGGACTCATCAGTGGAGTCGTCCAAAACCTGTATTTCCAGCTTGTCTTTAGGATATTCTAGCTTGGCGATATTGCTCAGAAGACGCTCCATCACATACATCTCGTTGTACACAGGAAGCTGTACAGTGACGTATGGAACTTCATCACTTTTACTTAGGTCAAACTTGGGAGAATCTTTTTGGGTTTTACGGGCACGCAGATAATTGAAAAGCAGATTCAGCTGTGCCAAGGCGTACATGAAGATCATGATCAAGGCTGCCGAATAGACTATCAATATTAGCGTTTCAAGTATCATCCTTTAAGACTGTATTTAAAAATCCAACCCAAGATTTTTACGCCAGCAAAGATAGCACCTTTTACCGTTCCGGAAACCTTGGAAACCCCTATTCTGTTGCGATACTTCACTGGAAGTTCGCGATAACTGTATTTCTTTTTTAAGGCTTTGAGCTGCATTTCCACGGTCCAACCGTAGGTTTTGTCTTCCATGTTCAAAGCCAAGAGCTTATCGTATTTGATCGCTCTAAACGGGCCCAAATCTGTAAAGCTCGATCTAAAAAACAGCTTCATCAAAGTTGTGGCCAACCAATTCCCAAATACTTGAGGTCCAGTCATAGAACCTGCTTCTCGCAGTTCTGGAACGCGAGCGCCAATGACAAAATCAATATCGTCTTCAATAATTGGAGCTACAAGATTAGTGAGTTCCTCAGGGTAATCGCTGTAGTCTCCATCTAAAAACACAACGATATCGGGCAAGGGTTCAGATTCTGCGATGTAGTGCATTCCTTTTAAACAGGCATAACCGTATCCTTTGCGCGTTTCTTTTAGAACCGTAGCACCGGCTTTGGTTGCGTTAGCCTCAGTTTGGTCCGTGGAATTGTTGCTCACCACGATCACCTCTTGCACCAGCTCAGGGATGTCTGCAATGACTTTGCCTATGGAATCTTCTTCATTATAGGCAGGAATAATGACTTTGATACGGGGATTCATCGAAACGAAACGTCGGGATTATCTCTTTTAAAGGCGCGAACTGAAGTCCATTGTCCCACTTTTTTGTCGGCAATATACTTCTCGGCTAAAATGAGCTTACTGCCTTCATATCGCAGGCAAAACCCGTTTTTTTGGTTGTTTTTGAATTGAAACTTGCTCTTTTTACGGCTGCCAAGTTCGTAAAAAATCCACCAATTCTCCACGCTTCCCAGGACAAAGTGACCTTCTTTTTTCAATTTTCCCTGCGGATAGTAGAAGTGCCAGTAGCCGTGCATGATATCGGCTTTATAATGTCCTTTGGAGGCTACCTTTCCGTTGGGATGATAATAGATCCAAAAGTCAACCTTTTGAGTGTCCATCAACCAGCCCTCTGCTTTGATAGTTCCATCGGGATAATAGCTTTTGTGGTAGGACTTTTCCATACCAAATGCAGCTTGCATTCCCAGAAGGAAAAGCAAGCTGCAAAAGATTATGGTTTTTTGAAGTTTCATTACACAACCTTAGACGAAGCCTCGGGTTGACCCTAACGATTTTCTTCAATAAATTTTCAATTTTTTTAGCGCTGATTTACCAAGTCCATCAGATCAACATCATTTCCTAACAATACATCGTTAGAATTGATACGGCCTTTGGTATCGGCGTTCTCTAGTTTTAGCACGCCACGTGGACAAACTGCTGAACAGATTCCGCAGCCAACACAACTAGCACGTACAATATTGGCACCTTTTTGCGCGTAAGCACGAACGTCAATTCCCATTTCACAATAGGTAGAACAGTTCCCGCAGGAAATACATTGACCGCCGTTGGTGGTGATTCTAAATTTAGAAAATAAACGCTGTTGCAATCCTAGAATGGCTGCCATTGGACAACCCATTCTGCACCAAACGCGATTCCCAAAGATAGGGTAGAAGCCAGTTCCGATTACACCGCTAAAAACAGATCCAATCAAAAAGCCGTAGGTAGATCGTACTTCGTGCGTTTGAAAGATCAATAAATTGTCTGACGCAGCACTGAAGTGCAATCCAATAAGTGCCAAAATGATGACTAAATATCCTATAGCGCCGTAACGTGCGTCTTTTTTAAGTTCGTGTCTTTTGTACTTCCAGATCAATCCGAAGAGAATGGTAAGCACTACTCCTACGGTGATCAAGAAAGTGCCGCGGCTAAACCAGTACTGGCTGCCATCGCCTAAATAAGAATGAATAACTCCAGTTGTGGTCACCACAGCGAACACCAATACAGAATGTACCACCCAGCGTTCTACACGCCAAGCAGATCTGGATTTGTCACTAAGCTGTCTGAAAGAGTCTCCGGCAGTTTCTGCCAAACCTCCACAACCACATACCCAGCTGCAGTACCAGCGCTTTCCGTAACGGTACGTTAGGATAGGCGTGATCACCAAGATAGAAGCGATTCCCCAGATCAGTAAGGTCAGTCCAAAGCTACCGTTGATCAATAATGCGTCTACATTCCACTGGTCAAAAAGGTAGTAATTCAAAGGCCATACGTTCTTAAGGTCGTAATAGGGCAGATCGCCATTCAATCGCGCCATGATCTCTGGAATCAAAAAGGCAAAAACTGTTTGAAAGAACATCACACTTCCGGTACGGATCTTTTCATAACTGTTGTGGCGATACTTCCAGATGAATTTGATTCCGAAGGCAAGAATGGCCAGTGTGTATAGCGTTCCGTAAACAAACCACTGGCTAGCAGGTTGACCTTTCAAGGCATAACTCAGAGGATCAAAAAGACCGATGAGCCCTGTATTTTCTGCGCCTCCGCTGCCTTGTCCTAAAAGTTCGGCAAAAAAGTATAGAACAATATAGAATCCGGTTAAGGCAATACCGGCCACCCAGGCCCAAAAGCCTCGGCTCGAAACCGATTTTAACCAAACTCCGTGATTCTTTATCCCCGGAAGGGTGTCTTTATACAAGGATTTGCTGTAGACTAAAATACCTCCGCCTATAGATAATAAGGCTAGGGCCAGCCACAATCCTTGATTGGGAAGGCTCACATTGAACGTTGCCAAAGTGAGAATACCCAAACCGAACAAACCGAGCAGGGTTCCAATTTTTTGACCTGTTTTCATAGCTACCGGAGGTCCTCCGGCTAAGCTCATGGATTTATCAAATCTACTCATGATTATGCGGTTTGTAATTGTGCGGCGAACGCCTGATTAATATTGTTTTCAAAATGTGCAAAGAACTCGGGGTCAAAGTTCGCTTGTTTTAAATGGGACATAACGTAGTCCACATCGCGGCCTTCTGTGAGCCAGCGGTCAAAAACTTCGTGACGCATGCGGATCCCAAAAGTGTTGATTCCTAAAAACAAGCGAGAGTCTTTGTGATAGGCCACAGTAATACATTTGGTATCGTCTTCATGGGCCCAGTGGAAGTGTTGTTCGTGGTCTGCTTTGTTGCGATCACTAAATACCCAACCGTAAGTCTGGTATTCAATGTCAAAGAACTTAGCAGAATTGAACCAATGACCGGGCTTGTATTCCGTAGGATTTCCGCATAGGGTTTGAGCCAGCGTTTCGCCCATCATACGGCCGGTGTACCACACGGCTTCTATGGGGCGTCTATTACCAATGGCTTCTCGCTGTTCTGCGCAATCCCCAATGGCATAAACATCTTTTGCTGAGGTCTCCAACAAACGGTTTACCTTGATTCCGCGGCCTAATTCAATACCGCTGTCTTTTAAAAAGTCAATGTTTGGTGATACTCCTGCAGTCAGTCCAACTACATCACAGGCCAGTTCTTCTCCAGTTTCATCGATTACCACCGCACGTGCGCGGCCGTTTTCATCGGCGAGAATTTCACGCAAGTTGCTACCCAATCTCAAATCAATGTGATGACTCACAATATGTCGGTTGATCATGCCGCTTTCTCCGCTGGGCAATACGCCGTTCCAAAAACTCTCTTCTCGAACTAAAAAGGTCACCGGAATTCCACGAGTACTGAGCATTTCTGCTAATTCAATACCGATAAGTCCACCACCTACGATCACCGCGCGCTTGCAGACTTTATTATTAGGAGCATTGACCTCTAAAGCGTCTAAGTCTTGTTTAGAATACAATCCTTGTACGCCGTCTAGATCTTGACCAGGCCAGCCGAACTTATTCGGTTTAGAGCCGGTAGCCAATACCAATTTGTCATAATTCATACTGCCGCCGTCTGCAAATTGCAGGCTTTTGTTTGCAGTGTCTACAGATTCCACGAATCCGCGTTTAAGATCGATTCTATTTTCCTTCCAGAACCAATCCTCATAGGGTTTGGTATGCTCGTATTTCATATGTCCCATATAGATATACATCAGGGCAGTACGTGAAAAGAAATGGTCCGTTTCGGCAGAGATGACGGTTATTTTATGGTCGGATAACTTGCGGATATGACGCGCTGTAGTTATGCCGGAAATACCGTTGCCAATGATTACAATGTGTTCCATTTTTGGAGAGTTAGTTGAGCGATCAGTCGTACTTAAAGTTAGTAACATTACACAGATCAGCAATTTAGAATGGCTTTAAATTTTGGAAGTCTTGTAAGGAATTGAATTTTATTACTACGCAAAATTTTTCAAAATATGTTGTAAGTAATGGTTTGTACCCTTCGACCTAAAAGGCATCAAAACCAAAAAGAACTATGAAAAGTTTAATATATATAACATTACTATGGTTGCTACTCCCAGGGATGGCTGTAGCTCAATCTACACAAGATTTCTTTAGTGGGTCGGAGCGCTTTTTTGCCGCTCATGTCACTGACGGAAAAGTAGATTATAAAGGAATCAATGCCGATCCATCTGCCTTGAATGCACTTTTGGATCAGGCCCGCGATATTAAGGTTAATGCCTCAGATGCCGATACGTATCGCGCCTTTTGGATCAACACTTACAACTTGTTGGTGATTAAAGGGATCATTGACAACTACCCAATCAATTCTCCACTAGACAAAGCCGGCTTTTTTGATAAGACCAAATACGCCGTAGGAGGAGAGAAGATCACCTTAAATGATATTGAAAATAAAAAGCTACGTGCTGTATTTAATGACGCGCGTGTGCATTTTGTCTTGGTCTGTGGTGCGCAAGGATGCCCCCCGCTCATCAGTCAGGCCTACACTCCAGCCAATGTAGATTCGCTTTTGGAACAACAAACCAAACTGGCGGTCAACAACCCGAGCTTTATCAAAGTAAAGGGCAAGAAAGTTGGAGTCTCTGAGATTTTTAAATGGTACAAGGAAGATTTTGTGACGAAGGATCAAACCCTAGTTGGGTTTTTGAACAAGTACCGAACTACACCCATCGCGGATGGAGCTAAGATTAGCTATTACAGTTATGATTGGCGTCTAAACGCTCAATAATACATATCCAAAGTCTTCTGTGTGTTCAAGAGTTTGATACGATAACTCTTGAACCACAAGAAGCACAAACTAAAAAAACAACTATGCAAAAGAAAATATTGCTAACGGTCTTCTTAGGACTGATTAGCTTAGGGCTAAGCGCTCAAGACGACGATCAAACAGAAGGTTCTGTAATTCAAACCTTAACCCCTTCTAAATTGATCGGAAAAGGTCAGTATGACCTTAAATGGTTCAACAACCTATACACCCAAACAGAAAGTACCTTTACAGACGGCACGGAGCCTCGTGAAACGTTCTTTACATCAACCTTAGAGGCCTATACCGGTATTGGTGAGAACCGCCGCTGGAATTTAGGGGTGATCTTGGAATTTAGAAGTAATGTGATCGCAGATCGCGGCGCTTTAGAGGTATTTCAATTTGATGGAGAACGGGGAACGGCGCGTTCGGGATTGACCTCCATTGCACCCTCGGTAAAGTTTGTTCCGCTTAAAAACGTAAACAACTTCTCCATTCAAAGTTCGTTTTTTATTCCTTTGGTAGATAATGAAGTAGAAGACGGTGTCTTTTTAGATCAGGACGGATTCATTTGGCAGAACCGCTTCTTTTATGACTATACATTCCCAGGTGGAGATTGGCAGTTATTTACAGAGCTGAATTCTGAATTAAACTTTGGAGATAAAGAGGCCAGTTTTGCCAATAACAGTTTGAGACTAACTCCTGGAGTATTCTTGAGTTACTTCCCGAGCAGTAAGTTTACGGTACTTGCTTTAGCACAACATTCTCAGTTGATCGATCTGGGAAGTGATTTTTCACAAGACTTTACTGCCGTTGGTGGCGGTGTTAAATACCAATTGACCAAAGAACTCAATATCGAAGGTCTGTATACCAACTTTGTTCGTGGGAACGATACAGGACTTGGTGAAACCTTTAATATTGGGTTAAGAGCGGTGTTTTAACCGTGGGTATTTTGTAAATTCATATGCAAATAAAATTGCAGATGAAGGCTACCCTAAAGATTTTTATTGTTGGATTGCTTGGCGCGGTGACATGGAGCTGCGCTCAACAGCAAAAGCAGTTGATCAATGGTGTGAGTTATGTCGCTGCCAGGAATCCGACAGACAATACAGAGGTACAACATGTGCTGAATGTCAATGCAAACTTTGCTGCAGTGATGCCTTTTGGGTTTATTCGGTCTTTGGACAATCCAAACATTATACACAATACGGAGCGACAATGGTTTGGAGAGACTCGTGAAGGTGCTACTCAGTATATCAAAGTCCTTAAAGAAAATGGAATTAAAGTCATGGTCAAGCCACAAATTTGGATTTGGCGTGGCGAATTCACCGGTTATATGAAAATGACCTCCGAAGCAGATTGGAAAACCCTGGAAGCCTCTTACAGCGCGTTCATTTTGGAGTATGCCCAGATGGCGGCAGATACCCAAGCCGAAATGTTCTGTATCGGGACGGAGTTGGAGCAGTTCATTGTGAACAGACCGGAATATTGGACCTCATTAATTCAGCAGATCAAAACCATTTATAAAGGGGAATTGACCTATGCAGCCAATTGGGATGAGTACAAGCGTGTTCCCTTTTGGTCAGAACTCGATTATATCGGCGTAGATGCTTATTTCCCTGTTGCGGACAGTAAAACGCCAAGCGTGGAAGAAGCCAAAGCGGGTTGGTTGCCCTGGAAGCAGGAACTCGCATCGGTCAGTGCTCGAGAGGAGCGGCCGATCATCTTTACGGAGTACGGCTACAGATCTACAGATTTCTCTGGGAAGGAACCCTGGGATAGTGATCACACCAAAACTGTAGTTAACTTGGAAGCGCAGACCAATACCACTCAGGCGCTGTTTGAATCGGTCTGGTCAGAGCCTTGGTTCGCCGGCGGATTCATCTGGAAATGGTTCACCTTTGACGAGCGCATCAATGGCGAGACAGACAGCCAGTTCACTCCGCAGAACAAACCGGTAGAAAAAATCATTCAACAACAGTACGGCAAACAGTGAGAGCAATATTTTGCATGGCGTTTATGCTGCTAAGCGCAGCCAGTTTTGGGCAAGAGGTCTCTGAGATCGTCTTCCAAGAAAACAAACGCTCTAAGACCGCTTTTTTAAAGAACTTGGTAGAGCTACGTCCCGGAATGAAACTGGACTCGGCCCAATTGGAACGCGATGTGAATTTTATGATTCGCCTTGCGGGAGTTTCTCACGCCTATTACCAAGTACATCCCAAAGAGGACGGCACGGTTAAAGTGGTTTTTGGGGTTCAGGACAATTTTACACTCATTCCACAGCTCAATGTTTATACGACCAATGATGACGAATTTGCTTATCGTGTAGGTCTTTATGAGTACAATTTTTTAGGCCGAAACATTACGATTGGCGGTTTTTATCAAGACGATATCTTTTCCTCCTTCGGATTGAATTTTAGGGCGCCCAACCTCTTTTCGCGTAAGTTTGGTTTGGCGGTAAACTTTGGAGACATCACCACCTTAGAGCCTGTGTTTTTGAATGATGGCGATGCCGATTATCGCTACAACAATACTTCTATTGAGGCCTTAGCGCTTTATCAATTCAATTTTTTCCACAGCGCCCAATTCGGAATCAATTTCTTTAATGAAGATTACGATTATGTGGAAGGTGCAACTCAGGATGGAGTTCCCTTAGACTTTGACGTAGATAAGGTCCTTTTCAAGGGTATTTATGAATACCGTAACGTAGACTTCTACTTTCAGTATTTAGAGGGATTCCGCAGCATGCTCAACCTGCAATACGTATTGAGTTCAGATCCTGTTCTGCCTGATTTTGTAATCGGTTGGAACGATTTTATCTACTACAAACGTGTGGGTAAACGCGGAAACTGGGCTTCCCGCTTACGTGTGGGCTTGGCCAGTAATGACGAATCGCCATTTGCGCCTTTTGCCGTGGATAACAACTTGAACATTCGCGGGGTGGGGAACATCATTGATCGGGGTACTGGAGTGATCGTGCTCAATACCGAATACCGTCACACCCTGGTCGACAAAGATTGGTTTGTGCTGCAAGGCAATGTCTTTGTCGACAGTGGAAGCTGGCGCAATCCTGGGGGAGACCTCAGTGATTTTGGTGACAGTCAGAACGTTCGGATCTATCCGGGTGTTGGCTTGCGTTTTATTCACAAAAGAATCTTCAACGCAATTTTTAGGATTGATTACGGCTATGGGATCTCCGATAAGGCAACCCGCGGATTTGTCTTCGGAATTGGGCAGTACTTCTAGAATCGATTCGGAAAACTCAGCACACCTTTCAAATTAAAGGCATCTGCGATTGCCTGATCTTTCAACTTTGTGAATATGCTCGGCGAGTTATAGGTAATACCGTAGGCCGTACGATCCAGTTCGGCATCAAAAGTTATGGTGATCAGTTTATCGGTAATATTGATCCAAGCTGGAATCTCCTCAGCAACCGCTTTGTTCTTAATAGACATCACGCCTTCTAATTGACAGTTTCCGTTGTTGAGATTCACCGGTGCCGTAAGGGTGAAAACAGCCTGAGGAAAGACCTTAACATCAAAGAAGTCTTCATTGCGCAAATGCCTTTCAAGTTTTTTATTCTCTTGAGAAAGACTTTTCATATCTACGGCAACGGTCAAGGCGGTAATTTGGTCGTTTTCTATAGTGATTATGGCCTTGTCGACATCCAAGGTTCCTTCTGGTGCATAGCTTCCCATGGCGGCTTTACCCTGCCAAGTTAGGGGTTTGGTGTTTTTGAGTTCGAGCGTTTCTTGTCCAAGTCCGAAGTGAGGAAACAACATCAAAGTAAATAGTAAAACAATAGCTTTCATAACAAGTTTTTTTAAGGATTTAATAATTGATCGGTGGTGTGAATAGTGGCGTATCCGCATACGCGCTGCCCGTCCTGAGTTTCTGCAATGAAATACCACATGGCCCATCCGCCAAAGAGTCTATCGTCTGTGCGCCAGTTGTCTGTCCAGACATAAGGATGACCTTGCAACAACTCTTGATCTTTGATCCCAAAGCTCTTTTTGAGTTCTTTAAGTGGGTATTTCTTTCTGAGGTTCCATTGGTCGTTGTAATACAGATAAGCGCCGTATTCAATGATCTTTACCGGTGCCTGATTACTCATCACACCCGTAGCGTGTTTCCAATAGTAACGCTCATCAATCTTGACCGGGTGGTTCACTTTGGGGAAGTGCATGACTTCCAAAGCTTGTGGAATCCCTTCCAAGGCTTCTGGGATGAGCCCCTCTGGCGGTGTGCCGTAATTGACTTGAGCAAAGCTCACGGCAGTTACCAAAAGAATCAGGTGCAGCAGGGTTCTCATTAGTTCTGAGTTTTAGTGGCGATCCAGACAGCTAAAAAGTTTCTGTCAATAGCATGAGTAGTGCCGTAAAGTTTTCCTTCTTTGAGGTAGAAGGTTGTGTTGTATGAGCCGCTATTGTCTCCAGAGACCAGTGCGCCGTATACAATCCCAAGTTGTGTATTTAATTGACCGTTGGTCAACTTGACTCCTTCTCTGTAAAAGGTGCCTTCAAAGCTGTTGCCACTGATCTTTTCTATTCGCATCATTGCAAAATTGTCATCGGTGGTGTCTTGTGGACTCATATCCAGTTTCCAAGTACCAATGAGTTCTTGAGTTTGTGTGTTGTTTTGTCCGCAGGCACTTAATGGAATTAAAAAGCAGATTAGTAAAAGAGTCTTGAATGTGTTTTTCATCTGAGTAAATTTTTAAGCGATCGCCAATGGGTGATTCGCAATGACAAGCCAAAGATGCGGCAAGAAATGATGCCAATCGTCTCGATTGGAGAAATGAGACCTGATTAGAAGAAAACTGCAGGTGTCATTTTGAAAAATGAGACCTCAAAAAGCGCTATTTCAGGGCGCTAGGAGATTTTCCCGTGATTTTTTTAACCGCACGATTAAAAGAAGCTTTGGAGTTAAATCCGGCATCAAAAGCCAAACTCAAGAGGGTGAATTGCTCGTTTTTGGGGTCGGCTAAAAGAGTTTTTACCGCTTCAATACGGTAGCCGTTGACAAAATCACTGAACTTGGTTTTAAGGACTACATTAAGTGCTTTTGTGATCAAATAGGATTTGGTGTCTAAGAGATCAGCCAGTTTTTTTACACTCAACTCGGGATCTTTATAGAGCTGCTGCTCTTCCATAGCTGTGGTGATCTTATCGGCTACTTGTTGCAGCTGATCCAAGTTCTTATCAGAAACTGTTGCATTGCTTCTAAAGGCGTCTTCATTGCGGCGGGAGAACCCTTCCAATCCCATCCAATAGGTAATGGCTGCCATTCCCACAAAAACAGGATGCCCATAAAACAGATTGCTGTTGTAACTGAAAAAGAAGTAATCGATCCCAATACCGATCAAATAGAGTGCGGTAAAAACGAGCAGTACTTGAATCACGCGCTTGATCCAAACGACCCGCTCTGGAATGATTCGAATTTGGGGATCGTTCAAAGCTTCATTGAGCACCCTAACAGACTTACGGGCATAAATAATGATCAAGGTCGCTGAGATCACAAACATAGTCGGGTAGTGCATCCAAACTACATAACCCCAATAGCCTAGCCAGCTCAGACTTTCTCGGGTGCCATCCCAGTAAAAGTTCTGACTTTTGATAAAGAAACTCCAGATAACCTCAATGATCACGGGAAGGAAGTGCAGTAAGTGTATGCGTTCTAATTTGAACTTGGGTCGCACATAACTCAGCACAAACAAATATAGCAGTGGTCCGTAGACCCAATTGTATTCCAAGAGCACATGATACCAGAAGTCATAGCGTCCCAGTTCAAAGATCTTCATGGTCTCAACAATGAGCCGGTAAGAGAAAAAGAAGAGGATCGCGGCCAAAAATCGATTGGCCAAAGCATGTGGTCCTTGACTGCGCCAGAGAATGATCCCAAAGGTTATGCCTTGAATAGCTCCTGCACAGAGCAATACGACCAATAATACTTCCCAAGCTTCCACTTCTTTAAAGATAGTGAAGTTGTGCTATTTCGCAAGGTGTTTTTGATAGTAGGCGTAAAGGTGTTCTGGTCCGGCTCCGCGACGGTGTTTGAGCTGGATCATCCAGAAATGGTACTGCAGTTTCCAAATTCCGGTCTTTTCGTAACGTCTGCAAGAAGTGACCAGCGTTTTAGGAATCACCGTGAATTGTCCACGTTTGTAAAGGGCTTCTATGAGCATATTGTCTTCAAAGATGCGGTAGGATTCATCAAAACCACCTATGTTTTCAAAAAGCTCCCGTGTAATGAATTGGCTTTGATCTCCTCCGCGACAGATCTTCCAGTTCAGTCTAGTAAGCCATCCCGCCAAGCGCAACCACCAATGGGAAGAATCAAAACGCATTCTAAAACAACCGGCCTGGTTGTCTCGTTCCACCTCGCGATAAATCAAGGCATCAAAACCTACTGGAGGCAAACTATCTGCATGTAAAAAGTAGAATATGGCGCCAATAGCATTTTGTGCTCCCAAGTTCATTTGGACAGCTCTTCCTTTTTCCGAAGAACTTATCCATTTGAGATTAAATTCCGTGTGCTGATTGTGGTAGCGTTCAAACTCTTTTGCTGATTCATCAGTACTTCCGCCATCAATGATAAGTACCTCCACCTGCTCAGGGAAGCTCATTTGCTGATACAGATGTTGTAAAAGGGTATAGAGTTGGTCGGCCTCATTGAGCACCGGAACAATTATACTGAGTTTGGGTGACTTATTGTTCATTCAGGGACCAATCGTACTCCAAAAATTCCAAAGTGGTCTCTGGAGCAATTTGTACATCGCTGTATCGATTGATGAATTCTTTTACACTTGGGGTTCCATTGGCTAAATAATCCTTCGCATACCAATTGAAAAGTTGAGATACTTTGGCCTGATTTTCTGAGATCTCGTTGCGCTCAGAATTGATAAAGTCACGGGTGACCAGGTTCAATTGGGCGTCAATGTCATTAGCAGTAAAAGCTTCATTGAGCAATTTTGGGCATGAAAAAGACGCGCAGTTGATCGCAAAGTGGATCCGCGGTTCGTTCATTTTTCTAAGCAGACTGTTCTCTATGCCACCAAGGCTGAGATTTTTATTTCCTACCGGTACAAAAGCTTTGGTCCAAGGCCCGTCTAAGTCTTTGATACTTGCAGTTGGGTAATTTTCCAAGATCAACTTGATGGTATAGGCATTGTACAGGTTGATATAGTAAGCCAATTGCTCTTGCACAGACCAGGTCTCATCCGGCTGAAAACTCGAGAGATAGCTGCAGTAAGCATCTAAATCCTTTTTATCTTCTTGAAAACCTTTATAATTTACAAATCCGGCTTCATCTACATGTTTCTGCAGCAAAGTGGTCCAATTGCTGTGGTCCAACATTTCAGAAGACGTATTGCTTGCAGCGGTAAGATTTGCTGGAGCTTTCTTAGCAGAAAGCCCTTGTTTGCTGAGTCCAGCGGCTCCTAAGAGACCACAAGATTGCAGACTCAAAGCCACAAAGCCAACTAAGGCAAAGCGAATAAGTAGGTTTTGGGTTTTCATGGGATTTGTATTAGCAACAACCGCCACCGTCGTAATGCCAAGTAGACTCGCTGATGTAAATATCATCACGGCCCAGATCTGCCAAATTACCAGCGGTTTTATCACAAACGGCAATGGGTTGATTCTTTAATAGGATGTGTCCTTTTTTGTCATCCAAATATTCTTCTTCTCCAAAGTAAATCGCAGCTTTTCCTGTAAAGACACACGGACCGTCTTCTGGCATTGGGTCTTTGATGGCAGCTACTTCTATACTTTCAATATAGATGAGCTCGTCGGTCGGATAGTTCTTTGGATCCAAGATGCGATAAGGCTTACGCGCTCTAATTTCGATAGTTCCAAAACCAGCATCAGTCAAGGCTTTTACATATTCTGAAATTGGTAAACTTCCGCTCAAGCAAAGGGCACGCAGACGCTCGTCATTACGCAGCGTATCGTTCATTGGCTGCTCACAGGTCGGGTCACTCATCACCAAGCGTCCGTGTGGTTTTAGCACGCGATACATTTCTGCAATGGCTTGTTTTAGATCGTCTTCTTTAAAGATATTGAACAAACAATTCTGAGCCGCGACGTCCACGCTATTGTCTTCTAGTGGGAGGTTCATCGCGTCACCTTTGCGCAACTCTACAAACTCACTTTTAAACCATGGGTTTTGAGCTTCTGCTTCAATAAAGTTCTTCTTAGAGGCTTCCAACATTTCGTCCACCACATCCACACCAATTACTCCACCTTTTTGGCGTGAGAAATAGCTGAACTGCAACAGCTCCATACCTCCACCAACTCCTACGTAAAGGATCTTAGGGTCGTTTACCAAATCACGAGCGTGAACCGTGCTTCCGCAGCCGTAGTTCATCTCTTGCATGATCTTTGGGATCTTCAGCCCGGGCAATTCCCAGATTGGATTGGTGGTACAACACAGCCCTACATCTGGTGTTAGTGCTGCTTCTTTATATACATCGTGGGTTGTCTCTAAGTAACTCATAGTGGTTTGTTAACGTAAGTCTCAGTCGTGTTTGATTAGCTGACCTTACTGCATTTTACAGTGATTCTATCAGGCCTTTGAATAAGGCTATCATATCCGGTTCTGCTTTTTCTGCCATTGCGATGATCTCCGGAATATCAACGGGCTGCAAATTGTCTGGATCGCATTCGTCTGTCAATACAGAAACTGCGACAACTGGCAAACGCAAATGATTGGCCACAATGACCTCCGGTACGGTACTCATACCTACGGCATCGGCTCCAATGATCTTGAGGTAGCGATATTCTGCGCGCGTTTCCAATTGCGGGCCTACAACGCTGGCGTAAACTCCTTTGTGCAATTGAATCCCAGACGCTTTGGCTAAAGCTTCAAGAGTTGTGTTGATCTCGGTGTCGTATGGCGCTGCCATATCTACAAACCGCTCTCCCAACTGATCCACGCCGTTAAAAGCAAGTGGTGAACCTCCTTGCAAATTGATATGATCATCAATAAGCATCAATTCTCCCTTTTTAAAGTTGAGGTTGATGGCGCCCGCTGCGTTGGAAACCAAAAGTTTCTTAATGCCCAAAGCATGCATGATTCGCACGCCATAGGTCACATCCTGCAAAGTGTATCCCTCATAGACGTGAAAGCGTCCTTGCATGATGATCACTCGTTTTCCCGCTAAGGTTCCATATAGGAGTTTGCCTTTGTGGAAGGCCACGGTAGCAGTGGGGAAATTCGGGATCAAATTATAAGAGATCTCCTTTTGAATCTCGACATGTTCTGGCAAGCGTTCTAAGCCAGTTCCTAAAATGATTCCGATCTCCGGATTGTCAAATCCTTTGCCTTTTAAAAAATCAGTGGTTTGTTCTATCAGGTTTATCATTGCAAGTGTTCAGGTATAAATCGTTGGAATTCCGCTTTGTCTTTAATGTCCTCAAAATAGTCAATATCATTACGAACCGGAAGACTACTGAAGTTTTTATTCAGTAAATCATTGATAGTATCCATCATCACGGTATCGGTTCCCCATTCTTTGTTTTCAAATACTTCTGGGATGAGGTGGGTCATGCCTAAAAAGTAGTAACCTCCATCCTGCGCAGGGCCAATAACGGCTTCGTACTGGTCTAAAAGCTCCAGGCCGTCAATCAGATCTTTACTCTGCAGATCAAAAAGGTCGCTTCCTATAATGGCCAATTTTTTATAGCCTTTAGCAAACAATTGCTCAAAGGCTGCGCGCATCTTTAGGCCTAGATCTCCCTCACTTTGAACCTCTTTTTGGTAGATGTTCTCATCCCAGCGGTCGTTGTGATGAACTTTCTCAGAATAGAATACATACCGATCAAAAGGCAGGTTTTTGGAAATGGAAACCGTATGATCTAACAAAAATTGATAAACCTCCAAAGCGTTTTGATCACCAATGGTGGCCGCTAAACGTGTTTTGCATTTGCCCAACTCAGGATTGCGCGTAAATATGATTAAAGCTGAATCAGTCATGTACAGCGGTTCCTTTAAGTAAATATTTGCCCCAGCTTGGGCCGTAGACATGTACGTCTTCCGTGGGTTGCTGATCCATATTGTAGACTTCAAATTCGTTATTCTTCCAAGAGAGAATTCCGCCTTTGAGATTGTGAACGTTGGTGTACCCTTTTTGCAGCAGCAGTGCACCAATGTCTTCGGATCGCACCCCAATGGTACAGTACACGATGATCTGATCCGCCTCTTTCAGGGACTTTTTAGCCTCTTTGCTCAGTTTGAAATCATCATATCCCACAAAAATGGCATTGGGTAAATGACTGGTTTGGTATTCTGCTGTTTCTCGAGCATCCAAAACCACCACTTTTTGATCTGATTCTAAGGCAGTCGCGGTTTGGGAGGCCGTGATATAAGGCACAGAGTCTTCATTATACTTTTGGAGCAACGCATCCCAATCTTGTTGACCATAGGCCAAAGAGCTAATCAGCAGCAATAAAAACAGTAATCTTTTCATTAGGCAACGGTTCCCTGACAACTGCTTCCTGCACCCGCAGTGCAGCCATAGCAGTGTTGAGAGATCACAATATTTCTGTTTTGAAGTAAGTCCTCATTGTACTCCGAGATGTGTTTTACCTTGGAATTTACAGGTAACCCTAACATTTGATTGAAGTCACAATCATACAGGTAGCCGTCCCAACTTATGGAAAGCGTATTGGTGCACATCACATTGGCAACTGCAGCTGGATTAAAAGCTTCCACCAATTGATACATATAGTCCTCGTAGTTGTCTGAGGCGATTAAATAATCCAAAAAGCGCGAGATCGGCAAATTGGTAATGGCGAACAGATTGTGGAACTGAATTCCAAAATCTTCCATCAAAGCCTTTTTAAAATCCTTTTCCATACTGGCTTGATCTCCGGGTAAGAATGCTCCAGAAGGATTGTAAACCAAATCTAAGCGCAACGAACTGTCTGGCATACCGTAGCCACGGTCATTGAGTTCCTGCAAAGCTTTTATGGATTTGTCAAAAACACCGTCACCGCGTTGCTTGTCCGTTTTGCCACGCGTCCAGTGCGGCATAGAAGAAACTACGTGAATGTTGTGTTTCTTAAAGAAATCGGGGAGGTCGTAGTACTTTTTATTGGCGCGAATGATCGTTAGGTTGGATCGAACAATAAAATCCTTAATACCTGCTTTGGCGGCTTCTTCCACGAACCATCTGAAGTCTGGGTTCATCTCAGGAGCACCTCCGGTAAGATCCAATGTATGCGCACCTGTATTGCGAATCACATCCAAACACTGCTGCATGGTTTCACGGGTCATGATCTCTTTCCGATCCGGACCTGCATCCACATGGCAGTGCTCACAGACTTGATTACACATATACCCAACATTGATCTGAAGGATCTCCAATTTGTTTGGACGCAAAGGAAAATGTCCTACGCCTTTGATCTTATCGGCAAAAGTGGGCAATTCTCCATCGGCAAAAATACCGTTGGACAAAAGTTCCAATTGCCTTTGCGCGTTGGCCAATTCGCTTTCGCGTTTCTTTAAGGATTTTGTCGCCATAAAAGCAGTGAGCTACATGCTCAGTTTATTGTATTTGTTCATCATTTGAACACCATGAACGAGTGTGGCTCCGCTCTCAATAGCCGCTCCAGCATGAACCGCTTCCATCATTTCTTCCTTGGTGATTCCTCGCTGTAAACCGTCTTTGGTGTAAGCGTCAATGCAATATGGACATTTAACCACATGGGATACGGCTAAGGCGATCAATGATTTCTCACGGGCAGACAAGGCGCCTTCTTCAAAAACTTTTCCATAGTAATCGAAGAATTTGGTTCCGAGTTCTTCACTCCATTCGGTGATCTTTCCAAATTTGCGCAGATCGGCAGGATCGTAATAAGAATTTGCCATAAGTTCTCTTTGTTTTACATACGAGATTTTGCTCGTTCTGGTTTTGTAATTCGTAAAGATACAAAGGTAGTCTCGCTATGGGGGAATAGCTTACGCAGAAATATGACTTTTTTAGCCCTTTCGGTAAAAGGCGCTCATTTCTAGTCAAATGTATAGGTTACCCCAGTGCTGAAGCGGTATTGTGAGTTGGGAATCCCTACAGCAGGGAAGGCGTCATAAATGAACACATAGGTCGCATTCAAGTTTAGGTTTTTAAACATTTTGACCAGTAGGGTTGATTCTGATGAGATCCTAAAATCAGACCATTGGTCCAGCTGTGGTTGGTAGTAGGTGGTGCTAACGAAACTCACATTTTCGTTAGGATAAAGGCTGAATGATAAATAAGAACTCAAACGCACATCGCGCTGGTTTGGCGTGATCCCATCGGCTACTTCCTCGTATTCAAACATCACCAGATTCCCCAAATAGAACTTGTAATTCTCAGAATTAGAAATCTTGTAGCGCGGTCCAGTTCCCAAAAGCCCTCTAAAGTCAATTAAAGCCACGCGGTTGTACTGCCCTTGAGCAAAGGCTTCCCAACGCCAACGGTCAGAAAGCACATAATTATAGCGCAGGTGAGTGATTCCAAAATTGGAGAAATCGTCTTCGTTGAGTTTTCTAAAAGCGATTTGATTTTTGATAAGAAACAATTGTTTTTCGGTCTTGTATTGCACATGTATATCAGACCCCAAACTGATAATATCATTCACGTTTCTCACCAAGGCAAAGTTCACGGTCGCAGAACCAGACCAGCCTGAGGTATCGGTTACTTTTCTTAAAGATTCAGCGTTTAGAATTTGAGCTTGTGCTTCAGAAGTGAACAGCAACAAAAGCATCAGCAGCTTTTTCATGATTGTTTGGTTGGTGCTGCCAATGTACTAAATTCTGCTTTTTTAATGCGGGAGATTTTCCCTGATTAAGCCGTAAACAAAGGTGCCCAACAAACCACTTGCAATGACCACGAGCATGCTTAGATAACCACTGCCCAATAGCGTAAACATAGGACCAGGACAAGCTCCGGCCAAGGCCCAACCCAATCCAAAGAGTATTCCACCTAAAAGGTAGCTGTAGCGTCTGTTTTCTTTAGGGTTGATTTGAATTTGAGCTCCGTTAAATCCTTTGAGTTTTTTACGTTTGATGAGCTGAACTACGAGGACTCCCAGTCCGACTGCCGTACCGATGATCCCATACATATGGAAAGAATCAAACTGAAACATCTCGTAAATCCTAAACCAAGATGCAGCTTCTGATTTGAACAAAGTAATGCCTAATAGAACTCCGACAGCTAAAAAGTAGATCGTGCGCATGTTAAAAAAGAATTGGAAAGATTAAATGAACCATGACAAGGCCGCCAATAAAGAAACCCATTACAGCCAGTAGCGAAGGCAATTGCAAATTACTCAGGCCAGAAATGGCATGGCCAGAGGTACATCCACCGGCATAGCGCGCCCCAAATCCAACGAGGAATCCGCCTATGATCAATAAGGCTAGAGATTTTGGTTCTGTTAGAGCCTCGGTTCCAAAGAGGAATTCTGGTAAGTAGGCCTCGCCTGCATCAGCGGCTCCAATTTGTCGGAGTCTTTCTGCAGAGGATTCGTTGATCGAAACAGTAGATTCATCACTCAAAAAATTCGCTCCAATGAATCCGCCCAAAATAGTTCCAACCATCACCCAGAGGTTCCAGCGTTGTGCCTTCCAGTCAAATTTGAAAAAAGAAGCTCTTTTATTCGCGCCGCATAGTGTACACAGCGTTCTGAAGTTTCCCGAAACCCCAAAACTCTTATTTCCCCACAACAGCAGGGCCATGACCCCGGTGATCAAAATACCCGAAATATACCAGGGCCATGGTTCCATCAATATGTTCATACCTGTAGGATTTCTGCCAAAATTAGCAGCCCATTACGGGAACTACGGTAACTTGAGTTACACTTAAAGAAAAAAGCCCGGAGTCTAAACCCCGGGCGTGCAACAACTAAAAAAAACTACAAGAGCGTGGTTGGGCAGACATAGTCTGTGCAAGGCACAGTGGTCTCCTTAATAGCTGCAAAACCACCTTGTACATCGGTAATATTTTCCCAGCCTCTTTGTTTGAGCATAGAAGCCGCGATCATGCTTCTGTAACCTCCGGCGCAATGCAAAACCAGCGGTTTGTCTTTGGGGAAGCTCGCCAAATGCTGGTTCAATTCATTGAGTGGAATGTTAGTGGCTTCCAAAACATGTTGGGAGTTGAACTCACTTCTTTTGCGTACATCAAAGAGTTCAATGCCGTTAGTGATCATCATGTTTTCAAAAGTCTTGGCATTGATTCGTCCAATAGTATCGACTTCTCTTCCTGAGTTTTTCCAGTATTGGAAGCCGCCGAGTAGATATCCAATAACCCCATCATAACCAACACGAGACAGTCGCGTAATAGCTTCTCTTTCTTTGCCTGGTTCTGTAATCAGTAGAATCTCTTGTTTTACACTAGGAATCAGTTCTCCCACCCATTGTGCAAAGTTTCCGTTGAGACCAATGTTGATGCTGTTGGGAATAAAGCCTTTGGCAAATTCCTCTGGATTTCGAACATCCAACATCAAGGCACCCGTCTCATTGGCGGCAGCTTCAAAAGCTTCAGGCCCTAGTGGTCTATCGGCGCGTTGCATAACGTTTTCCAAGGAATCATATCCTTTGAGATTCATGAGTACATTCTGCGGAAAGTATCCCGGTGGCGTAGTAAGACCTGTAAGCAATTCATCAATAAATTCCTCTTTGGTCATGTCTGCTCTTAGGGCGTAGTTTACTTTTTTCTGATTCCCCAAAGTATCCGTAGTTTCTTTGCTCATCATTTTACCGCAAGCGGATCCGGCTCCGTGATTCGGATACACGATCAAATGATCGGGCAGTGTCATGATTTTATTGCGGAGGGAATCAAACAGCAAGGCTGCTAGTTTTTCTTCTGTAAGGTCTGCAACTACATGCTGGGCCAGATCAGGTCGGCCTACATCTCCGATAAACAAAGTGTCTCCGGTGATGATGCCATGCATCTCCCCATTTTGATCTATCAAGAGGTAAGTAGTACTCTCTAAAGTGTGACCCGGGGTGTGAATTACGCGAACGGTATAGCGTCCTACCTTAAATTCTTGGCCGTCTTTTGCTAGTATTGCTTTATATCCCGGAAGTGCTAACGGACCAAATACTATCTCAGCACCTGTTTGCTTTTGAAGGTCCAAATGCCCGCTCACAAAGTCTGCATGGAAATGTGTTTCAAAGACGTATTTGATCTGTGCCTTATCTTTTTTAGCCCGATTTATATAAGGACCAACTTCTCGTAAAGGATCAAAGATAGCGGCCTCGCCTTGGTCTTCTAAATAATAGGCAGCATGGGCCAAGCATCCGGTATATATCTGTTCTATTCGCATCGTTTTGAACGTTTTAAGAGTTTGATAGTTCAAAATTAGGGCGGCGAATCGAGCTAAAAAGTGACCAATGTTACCTTAGCTCATTTATTTTTAGAAAAAGTGATGAAATTGAAGGAAAACGAGTCGCTCTAAGCAGAAATTTCCATGAAAATGATGTAGAATGCCATTCCCAGTACAAACCAACCGAAGGCTTTTTTGAGTTTTTTGCCGTCGATGAACCCTCCGATCCAAATCCCCAAAAAGATTCCAATCACAGACACCGCAGTAAAGGATAGCAGAAAGCCCCAATCGATGTCCAAATTCTCAACATCGCCAATAAAACCTATTAAAGATTTAATTGCGATGATCAAGAGGGAAGTGGCTACCGCTTTTTTCATAGGGAGCTTAGCCAGCAATACCAAAGCGGGAATGATGAGAAATCCGCCACCAGCTCCGACCAATCCGGTTAAAACACCCACGGCCAATCCTTCAATGATAATAAGCGGATAGTTGTATTGGACCTGCTCATTTTCATCAGGGTCGCCTTTCTTAGAACGAATCATTGAAAACGAAGCCAAAAGCATGATCACGGCAAAGAAGATCATAATGGCAATGTCCTTAGTAACCACAAATTCGCCAATAGTAGTTAACGTATCAGGAATTGCAGGGATGATGTATTTGCGCGTTGCATAAACCGCGATAAACGCAGGAACAGCAAAGACAATGGCGGTTCTAAAGTCCACCAGGCCTTTTTGCATATTTCTAAAAGCTCCCACCAAGGCAGAGACTCCAACAACGAATAGCGAGTAAGCCGTTGCTAGTATGGGGTTGTAGCCTAGAAGATAAACCATAACTGGTACGGTGAGGATGGATCCGCCGCCACCTACCAGGCCTAAAACCAAACCAACCACTAAGGCTGCCATATACCCTAAAATCTCCACGAGTTCCATCTTTGATTAACAGGGCAAAATTAGATCGGCGAGTGCCGAGATTTGGTAACTAAAGTCACACATCAGCTTCAATTAAAGTGATGTGACTTCTGTGCAGGCTGATACGGCCTTCGTTTTCAAGCTTTTTTAGAATTCTGGAGATCACTACACGAGAAGTGTGCAGTTCTTGCGCTAATTCTTTGTGGGTATTGTAAACTTCTTTGTTCTGAACGATCTGGGCTTTCTCTTGCAGAAGCTTCATCACCCGATCTTCTAGATTCATAAAGGCGATGGAGTCTATGGCGTCCAGCATTTCCATCATTCGGTCGTGATAACTATCCATGACAAATCCCCGCCAACTTTTGTATTTCCCTAACCAACTTTCCATGTGTTGGACGGGGATTAATATCAATTGGGTGTCTGTTTCCGTAACCGCTCGGATCTCACTTTTTGTAGCGCCCATGCAACAGCTCAAGGTCATGGCACAGGTGTCGCCTTTCTCCAAAAAGTACAGCAAGAGTTCGTCTCCCTGCTGATCTTCTCGCATGATCTTAATAGCACCTTGGAGCAGAAGCGGCATGGATTTCACGTATTGACCAAAATCCATCAAGATCGTATCGGCAGGAATGTCTTTATAGATTCCAACTGCTGCGATCTCTGCGAGGAGTTCGCGCTCAAACTGCCCGCCGTATAAATCAATGAGTAATTCTTCCATTTTTGCTAGCACTAAGGTACATTCTTATGCGGATTTAAATCCTATCGGGGTGGTGGGTTAATGCGCAATCATTGCGCCTGAGGATTATTAGGAGTATTTTTGTAGCTTAACCATTCAAACAAAACAACTTACACCATGACCAAATTGAAAAACCTAATTGTGCTGCCCATTTTGGCCTTGCTTATTTCTGGATGTTCTTCTACTAAGGTATTGGAAAGCTGGAAGGCTACAGACGCTGGAGATGTCAAATCGAAGAATTTTTTAGTGATCGCTCGTACAGATAATCCAACCGTCCGCAAAGCATTTGAAGATGCCATGCTCAGAGAGTTGCGCAACAACAAAATGAAAGGTATGGTGAGTTATGACTTTATGGAAGATCTCAAGCCCAACAAACAACTCAGTGAAGCTGAAATAGAGGCGGCTAAGCAGATGATCCGTGATAAAGGTTTTGAAGCTGTGGTGATAACAGTATTAAAGGACAAAAAACAAACGGTGAATATTACCAAAGAAGGTGGGTACTATTCGGGAGCGACGTATTCCAGTTCCATAGATCCTTATCTATATACCTTCTACAATTATTACAATCACCCGAATTCTGCGCCAACAGTTCGTTATTCTGGGAACTATGTGGAGCCGAGTATCAATGAAGAGCGCTCCATAACTTATGTAGTGGAAACTCTTGTTTTTGATCTTGAAAAGCCGGCTAAGCAACAATTAATTGGGCAGGTGACCTCTAGTTTACAAGACCCGGACAGCGCTGCTGACGTGGCCAACGGTTATGCGCGCAGCGTGGCTAGGGCTTTGAGGGAGTAGCTTTTTAGACCGTTTGTCGGGCTTGTGTCTAAAACAGACTTCTACATTAGAATATCATTTTTCGCTTCAACGCTAGGGGGTAAGTCAGTCTCCCCTAACATTTCTCTTAGATCGATCTCAATGACTCGGCACAAGGATAACATCGGGATATCATTGGCCATACCCTGAAAAGGATTTTCAGAATAGTCGCCAACTAGCTCCATCATTACGTAGACCCAACCAATTAATGCAGTCACGGGTATAGACAACCAGAAAACGCCGGTGCTAATTTTCATCAGTTCGGGCATCATACTAAAAGGAAGCATGAAGATGAAAATCCAAACAAAAATGCGACTCATATTTGCATATTGACGGGGCAAAGGGAACTTCTTTATCCGTTCATTTTTTCCTTGAAGGGTGTAGAAGCTTTTTAAAATATTGGCCATTTCCATATGCCTGAAGTCTTCAATGAGGTCTTGCTCACGCAATTTTTGAAGATCTCTCGATTGTTCGTTGATGATTTGAGTGGCTGTATTGACATTGGCTACCAAACGGTCGTGTTCTTCAGGAGGTAGAAAATGTTTGAGTTCGGTTCTGGTGTACTCATCATCCACAAGACCCACTCCAAATTTGCGTTGATAGTATCGAGCTCTTTTGGCTACAGGACCTTTTTGACTAATATGTTCCCAAGAGGTAGGAACAAGCAGTTGGCTTCGGTGGGCGTATAACCAAGCGATATGTCTGTATATTAAACGCTGTTTAATGGCTTTGATCTCAGTATCAGGTCGTTTTTTATCAGCAAACAAATTAGAAACGAATCCATCCACATACATCCCCCAAGTACGACTATCATTGACAATTCCACCCCAAATCTTGCGAGCCTCCCACATACGGTCATAAGATTGGTTGTTCTTAAAACCTACGTAAAAAGCTACAGCGGTACCAATAACGGAAATAGGTAGCCAGGGAATGGTAAATTCAAGAAGCTTATAGTGGTAGAGCAGGGCAATTCCTCCTGTAAAAACAAGGAGTCCTACCATTTGAATCCATGTCCAGGCGATAATCTTTGCTAGACTGACTGATTTTGCGGTTTGCATCTTGTGCTGAAAATTTGTGAGTGACTATGATTTAAACTTAGTGAAAATTAACAAACAAGTCGCTTGTGTTGTACAAAACTCGCTTTAGGTCAATTCGAGAGGAAGATCTTTTTAGGTGCTCCCTTTACTGCGTTCAGGGCGGGCTACTTACGGACATCGAGTGATTTTCATGAAATGAAAATTGTATCGAGGTGACATTTTAATTTGAAGAGTTGTTTTTTAGGCGCTCCCTTCACTGCGTTCAGGTCGGGCTATCCGCTATATCTTTCTGCGAGGCAGAAAGGATGCCGCTGCTATCCCTAGCGCGGTTATTACTCCAGGATTCAATCGCTTCGCGATTGTTCCTTCGTTCCCACTACTGCAAATACAAAACTCCACCGCCTTCGGCTGTGTTGTTTTTTTTACACCTTTCTGCTTTAACGAAGTACCAGGATTGTTTTGCTTCGCAAAACTTCCTTTGGTAGCCAAAGTTGCAAATACAAAACTCCACCGCCTTCGGCGTTGAGTTTTTTTATACTCTTCCGCTTACGCAAGCGAGCTTGCGACGCGTGCGAGCATAAAAAAACCCACTCTTCTCAGAGTGGGTTTTACGCTTGTTGTGGTACCTCCAGGAATCGAACCAGGGACACACGGATTTTCAGTCCGTTGCTCTACCAACTGAGCTAAGGTACCATCGCTAAAAGCGGAGGCAAATATAATCCTTATTTGGATTGTACAAAACATAAAGTTAAAAAATTTGACGTTTTTGGGCTGAGGTTTTTAGCAATGGATTAACAGTTGGTTCTGTATCAGAATTGTACATTTACCGCTTTAGTCCTCACAATGAATCTTATTGTAGACATAGGAAATACGCGAACTAAATTTGCTGTGTTCCAAGATGGAGCCCTGCAAGAGTTGAAATTCGCAGACCAAGGAACAGAGAGCAAGGTTCTGGATGAGCTGTTGGAAAACTATCCGCAGCTGGAAAAAGCCATACTTTCTGCCACGGGACATATTCCGGATCCGCTTTACAATAAACTCAATCAATCCTTAGCGCTTATTCCGCTGAGTCACCATTTACTTTTGCCTTTTCAAAACAAATACGCAACTCCAGAGACCTTGGGCTTGGATCGTATTGCGCTTATGGCTGCTGCCGTGAAGCATTTTCCGGGGCAAAATGTGTTGGTGATTGATACGGGTACTTGTGTGACCTTTGATATACTTGAGGCCGATGGTAGTTACCACGGCGGGGCAATAGCTCCTGGACTGCGCATGCGCTATGAGGCCATGCATCACTTTACGGCCAAGCTTCCGCTTTTGGAGCCCAAGGCCCTAGAGACTTACCAAGGCAGCTCTACAGCTGATGCGATGCACGCGGGTGCATTTCGGGGTCTTGTTCATGAATTGAACGGGGCGATAGACGAGACTAAAGCCCGCTTTGACGATTTAACAGTGATTTTAACAGGAGGAGATGCTCAAATCTTGCGAGATCACTTAAAAAATGGCATATTTGCCAACTCAAATTTTTTGTTGGAAGGCCTAGACTTCCTTCTCGAATTGAATGCTTTACATGATTAGATGCTTCCTAATAGCAGTTTGTTTGCTGCTTAGCTTTAGTGCTGTTTCTCAAAACAACACTGCTTCTCCTTATTCATTTGGTGGAATTGGTTTGATCAAGTTCCGCGGAACTGTTGATCTGGAATCTATGGGGGGCATGAGTGTGTTTTCTGATAGCATTCACACCAACGTAATGAATCCAGCGACCTATGCTAACCTGCGCTACACCAACTATTCTGTAGGTGGGCAGTTTAACAGTACCAACCTGGAAGAGAACGGAAATAAAGAACAAACACAGATCACCTCATTAGATTATGTGATCATTGGCGTACCTATGGGGAAATTTGGAGCGAGCTTTGGCTTGTATCCGTACAGTGCCGTAGGATACGATCTGGAAAACACGACAGACACCCAGCTCAATAGATTTACCGGAACCGGTGGATTGACTAAGGTTTACCTCGGTATCGGTTACAATGTCTTTGAAGGTTTGAACGTGGGTGTAGAGGCTCAGTATAATTTTGGAAACATTAGAAACCAAGGTCTGTTCAACGATACCAGTATTCAGTTTGGAACCCAAGAGGTGAACCGATCGGATATCTCTGGTTTGAACTTTGTGCTCGGTGCACATTATACCAAGGCAATTAATGAGAAGCTAGAATTACAAGCCAGTTTAACCTATACACCAAGTAGCGACCTAACCGTTTCTAATTTTAGAGAGATCGCAACAGTACTCGTAACTGAGGCCGGAGGAATTGGAGGCGCAGAGATCACGGAAGTGAGCGTTCAAGATTCCGAAATTCAATTCCCAAGCCGTATAAGTTTTGGTGCCGGTGTTGGAGAAAAGAACAAATGGTTTGTGGGTGGTGAATACATCAGCCAAGGAACCGGAGTACTCAACAACAGAAGTTTTGACCTACCAAACATCACCTACCAAGATGCAAATAAGATTCGTCTGGGAGGATTTTACGTTCCTAAATACAATTCATTGACAAGCTATTGGAGCCGAGTGACCTACCGCGCTGGTGTTCGTTTTGAGGACACGGGTATTGTTGTGGCTGGAGAAGGCATAAATGAGTTTGGCATGTCTTTTGGATTAGGATTCCCAGTTGGACGACGCATTTCGAATATAAACCTCGGAGTAGAGCTTGGAAGACGCGGTACTACCGACTTCCAATTGGTTCAGGAAAATTTCGTAAATGTGTTTATTAGCTTATCTTTGAACGATAAGTGGTTCATTAAGAGAAAATATGATTAACCAGAGAAATAAAAGAGCGATGAAAACAAGACTAACAGTAGCGTTGGTAGCGTTACTTACTATGAGTAGCTTGAGCGTAAATGCACAGCTAAGTGCTGAGGATTGCGCCACTACTGGATCTGTATTTTATGAAAGCGCAAAAGTAGGGAACTACGATGCCGCTTACGAGCCTTTTATGCAATTGCGTAAGGACTGTCCAAAATGGAGTTTGGCCCTTTACCAATTGGGTGAGAAGCTATTGAAGGATAGAATTAAAAAAGGAGTTAATAAGGCTGCAGATGTTGCTGACCTTATGAAGTTGTATGAAGAGCGTATGACGCATTTCCCATCTAAGACCAAGAAAGGTGACGTTATGGGAGATATCGCTCAATTGAAGTACGACAATAAAATGGGAACGACTATGGAGCAGTTCAAAGCCTTTGATATGGCAGAGAAGACTGACTCTAAAAACTTCACCAGTCCAAAGCAATTGTACATCTATTTCAACTTGGCTACGGAGCTAGTTGATAAGAATGAAATGCCTTTGGAAGACTACTTTGAACTTTACGATCTATTGATCTCTAAGATTGAAGGTAAGGAAAGTGATATGGCTAAGATCATCTCCACTTTAGGAGAGAAGGAAGAAGCCGGTACCATTACTTCTAAAGAAGCTAAGAAATTAAAAGCTGCTAGCAAGAACTCAGAGAGCTACGGAAAGATCAAAGGATCTATCAACACTTTGTTGGGTCAGCGTGCAGATTGTGAGAACCTGGTTCCACTATATGAAAAGCAATTTGAAGAGCGCAAAGGAGATATCAAATGGGTACGCGTTGCTGCGGGTCGTTTGAGTGCTAAAGATTGTAACGATGGAGATATCTTCTTCCGATTGGTACAACAGCTGCACAACTTGGAGCCTTCTGCTAAGTCTGCATTCTACTTAGGTAAATTGGCAGAGAAGGATGGAAACAGTGCTCAGGCATTAGAATACTACAACCAGTCTGCTGAGTTGGAAACCAACCCAAGCGACCAGGCTAAAGTATACTACCAGATCGCTGAGAACTTCCGTAAGAAAGGAAGTTTCGGTAAAGCGAGATCTTATTATAACAAAGCCCTTGAGGTGAAGCCTTCTATGGGAATCTGTTACCTGCGTATCGCAAAGATGTACGCAGACAGTGCTAACAACTGTGGTACTGATGTATTCTCTAAGCGTGCTGTATACTGGAAAGCTGCTGATATGGCCCGTAAGGCCGGCCGTGTAGACGGATCATTAGCTGGAACAGCAAATGCTACTGCATCTTCTTACCAAGGACGTGCACCGAGCAAGCAAGATATTTTCACCAGCGGACGTGCGGGAGAGACCATCTCTTTTGGATGTTGGATGGGAGGATCAGTGAAAGTTCCTAGTCTATAAGGATGTCATTGACAAATAAAAATTTAAGAGGCGTGATCGCAGTGTTTGCTGTGATCGCGCTTTTTTCATGTCAGGAAGACTTCGACAAGGTCAGAAACATCAATCTGGCCAGTGAAGATCCTGTGGGTATTGGTGAGAATGCCAATGCCATCCACACCGATTCTGGAAAAGTGGTGGCCAATCTTTTGGCGCCTAAATTGCTGGACTACAGCAATCGAAAATTCTCCTACTCAGAATTTCCAGATGGAGTGACCGTCTACTTTTATGAAGACGATAAAAAGAGTACGATTACCGCGGATTACGCCATCCGTTATGATCAGACCGGTTTGGTAGATATGCGCGGCAATGTCGTGCTACTCACCTCAGACAGTACACAATTATTGGCAGATCAGGTTTACTGGGACCAGAATGACAACTGGATCTTCTCCGATCAACCCTACCGCATTAAATTCAACGACGGTTCCTACAATGACGGAAGCAGTTTTGATTCTAATAAAGATTTCACGACCTTTCTGTCACGTAAGAACACTGGCGTACAACTCATAGAAAACGAAAATCCTCCAGAAGACGATGGGATCTAAAATCTTTCAACTTTTTGAATACGTGTATTTGGCCATGGCTGCCTTTTCAATTTACCTGGTAATTATCAACTGGGAGGTAGATAGAGGCCGCGCGTATCTATTTGGAATGTTTGCTGTTGTCGCGGTGTTTATGTTCTTCTTCAGACGCAAGTTCAGGCGTAAGATGGAAGACCACAAGCGCAACCAATAATGGAGATCACACTGCTCATTATTCTTGTTTCGATCTTGCTATCTGCATTCTTCTCAGGAATGGAGATCGCCTATATTTCATCGAACAAAATTCACATTGAGATAGAAAAGAAGCAGAACGACTTTATGGCCGGGCTGCTCAAACGCATCACCAAAAGACCTTCTAAATTCATCGCGACCATGCTGGTGGGCAACAATATTGCCTTGGTGGTCTACGGATTTTATATGGGTGACCTGTTGGTGGAACTGGTCCCAATTGAAGGGCCGGGGAAACTGCTTTTACACACGCTGATCTCTACCATCGTGATTTTGATCACTGCGGAGTTTTTACCCAAAGTGTTCTTCCAAGTTTACGCCAATACCTTTGTAAAACTCTTCGCGCTACCTGCCTATATTTTCTACTTACTCTTCTCGGTTATTTCTGAATTTGTGATCTGGATCTCAGATTTAGTGCTGAAGTACGTTTTTAGAACGGAGGGCGATGCGGTTCAGATGAGTTTTTCCAAAACAGAACTGGGCAATTATATTTCCGAGCAGATGGAGATCGTCAATGAAGATGACGACATCGACACGGAAATACAGATCTTTCAAAATGCCCTGGAATTCTCGGAAGTAAAATCCAGAGAAGTCATGGTGCCGCGTACAGAAATTGAAGCGGTAGACATCTCGACTTCTACTGATGATCTTACAGAAACCTTTGTCAATACAGGCTATTCTAAGCTATTGATCTATAAAGAGAACATTGACAATATTGTAGGTTATGTGCACTCTTTTGATCTCTTTAAAAAGCCGCAGAATATCAAAAAAGTGTTGATGCCTGTTGTCTTTGTGCCAGAGACCATGTTGGTCAAAGACGTTTTGAACATTCTGACTAAAAAGCGCAAGAGTATCGCTGTGGTTTTAGATGAATACGGAGGTACTTCTGGAATGATGACTGTTGAGGATATCGTAGAAGAACTCTTTGGCGAGATCCAAGACGAGCACGATAGTGACGATTTACACGAGGAGATCTTGGCGGAAGATCACTACAAATTCTCGGCGCGCTTAGAGGTTGATTATATCAACGAAACCCATAAGATCGGCCTTCCGGAACACGACGATTATGAAACCCTAGGTGGTATGATCGTTTACTACACAGAAGGGATTCCACAGCAGGGAGACAGCCTGCGCATCGAGCAATTTCAAGTAGACATCTTGGAGGTGTCTAACACCAAAATTGAACTGGTTGAAATAAAACTCCTTGAGGAAGACTGATTTTTGGTTAAAAAGCCATGAATTTTAGGTAATCAGGCTTTTATTAATCCATCAAAAACAGTACTTTCGCACCCTATAAATTTTCGAGTAAAATGGCAATTTTAAATAGTATTCGTAAACGAGGTATCTTTTTGATCATCATCATCGCTATGGCCTTGTTTGCATTTGTGATCTCTGGTATCATTGATAACGGTGGCCTTAAAGGCGGAACAGTTAGCAATAGTGTAGCCACTGTGAACGGCACAGACATTGACCGTGTGGCATTCAATAACTTGGTTGAAGCTCAATCTAGACAATACGGTGGAGCGGCTAGTCAGTCACAGGTTCGCAACATTGTTTGGGAACAGCAAGTTCGCAAAGCGATCATTGAAGGGAAGTTAGAAGAACTTGGATTCTCTGCAGAATCAAACTTCACTAGAAATGCCCTTACCAATGCATTCCAAAATCAGCAAGAATTCTTCAACGAAGCTGGAGTTTTTGATTATGCTAAATTGGAAGAATACATCAGATTCCAACAAGAAAATGACGTTACCTATGCAAACTGGTTGGCTCAAGAGAATCAAATTGTTTCTCAAGCCATGGAGCAAGCTTATTTGAACATGATTCAAGGATCTGCTTCTCCTTCTACCATTGATGGTAAGTGGGAATATCACCTAGAAAATGACAAAGTAGACATTCAATTCGTACAGGTGCCTTACAGCAGCATTCCAGACGATCAAGCTGTAATCACTGATGCGGAGATCGAAGCGTATATGCGTGATCACCAAGATCGCTTTACTGTAGATCCACGTGTAGATATCCAATATGTGTTGTTTGCAGGAAATGCTTCGGCTGCTGATGAATTGGCTACTACAGAAGAAGTAAACCAATTGGTTAACGATACCATCAACGGTTTGGCCATTACCGAAGATGTTGAAGCTTTAGTAAACGCAAACTCTGAAGTTCCTTACCAAGACCGCTTCTTATTTAAGAACCAGGTTCCATCAACGATTGTTGATTCTATCTTCGCGAGAGAGGCTGGATCTGTTTACGGTCCTTATAAGGAACGTGGAAATGTAATGGCTACGCGTATTGTTGAAAGACGTACACTTCCAGATTCTGTAAAATCTCGTCACATTTTGATTCCAATCGGAAGCAACCCTACAGACAATGTAGTACGTGATGAGGCGCAAGCGCGCACAACGGCAGATAGCCTTTTGACTATCTTGAAGTCTGATCTTTCTCGCTTTGAAGAATTTGTTACTGCTTACAGCTCCGATGTGAACTCTATTCCAAACGGCGGATTGTACGACTGGTATCCATACAACAGAATGACGCCGGTATACCGTGACTTTACTTTTGAAGAAGAAGTTGGATCACTAGACGTTGTTCAATCAGACTACGGATTCCACATCATTGAGGTGTTGGATCAGAAAAACCCACAAGAAGTAGTAAAGCTTGCAACTATTGCTAAGCCATTACGCGCTTCACAAGAAACTATTAACAACCTATTCTCTGACGCGACTAATTTTGAATTGGCTGCGCGCAAGGGAGACTTTGCAGCTGTTGCTCAAGAAAGCGTTTATGGAGTTCGTCCAGTAAATGCTGTTGGACAGTTGGATGAGAATATCACAGGTCTTGGTCCTCAGCGTACTTTAGTGAACTGGGCCTTTAATGAAGAGACGGCAGTAGGAGATATCAAGCGTTTTGACGTTGGTGATGGATTCGCTGTTGTACAGTTGGTTCGCAGAAACCTAGAGGAAGCCTTAATGAGTAATGCAGAAGGATCTGCAATTGTAACCCCTATCCTTCGCGCTCAGAAAAAAGCGAAACTTATTCGCGAGCAGTTGAGTGGATCTACCCTAGAGGAGATCGCACAGAGCCAGTCTCAGACAGTTCAGTCTGCTCAGGCAATCAACAGAAAATCTCCAACCATTGCAGGTGGAGGAACAGAGCCTAAAGTTGTAGGTGCTGCTTTTGGATTGAAGCCAGGAGAAGTTTCAGGACCTATTGACGGAAAAACAGGAGTGTTCGTGGTGCGATTAACAGCAAAGAACGTTGCTCCTGACCTAGAAGATTACAGTGCATTTGTAGCTCGTGCTCGTCAGACACAAGGTACTCAAGCTGCTTTGAACGCGTACAACGCGCTTAAGAAAGCCGCTGACATTGAAGATAACCGCGCGACTTTTTATTAAGTCGAATACTTTTAAGATGGAAGACCCTGAGGCTTTAGCTTCGGGGTTTTTTTATGAGCATATCCCAAAAGGGGATTACGGTTTTGAATTCTTTGGATTTGAAGTACTGCGGACTGTTTTCAGTGCCGCTGACCAAAACAAAATCTCCACCCCAAGCGCCTAAACTTTTAATGACGCCATCTTGATAATCTGGGAAGAGCGTGGTCTGAATCCGTGGCTGATCGATCACTTGGGCAATGATGGATTCATGCTCATCCATAAGGCGGTCAAAATCGCTCTTAGCACTTGTTTGTGCCAGTTCATGACTAAGCTTGTCAAGAGTCTTAAAAACGGCAGAATCAGGCTTATTTTGGCTTCTGTAGCGTTGGATACCCAACTTGCTGTCCATCTTTTGATTGAGATGAACAAAAAAGAGCTGATCCGCAAACGGCCAATCCAATTCAACAGGCTGGATTGTCCTGCTGTTGTCAGCGTTTTTTCTGTAGTAGATAGGGCCATCGCTAAATGCGCAGGCAATGTCATAACCACTACCGCCAAAACCGCGATCCAAAAGTTCAAAAGGATCAACTTCTGCCCATTGGGCCAGGTTGTTGATCAGGGTAGAAGAACTGCCTAAGCCCCAATCTCTGGGAAATTCTAAATGCGTTGATACCTCTTTACCAACTAGTGCTTCCTTAAAATCAGGATTTAGATCAACGCAGCTGTTTAGTAGTTTTCTCAGCTGCTCTTGGATAGGATCTTCCAAAGCTTGGTCCAAGCGATCCAAGTCAAATTCCGCAGCAAACCAAAGATCTCCATTTTGGGTAAAGCTTTGCCACTTTAGGTTAGTTCCAGAGTTTGCCTTAATAGTTAACGTCTGCCCATAACGACTCGGAACTGCCAGAGCCATAGCGCCATCCAGCACCATATATTCTCCGGTTAAAAGTAATTTGCCGTTACTGTGAAAAGACGCTTGCATGTTTATGCTCTTAGACTTTCTAAAAAGGCCACTGCAGCTGCATGGCTCACTGTATTGGCTTTAAAATGTTCCACGGCTGCTTCTTTCTCTTGTGGAGTGGCATTGAGTTGATTGAGGATATTCATCAAGTGCATTTTCATATGCCCTTTTTGAATTCCTGTGGTGGTTAGAGATCTCAAGGCAGCAAAGTTCTGAGCCAAACCAGCGACTGCCATGATCTGCATGAGTTCCTTAGCTCCAGGATTACCGAGCATTTCAAAGCACAAACGCACCAAAGGATGCAACTTAGTAAGGCCGCCTACGGTTCCAATTGCCAAGGGAATTTCAATCCAAAAGTGAAAGCGATCTCCCTCAATTTTGGCATGCGTCAAACTTCCGTAATGACCATTTTTACTGGCATAAGCATGTACCCCAGCTTCAACTGCTCTAAAGTCGTTTCCAGTGGCCAATACAACGGCATCAATGCCGTTCATAATACCTTTATTATGTGTTACTGCTCTGCGTACTTCTGTTTGTGCGATTTGAACAGCACGAACAAATTTGGTCGCAAATTCTTGGCCACTCATTCCCGCTTGTGCCAAATGGTCTATCGGGCAGCTCACTTCTGCTTTAACCAAACATTCCGGTACATAATTAGAAAGTATGCTCATTACCACCTCTAGACCATCGTCTTCAAGGATTAGGTCAGATTCAGCCGCTTCCCTTAGTAGTGAGGTGGCAAACTGTTCCAAGCAGCTGTTTATGAAATTTGCGCCCATGGCATCCAAGGTCTCAAAAGTGGCATGCAATTGATAATAACCCTTGAGCTCCGCAGTTTTGTCACGGAGTTCCAAGTCTACAATTCCTCCACCACGTTTGCGCATATTGGTAGTGATCTCATCACAGTCCGAAAGCAGTATCGGTTTGACTCGATCAAAAAACTGCTGTAAACGCTTTGGTTCTCCGTAGTAGTTTAAATGAACTTGACCATTTTTTACAGTGGAGATGATGCTTGCTTTAAAGCCACCTTTGTCCAACCAAAACTTGGCCGCATTACTCGCTGCTGCAACTACCGAGCTCTCTTCAATGGCCATCGGTATAGCGTAGAGTTTCTCGTTAATGGAGAAGTTGGGCGCAATGCCCAAGGGTAAGTAATAATTGGTCAGGGTGTTTTCTATGAACTCGTCGTGGAGTTGCTGAAGCTTCGTATCGGCGTTCCAATACTGCTCTAAAACTGCTACTCCTGCTTGAGGATCGTTAAAATAGTTTTCAGCCAACCAGCTGATTTTTTGACTTTTGCTCAGCTTGGAAAAGCCAGAAATTGGAGTACTCATAAGTGCGTAATAATTCCATTGCAAATATACTATTTTGAAAATGGAGGACTCTTAGAAAATTAGCGGGTTTTCTGCGTATTTAACACCAAAACAGCCCCTTTTTTGATGAATTTTTAGTAAACTTGGCCTTACAATTTTTTAACTCCTTAGACTATGCAGGGTTCAAAATGGATCTTGGGCGTTTTTCTACTTTGCGCCTCCCTCGGAATTGCACAAAAAAAACAAATAACCTTAGAAGACATTTGGAAAGGCTCGTTCAGAACCGAGTACATGGATCGCCTGCAATCCCTCAATAATGGGAAAGAATACGTAGTGTTAAATTATGACCGCAAGGCCAGAGCTTCTACCGTTGATGTTTATGATTACGCCACTTCGCAAAAGGTGCGTACCCTGGTTAACACACAGTCTTTAAAAGGTGTGGATTATATCATCAGTTATGAACTGAGTGAGGATGAGACCAAAATGCTCATCGCTACGCAACTTCAATCCATCTACCGTAGATCAACCTTGGGAACTTATTATGTTTATGATCTGGATTCGGAATCTCTAGAATTGGTTGCAGACATGCCTATTCAGGAGCCAACGTTTAGTCCGGATGGATCTAAAGTGGCTTATGGATACAACAACAATATTTACGTAAAAGATTTGGTTAGTGGTGAAACAACCGAAGTCACTAAGGACGGTAAAAAGAACAAAATTATTAACGGCATCACCGATTGGGTTTATGAGGAGGAATTCGGATTTGTAAGAGCCTTTGATTGGAACGCTGCCGGAACTCACATTGCCTTTATTCGTTTTGACGAGACTGACGTCCCTGAATTCTCTATGGACGTTTACGGTAAAGATCTGTATCAGACCCAACAAGTATTTAAGTACCCAAAAGCGGGAGAGGCTAACGCTAAGGTGAGTTTGCATATGCATGAGCTCAGCAGTGGCAATACCTCAAAAATTGACCTTTCTGCTTATAACTCGTATTATATCCCTCGAATTAAATGGACTAAAGATCCAGAGGTGTTATCTGTACAATTGACTAACAGAAAACAAAACACAGTAGATCTTGTTTTGGTCAACGCCAAAGACAACAGCAGTAAAATGGTGCTTCAAGACACAGACGCTGCCTATGTAGACATCACGGACAATCTAACCTTCTTAGCCAACAACAGTTTTATTTGGACCAGTGAGAAAGACGGGTGGAATCATATTTACCACTACGATAAGGATGGAAAGTTGCTCAACCAAGTAACCGACGGTGATTGGGAAGTAACCCGTTATTACGGTTTTGATACTAAAACAGGTCGCATTTATTACCAAAGTTCTGAGCGTGGAAGCATGTATCGAGATGTGTATTCAATTCTTCCAAGTGGAAAGAACAAAGTGCAATTGACTAGCCGTCCTGGAACGAACTCGGCTTCATTCTCCGCGGACTTTAGTTACTTCATAAATACCTTCTCTAGCGCTATGGTGCCGCCAGTGTACACTTTGCACAACGCTTTAGACGGAGAAAAGGTTCGCGAGATCTTGAACAATACAGAGCTCAGAACCAAACTCCTCGCATACGATATGTCTCCAAAGGAGTTCTCAACCATTGAGGTCAATGGGAATGAGCTCAATATGTATATGATCAAGCCTTCTGATTTTGATCCAGAGAAAAAATATCCGCTATTTATGTATCAATACTCAGGACCAGGGTCTCAAAATGTAGCAGACCGCTGGGGAGGATCTAATGATTATTGGCACAATATGTTGGCGCAACAAGACATTATTGTGGTTTGTGTTGACGGCCGCGGAACGGGCTTGAAAGGACGCGACTTTAAAAAAGTCACGCAATTGGAGCTCGGGAAATACGAGGTTCAGGATCAGATCGGAGCTGCCCAGCAATTGGCGCAGTTGCCCTATATTGACGGAGATCGTATTGGAATTTGGGGTTGGAGTTACGGCGGATTCATGTCTGCCAACTGTTTATTCCAAGGGGCTGACACCTTTAGCATGGCTATTGCAGTGGCTCCTGTAGGTAGCTGGCGTTTTTACGACACCATTTACACAGAGCGTTATATGAGCACGCCTCAAGAGAATCCGGGAGGTTATGACAACAACTCACCAATTTCTCATGTGGACAAACTAAAAGGTGATTTCCTTTTGGTTCACGGTACTGCGGATGATAATGTTCATGTGCAAAACTCCACGCGTTTAGTAGAGGCTTTGGTACAGGCCAACAAGCAATTTGATTGGGCCATGTACCCCGACAAAAATCACGGCATATACGGCGGGAATACCCGTTTGCATCTATATACCAAAATGACCAACTTCATTTTGGATAACCTATAAAACGAAAAACTAACTAAAACGAGATTTATGGAATTTAAATACGGAGGCTCGGAAACCAACCAAAGAACGGTTCTAGGACATCCTTCTGGACTGTTTGTTTTGTTCTTCACAGAGATGTGGGAACGATTCTCTTATTACGGCATGCGCGCTTTGCTTGTTCTGTTCTTAACAGCGGCAATAATAGGCGAAGGCGGCTGGGGTTGGGAACGCTCAGAGGCCTTGTTACTTTATGGATGGTATACTGGTTTGGTATACATTACCCCCATCATAGGTGGTTTCATTGCGGATAAGATTATGGGCTATCGCAACGCGGTAGTTTTAGGTGCCTTTTTAATGACCTTGGGGCACGCTTCCATGGCCTTAGAGGTCACAGCAGACTTGTTCTTTTACGCTGGCTTGGGTCTTTTGATTATTGGAAATGGACTATTTAAGCCGAATATCTCGTCTATCGTTGGACAATTATACAAGACCCAAGGCAAGGAGAAAGACGCGGGATACACCATTTTCTATATGGGAATCAACGCAGGAGCTTTCTTAGGTATTTTGCTTTGTGGATATATTGGAGAAACTGTAGGCTGGCACTATGGATTTGGTTTGGCTGGAATTTTTATGTTCTTCGGAATGCTTCAGTTCTACTTTGCACAGAAGATCTTCGGAAACATCGGACTCAAGCCAAATCAAACAGACGATCTTGACGATGTTGTTGAAGATGCTGTAGAAGACATGAAAGACGACGTAGAAGACGTCATGGATGAAGCTGCCAAGTCTAAAGTGGTTTCAGACCGCTTGAAAGTAATCGGAGTATTTGCCTTCTTTACGGTATTCTTCTGGTGGGCCTTTGAACAGGCCGGTGGTTCTATGACCATCTTTGCAGCAGATTATACCGATCGCGTTTTGGAAGGAAGCGGAGCTACAACCTTTAAGATCGTTAACGCATTACTGACCGTAGTGCCAATGATGATCATTACGTATGTACTTTACTTGCTGTTCAAACAAACGTTCAAGAAATACGCCCTTTCCAATATTTTATTGGGATCCAGTTTTGTGATCATTTGGGGTATCATCATTTGGATGTTGAATCTTGAATTCTCTAAGGACATTGCAGAAGTAAAGGCTTCTTGGTTCGGAATTCTGAATTCCTTCTTCATCATTGCCTTTGCGCCGCTGTTTTCTAAGATCTGGACCAGTAAATACAATCCTTCAGGACCTGTGAAATTTGCCATTGGTTTGATGCTTCTAGGCTTCGGATTTGCCATTTTGGCCTTCGGATCCATGGGAATCCCATTAGGAGCTAAAACAGCCTCTGTGAGCATGATCTTCTTAGTACTGGCTTATTTGTTCCACACCCTTGGAGAATTGTGTATTTCTCCTGTGGGACTGTCTTATGTGAGTAAACTGGCTCCTCTGAAGTTGGTTGGATTGATGTTTGGAGTTTGGTTTGTGGCCAACTTTATCGCTAACCTTACTGCAGGTTGGACCGGTAGTTATATCGATCCGATTGTAGAAGAGTATGGAATGAGTACCTTCTTCTTGATCTTTACCCTGATCCCTGTTGGAGCGGGTATCGTTATGCTGATCCTAAACAAGACCTTGATCAGAATGATGCACGGCATCCGCTAGGTTCTGTTAAACAATACATAAATAAAAAAAGCGTTCCCCTTAAACGGAACGCTTTTTGTTATGTTTGTAAAGAACCCCAAGTTTTACGACTGAAAGAGAAATGACTGTGTGATGAAAAATTACCTTAGCCTATTGCTTCTATTGCTTGCTGCAACAACATTTGCTCAGGACAAAATTCAATGGATGACCATGAATGAAGCCCTTGCAGCACAAAAAGAAGAACCCAAAAAGATCATTATGGATGTCTATACCAACTGGTGTGGACCTTGTAAATTGATGGATCGTGACACCTTTGGCAATGCTAAAGTTGCGCAGTTTATCAATGAGAATTACTATCCTGTAAAATTCAATGCTGAAGGTACAGAGCCTGTGGACTATCAAGGCTTTGTGTATACCAATCCGAATTATAAAGAAGGACGTCGTGGGCGCAATGCTACACACTTTTTTGCCGATGCTTTGCGTTTACAAGGATATCCGAGCATTGTTTTCTTTGAAGAGGATGGAACCTTGATCCAAGCCTTACCGGGCTTTAGATCACCTGCTCAGATAGAGATCTTTTTGAAAATGATCGCTAATGACGACTATAAAGAGCTCACCACGGCCGAAGCCTGGGCAGACTATCAAAAAAACTTTAAAGGCACATTTGAGTAGTATTTATTAGCAAAATTTTCCATTACTCAAATACAAAGGCTCCTTGTTGCGACGTATCGTAAAACGGGAGCCTTTCTTTTTTGGCGGATGCCGCCCAGCGCGCTTTGTAACTAGCATAAGAACTGCCATCGGCTAGGATCATTTGAGGCTGATAGTGCCTGATCCAGCGATCCAAGTGTATTCTTGCGTTTTGACTCAGCAGTAATATATCTATCGATTTTATGGAGGCATCTATAGGATAGCTTCCATCAACAACTAAAATGCTACATCCGCGGTAATAAAAAATAGATGGTAATTGATGTTCAGTGATTTCTTCAATTCTGTTCTTTCGTTTAAAGGCCTGTAGGCTGTAGGATTCCTTTTGAGACGAAGTACTGAAGACCGCTAAAGATCTTCCATTGATCTGCCAGAGTGTGGTCTGCCCGAATTGATCACTCAGGATCAGTTCATGCCTTTCCCGCGGGAGTTCCAATTGCCAGATACCAACAATTGCAACCACAATAAAAGCTAATTCTGGAAAAGCGCGTTTGCTTCGCCTAAATAAGAGGTGACCCAAAACGAGTGTTGAAAATAAAAGGCCTATCAAAGTGTAGCTCCCAAAATGAGGTGTATCTATAATCGATGCTGGTAAGTCCGCAATCCAAGTCGTGAAACTTCGAAGCATAGTTATTGCCCATTCTAATGCTTTAATGGGAAGCGTAAAATCGGGCCAAACGGCCAATATTCCGAGACTTAAAAGTCCACCGATCATTACAATCCCGATCGCAGGCACAACCACTAGATTGGTTACCAAAAAATAGGATGGGAATTCGTGGAAATAATACAAACTCAGTGGGGCAGTCCCCAATTGCGCAAGCAGAGAAAGACCTATCCATTGCCAAATACGCAAGCCAATGGAGTGTTTTGTTGGGCAGTACAGATTCCATTTGGGCAACAGCCAAAGAATAAAGAATACGGCGGTATAACTGAGTTGAAATCCAACCTGAAAGGCGTAGAAGGGATCAATCAAGAGTAAGATCCAAAGCGAGGTGAATAAGCTGTTTATTCCATGATAACGCCCCAAGAGCTTGCCCACAATCAAACAGCTGAACATGGTTGCTGCACGCAGCACAGAAGTACTGGCACCACTCATAAAAGCAAAACCCCAAAGGCATAATAATAAGCAAAGCGCGTAGATGATCTTTCCATGAGGCAATCTTTTTAAGAATGCTAGAACCCATCCAGCAAAAAGGGCAACAATTCCAAGGTGCAAACCTGAAACTGCTAGCAGATGTGCAATTCCCGCATGAGCAAACTGTGCTTTTGTTTCTGGTCGAAGTTGTGCCTTGTAGCCTAAAAGCAGCGCCGCCAACAGTTCATAATTGGCAGATTGAGTTAGTTTGGATTCAAGGAGATTCACCCAATAACGCTGCCAGAGTTTGGGATAATGCTTCAGAGCAGGTTTGAATTCGCCAAACGGAAGGAATTGATCTGCTGTAGCTTTTATACCAAATGCTATATGCTGGTATTTTAGGTAGTTGGCATAATTGAAGTCTGCTGGATTTTTGGGTGCTTCAATGGGTTTAACCAAAGCGGTAGTTTGCCATACAGCACCTTCTAAAAAGTAAAAACAGCTCTCGTCTTTTTTAATGCGCAATAGAACTGGGAGGTTTCTGTGGGAACCGAAATAGTTGATTTTCGCCTTATACTTGAGGTAATAAGGGGATTCAGAAAGCAGCTGTTCTATTTGCAGGTCAACAACACTTCCTTTGCTATAGGTTTTGGAGTGGTGCGTCTGACTTTGTTCAAATCGTTGGTAGGCATTGGAGATCAAAAGGACTCCGCAGAAAAAAGTCAAGCTATAAGCCAGTAGGGTGAAGCTCCATTTTTTTAGATTAGGTGCGTAGCTGATTGATCTTGAAATCCAAAGGAGTACAAACAGTAAGCCAGTAACAACTGTAATCGATTTTATGGGTAATTGAATGTAATCTCCTAGCAGGATTCCGCAGAGAAATAAAAGTCCAAGTCGGACTAAAGGAAAGTTTAAAAACTCCATAGCAGTTCGCCATTTTGGGAAGTGCTACGGGCTGTATTAAGTTAATGAATTAAAGCACGCGCCTAGCGCCTACAAAGGCACTGCGCCAATAATTCTCTGTCAATTTAGAAACAATTACCCCACGGGAAGTCGTAGCGTGAATAAAAGCAATCTCACCGCCGCTATTGGAAACAATGAGTCCCACATGGTTAATCACATTTCTGCTTTTATTGGTCTGAAAGAACAGCAGATCTCCAGGGTTGATCTCTGAGAGTGAGATCGCCTTCCCGCGCGTGGCCATATCTCGGGATACTCGTGGCAGCTGTAAACCGGCTTGTTGGAAGGAAGTAAAGATCAAACCAGAACAGTCCATTCCAGATCTTGAGGTGCCTCCATAACGGTATTTCACTCCTTCAAAACTCTTGGCGTAACTAATGATCTGCTCCGCTTTTGCGTTAGAATTTGTGGCACTGCTAGTAGTACGGGTAGTGGTTTTTGTAGTGCGAGAGGTTCTTGTGTTTTGCTTGGATCCGCAGGCGATCATGAGCAACAACAAGGGCAGCAAGTAGTATTTTTTCATGTAAGGTTAAGATTTTGGGCTGCTTAAACTTACGTAAAATTATTCAATGGATTTATAAATTAAGCCCGCTGTTTTCGCGCTAGCACCCGTTCCACCGAGCTTTTGCTCCAAGTTGTAGTAGTCTAAGAACAGTTCTTTTCTGTGGTCTTCATCCAAAATTTTGTCGAGTTCTTGGGCCAATTTTTTGCTGTTGAATTCTCCTTGGATGAGTTCGGTCACGGCGGGTTTATCTAAAATGAGATTGACCAGTGAGATATAATCTAGTTTGATCAGGCGTTTGGCGATCTGATAGGAGATCCAACTGCCTTTGTAACAAACTACTTGTGGAATTTTGAACAGAGCTGTTTCTAAGGTTGCTGTTCCAGAAGTTACCAAAGCTGCATCTGCCACACTGAGCAAATCATAGGTCTTGTTTTGAATAAAGGCTGCATTTCTGCCTTTGACGATCTGCTTGTAAAAGCTAGCATCCTGACTTGGAGCTCCCGCAATTACGAATTGATGGTCTGGGTATTTGGGCACAAGATTCAACATCACGTCAAGCATGGTGGTGATTTCCTGCTTTCGACTTCCGGGCAGCAAGGCAATTATTGGACGGCTGTCCAAACCGTGATCCGCTCTAAATTTTTCAGGGTTTACAGTAGGTCTGTCCGCAATGGCGTCCAAAAGCGGATGACCAACAAAATGAACAGGAAACTGATGCTTTTGCTCATAAAAATCCTTTTCAAAAGGAAGGATTACATACATGGCATCCACATCTCTCTTGACCTTTTTGATCCGTCCCTCTTTCCAAGCCCAAAGTTGTGGAGAGATGTAATAATGCGTGGGATAACCTTCTTTCTTGGCCCATTCGGCAATGCGAAAATTGAATCCGGGGTAATCAATAAAGATCAAAACATCCGGAGCAAATTCCGTAATGTCGGCTTTGCAAAACTTGATGTTCTTTAAAATGGTTCCCAAATTGGCAACCACCTCGATAAACCCCATAAAGGCCAGTTCTTTGATGTGTTTCACCACTGTAGCTCCCTCTGCAGCCATCAGATCACCACCCCAACAACGGATCTCCGCCTGAGGATCTTCCCTGCGTAAGGCTTTGATCAGGTTAGAGCCGTGTAGGTCTCCAGAAGCTTCTCCAGCAATGATATAATACTTCATCGGTTAGGCTATAAAGTAGAGGATATAAGTGGTGATTGCGGCAACAAAAGTCGCCATAACTACCCCGCGAGCCTCGTATTCTTTGTTGCGTTTTAAAAGTCCGAAAAACAGCAGCAGGTTGGGAAGCGCTCCCAGAGCAAGGATCATCCAAAAGGCATCAGAATTCCAAAATACCCTAAAAGTAGAGGCAAAACCACGACCTTTTACCTGTGCAATAATGAAAATACAAAGGCTGATTCCAATGATGTTGGTCGCCAATCCGGCGAGCAGCCCTTTGAGGATTCGTTGTTTCATAAATCAGGCGTATCGAATTAAATCCGAACTTAGTTTATCCCTGCTAAAGTAAGCATTTTAAGCGCGATTTACGGCCATTTTGGTTTAACAAAAAATTAGTACCAACACTGCGGAATGGCACGGTTTTTTCTATAATTTAGAGAGCTTATAAAAGATGATGTAATGCGATTAATGAAAAAGAATTTTAAACTGTTGATGTTGGCCGTCTTTGTGGCCGCTGCATCTTGCAGTTTTACTACTAAAAGTTTTGAAGATCCCGATAAAGATAAACTCCTCGTTGACCTGATCACTTACGTATTGGAAAGAGGACATTACGACGCTAAATCCTTGGATGACGATTTCTCCGTTGCGGTTTATGAAGACTTTATCGACAATGTGGATCCGATCAAAAGATATTTCCTAGCTTCTGATATTGCTGAGTTTGAGCAGTACAAAACCTCTATTGATGACCAACTCTTAGCCAAAGAATTGGATTTCTTCAATTTGGTGTATAGCCGTTTGGATCAGCGAATTCAAGAAGCACAAACCTACTATCCGGAGATCTTGAAGGAGCCTTTTGATTTTGGAAAGGACGAAGAGATCAACGTAGATTACGACAATATGCCTTATGCAGATAGCAAGAAGGCCTTAAAGGATCGTTGGAGAAAGCAGTTGAAGTACACTACGCTTTCTACCTACTATGACAATATTGAAGACAACCTTTTTAAAGTTGAGAATGAAGAAGACTACACGCCAAAGTCTAAAGCACAGCTTGAGGCTGATGCGCGTGAGACTACTTTAAACAGCTTTAACGACAACTACAGTTTTGTAAATGATTTAGAGCGCAAAGATTACTTTGCCGTTTTCTTGAATTCTGTGGTGATGCAGTTTGACCCGCACACCAACTACTTTGCTCCGCCAGATCGCGATCGTTTTGATCTACAAATGTCTGGACGCTTGGAAGGGATCGGTGCGCGTCTTCAAAAGCAAAACGACTACATCAAAGTGGTGGAGATCATCAACGGAGGTCCTGCCTGGAGAGGCGAGCACATCAAAGCGGGTGACATCATCATGAAAGTGAAGCAAGAAGATGAGGATGATCCTGTAAGTATTGTTGGAATGCGTGTTGATGATGCTGTTAAGCTCATCAAAGGCCCAAAGGGAACTAAGGTGACCTTGACCATCAAACGTGTTGACGGTACTATTGAAGAAGAGACCATTACTCGTGATGTTGTTGAGATTGGAGAGACTTACGCCAAATCGGCCTTGATCCAAAAAGAGGATCGCAAGTTTGGTTTGATCAACCTGCCAGCCTTCTACTTCACTATGGAAGATTATGAAGAGCGCAATGCTGCTGCTGACGTTAAAAAACAGATCATCGCCTTAAAGCAACAAGGGATGGAAGGTCTTGTTTTAGACTTAAGAAATAACGGTGGAGGTTCATTGAGAACTGCTGTGGATATTGCTGGATTGTTCATTAAAGATGGACCGGTAGTACAAGTAGCTTCTAACGGAAAGCGTAAAGAAGTCCTTTCAGATCGCGATAGCGAGGTAGTATGGGATGGACCTTTAGTGATCTTGGTGAACGATGCTTCAGCATCAGCTTCAGAGATCTTGGCAGCTGCCATGCAAGATTACAAACGTGCCGTGATCATCGGTAGTAAGCAAACTTACGGCAAAGGAACGGTTCAAAATCTGTTGGATTTAAACCAGTGGTTGCGCAACAACGATATGGGCGATATGGGTGCCTTAAAATTGACCACACAGAAATACTACCGCGTTAATGGAGGTTCTACTCAATTAGAAGGGGTAAAGAGTGATGTGGTTATGCCTGGGCGCTATGCCTATCTAGACATCGGGGAGAAGGAATATGACAATCCGCTTCCTTATGATAAAATCACTCCTGCTGACTATACACCTTATGACGGTTATATTGACTATGAGGCTACTATCAAGCGCAGTAATGAGCGTATGGCCAAAAGTGCTGAGCTCAAATTGATTGATGAGAATGCCAAGTGGATCAAGCAGCGTCAAGATGAAAACGTGGTTTCTCTAAACTTGAATGCATATACACAAGCAATCAAGGATCGTGAAGAGTATGCCAAGAGATTTGATGTTTTGGAGGATTATGAGTCTGGATTGGATTACACCTCCTTACCTTCAGAGTTGGCATTGATTGAGAAAGATACTACCTTAGGGCAGAACAGACAGCGCTGGCATAAAAACCTCAGAAGCGACATTTATGTAGAAGAGGCTGTTAGCGTACTGGAAGACCTGAAGTTAAACAACATTAGACAAGGTAGCTTTGCCAAGATCAAAGACTAAAGACATTTATGGGGAAATCTGATTCCTTAACAGCACAAGCGCTCCGAAAATTCAAAAAGAATTTTTGGGGCGTTTTTAGTTTAGCCATATTGGTGCTTGCTGTGCTGGTGGCGATCTTTGCCTACGCGCTGGCGCCAGATAATTCCCAGAATGCCAATCAGATGCACGTTTCTATCCATTCAAAGTCACCTGGCTTTGCAGTGGATCTATTAACGCTTCCGTCTGATTTTGTGCAAGAGCAATCGGCTATCAGTGCCTTTTTTACGGGTCGTAAGACCAGTGATTCAGAGATTCCAATTTCCGGTTACTCGCTAACTGATTCCGGCATAGAGATCACCGAATACGCCCAAGACGGCCTAGAAGGATTGCAAAAGGAATATCATTTAAAGAAGTTTCCCAAAGCGAGCACTCCAGAAGAAATTGTTACGTATTACGTTCGGAATCAGAAGTTCAGTTTAGGCACGGATAAATACGGGCGAGACCTGTTGAGCAGAATGCTTGTGGGTATTCGCATTTCCTTGGCCATTGGCTTTGTGTCTGTGTTGATCTCCTTATTGATCGGGATGTCTCTTGGAGCCATTGCTGGTTATTTTGGGGGCCGAGTAGATACCGCCATTATGTGGATCATCAATGTGACTTGGTCCATTCCTACCTTGCTTTTGGTTATTGCCATAACCTTGGCTTTGGGGAAAGGCTTTTGGCAGGTTTTTATTGCTGTTGGACTCACCATGTGGGTAGAAGTAGCCCGTGTAGTGCGCGGGCAAGTAATGAGCGTTAAGAATATGCAATATGTTACTGCGGCTAAGGCGTTGGGTTACAGCAATTGGCGAGTTATCACCAAGCACATCATCCCTAATATTTTGGCTCCAGTGATCGTTATTTCTGCAGCAAACTTTGCAGCTGCCATTCTCATTGAAAGTGGCTTGAGCTTTTTGGGTATAGGTGCGCAACCGCCCATGCCGAGCTGGGGTGGAATGATCAAGGATCACTACAACTATATAGTTTTGGGCAAACCCTATTTAGCAATAGTACCCGGGTTGGCCATTATGACCCTAGTAATGGCCTTTATGCTTATTGGTAATGCGCTTAGAGATGCGCTTGATGTCAAGATGTAAAAATGAATCGGAAGTATATATATATCCCATCCTGATCGTTGTAGTAACCATTGCCTTGTATTATTTGGAGGGCTATATCGATAATAACCCTGTGGGAGGCAACAGAAGTGGATGTCGATAACAGCTCTGATACTTTTGGAGCAGTGCTATACCCTGCCGGAGATGCTTGTGGTAAGTCATGATTATTACACTTTATCCTACAATGAAACTCATGAACAAGCCAATTGGGTAGCGTATACCTTACGAGAAGAGCAGGTGGTAAATAATGATTTTGACCGTCCGTATTTTGAGCAAGATCCCAAGGTGAAATCCAAGTCCGCACATTGGCGGAACTATAAGAATTCGGGTTACGACCGTGGACATTTAGTAGCTGCAGCCGATATGGAATTTAGTTACGACGCTTTTAAGGACACTTTCTTTACCAGTAATATCAGTCCGCAACTGCACGATTTTAATAGCGGTGTTTGGAATTATTTGGAGCAGCGTGTGCGTCGCTGGGCCAAGGAAAATGATGATGTCTTTGTCATTACAGGTGGCGTGCTTAAAAACCCCATAGATGCTATTGGTTCTGAACAGGTGAGTGTTCCTGCTGCTTTTTATAAAATTGTTGTGGATAACCTATCGCGGGGAGTATCGCGTTATTGCTTTTTTGATTCCCCATCGAGAGGACATTAGCCGCTATTCGGATTATATCGTATCTGTGGATGAGATCGAGCAGGCTACAGGGATCGACTTTTTTGCGAAACTTCCCTCCGCTGAGCAGGAAGAACTACAATCCAGAATAGACCGACTGTATTACAATATAGATTAGCGATTGATAAAGTTGCTGGAGTCTAACTTAACAAAGATGAACAGCAAGATCGTAAAGCCCCATAGTGCAGATCCTCCGTAAGAAAAGAAGGGGAGTGGTATTCCCACTGTTGGGAATAAACCTGTAACCATTCCAATGTTTACAAAGAAGTGAAAGAAGAGGATAGCTGCTACACTGTAACCATATACGCGGGCAAACTGTTGCTTTTGCCTTTCTGCTAAGATCAGCAGGCGAATGATCAACCACAGAAAGAGGATCAACACAAAGATGCTTCCTAAAAAGCCCCATTCTTCACCTACCGTACTGAAAATATAATCAGTGTGCTGTTCCGGGACAAAGTTTCCTTTGGTCTGAGTTCCTTTGGTCCAACCTTTACCCAAAAATCCGCCGCTACCAATAGCGATCTCACTTTGATTGGTATTGTATCCAATGCCTCGCGTATCTACTTCTTTCCCCAATACAATATTGAAACGATCCCGGTGGCGCTGTTCAAACACATTGTTGAAAATATAACTCACAGAAAATGCGAAGCCCACACAGGCTCCGGTAATGATGACATATTTACCCAAGTTGCGTTTCTTCTTTCTGTTCTTGAACCAAAGCAAAAGAGCAATTACAGCCACGGCTGCGGCTACCCAATAAGCGCCGATGAGCAGGGTTGAAATGAACAAAAAGGCAGCAATAAAGCCCAAGAGTAGGTAAATGAAATGCAAACCTTCTCTGTAGAGCGGAAAGATCAAAGCAGTAAAGATTAACGCACTCCCAGGGGTCGGGCTGTGGCACGATCAACAAGGCGGGTAAAAGGATGATCAAAAAGGCCTTTAATTGATGATTGAACAGCTTTATATTGGTTTGAATATCACTGAGGTATTTACTCAAGGCAAGTGCCGCCGCCGCTTTAGCGAATTCCGACGGTTGTAATCCGAAGGAGCCGAAAGAATACCAGCTGCGCGCTCCATTGATGTCCTTTCCAAAGATAAATAGCCCAAGTAAACTGGCTAAAGCGATCAAGTAGATGACGCTGGAGAAGCGTTCATAGAACTTAGCATCTACAGCCAAGATGAACACAATGAGCACCAAGCTCAGACCAATAAAGAACAGTTGCTTGGCGTAAATGTTGTCGAGGTTCGTAAAGGAAACTGCGGTATCTGAAAGTGAGGCTGAATAAATATTCATCCAGCCTGCAGCAACCAAAAGCAAGTAGAGGATCACGGTGATCCAGTCAATATTTTGAAGCGTGCTGTTGCGTTGCATTATTGGTTGATTAAAAAAGGCTCTCCTAAGAATGGTTTGGCGTATTCGTCTTCCAAGCTGCCGTTAATCACAAAATCCTCCATGTCTTGGCGCGAGATCTCACCGCGTAAATATTTTTCAATCATCAGTCCGGCGATTCGTCCTGCCCAACGAGATCCCCAATAACCATTCTCTACAAAAACAGCAATGGCAATTTTAGGGTCGTCTTTTGGAGCGAAGGCCACAAAGATGGAGTGGTCCGTCAATTGAACAACTTCTCCATCAATTCGGGTAAAGTTTTCCGCTGTACCGGTCTTTCCGCAGATCTCAATACCAGGAATCTGAATATACTCCGCAGTACCTTCATTGTACACGTCAAACATGCCTTCAATAACAGGATCAAAGTGCTCTGGAGAGATGGAGCTATAGTGTTTTTCCGTGTATTTCTGTGGTAAGGTATCTACGCCTTTGATCTGTTTAATGATATGCGGACGATAGAACCAACCTTTGTTAGCAATCACAGATGCGGTATGAGCCATCTGCATGGGTGTCATAGTGACTTCTCCTTGACCAATGGCATTGGAGATGGTTGCTGTTGCGTACCAGCGGTACTTCGGATAATTATAACTGCGGTTGTAGAAATCAGAGTCTGGGATATAGCCCTTGCGGCCACTGGGTAAGTCATAGCCCATATAGTTTCCAAGCCCAAAACTTTCTAAGTGATTGTGCCAAGCGTCTATTCCTTCTTGAGGGCTGTCATATTTTTCAATGGTTCGCCTGTAAGCTGTACAAAAGTAAGTGTTGCAAGAGTTAGCAATACCTCCAACCATATCTAAGGGTCCGCGGTGGGCGTGGCAACCAAGTGGTTTGCGTCCGCCGTAATAATAAGCTCCACTACAACTGATCCGCTCATCTGCGGTGATCACTCCTTCCTCTAGCGCGATCAAAGAGGTCAAGGCCTTAAATGGAGAACCAGGCGCGTATTGTCCCTCTAAAACACGGTCAAAAAGTGGCTTGGCAATGGAATCGTTGTAAAGCGCGGTATAATTTTTAGAACGCTTGCGGCCTACTAAATAATCCGGGTCGTAAGAAGGCGCGGTAATCAAGGATAAGATTTCTCCGGTCTTAGGCTCAATGGCAACAATGCCGCCGCGTTTGTTTTGCATCAACAATTGACCATACGCTTGAAGTTCAGAATCTAAGGTCAACACGATATCGCGTCCAGAAACCGGAATGGTGTCAAAGATTCCTTCTTTATACGGACCGATGTCTTTGTTGAAGCGATCCTTTTGAATGTACTTAACACCTTTAACTCCGCGAAGGACTTCTTCATATTGCTTTTCTATACCCGTCATACCGATATAATCTCCCAAACGGTAATAAGGATTACGCTTCATGATGCCGTCATTAACCTCTCCAATGAATCCTAAAACATTAGCAGAATGGGCTACCTGATAGTCTCGCAAAGAGCGTTTCTGAATAAAGAAGCCCTTGTATTGATACATCTTCTCCTGCAAGGCGGCAAACTCTTCCTTGGTGAGCTGCGGCATAAAAGGCGAAGGAATTCGAGGTGAATAGGTCCAGGCCTTGCTCAGCTTTTTGTCAAATTCTTCCCTGCTGATTCCCAAATCCTCAATAAAGGAAAGTGTATCCAAATCTTTAACGTTTCGCGGGATGACCATGATGTCATAGGCAGGTTGATTGGCCACTAGGAGTTTTCCGTTTCTATCAAAGATGAATCCGCGCTCGGGAAAGTCATAAACCATTTTAATGGCGTTGTTCTCCGAGAGCTTCTGAAAACTGGAATCGTAGATCTGCAGATAGAAGAGGCGGGCGGCGAATACCAATCCGCTGCACAGGGTAAGTCCTAAAAGCAAGAGTTTTCTCATCGTTTTCTGGAGCCTAAAAGGATGAAACTTATTAAGATCAACAAACTACTAAACAGTACCGAGAACAAGGTTGATTTTAAAACCAGCGCCCATTGGCTCAGGCTAAAGACTTCCAAGCTAAACAGTATAAAATGATGTACAAAATCAGCGCCCAAAACATAAGTAATGATCCCGCCTAAAGGCATTTCAATGATCTTTACCACATTGTATTCATAGCTTATTCCAAAAGAGGTCTTTAAAAAAAGCGGGCGGCTGTAAGCCATCGTTACACTAGCAACGGCATGAACCCCTCCGGTATTGCTAAAGATGTCTACAAATAATCCTAAAAGAAAACTACTAACGAGCAAAACCGATCGATTTCCAGTAACCGGGAACCTCAAAATATAGATCACATATAGGAATGGAACGATATAGCCAAACAAGGCCACATTGTTCAAAACCAACACCTGCAAGAGCAGGAGCAGCACAAACCGAATACTATTGGAGATCACCTCATTCTTCATCGGGGATGGTTTCTTCTAGTTCCTGAATCTCTGACGCGTCTGGCATTTTAATGACATAGGCCGGACCTAAATTGGTCATATCGTTAAACAGTTTGATTTGCACCACGTAGTAATTGCCAGATTGATCCAGTTCATAACTTTCAATGGCCCCAATGGGTATTCCTGCCGGGAAAATGGTAGAACGCCCTCCCGTCACTATACTGTCGCCTATGGCTAAAGGTGCGAGGCGTTGTACATCTATTAGCTGTACAATATTCGGATCTCTGGTGTCCCATTGCAGGGTGCCAAAATGATTGGATTTAGTGAGTTTAGCGTTTATGCTGGATTGAGTATTTAAGATCGACAAGACCGTTGCATAGCCGTTGGAAGTCTTATCTGTGATTCCTAAAATTCCGTTGGGACTTACTACCCCCATACTGGTTTGTATACCTAATTTCTCACCGCCTTTAATGGTCAAGTAATTTTTTGTTCTGCTGTAGTTGTTGTTGATCACTCGAGCCGGAATATAATCTACGGCTCCCCATAAAGAACTCAGCGAAGCTTGACTTTGAAAAACGGAATCCACATTGCCCACAGCCTCTCGTAATTGACTGTTCTCAATTTGGAGCAACTCATTTTGCGTCTTAAGGTTCAAGTAGTCGCTTATTCCAGAGGTCCAACTAAATAGAGTTCCGCTAATGCCATTGGCAGCGCTGAGGTATTTTCCAGAATGATAGGATCGGGATTGAAAGGTGAAATAGAGTCCGAGCAGCACCAACACGCAAAACAACAGAAAATGCCTCTTTCGAATAAAGAAATTAATTAGCTGCTGCATGCTTGGTGACTATTACGGGATCAACACACTTTTGTACTTGCTTATGTTTTTTAAACAAATTCCGGTTCCGCGAACTACCGCTCGCAACGGATCTTCTGCGATATAAACAGGCAGGTCTGTCTTCTGAGACAAGCGCTTGTCCAATCCGCGAAGCATAGAACCACCTCCGGCCAAATAGATTCCGGAGTTGTAAATATCGGCAGCCAATTCTGGAGGAGTTTGAGAAAGGGTCTCCATCACGGCGTCTTCAATACGCAAGATCGATTTGTCCAAAGCTTTGGCGATCTCACGGTAAGAGGTCTGGATCTGCTTCGGTTTCCCAGTTAGCAGATCACGTCCTTGAACGGCCATATCGTCTGGCGGTAATTCAAGGTCCTCAATAGCAGCTCCGATCTGAATCTTGATCTTCTCTGCTGTGCGCTCCCCAACGTAAAGGTTGTGTTGGGTACGCATATAGTAAATGATGTCGTTGGTGAATCCATCACCTGCGATCTTCACAGACTTGTCACAGACAATTCCGCCTAAAGCGATCACCGCGATCTCCGTGGTTCCCCCACCGATATCTACAATCATGTTTCCTTTAGGCTGCATGATGTCAACTCCAATACCAATAGCGGCGGCCATAGGTTCGTGGATCAGGTAGACTTCTTTACCGTTTACTTTTTCTGCGGATTCTTTTACCGCACGCATCTCCACTTCTGTAATACCACTCGGAATACAGATCACAATACGCAATCCAGGCTTGAAGAGTTTTTTCTTAATAGCCGGGATGTCTTTAATGAACATATTGATCATCGATTCTGAGGCGTCAAAGTCTGCAATTACGCCGTCTTTAAGCGGACGAATCGTTTTGATGTTCTCATGAGTTTTTCCTTGCATCATATTGGCCTCACGACCTACGGCAATGATTTTGCCTGTGGAACGGTCTCTGGCCACGATAGAAGGCGCGTCTACCACCACTTTGTCATTGTGTATAATCAGGGTGTTAGCAGTGCCCAGATCGATTGCTATTTCCTCTGTTAAGAAGTCGAAAAATCCCATAAAATTGTGCGTGCAGCTTTAAAATTAGTGGCCTGAAGATCAGTGTCACACAAAAGTAATAAAATTAATGAAGCAGAATCGACTTTTACCGCACTTGTCGCGCCGATTTTCCCTCTAGTGTTTAAAATGACGCGTTCCCGTCATAACCATGGCTAAACCGTGCTCGTTGCAGTAGTCAATACTGAGTTGGTCTTTGATGGATCCACCCGGTTGAATCACTGCTTTGATTCCGGCTTTATCAGCGATCTCCACACAGTCCGGAAACGGGAAGAAAGCATCACTAGCCATAACCGCCCCGTTGAGGTTAAAATCAAAGCTTTTTGCTTTGTCAATCGCTTGACGTAAGGCGTCTACTCGAGAAGTTTGTCCGGTACCGCTGGCGCAAAGTTGTTTTCCTTTGGCCAAAACAATGGTGTTGGACTTGGTGTGCTTACACACTTTACTAGCGAATAGTAAATCTGCTAACTCAGAATCTGACGGTTTATTGTCAGTGGCTTGTGTTAAATCTTCTGCAGTGTCTGTTTTGTGATCTCTATCCTGTACCAAAGCGCCGTTTAAACAAGCTCGAACAATAGTCTCTGGTAGGGCTGTTTGCTTCATTTTAAGCATGATGCGGTTCTTTTTGCCTTTGAGAATCTCCAGGGCATCCGCATCAAAATCAGGAGCAATCACTACCTCACAGAAGAGTTTGTGGATCTCCTCCGCAGTAGCTGCATCGATAGTGGTATTACAGATCAAGATTCCTCCAAAGGCAGAAACAGGATCACCCGCCAATGCATCTACATAGGCTTGATGAACCGTATCGCGCTGTGCAATCCCGCAAGCGTTGTTGTGTTTTAAAATGGCGAAGGTTGGCGCTTCACCCCAAAACTCTAGCATTAAAGTTACTGCAGCATCCACGTCCAGAAGGTTGTTGTAGCTGAGTTCCTTGCCGTGAAGTTTATCAAACATGGTATCGAAGTCACCAAAGAAGAATCCACGCTGGTGTGGGTTCTCTCCGTAACGCAACACCTTCCCTTGGGTTTCACTCACTTTTAGCGCAGCGATCTCGTGATCGGCATTGAAGTAGTTGAAGATCGCTGTATCGTAATGAGAAGATACATTGAATGAGCGTGCTGCAAAGCGTTTGCGGTCTGCAACAGTAGTGCTTCCGCCGCTTTCCGTAATGAGCTGCAAGAAGTCGTTGTAGTCTTCCATAGAAGAAACACAAACGGTGTCTTTGAAGTTTTTGGCGGCTGCACGGATCAAAGAAATTCCTCCAATGTCAATTTTTTCAATAATGTCTTGCTCGCTAGCACCAGAAGCTACTGTCTTTTCAAAAGGGTAGAGGTCTACGATCACCAAATCCAATTGTGGGATCTCAAATTTTGCCATCTCTTCAATATCACCTTCATGGTCTTGACGGTTTAGAATTCCTCCAAAAACCTTTGGGTGTAACGTTTTTACGCGTCCACCTAAAATAGAAGGGTAGCTGGTCACATCTTCTATCGCCACAACGGGGATTCCCAGGTCTTGGATGAATCGTTCTGTACCTCCCGTAGAATAAAGGGTTACGCCAAACTCGTGGAGTTTTTTAACGATAGGTTCCAGTCCGTCTTTGTGAAATACACTGATTAGTGCCGATTGAATTTGTTTTGTGCCGCTCATTGAAGTAAAAATTTTAAAGGGCAAAAGTACGGATTTCATTAGCAAAATTGTAACATATCCTTACTGAAAACGTCTTATCTTCGTATTACAATTAAACCCGCTATTTCAAGGGTTTTTAAAAAGCGCTGATCATCTCATGTTGATATACTTCCGCATCCTAAAAGAAAGCTTTGTGTTCGCTATCAGCGCACTGAAGAACAACAAGCTCAGAACCTTCCTTTCACTTTTGGGAGTGACCATTGGTATTTTTTCGATCATCGCGGTATTGGCGGCAGTAGATTCTTTAAAACGAGACATTGAAGACAGCATTTCTTCCCTAGATAATCGCACCCTATTCTTGGCGCGTTTTTCTTTTGGGCCGACAGACATCCCGATCTGGAAACGCGAGCAGTTCCCAGATGTAACCTATGAGGAATATCAAATGATTCTCAGACAGGTGCCGGACGTTTACGGAGCCTCTTATCAGATCAATGTGGCTCCTGAGACGGTGCGTTTTGAAGAAAACTTCATTGAGAATGTAGAAATGATCTTTGTTACCGATCAGCAAACGCGGATTGAAGATGTGAAACTGCAAGCGGGTCGTTTCTTTAACGAATCAGAATCCGTTCGCGGAGCTCCAGTGATCGTTATTGGCGATGAGGTAGCTAACACGCTGTTTGGCGGAGCTGATGAAGCTCTGGGCAAACGTTTACGTGTGTACGGGCGTCGATTGAGTGTGATTGGAGTTATGGAAAAGGAAGGGCGCGGACTTTTCGGTAATAGTAAAGATGTAGCGACATTTTTGCCTGTGAACATTGGCCGTCGGATCTTTGGAGACAACAACAAATCCGTATTCCCTTTTATAGTGATCAAACCTAAGACAGGTGTTGATCAAGGCGAATTCAATGCAGCACTTACCGCTAAAATGCGGAATTTTAGAGGACTCCGTTCAGACGACACCAACAACTTCTTTTTAAATCAACTACAAGGCTTTTCAGATGCCATTGACAATATTACCGGCCAGCTCAATGTAATTGGCTGGATCATTAGTGGATTCTCCCTCTTGGTGGGTGGATTTGGTATCGCGAACATCATGTTTGTGAGTGTAAAGGAGCGCACCAATCTTATTGGAATTCAAAAATCCTTAGGAGCGAAGAACAAGTTCATTCTATTCCAATTCCTTTTTGAAGCGATCATTTTGGCCATCATTGGTGGTGCAATTGGACTCTTCTTTGTATTCCTAGCGTCCATCGCGGCTTCTCAAGTCGCAGGTGACTTTGAGTTTATTCTCTCTCCTTGGAATATGTTTATTGGAACCGGTATTTCCGTATTCATCGGTTTGATCTCCGGTATCATTCCAGCGATCTCTGCGTCACGACTCGATCCAGTAGAGGCGATCCGTACGGGAATGTAACTCTTGCCTTACAGTATCTCAGCCAACTGAGTATTAACCCAGGTTAGAAAGTCTTCATCCGCAGGGCTAAAAGGATCAATGGTATTGCTGTCAATATCGATCTGTCCAATATTAACTCCGTCTTTAAATAAAGGAACAACAATCTCTGCCTTTACCGTGATGCTGCAGGCAATATAGTTGTCTTGCGCTTTTACATCCGGCACCACAAAATTGGCATTAGACTCTGCTACTTGTCCGCAAATACCTTTACCGAATGGGATAGTAGTGTGATCCGTCGGCTCACCGGCAAACTTTCCTAAATGCAGCAAGCGTTTGTCGTGATCAGCAAAATAGAATCCCACCCAATCGTAATAAGAAACTTCAGCTTGCAACAGGTCACAAATCCCTTGCATGGCAGTATCGGGACTGTCTTTATGAGTTTCAATGATCGTGCTAACGGCGGGTTGTAATGCAGATAAATTCATAACAAAAATTGTAAAGGTCAAAGGTAAGAAGCACTTTGGATTTTTAATAGTGCGATTGTGGCTTAATTTTAAAATATTCGAGCTCAAACATTTTGTCTAAATTTGACCAATAGGCAGTCGGATGCTTCGCAAACTCTTTACAGAACATCGAGCAGTTTTTAAATTCTTAGGACTCTTTTTTGGGACCTATTTGCTGCTGTCTTTAATCTATCTGATCTACATCAGCCTAACTACTGCAGAAAATGCTGCGGATCCACTTACGGGATTGGTGGGCAAACAAGCACAGGCACTTATCAATGGTTGGGGATATAAAGCGCAGGTCCTTCCTTCCGGTGGCCAGCCAGAACTGCAACTCTTTATTAATGGAGATCTGGTGGCACGGATCATTGAAGGTTGTAACGCGGTCAGCATAATTATTCTTTTTGCAGCTTTTGTGGTTGCTTTCAAAAAGGCACTCAAAAAGACACTGGTTTTTATTTTCGCAGGAGCCGTTTTGATCTACGGAATTAATTTACTGCGCATTGGAATTTTAGCTATTGCCCTTTATCACCATCCAGAGAAAGAACCGCTCTTGCATCAAGTGGTCTTTCCGGCCTTGATTTACGGCCTTGTGGCGCTCTTGTGGATGCTTTGGGTTGGAGTCTTTAAAAAACGTAAAACTAATGGGTAGAGGTCTGCGTATTGGGTCAATTGTATTGCTGTTCGGCGCTTTAGTTGCGCTGCGGATGTACGCCGCAGATTGGTTCTACGATCCTTTGGATGCCTTCTTTAAGGGGCAATACCAAGGCCAAGCTTTGCCAACTTTGGCTATGGGTAAACTATTAGGAGTTATGGCCCTGCGCTTTTGGATTACTGGTGCGATCACCATAGCGATCATTCAACTTTGGTTTCTCAACGCTTCCAAAACCCGATTGACCTTTTGGATACTGCTTGCTGCTTTTTTACTACTATTTATCAGCTTTTGGGTGTTAATTGCGTTAAAACAACCGCCACTAGAGGGGTTATTCTACATTAGACGTTTTCTGATCCAGCCCTTGCTTCTTATCTTGCTGATTCCCGCATTTTATTATGAAAACAACACCAAAGATGCGGAGGCTTAAAGTATATTTGTAGTATAAAATTCAACTGTATGCGAATCCCATCTTTTTTGATCCTATCGTTGCTAGTGATCTGCTTCACTGCCTGTAAAAATGAGACCAAACAGACTCCAGATTCAGAAACTGAATCTGCAGAGGCTCAAACCACTGAGACTGCAAAACCTAAATATGAGGCAGCTGCTACCACAGCTAAGTTTAAAGATCCAAAAGTTGGACCCATCTTTGACGCTTATATTGCTCTTAAGACCACTTTGGTTAATTCAGACGTAGCGGCAACTTCCAAGGCAGCAGACGCTTTATTGACGGCTTTTTCAAATATGGGAGTTGATGAAGAGACCTTTATGGCAGCTCAGTTCGTGATGGAATCCAAAGAGATTGCTTCGCAAAGAGAAGGTTTTAACCGTTTAACGCCAATTGTGGAGCAATTGGTAATTGACAATATTGAAGGCGGTGCGGTCTACAAACAATACTGCCCAATGGCCTTCAATAACACGGGAGCTTATTGGTTATCTAACAGTGAGGAGATCTACAACCCTTATTTTGGTGACGTAATGCTCAACTGCGGACGCGTTTCAGATACTTTTGAAGCTGCAGCTGCTAACTAAAAAAGACCAAAGATGAGAACCCTAAAATCTATCATGCTCTTTCTTATAGGAATACTTCTGGTTTCGTGTAATAATGAGATGGAAGCCGTTGTTGCCGTGCACGATGAGCTCATGCCTAAAATGAGTGATATATCCAGGCTACAAGAGCAGATCTCAGAAGCTGTTCCGGACAGTCTTAGAACGGCAGATCAGCAAAAGGTGCTTGATGATCTTGAATCGGCCAATACAGCCATGATGGATTGGATGCGTGCATTTGGTGGTGCCTTTGATTTTGAAGAGATCAATAAAGGAAAGCCGCTTAATGCTGCTAAAACAGACAGTCTAAAGAAATATGCACAAAGCGTTGAAGCGCTTAAAGAGCAGATGCTCAGTGCTATAGAAAATGGTCAAACAGTCTTTGACGCGCTCAAACAAGAGTAGTTAAAGTATTGTTAGGTTTCCACCACTTTACTCAGTTTTTGTAATTTTGTAGTGTGCAAAGAGTAATTGCAACCATATTATCTGTTTTGATACTGCTGAGCAGTGCCGGACTCACTTATGCTGAACACTACTGTGGGGAGCATAAAATGATGGGTGAGATCACCTTGGGTCATGCGGCTTTGAGCTGTGGTATGGTGATGCCAGCTTCTGATTGCGAGACCACAGCGCCTATCATGGATTGTTGTGATAACGAATACTTGCAGATCGAACTGGACGATGATTACTCCAAAGTTGCTTTTGACTTCGATTTTGAGTTAGACTATGTGTGGGTTGCCCCCGTTCTTTACTCGCATTTCCATTTTGAAGAAATTGCTCAAGCCCACTCTGGCTTGCCCTATTATAGGCCACCGCCTGATGATACTCCTTTATTTATTCTTTACGAGACCTACCTCATTTGATGTATAGGCCTGCATGCGCGGGCGCTAACGATGATCCCTTGATCTATTGTTAATCACTATACATTATAAATGTCAACACAATTAATACATATAAAAGGCATGACTTGCATGGGTTGTGTCAAAAGCGTCAAGAACTCCTTGGAAGCATTGCCAGGAGTTAGCGAGGCAAACGTCTCTTTAGAAGACGGCACCGCTCTATTGGAGGTATCCAAAACGCAGCCGCAAATGATACTGCAACAAGCTTTAGGTGAGCGGTACCGTTTAAACCCATCTTCTGAGGTAGAACCCATTAAGTCCTCAAAGCTCAAACAACTCAGACCGCTATTAATCATTTTTGCGGGTCTGTTAGTAGCTACCGCTTTATTGAATTATCAATCATTTTCCCTTAAGGAAGCTATGATGGACTTTATGGGGCTGTTCTTTTTGGTCTTCGGATTCTTTAAACTCCTCGACCTAAAAGGATTTCCTGACAGTTTTGCAATGTATGATCCCTTAGCCAAGGCGTTTCGACCCTATGGATGGGCCTATCCATTCATTGAACTGACTTTGGGAACTTTACTGTTATTACAAATCGGGCTTGTACCTGTTTTTGTGACCACTTTGGTTTTGCTAAGCATAACAACTGTTGGAATCTTACGGTCTATTTTGGACAAGAGAGAGATCCGCTGCGCCTGTTTAGGTACGTGGCTTAACCTCCCAATGACTGAGGCTACTTTGATAGAAAACGCGGTTATGATCATCATGGCTATTTATATGCTCACCCAAACAGTAGTCTTATGAAAAAGTGGTTTTTAATTTTACTATTGACGCCGCTCAGTCTATTTGGACAGCAGATGCTTACCGGACAGATCCTTGATGGTAGTGCTGATACAGAAGTTGGTTTGGGAGGTGTCAACCTTATTTGGTTGGACACGAAAATAGGCACAGTTGCAGACTTTGAAGGTAATTTTGAATTGCCCTATAAGCCAGAATACAAGCAATTGGTGATCAGTTATGTTGGCTTTAAAGACGATACCTTGACCGTTTCTGGTCTTGGTAGAATTGTCCACACTTTGGAGCCAGACAGCAGCTTAGATGCTGTGACGGTCAGTGTGGAGAAAAAGGCCTCTTCTAGATCCTTTATTCAAGCACAAAATGTAGTTCTGGTGAGCAGTGATGAGTTGCTCAAGGCGGCCTGTTGCAACCTGTCTGAGAGTTTTGAGACCAATCCGTCCATTGATGTAAACTTCTCCGATGCCGTAACAGGAACGCGTCAGATCAGAATGTTGGGGCTTACCAGTCCTTATATACTGATCACTACAGAGAATATTCCAGCAATTAGAGGGGCTGCCCAAACCTATGGTTTGAGCTTTATTCCAGGAACTTGGGTAGAGAGCATCCAGATCACTAAGGGTTCTGGAAGCGTTATCAACGGTTTTGAGAGCATTACCGGACAGATCAACGCAGAACTTCAAAAACCCACCACAGATGTTCCACTTTTCCTAAATCTCTATGGAAATTTAAGTGGACGCCTGGAAGGGAATTTCCACTGGAACCAAAAAGTGACTGATAAATGGTCAACGGGGCTTTATGTGCACGGTAATATCCGTAATCAAAAGAACGATCGCAATGATGATGGTTTTTTAGATATGCCTTTGCAGGAGCAGATCAACGTGATGAATCGTTGGCAATACACGGATACTGAAGAAGGCATAGTGAGCTTTATCAATGTTAGATTTTTGAATGACAGTAAACAAACTGGGCAAAAGGACTTTGACCCGAGTCGCGATAGGGGTACGACAAACCTATGGGGCTCTGAGATAGATACCCAGCGTTTTGATGTCTCTGGAAAGCTCGGTTTTGTCAACACAGAACTGCCTTGGCGCAGTTTGGGAATCCAAGGAGCCTTTAGCTATCACAAGCAAGAATCCTACTTTGGTTTGCGTAATTATGACATCACTCATCAGAGTTTTTACGGAAACGTGATCTACAATTCCATCATCAGTGATTCCAGACATAAGATCAAAACAGGGATCGGTTTTACCCATGATGCCTATGATGAATTGGTTGAAGGCACTAACTATGATCGTATTGAAAACTCCGTTGGTGGATTCTTTGAGTATGCCTTTGACAATTTAGATGCGCTTACTTTGACCGCTGGATTGCGTGTAGACAATCACAACCGATTTGGCTTTTTTGTCACGCCGCGATTGCACGCCCGCTATGAGGTCTGGAACAAAGGAGTGTTTAGAATTTCTGCGGGTCGTGGAATCCGATCGGCCAATATTTTTACAGAGAATCAACAGCTATTTGCGACCAACCGAACCATTGCCATTAATGATGAGGGCGGAAGTATTTACGGCCTGGATCCTGAGATTGCCTGGAACTATGGCGTATCCTTTATACAAGGCTTTGAGCTCTTTGGGCGTAAAGCGGATATTGCTTTGGACTTTTACCGAACCGATTTTGAGAACCAAGTGGTCGTGGATTGGGAAACTCCAACGGCCATTCGTTTTTACAATTTAGAGGGCAGTAGTTATGCCAACAGTTTTCAGTTTGAGTTTAACTACGAGTTGGCTGATAATCTGGATTTCAGATCGGCCTATAAATTCTATGATGTGCAGATCGACTATGATTCCGGAAGATTGGAACGTCCTTTAACGCCCAGAAATCGGATCTTTGCCAATCTAGGTTATGAGATCAACAAGGCAGATCAAAGCCCTTCTTGGAAGTTCGATTTGACCTATAATTGGTTGGATCAGGCGCGTTTTGCGAATACCTCGCAAAATCCTGTAGAATTCCAACGTCCGGAGCGTTCTCCCTCCATCGGAACCCTTAACGGACAGATAACCAAGGTGTTTTCTGAGTCTTTTGAAGTATATTTGGGAGGCGAAAACATTACGGATCAACGCCAAACAGATCCTGTGATCAGTGCGGAGAATCCCTTTGGAGATAATTTTGATACCACTTTTGTTTACGGCCCGATTTTTGGAAGAATGGTGTATGCGGGCTTACGCTTAAAAATGAATTAAATGAAGAAGTTACTATTTGTATTAGCAATAATGAGTGTTGGATTGACCTACGCTCAAAATAAGAACGCTAAAGCCAGCATTGAAGTTGATGGTGTTTGCGGTATGTGTAAGGCGCGCATAGAAAAAGCTGCGGTTCAAACTATCGGAGTGAAAAGAGCGGTTTGGAACATGGAGACTCATCAGTTGAGCCTGATCTTCAATGAGAAGAAAACCTCTATCGATGCTATTGAAAAGAGTGTCGCTGCTGTGGGCCATGATACCCCAAATCAAAAGGCCACGGATGCTGCCTATGGTACTTTGGATCCATGTTGTCAGTATCGTGATCCTGCAGTGGTAGAAGATCACAAAAACATGAAAGGCAAACACGGCGGCAGACGCTAAATTCGACTTATGAAATTGACCAAACGCGTACTCCTATATGCCTTGACCATAGTGGTCACTATAGGAGCTTTTATATGGAATAATCGAGTAGAACAGTGGATGGCCACTCAAGACGATCCTGAAATGGTGGTTAGAACCGATCTGTTGGTGCTATACCCTTTGGTACTCACCCTTGTTGCTATTAGCGCCTATTCGCTTTATAAAGATTATAAGCAGCGCAACGCCTAGTTTGTGCCGCTTACAGTGAGTAAATGGGTGGTGCTAAAAGCTCTGCCCATTTGGTCAATACCTTCTATCAATATTTTCACATTATCCTTTTCTGGGTTGGCGAAACTCAACCCGATATTTCCAGCCAGATCAACCTCTGCTTGAGGAATCCAATGATAACAGCCGTAGGCTTTAAAGCTCGCTGCTGTATACTGGTATTTTGGGGTGTAAAACTCTTTGGATGAGGCATAACCTTTTTCCAGTGTAAAGGTTTTGGCCGTTTTGATCTGATTGCGTGTTTGCCACTCTCTGTTGGTGAAAACAATGAAGGTATGCACGCGTCCGATACGATCCGTGTATATCTCATCTACATCTTGAAGTGAGAGCATTTCACCGATCGTCAAAGGATCATATGGAACACCATCAACAATAACAGAGGGACGGATAAAGTTGCTGCCTCTTCCGTTGGGATTCATGACCCATTTACCAAAAACTGGCGCCGGGTTGTTCTCTAAGAATACCGAATAGTAGCCGTAGGTACCCATAAAGACCTTCAAGTTTCCGTAAGACCTTTCTGAAGGAGTCATTTTGCGGCCTTCCCAGCCTTTAAAATAGCTTTCGTATTTCAAAGTGGGTTTCTGCACCACCACTACTTCATCGAGTTGCTCGGCATTAGCATCAAACCCAAAATTGCTGAAGCTGTCATCCAGCTCACGTTTGGCAAAGGGATTGGCTGTTTCTAATTGAAAATTGGATTTTAAGTCCTTAGAGGTTGGTGCCAAGCTAAAAAAGAATTGGCATTGTACTGGGAGACCTTCTTTGTCAATGGCCGCCAATTCAAAGGTTGTTCCTGTGGTGCCTTTGATCTCACTGATCTCAAAATCTCCGTTTTTATCAATGTTTACGTACTGGATCTCCTTGTTTACGTTGGAGTAGTACAGCAACTGATCGGGAACAGCTTCAGGATCGTTTGCCCGTACATAGCCTTTTAATTTAATTCCGGGACCATCAAAATAATAATCCTCTTTCGCCGCATTGTCTGTTGCCGCGAATACATGGCGCCATTTGTATTTGCTCCAACCTTGATTCAGCATGAGTAGATCTAAGGCGTAGTGTTTTCTGCTGTTGAAGTTGGTAAAATAGGCATTCCCATCTTCAATAAAACCGTTGATGTAAGGCTTGAGGTTTTTAGATACCAGAATATTGGGAGAATCCTGAAGGGCCAAGGACTGATCGGAAACCACGGTGATACTCGCTGTCTTGACTTTGATAGAATCATCTAATCTGATTTGTAGTTTACCAATGACCGTGTCTTGGTCAAATCGATTGATGTTAGCCTGTATCTCGCTACTCACAAGTGTCTCAGGTTTGTAGATCAGCCGTTCCAATACAGGTTGATTATCCGCGGTAAAAAGCGTGAAGGTATTGACTCCATCAAATAGCTTTGTCGCTGGGAAAACCATGGTCAATTCTGTATAACCAGATTCAAATTCAACTGGGTATTCTCTAAAGCTCTCTCCGTTGTGGATATAGAGTTTATACGCTTTGTCATTGACCAAATTCAAGGATTGTTCGTTGGTGTAAACCGTCAACTGAACGCTGGAATTTGAAAAGTTCTGTTGCAGGTGCATCCCAATCCCGGTTCTATCGGCTTTGGGCAAATCTTGCTTTATGGTTTGATCTTTATAAGTGAATTGAAGGCTGTATTGTTGGTCAATTTCTGGGTTGAATACAAATTTGCCCATTCCAACGGTATTGGTTCTTAAGCCCGTCTGCATGACCTGACCGTTTGCGTCTACTAGGGAAATATCTCTAACAGCGACTCCCAGGCCCGTTGGGTTTATGATCTTGATTCCGTAGGTATTGCTAGCGTTGGTTAGGGCGTGCCCGCCTTCTGGTAAGATCTGAACGTCTAAGACTTGACTTCTATTGAGGTTTGCTGAGGTTTCTTCGGATGGGTTCAATAATGCAATGGCAGCCATAAACGAATTATCCTCTGAGTAACCGTTCATTCTAGAGGTAAACGCTTTGATAAACAACAATTGGCCTTCTTGTTTTTGATCGATCAGGATGGATCCGTGGGCACGACCGTCCTTAGTCACTGTGAGTATACTGCTAAGCTCTTGCCCTTGCTGATCGTAAAGGATCACATTTAAGTTGGCGTCGTTGGTACTGAGAGAACCATCACTGATCTCAAAGAGGTAGGCGGAAAACCAAATGGTTTCTCCTGGGAAGTACAGATTCTTGTTTAAATGCAGGTGAATATTTTGCCGCTCTGCTAAATAGTTTTGTAAGGCTCCTGATATTGCCGTTTGGCTGTCTTGGGTCTGTCCGAAGTTCAATAAGGTACAGAGTAGTAATGCCAGTAAAGTAAAGTTTCTCATCCCCCGAAGTTTTATTTTAAAGATACGATTCGGATCGCGCTTAAGGCGTAAAACTTTATAAAAGCTAACTCGATTTTTGTACTTGAGCTTCAATTCCATCCGCAGTAAAACAAAAAAAGCGCCTCCAAATGGAGACGCTTTTTAAAATTTTCGATGTGATTGCTTACATCATGCCTGGCATTCCGCCACCGCCCATTGGAGGCATGGCTGGAGCATCTTCTTTGATGTCTACCAAGGCGCATTCTGTTGTAAGGATCATTCCAGCCACAGAAGAAGCGTTCTCTAAAGCGATACGCGTTACCTTCTTAGGATCAATGATTCCTTCTTTAAGCATGTCCACGTAAGTGTCATTCTTGGCGTTGTAACCAAAGGCTTTTTTACCTTCCATTACTTTGCTTACAACTACAGAACCTTCACCACCAGCGTTCTCAACGATCTGACGCAATGGCTCTTCAATAGCGCGAGCGATGATTTGAATACCTGTAGTTTCATCCAAGTTCTCTGTGGTAAGCTTGTCCAATACTTTCTTAGCACGTACCAAGGCTACACCACCTCCAGCAACGATTCCTTCTTCTACTGCTGCGCGTGTAGCGTGAAGTGCATCGTCAACGCGATCTTTCTTTTCTTTCATTTCAACCTCAGAGGCAGCTCCTACGTAAAGTACAGCTACACCACCAGCCAATTTGGCTAAACGCTCTTGAAGTTTCTCACGGTCGTAATCACTTGTGGTAGTTTCGATCTGAGATTTGATCTGATTCACACGTGCTTTGATGTCTGCTTTCTTACCAGCACCATTCACGATGGTTGTGTTGTCCTTGTCAATAGTTACGGTCTCTGCAGTACCTAGCATATCGATAGTCGCATTCTCAAGAGTGAATCCGCGCTCTTCAGAGATCACGGTTCCTCCCGTTAGAATAGCGATATCTTCTAGCATTGCTTTTCTGCGGTCTCCAAAACCTGGAGCTTTAACAGCAGCGATCTTCAATGATCCGCGCAGTTTGTTTACTACAAGAGTAGCTAGTGCTTCTCCGTCAACATCTTCTGCGATGATCAATAAGGTACGGCTCTGCTGCGCGATAGGCTCTAACACAGGGAGTAGATCCTTCATAGAAGAGATCTTCTTGTCGCAAAGCAAGATCATTGGGTTTTCCAACTCAGCGTTCATTTTGTCGCTGTTGGTTACAAAGTATGGAGAAAGGTATCCGCGGTCAAACTGCATACCTTCTACAACGTCCACATAAGTTTCCGTTCCTTTGGCTTCCTCAACAGTGATCACACCTTCTTTACCTACTTTTCCAAAAGCCTCAGCGATCAATTCTCCAATCACAGTGTCGTTATTGGCAGAGATCGATGCTACTTGCATGATCTTCTCGCTAGAGCTTCCCACTTTGGTAGATTGCTTTTCAAGATCAGCGGTCAAAGCTTCAACAGCCTTGTCAATTCCGCGCTTTAGATCCATTGGGTTTGCACCGGCAGCTACGTTCTTTAGACCTTCTTTTACGATCGCTTGAGCCAGAACAGTTGCGGTAGTAGTACCGTCGCCGGCTAGATCGTTGGTTTTAGAGGCAACCTCTTTTACCATTTGAGCTCCCATGTTCTCAAGAGCATCTTCTAATTCAACTTCTTTGGCTACAGTTACTCCGTCTTTAGTGACTTGTGGAGCGCCAAAGGACTTGCTGATGATCACATTACGACCTTTTGGTCCTAAGGTTACCTTCACTGCATTGGCTAGCGCGTCAACACCGCGTTTGATGCTGTCTCTTGCTTCAATATCAAATTTTATATCTTTTGCCATTGTCTTGGTTCTTTAGATTATTGTGGATTAGATAATTGCTAAAATGTCGTCCTCACGCATGATCAAATAATCACGGCCGTCCAACTTGAGTTCACTACCCGAATACTTTCCGTAGAGCACAGTATCACCAACTTGTACAGTCATATCGTGATCTTTTTTGCCTTTACCAACAGCAACTACTTTACCTTGCTGTGGCTTTTCTTTAGCAGAATCAGGAATGTAGATACCCGATGCAGTTTTGGTCTCGGCCTCTTGTGGTTCAATCAAAACCCGGTCAGCCAGGGGTTGAATATTTAAGCCCATATCTATTTGTGTTTTTTTGGTTTAATAAAATTACGCTTGCGTTAAGGCAGAAATTGTGCCATTGGAATTCTCCCTGACACAATGCAAAAAAAAATGCCAGCTTGTCATAAAAGCTGGCATTTCAATATTGTTGATCAGAGTTTACTGCTCATCTGTCTGCACTGGAGACCCGTCTGTGGCAGGAAGCTCTGTTTGTGCAGGTGCATCACCATCAATCGCTTTAGACTCTCCCAATCCGCCGCCACCGGCAATTGGAATGTTAGAAAGCAGAATCAATGCTAAAAGCAGTACAGCCAAAGTCCAAGTACTCTTGTCAAGGAAGTCTCCGGTCTTTTTTACACCACCGATCTGCTGACCGCCTCCGCCTCCGAAGGTTGAAGAAAGTCCGCCACCTTTTGGGTTCTGTACCATTACTACTACTACCAGTAGGAATGCAATTAAGATGATCAGGATCAGAAATATATTAAACGCTGTCATTGTCTTTTGAGTTTTGGGCCATTATTTTCTTTATTGCCCGAATTTGGTCTGCAAAGAAACCACTTTTTTCGGGATTTTTCAAACTTAAAATTTTGTAAGCTTGAATGGCTTTTTTATAGTTTTTCTGTTGGAGGTAAACCTTGGCTAAAGTCTCTGTCATCAAGGCGTCTGAAGACTTTGTATATGGTTTCGCTAAATTCTTTGAAGAGCGTGCTTCTTCCTGCGGATCGATCTTTGGGCTGTTGCTCAAAAAGGCATCGATGAGTTTAAAGCGTTCTTCTTTAGGATCAGGGGTGATAGCCGCGGGTAATTCTTCTTCGCGTTCCACAGGTTCCACTTGGGAAAGTTGCAGCCAAATCGCAAAGGAGTGTTTGTCTTCCTTTTTGAATTCCAAAGGCTGGTCTTCAAGTTTTTCTATAGGTTCTGGAGTGCCGATCTTCAAAAACAGATCGGGATCTAAAACCGCTTTGGCCTTTTGGAGTTCGGTTTTGAGTTTTTGTTCGAGCTCAAGCGGTGAGGCGCTGACCACCTCGGCATCTACCAATTCAATCTCCTTCAAATTGGTGTGTTGATGCTTGATCTTATGGGCAACCTCATCTTGCTTAAATATCTCAGAAGTGATGTAGTCAAACAAAATGGAACGATCTGATGTATGGGCGGCGGTGCGTTTTAAGGCATCGTTGTATTTGTAACTGCCGCTGTTCTTTAAGGCTTTGAGTTGGAGCGCACGTGCCGCTTGAAAATACGGGAAGTCCTGCAATAACTCGTCGAGTTGCTGCTGATGCGCTGCTGTAACTTCTGCAGGGCGCTGTGTGAGGTATGTAAATTCCTGTGTGTTCAAATTACCAACGCGCCAAGGTAGCGTTAAAAATATCTTGAGTCAAACGCAAATAGATCTCATCGATCACATCATCACGTCTGGACCCGGTTAGGTTTGCATCTCCATCAAAGTCAAAATAGAAACTAAAACGTTGCTGCAGGTCTTTGGTATCGTCCAATTTATTGTAAAAACGCACTTGCACAGAAATGGTCAAACGGTTTTGCGCCGCTGTATTCTGAGATGTAGCTGTAATTGGTGCAATATAATACTGCACAATCTCGCCTTCGTAGGTCAGATCGGCATTGGAGGTAACCAATTCCAAACTGGTTTGATTTACAATAAGGTCTTGCAGGTCATTGGTGAACTTCAAATCAATTCCCGGTTCAATAATGGCCGCCTGATTCTGGAAGAAATTCACCTGAAAGGTTTTGGCATTTCCAACATCCGCCCCCGTAAAGGAGTAGTATTTACAGCTGTTGAAACTCAGACTAACTGCTAAAAGCAATACCCATTGAACTATCCGCATCTTATAAATTGTATTGTTTGATTTTACGGTAGAGGGTACGCTCAGATATGCCCAATTCTTCTGCAGCCGCCTTGCGTTTACCGTTGTATTTCTCTAATGATTTTTTGATCAGTTCCAGCTCCTTTTCCTGTAAGGAAAGAGTCTCTTCTTCCTGAATTTCCTCGGCAAAGTGGTATTTGTCTTCCACGTTGGTCACCGCAGGAGTATCGTTGTAACCAATAACCTCTACGTCACTTGGAACAATGAGCTCGCGTCTGGCGGGAACAGCTTCTGTAAAGGTTTCTTCGGGCTCATCCTCTGAATAGATCTTGTTGATTAGTCCTGAATGTTCGCGTTGTACTGTTTCTGAGTCGTCATTGCGCAATAACTCTAAAGTCAATTTTTTAAGGTCATTGACATCGCGCTGCATATCAAAAAGTACTTTGTACAGGATCTCGCGTTCAGAGGCAAAATCACTTTCTGACTTTTTAGTATTGATCACCGCGGGCAGATTGCTACCCACATCTGGTAAATAACTCTTCAGCGTTTCATAGCTGATCACGCGATCTTGCTCCAATACCGAGATCTGTTCTGCAATATTTCTCAATTGACGGATGTTCCCACCCCAGCGATATTTTAAGAGCAATTGCGTGGCGTGCTCATCCAAGCGGATGGTCGGCATTTTGTATTTCTGAGCGAAGTCCGTAGCAAACTTTCTAAAGAGCAAATGAATGTCCTCTGAGCGTTCGCGCAAGGGCGGTAAACCAATCTCTACCGTACTTAAACGGTAATAAAGGTCTTCTCTAAACTTTCCTTTTGCAATCGCATCAGACATGTCCACATTGGTTGCCGCTACAATGCGCACATCGGTTTTTTGAGTCTTGGAGGATCCTACTTTTAAGAACTCTCCATTTTCTAAAACACGCAGTAGACGCACTTGAGTGGGCAGGGGCAATTCACCAACCTCATCCAAGAAGATGGTACCGCCGTCAGCCACTTCAAAATAACCGCTGCGGGTAGCCGTAGCTCCCGTAAAGGCTCCTTTTTCGTGTCCAAAAAGTTCAGAGTCAATAGTTCCTTCCGGGATCGCTCCGCAGTTCACAGCAATGTATTTACCGTGCTTTCTATGGGAGAGGGAATGTATGATCTTTGGAATACTCTCTTTACCAACACCACTTTCTCCCGTCACCAATACCGAAATGTCGGTAGGGGCCACCTGAATGGCCTTTTCAATGGCGCGGTTGAGCTTGGCATCGTTACCGATGATCCCAAATCGCTGTTTTGTGGCTTGAATTGATTCCATATTAATTCTCTATTGATTCTCACTATACCCAACTGCCTCACCCAATAGTGTGGTGCTGGTACAGTCGTTGATCTTTACCATTACAAAATCCCCGACCTTATAGTCTTCTTTTGGGAATACTGCAACGGTGTTTTGTGAGGTACGACCACTCCAATGAGCGTCGCTTCTGCGAGATTCCTTTTCAATGAGGATCTCAACGGTCTTGCCCACAAAGTTCTTGGTGCGGTAGGCCGAATGCTTTTGCTGCATATCAATGATCTCCGTCAAGCGACGTTTTTTAATCGCTTCAGGGATATCGTCCTCCATTTTACGCGCAGCCATAGTGCCCGGGCGTTCTGAGTAGATGAACATAAAGCCAAAGTCGTATTTGACGTATTCCATCAGACTCAAAGTGTCCTGATGATCTTCTTCAGTCTCCGTAGGGAAACCGGCGATCATGTCTTGAGAGATTCCGCAATCCGGAATGATCTCACGTACCTTATCTATAAGCGCCATATACTCTTCTCGAGTATGCTGACGGTTCATTTCCTTTAAAATTCTGGTGCTTCCGCTTTGTACCGGCAGGTGAATATAATTACAGATGTTGCGGTGTGCTGCCATGGCGTGGAGCACATCTTCTGTCATATCCTGTGGATTGGAAGTAGAGAAGCGAATGCGCAATTTAGGTTGTGCCGTCGCCACCATTCTTAGGAGTTTAGCAAAATCTGTGGCCGTTGCCTTTTGCATGGGACTGGCCTTTTTGAAATCCTTTTTCAATCCGCCGCCATACCAAAGGTAACTGTCTACGTTCTGCCCCAAGAGGGTGATCTCTTTATAACCTTTAGCTGCAAGATCGTTGACCTCGTCTAAAATACTTTTAGGATCTCTACTGCGCTCGCGTCCACGGGTAAATGGCACCACACAGAAGGTGCACATATTATCACAGCCTCGGGTAATACTCACAAAGGCAGTCACTCCGTTTCCTCCTAAGCGAACCGGAGTAATGTCTCCGTAGGTCTCCTCTTTAGAAAGGATAACGTTTACTGCTTCGCGACCGTCATCAACCTCTGCAATAAGGTTGGGCAGGTCTTTATAGGCATCCGGTCCCACCACCAGGTCTACAATTTTCTCTTCTTCCAAGAACTTGCTTTTGAGGCGTTCGGCCATACAGCCTAAAACGCCCACTTTCATGCCTGGGTTGATCTTTTTCACTGCGTTGTATTTCTCCAAGCGCTTGCGAACGGTTTGTTCTGCTTTGTCTCTAATACTACACGTGTTGACCAAAACCAAGTCAGCATCTTCTAGGTTTTGAGTGGTGTTGAATCCTTCTTTGGCAAGAATAGAAGCTACGATCTCACTGTCGCTAAAATTCATTTGACAACCGTAGCTCTCAATGAATAATTTACGCGAGTTAGAGGCAGTGCCTTCAGTCATTAGGGTAGTTCCCTGCTTGTTTTCGTCTATGATCTTCTCCATAATTGGGTACGGCCCTTTTGGGTATCAATTAGTGTGCAAAGATAGAATTTAATCCAAATTATGACAAAGTGTCAGGGTGCTAAATCCTTCATAAATAATCATTAATCAAACGCAACGTTTTAACAATAAGCGCGTCTAGAAATAAAATTGACTGCTAAACAAACACCACCTAATGAAATGAGCACAAACAAATTTAATTACTAGCATACCAACCGGAATATTAAATTTTTTGTGCGAAAGCGAAGCGGTTGATCTACGCAGATAATTTTTATTTGCTTGATTATCGGATAAATAAAAATTTATAAATAGATGAAAAAGTTACTTTTAATTTTTGTTCTTGCAGCGCTGTGGAGCTGCTCTGACGATACCTATACAGAAGAAGTGCTCATTGCCACTCCTGTGACCACTCCTATTGCCGAGTTTAGATCCAGTGTTGGTCCTGGGCCAGTGCAACAGATCTCAGAATCTGGTAAGATCTATGCGTACCAAGAATACGTACTGGTCAACGATAAATACAAAGGGATTCATATTATTGACAATAGTGATCCCGCCAATCCTGCTAAAATCGGTTTTATCAATGTCCCAGGGAATGTAGACATGGCTGTTAAGAATGATATACTATATGTAGATAGTTGGCTAGATCTGTATGTTTTTGACTTTACCGATCCAGCAAATCCTACCTTAATAAATAGATTGGAAGAAGTACTTCCCAAGCGGACGCCAGATTTTGAAGGAAATATCTGGGAAGTAAATTACAACGAGTTTGATCCAGATTCTGAGGTGATTGTGGGTTGGGAATACCGTACGGAGCTTCGTCAATTTGAACGTAATGATGATTTTGTCTTGGAATCTGCTAACGATAGCGGCGGCGGAACGGGAACAGGAGGATCTTTAGCGCGTTTTAATATTACAGGAGATTATCTTTATGTGGTAGATTCCTTTAGAATCTTCTCTTTTGATATCAGCAACTTGGACAACCCACAATTGAGAGGTGAAACATCAGTAGGTGCTGGTGTGGAAACCATCTTTAGTGATGGAGATTACCTATATATAGGTAGCCCAATTGGAATGTTCATTTATGGCTTGAGCAATCCTGGAGATCCTTTATACCTTTCTCAAGTAACACACATTACCGGTTGTGACCCTGTAGTGGTACAAGACGATATTGCCTATGTGACTGTTCGCGGTGGAAACTGGTGTGGACAGCCAGATAGTTTGTTGGATGTGGTTGACGTGACGGATCGTTCCAACCCCTTTATTTTAAAATCAGAAACCATGAACGAGCCTTATGGTCTCGGTGTGAAAGGGGATCGCCTTTACGTAAGTGATGGGAGCTTTGGTTTAGCGGTATATGATATCAGTGATCCGCTTGAGGCTTCTCGTATCATTACCTATAACGATTTAGAAATTTTTGATGTTATTCCTATGGAACAATGGATCATTATGATCGGGAATAATACCTTATATAATTATGAGTACACCGATGAAGGAATCGGTCTTATAGCAAGTTTTAGTTTAAATTAAGTTCGCTTTAAATTCCTTCTAAAAGCCCTGTTTTACACGGGGCTTTTTTAATGCGGAAATACGGGTAAAAAAAATTTGCGCTACTTTTGTAGCCCAAATAAAAAGATATATGGCGAAGAATTTGGTTATTGTGGAGTCTCCTGCAAAGGCCAAAACGATTGAGAAGTTTCTTGGAAAAGAGTACAAGGTAGCTTCGAGTTTTGGACACATTGTGGACCTTCCGTCCAAGGAGTTAGGAGTAGATGTTGAGGGCGATTTTAAGCCGAAATACGTTGTTCCATCAGACAAGAAGAAACTGGTCAAGGAGCTTAAGGATATGGCTGCCAAGGCAGAGATCGTATGGCTGGCTAGTGATGAGGATCGAGAGGGAGAGGCCATTGCTTGGCACTTGTTTGAATCTTTAGGACTTACAGAAGACAAGACCAAGCGTATCGTATTTCATGAGATCACCAAGTCTGCCATTTTAAAGGCAATTGCCAATCCACGTTCCATTGATTACAACTTAGTAAACGCACAACAGGCGCGTCGCGTTTTGGACCGTTTGGTGGGTTATGAGATCTCACCGGTACTTTGGAGAAAAGTAAAAGGCGGACTTTCTGCGGGACGTGTTCAATCTGTATCTGTAAGACTCATTGTAGAGCGCGAACGTGAGATCATGGATTTCAATCCAGTGGCTTCTTATCGTGTGGATGCCATGTTTGAAACTACGGACGGTAAAAGTGTAAAAGCTAAGTTGCCGCAGAACTTTGACAGTTCAGAAGCAGCCAATGCCTTCTTACAAAAGAACCTCAATGCAGATTTCTCCATTGCCAGCCTGACCAAAAAGCCAGCGAAGAAATCTCCAGCAGCTCCTTTCACCACCTCGACCTTACAACAGGAAGCTTCGCGTAAGTTGTATTTCTCGGTGAGTAAAACCATGACCCTTGCTCAACGCTTGTATGAGGCAGGGCTTATTACGTATATGAGAACGGACAGTGTAAACCTTTCTGAGGAAGCCAAGTCCGCAGCACAACAAGAGATCAGCAAATCATACGGGGAGGAGTATTCCAAGCCGCGTAATTATAAAGGTAAAGCTAAAGGTGCTCAAGAGGCGCACGAGGCCATTCGTCCAACCGATATGTCGCGTCATGCGGTGGATATTGATAGAGACCAAGCGCGTTTGTACGAGCTAATCTGGAAGCGTACCATTGCTTCTCAGATGAGTGATGCCCAATTGGAGCGCACTCAGGTGAAGATCGCTGCCAATACGCACAGCGAACTTTTCAGTGCAAATGGGGAGATGATCAAGTTTGATGGATTCCTGAAAGTGTATCTGGAAGGTAATGATGACGATGAGGAAGAACAAGACGGAATGCTTCCTGCATTAACAGAAGGCGATGTCTTAGGAAACAAATACATTACGGCTACCGAACGCTTTACGCGTCCGCCGTATCGCTATACTGAAGCATCTTTGGTGAAGAAGTTGGAAGAGCTCGGCATTGGTCGTCCTTCTACTTATGCGCCGACTATCTCGACCATTCAAAACAGAAACTATGTGGAGAAAGGTACCGTTGATGGCAACGAACGTAAATACGAACAGATCACCTTAAAGGATGGGAATATTGTTTCTAAGGAACTCTCGGAAATGGTCGGTTCTGATAAAGGTAAGCTGGTGCCCACCGATATCGGAATGATCGTAAACGACTTTTTGGTAGATCACTTTGACAATATTGTAGACTACAACTTTACCGCTAAGGTAGAGGAGGACTTTGACCAGATCGCTGACGGAGATGAGCAGTGGACAGAAATGATGCGTGATTTCTATAAGGCCTTCCATCCGCAGGTAAAAGATGTGGCAGAGAATGCAGAACGCGAAAGCGGGGAGCGCATCCTAGGGACACATCCAGATACTGGAAAGACAATTTTGGTACGCCTGGGCAAATTTGGGCCTATGGCCCAGATCGGAGCTCCGGATGATGAAGAGAAGCAGTTTGCCAGTCTAAGACCGGATCAGCAATTAACCACCATCACTTTGGAGGAAACCTTGGATCTATTCAAGTTGCCCAAAGATCTCGGTTTATATGAAGGAGAAGATGTAACTGTTAACAATGGTCGCTATGGGCCTTATGTACGATTTGGAAAACAATTCATCTCTTTGCCTAAAGGACAAGATCCTTTAGATGTGAAACTCGATGATGCTATCGAGCTTATTGAGGCTAAGAAAAAAGCAGACGCTCCTATATATATGTATCAAGACATGCCTGTGCAAAAAGGTAAGGGTCGCTTTGGGCCGTTTATCAAATGGAGTGGCATGTTTATCAACGTGAACAAGAAGTACGACTTTGACAATCTGAGCGGGGAAGACATTGAGACCCTGATAGAAGACAAGTTGCAAAAAGAGCGCGACAAACTCATTCACGATTGGGAAGATGCAGGCATTCGTTTAGAGAAGGCCCGTTGGGGACGCTTTAATTTGATCAAAGGGAAAACCAAGGTCGAATTGCCAAAAACTACCAAGGCTCAAGAGATGACCTTGGAAGAGGCAGAAGCTATCCTTGAGAAGCAAGCCCCTAAAAAGAAGAAGACCACCAAACGCAAAGCAGCCGCCAAAAAGTAAGATGACAGATTTTTTAAGTCCGGTCAGTAAAGCCGTATTAGCCCACAGAGAATTGTTGCCCGAAAATTCTTTGGGCGCCAAAATGCGTATTCACAGTCCCGGAATTGCTTTCCCTGATCTCAGCGGATGTGAGCTGGCAATCATCGGGGTGCAGGAAAATCGTCGTTCAACAGACTTTGTCGGGCGGGCAGTATCCTTTGATAATATTCGCAAAGCCCTCTACGGACTCTATCCGGGTAGCTGGCACGTACAGCTGGCAGATCTGGGAGACATTATGCCGGGGGAGAGCGTTGAAGATACTTATTTTGCCCTACGTCAAGTAGTTTTAGAATTACATCAGCAAAACATCATACCTATTATATTAGGTGGAAGCCAGGATCTTGTTTACGCCAACTACCGCGCTTATGACGATCGCGGTGCCATGGTCAATATGGTCAATGTGGACTCCCGATTTGATCTGGGTGATGCAGACCTGCCCATTAGCAATACCTCATATATAGGTAAGATGGTGGTAGACAAACCGTATAACTTATTCAATTACGCCAATATAGGGTATCAAACCTATTTTAATTCTGCGGATGAAATCGATCTTATCGAGCGACTTTATTTTGAAGCCTATCGTTTGGGATCTGTCGCTGCGGATATATCATCGGTGGAACCCATTATGCGTGATGCCGATATCGTAGCGATAGATATCTCTGCGATAAAAAGTACAGAACTCACTCACGACTATGGCTATATGCCTAATGGTTTTGACGGACGTGAAATTTGCGCCATTGCCCGTTATGCCGGAATCAGTAATCGGGTGAGCTCTTTTGGGATCTATGAATTGGAAGGCAATAGAGAGGCCGAACGCGCCGCCATGCTCATCGCTCAGATGGTCTGGTATTTTGCCGAAGGGGTGAATTACCGCATCGATGACGGGAATTTTACCAATGAAAGCGAATATCTCACCTATACCGTTCCTGTTGAAGATCAGACCTTGCGCTTTAAAAAGAGCAAAAAAACGGGTAGATGGTGGATAGAATTGCCATTTATTTCAAATGTTAATAATAAATTAAAAAGACATACGTTATTACCATGCACGTACCGCGATTATGAGGACGCCTGTAATCAGAAAATCCCTGAACGTTGGTACAAGGCAAGACGCAAAAACGAAGTATAACAGACAATTTAACGACTTTGCGATTTTAGGGGTTTTTGACATTTTTGTTGTATTTTTCAAATATTATAAATAGGTTTACGCCCTTAAAATCTTGAACTTTTAACCTAAACACCTATGAAAAAGCTATTTGCAATTGTTGCATTTGCTGTTCTTTTGGTATCTTGTAATTCAACCGATCGT